>JANXAZ010000026.1 GCA_025062095.1 Geminicoccaceae bacterium
GATCCAGCGGAGGTTGCCCCCTTCGAGAGTGCAGCCGAGGGGACCGGCGCGGACTTCGCGTCGTTCCGGTACGAGTTCTTCCGTTCTTCGAAGACAGATGGCACGCGATGAGACCTCGATCTTTTCGCCTCTTCGATGCCGCGGTTTTCGGATCCCGCCGCCGGGGGCCCTCGATGCCGCTCGAGTCCTGCCACCGCGACGCGCCTCCTGCGATCGGGCGCGCGGCAGACCCGCCGTTCGCCGCCTCGACCGCCACTTTGGGCGGTGCTACGCGCGGAAGAGAGCGAAAACGGGGGAGGAAACGTACGCTCGTCGTGCAGGGAGGACGTCCATGGCCCGCTATCGCGTGGCACTCAGCGGCGATTTCAGGAAGCCCGACGGGACGCCGACCTACCCGATGTTCGACCTTTCGCCGCTTGCGAGCCGCGAGGACGTCGAGATCGTGTACGTCGATCCCGTCGATGGCGAAATGCCGGCCGAAGGGCTCGAAGGCTGCGACGCGTTGATCCTGCTCTTGCCGCGTTTCACCCGCAAGTCGATACCCAAAGACGGCAAGCTCGCGCTCGTCGCGCGTTTCGGCGTCGGTTACGACAGCGTGGACGTCGACGCCTGCACCGAGGCCGCAATCGCCCTCGCCATCACTCCGGAGGGCGTGCGCCGGCCGGTGGCCGTTTCCATCGTCACCTTCGTCCTCGCGCTCTCCCAGAAGCTGTTGATCAAGGATCGGCTGTGTCGTCAGGGCCCGGCCGGTTGGGCCAAGCGCGCCGATCACATGGGGATCGGGCTCGTCGGGCGGACGCTCGGACAACTCGGCCTGGGCAATATCGGTACCGAGGTCTTTCGTCTCGCCGCGCCTTTCGGCATGCGTCACATCGCCCACGATCCTAATGTCGATCCGGCGATGGCGCGCGAACTCGGCGTCGAACTCGTCGACATCGAGACCCTTTTCCGCGAAAGCGATTTCTTGTCGATTTCGGTTCCGCTTTCTCCCGCGACGTACCACCTCGTGGACGCCGACAAGCTCGCGCTCATGAAGCCCACCGCTTATCTCATCAACACTGCGCGTGGCCCGGTGGTCGACCAGAAAGCCTTGTATCGGGCGCTCGTCGAAGGGCGCCTCGCCGGTGCCGGGCTCGACGTGTTCGAAGAAGAGCCGTGTCCGGCCGACGAACCGATCCTCGCGCTCGACAACGTCATCGTGACCCCGCACGCGCTGTGCTGGACCGATCAGTGCTTCGCCGGCAACGGCGCGGCCGACGTCCGCCACGTGCTCGACCTGCTCTCGGGCCGCCCGCCGAGCTCGGTCGTCAACCGCGCGGTGCTCGACTCGCCGGCCTTCCGGGCCAAGCTCGCCTCCCTCGCCGCCCGAGCCCGGGCGTGAACCTCGCCCCCGAGCCTCCGCGCTTTTTTCGAGCCGTGCAAAAGTGAAACGGCACGCGGTCCGGCACCCGATCCGCGGCCGAGCCGCGCGCGAAAATCGCGGGCTTCCTTCTGCACCCGATGTGGTCGATCGCGCGCGGCGACGTCCGGGGTCGCGCGCGGCAGGAAGACGGGCCGCATCCGCGCTCCCGGCTCTTCCGAGACGCGGCCCCAGCCGCGTCGGACGCCTCTTTCCTCGCCACGACCGAAAGAGAGTGGTCCGGTCGCGCGTTTCTCCCCCTCCGAGCCCGCCCGATTTTTGCTCTACGGAGCGCTCGGCGGCATTCGCGCCGGTCTGGGCAGGAAAGGGGACTCGATTTAGCTCTCGCGCAGAACGTTGTCGGGAGCTCCGAGGCCCGCGGAGGACGCCGTGGCGCAGACGACACCGGGCTTCGTCGCGCTGTACAGAAGGGTCTTGGGCTTGCTGCGGCCCGAGCGCGGGGTCGTAGCGATGCTTCTCGTCGCCAATCTGTTCGCGGCTGCGCTCGGCTATGTCGAGCCGATCCTGTTCGGCCGCGTGGTCGACTTGTTGACGGGGTCGGGACGTGCCGAGCCGTTCGATACGACCGGAACTCTCCTCGCCTCGTGGGCGGTGGCGGGTCTCGGCGGCATCTGTCTTTCGATCGCGGTCGCCTGGCAAGCGGACCGGCTCGCGCATCGGCGTCGGCTCGCCGCGCTCTCCGCCTTTTTCGAACACGTGCTGCAACTGCCTCCGGCTTTCCACGATGCCACCCATTCGGCGCGTCTTCTGAAAATCATGCTCACCGGAACGGACCATCTCTTCGCCGTCTGGCTGGGCTTTTTCCGCGAGCACTTCGCCAATCTGATCGCGCTCTTCGTCCTGCTGCCGCTCACTCTTCTTTTGAACTGGCGCTTGGGGCTCCTCTTGATCGGGCTCGTCGCCGTCTTCGCGATCGTGACCGGTGCCGTCATCCACCGCACGCACACGCTCCAGTGGGAGGTCGAGCGGCACCATTCGGACCTCGCGCAGCGGGCCGGCGACGCGCTCGGCAACGTGGTCTTGATCCAGAGCTTCGTACGGCTGGGAGCCGAGGTGCGCGCGCTCCGGGAAGTCGCGGATCGCCTGTTGGCGGCTCAGTTTCCCGTGCTCGGCTGGTGGGCGCTTCTGAGCGTGCTCACCCGCGCCGCCTCGACCGTGGCCACGCTCGCGATCTTCGCGCTCGGCGCCTTCCTCGTGCGCAACGGCGCGGCGAGCGTGGGCGAGATCGTCACGTTCATGGGCTTCGCGACGTTGCTCATCGGCCGGCTCGAATCGGTGCTCGGCTTCTTCCGCGCTCTTTTCTTCCAGCGGCCGGCGCTGGCCGAGTTCTTCTCGGTGCTCGACACCGCGAGCACCGTGGTCGAGCGACCGGACGCGATCGAACTGCCGCGCCTGCGAGGGGAGATCGTCTTCGACCGCGTCTGTTTCGCCTATCGACCTGGTAAGCCCGCGCTCTTCGATCTCTCGGTCCGCATCCCGGCGGGCACCAGGGTGGCTATCGTCGGGAGCTCGGGTGCGGGGAAGAGTACGATGCTCGCGCTTCTCCTTCGCCTCTACGATCCGGATTCGGGTCGGATCACGATCGATGGGTACGATATCCGCGATGCGACCCTCGCCTCTCTGCGGCGCAACATCGGCGTGGTCTTCCAACACAGCACGCTCTTCCAACGCTCGATCGCCGAGAACCTCAGGATCGGCAAGCCCGATGCCTCCGCGGCCGAGCTCGAGACGGCGGCTCGGCTCGCCCAGGCGCACGAGTTCGTGCGCGCCCTGCCCGAGGGTTTCGAGACGGTGTTGGGCGAAGGGGGCGCGCGGCTTTCGGGTGGAGAACGGCAACGGCTCGCGATCGCGCGCGCTCTCCTCAGGGATCCGCCGATCCTGCTCATGGACGAGGCGACGAGCGCCCTCGATGCGCGGACCGAGGAAAGGCTGCGGGCGGCGCTCGCGGCCGTGATGCGCAACCGGACGGTGTTGATCATCGCGCATCGTCTCTCGACGATCCGCGACGTCGACCTCGTCCTCGTCCTCGACCGCGGCCGGCTGGTCGAACAGGGAACCTACGAGGAACTCGTGCGCAAAGGAGGCGTCTTCGCCGATCTCGTCCGCGCCCAGCACTTCTCCGAAGCAGAAACGCAGGCGCTCTTGCCCCTCGGCTCCGCTTGAGGGTTCAGGCGGCTACGCCCACCCCGCGCCCGGGCTCTTCCGGCGGCCGCGACGGCTCGGCGCCGGCGCGGGCGCGATCGCGTCGCAAGAACGCGAGGAGCTCGGGCTGCTCCTCGGGCCAATGCACCCAGGCCTCGAGGTGCAAACGTTCGAGGAGTTCCGGATCTTCGAGAATCGATCGGCGCTCGGCCGCTTCCAGGTGCTCCGGCCCGAGATGGACGGCTTTGCGTTCGAGGAGCCTGCGTTCTTTGGGCGGGATCGGAGGCCGAGTGCTGAAGGCGCGCACGAGCCGCAGATGCAGAGCATGGGCTTGCGGCTCCATGACGGTACGCACGAAGCGCGCGAGGGGAGGTTCGTGTTCGGCCACGAAGCGGCGGTGATCGAGTTCCCACATCACCGTCGGCGGCTCGCTGTCCTCGCGCACGAGCAGAAGGCGAGCGCGCGCAGCCGCCTCGCCCAACCGCTCGCTCGCCCCCAAAAGCGCGAGCGGCACCGCGAGCACGAGGCCGGCGGTGACCGGCAACAGCCACCAGAACAAAAGCGGCGTCGCGATCCAAGCCGCGATCGCAGCGCCAGCTCCGATCGCCGTGGGCCAGAAGAAGGTCCGCACGGCGGTGGCCAGCGCGCTCGCGCCGGCTCTGCGCCGCTGCGGCTTCCACTCGATGGACACGCCCGAGAGGATCGAAAGCACGAACCAGCTGTGCAGCACCATCATGACCGGTGCCAACAGCGCCGAATAGAGCGTTTCGATGAGTGCACTCGCGATCAACCGCGCCCCGCCGCCCAGGGCTCGCCTACGCGGGCCGTCGAGCAGGGCGAGGAGGAGGCCCAGCAATTTGGGAACGAACAGAAGCCCGAGCGTGACGGCGAGCAAGAGCAGCGCTTCGTTGGCGACCGACACCGGAAGGATCGGGAAGGGCCAGCCCTCGGCGAAGTAGATCGGTTCACGCTGGGTGAGTTCCCAGGCCTGCAGCGCAGACAGAAGAAGAAAGAGCGCCCAGAGAGGCGAGGTGATATAGGACATGATCCCGATCGCGAGGTGCAATCGGCTCACCCAGTGCAAGTGACGAGCGACGAGCACCCGCGCGTGTTGGAGATTGCCCTGGCACCAGCGCCGATCGCGCACCGCGAAGTCTTCGACGGTGGGCGGCGGCTCCTCGTAGGATCCCCCGAGGTCGTCGGCGATCCACACCTGCCAGCCGCCCCGGCGCATGAGCGCCGCCTCGACGAAGTCGTGGCTCAGAATCGGCCCGCCCAGCGGTGCGCGCCCCGGTAGAGCGGGCAAGCCGCACAATTCCATGAACGGGCGGATGCGGATGATCGCGTTGTGGCCCCAATAATTGCCTTCGCCACGTGCCCAGTAGGCGAGACCGGTCGCCGAAAGCGGCCCATAGAGTTCGCCCGCGGTCTGCAAGATACGGGCGAACAGCGTCTTGCCGCGGACGAGTTTCGGCGGAGCCTGAATCAGTCCGACTCTCGGGTTCTCGTCCATGCGGCGGATGAGTTCCAGGATGGACGCCCCGGTCATCAGACTGTCGGCGTCCAAGACGACCATATAAGCGTAATTGGCGCCGAAGCGCGTGAGGAAATCCTCGATGTTGCCCGTCTTGCGGCCCACGTTGCGGTCGCGCCGCCGATAAAAGATGCGGTCGGTGTCGCCGACGAGCTGCCTCAGACGCCGCCACGCTTCGATTTCGGCGAGCCAGATGTCGGGATCGGTCGTATCGGACAAGACGAACAGATCGCAGCGGCGGTCTTCGGGAGCGGTGCGCCGCAGGTCCTGCCACATGGCGAGCAGACCGTTGAACACGCGCTCCGTGTCCTCGTTGTAGATCGGCATGACGATGGCCACCCGACCCGCCGCATCGCTCGGATCGGGAAGCGCCATCGGCTGCGGCCGTCGACGCAGCCAGCGCAAGAGGAGCACGACGAAGCCCGCCGCCAGGGTCCAGAACGACTGGGCCAGCCAGAGCATCAAGAGCGAAAAGACGCCGAGATGCGCGAGATCGACCGCCGACAGGCCGTTCACGCCCAAGATCTGGGCGAGCGTCCAGGTCCCCCAGACGGTCGTCGCGACGATCAGGACGAAGAAGGTCGCCCGACGACGACGGGCAACGGGGTCGATGGCCGGTGGTACGAACCGCCCGCGCGCCGTGCGGCTCGCGCCTTCGCGCGTCTCGCGGGGGATCAGGACGGGGCGCGGGAGCCAACGCCCCCGGCGCCATCGCAGAGCGGGCGCCAGCGATTGCCGTCGGATGGCACCAGGCGCACTCGACGGGGCGAGGCGCTCCTCGCCCGTGACGACCGGTGCGCGCGCGAGCGCCCGCTGCGCCTCCTCGAGCGCGAGCCGGACCGCTTCGGCCTCGCTTTCGGGCCGCTGTTGAGCGGCGAGAGGGGCGATCAGCTCCGCCGCGGTCGCCTCCGCCTCGGCCCGCTCGAGGCCGGCGGCTTCGAGATAAGCGCTCGTGCGCTCGAGAGCGACGCGCCAACGCTCCGCCCAGCGCGCTTCGAGGGAGCCGAGCTGATCCGAAGTGGCGGACGACATCGTGGTTCCTCGCGGACCTCTTCGGGGTCCTTCAACTCTTGTCCAAACGGTAGATCCACGTCTCGCTCACGGGCCGATCGCCCGCGAACAGGACGCAGCGCATCTCGACCGGTCCGGTGCCGGCCGGCTCGACGTCGAAGCTCACGCGCCAAGCGGGCACGAGCGGATGATCGCGCACGGAAACGGCTGCGAGTTTTCCGTTCGCCACGCCGACGCGCGCCGTGATGTCCGAAGCCGAAGGCGCACCGGGAGGACGCTCGAATTCGATCACCACCCGGCGGCCAACCCCGCTCGGAACGGAGCCGATCCGAGTCGTCCGGGTGCGGCCGACCGAGAGCTCGATGGGCGGGCCCGACGACCAGACGAGACCATATGCGAAGCGCAACTCCTGCCCGGCGACGACCGGGTGCGCCGGCGTCCAGAAGGCGACGATGTTGTCGCGCCGCTCGTCTTGGCTCGGCACTTCGATGAGACGAACCGAGCCCTTGCCCCAGGTACCGCGGGGAACGACCCACAGGTTGGGCTTGGTCTCGAACCGCCCGTCGAGGTCCTCGAAGGCTCGGAAGTCGCGGTTGCGCTGGAGAAGACCGAAGCCGCGCGGGTTCTCGTCGACGAGAACGGAAAGTCGGAGTTCGCTCGGATTGGCTACGGGCCGCCACAGGAGTTCACCCGCGGCGGTCCACATCGCGAGGCCCTCGACGTCGTGAACCGCCGGGCGGACATCGTCGACGCCCGTCCGATCGTGCGACCCGAACTGGAACATCGCGCTCAAGGGAGCGATGCCGACCTGCTCGACCGGAGCGCGGAAGAACAGGTTGACGTCGACGTCGATCCTGGTCTGCTCGCGTACCACGACCTCGAAGCGATAAGCGCCGGCGACGCGAGGACTGTCGAGCAACGCGTACAGAGTGAGCGGATCGAAGGGTTGCTGGGGCCGAACCAGGTAGAATTCGCGGAAGGCGGGGAACTCCTCCGGCCGGCCGAGCCCGGTGTCGAGCGCGAGCCCGCGTGCGCCGGCGCCGGGGCTCGTACCGCGGCCGACGGCACGGAAGTAACTCGCTCCCAGAAAGGTCAACAAAGGATCGAACTGATCCGCCGCGACCAGGGGAAAGTGGACGGAAAAGCCGGCCACGCCGAGGTCCTCGGCCGCCGCGGTGCGCGCGGCGAACTCGCCCAGCTCGAAATGGTCGGCCACCGCGGACCACAGTCGAGCGAGGCCGTCCTCGACCACGTAAAGCTGCACCGGGTGACGATAGATCCAACCGCAAGGAAAGGGACGAACGCGATAGCCCGGCGAGTCGCTCCAGATCGTCCACTCCGGCTTGAGCCGGATCTTGCGCCAAGCTTCCGCGGACAGGGCCGATTGCCATTCCGGCACCTCGCGCGGCGGCTGGTAGGAGCGCGCCGCGAGCTCCCGCGTCCGCTCGATCAACCGCTCGAACGAGAACGGCGTCGTCTGCGGGGACTCGGCTCCACGGATCGCGCGGACCGCCCAGGGGACGAGGGCCAAACCCGCGACCGCGCGTCGGGTCGTTCGCAGCTCGAGCATGCTGTGGTCCGAGGCTCCCTCCCCGACGTTGCCACACATCGCGCGACGAGCCGCTCCGAGTGCTCGCGCCTCGGTCAGGTCCCTCGCGTACGATCGTCAGGATCGCACTCTATATGGAGCCGCTCGTCGTCGCACTGAAGAGCGAGAGGACGGTTCGGCTCTGCTTTTCGCGCATCGGGGCTTCAGAACCGGCAACGCCCCGTGAGATCGACATTCGGCGGCCCGTCGACGCGCAAGGCCTCGAGCACGAGCCGTGCAGCGGCCAAGTCGACACAGCGCAGGACGAATCGCGGTTTCTGGTCGCGATCCATGGTGATCGAGACGACGTGCTCCTGGCCGGCCGTCTTGTCGACCACGACCGTGGCGATCCTGTTGCGGTCGATCTGCAAGAGGACCCCGCCCGGCCGGTTGGGCTCGACCACCTGTTGCAGCTGCACCGGGTCGGGAGCGGCCCGGGCACGACCGCACAGTGCGACGAACACGCAGACCGAAGCGATCGAAGCGAAAAGACGCGAGGGGTACGAGCGCATCGCGATCCCGATCGGCTGGCTCGACGACGACGAGACTGGCAGAACCGTGAAGCCGATCAAGCGGAGAGGTTCATGGCTGTGCTCGTCGAACCGGCCGGAACGGTCGAAGAAGGCACGGTGATGCGCGCGTTGTTGCGCGGGCGCCGCGGTCTCGAGGCGGCGGTGTCGAGCTTCGGTGCGACCTTGCAGTGGCTGCGCGTTCCCGGATCGTGCGGCGAGCCGGTCGACCTCGTGCTCGGCTACGATCGCCCGGAGGAATACGCCCGCCGGCCCGGCTATCTGGGCGCGACAGTGGGACGCTTCGCCAACCGGATCGCCCACGGTCGCTTCTGGCTCGACGGCCGATTGTTCCGACTGCCGTGCAACCAAGACGGTCGGCACCATCTCCACGGCGGACCCGGGGCTCTCTCGCATCGGATCTGGTCGCTCGAGAGGGTGGCGGGCGCCGAGGCGGTCCGCCTCGCGATCGTCTCGCCCGATGGCGACAACGGCTATCCCGGTCGCCTGGAGGTTTCTTGTACCTACGCGCTCGAGGAGGAAGGCCTGGCGATCGAGCTCGAGGCGACGACCGACGCCCCTACCCCGGTGAATCTCGTCCATCACAGCTATTGGAACCTCGCGGGCGGCGGCACCATCGACGACCATCACCTCGAGCTCGCGGCCGACCGCGTGCTGGAGGTCGACGCCGATCTGATTCCGACCGGACGGATCCTCGCGGTCGACGGAACGCCCCTCGACTATCGCGCGCCGCGCCGGCTCGACGACCGCGGTCCGCCCGCGCTCGACCACTGCTTCCTCGTCCCGGGCGTCGGTTTCCGGCGCATCGGTACGCTCGAACACCGGCGAAGCCGTCGGGCCTTGGAGCTGTGGTCGGATCAGCCGGCGGTGCAAGTCTACAGCGCCATCCACCTCGACGTGCCCGGACGCGGCGGCGTCCGTTACGGCCCGCGCGCCGGTCTGTGCCTCGAAACCGAGGCGCTTCCCGACGCTCCGAACCACCCGCACTTTCCCTCCGCGATCTTGCGTCCGGGCGAACGATACCGCCATCGGATGCTGTTCCGGCTGCGCTTCTGACGCGCAACGGGGATCGGCGCCGGCCGGGGTTGCCGGACGCGAAGGCGCGTGCTCCTTACCGTCGCCTCGGTCAGCGGGGAGAATCGGCGATGAAGCTGTTGCGGTGGGGCCCCACGGGCGAGGAACGCCCCGGGATGCTCGACGCCGAAGGTCGTATTCGCGATCTTTCGGGCGTGGTACCGGACATCGGGGGGCAGACGCTCACGCCCGAAGGGCTCGCCCAACTACGCGCGCTCGACCCGAGCACCCTTCCGCTCGTTCCGGGTACGCCGAGGATCGGCCCCTGCGTGGCGAACGTCGGCAAGTTCCTGTGCATCGGCCTCAACTACTCCGACCACGCCGCCGAGACCGGAGCGAAAGTCCCGCCCGAGCCGGTACTCTTCCTCAAGGCCAACAGCGCGATTTCGGGACCCTATGACGAGGTCCGGATCCCCCGCGGCTCGACGAAGACCGATTGGGAAGTCGAGCTCGGTGTCGTGATCGGCAAAAAAGGGAAGTACATCCCGCTCGAAGAGGCGATGGACCACGTCGCCGGCTATTGCGTGGTCAACGACGTCTCCGAACGCGACTTCCAGCTCAATCGCCACGGCACCTGGGACAAAGGGAAATCCTGTGACACCTTCGGTCCGATCGGACCTTGGCTGGTCACCGCCGACGAGGTGCCCGACCCGCAGAATTTGGATTTGTGGTGCGAAGTCAACGGGCACCGGTACCAGAACGGCAACACGCGGACTATGGTCTACGGCGTGCGCTTCCTGGTTCACTATCTCTCCCAGTTCTTCACGCTCTACCCGGGCGATCTGATCTCCACCGGCACGCCGCCGGGCGTGGGCATGGGCGTCAAGCCCGAACCGGTCTTTCTCAAGCCGGGGGATCGCATGCGGCTCGGCGTACAGGGATTGGGCGTCCAAGAGCAGCTCTGCGTCGCCGACTGATCGCGAAGCTGGCCCCGCCCCCAATCTAGCGGCTGCGCAAGAGCAATTCGACCCGGTCGCCCGGTCCGGCGGCGCGCAGGCTCACGCGCTCGGCCGGCGCGCCGGCTTCCAGCACCAGCCGGGCGACGGCACGCGCTCTTTCGAGAGCGAGGGCCGGATGGGCGCCGTGCCCCACGACCTCGATCCCGCCTTCCGCCGTCCGCGCCTTGTCGACGGCTCGACGGACCTCCTCGCGCGCATCCGACATCGGGCTCGCCCCACCCGCGGGAAACGAGATCGCCGCGAGCACCGGCGACGGCCCGTTCTCGGGGCTCGCGCCGGCGTGTGGAGGTCGGGGTCGCGGGAGAGCCCGTCGTGCCTCTTCGCGATCGACGTGCTCCCCGCGCGAGACCACGGGCGCGACGGGAGCGTTCGGTGCGGTCGTCGGTGCCGCCCTCGCCGAGGCCGCGGCCGCCGGCTCGGCGCGCGCCGCGCTCGCGTCCGCGGCGGCATCCGGGGCCGGCTCGGGAGGTGCGGGGGTTCGACCGACGGCGAGCACGCCGCCGAGGAACTCGAGAAAGCGGTCGAGGGCCGGAGGCTCCTCGGCCTTCTCGGCTCGCGCGGGCGGCTTCTGCGGAGCGGGTTCTTTCTCGTCCTTCGCTGCCGAGGATGGCGGCGCTGCGGCTTCCGCCCGCCAAGACGGGGGTTCGTCGGGCTCTCGGGGCGTCGGACGGCCGTGCACGAGGCGGCGCAAGAAAGCGTTGAGGCTGCCGTCGTCGGTCTCGGCGCGCATGCGCTCGGCGACGATCGCCGATTCGACGTTCACGGGCGGTCGTGGTGCGGGGGGCGGCTCGACGCGCGGCGGCGAGAGCGCGGGCCGGGCCGGTTCCGGGGGCGGTGGCAGCGCGGTCTTGCCGGTTCGAAACCGCAGCTGCTCGCCTTCCCAACGCGCCTCTTCGCGATCGGCGAGCAAGGCGTTGGCGATGTCGCGGCGCTGCTCGACGGTGTAGCCCATCCGCGGTCGCGACGGGACCTCGTGTAGCGAGGGCGTCCCCGGTGCCACAGCACAAGCGGAAAGAAACCCGCAGCCGAGGAACCACCAGCGCCACGAGCGGCCGCGTGTGCGACGGACCGGATATCGCGCAGCGGAGCGATGCCGGGACGCCCTCCGCATCGCCGGGTCGCGGTTGGCGTCGGCGCCCGGTTCGTCTACCTCTCGCGGGGGTCTGGCGCCCTTGGCTCGCATGTTCGGTGTCACCGTTTTTGGCCGGGCCGAGCTTCGGCGCGGATGTTAGGGGATCGTCCGATGGCTGAGCAATCGGAAGCGGAACGCGGGGCGCAACCCGAGGAACTCGTCCGCATCATGAGCGAGATCGCGGCCAAGAGCCGGACGCTCGTCGAAGAGTTCCTGCGCCGCCAGCATCTCGTCGAACCGGCGGCGCCGCCGTTGGGCGCGGGTGCGATCGGCAGCGCGTTCCTCGAACTCCTCCAAGAGCTGATGACGCGGCCCGCGGATCTCTTTCGCGCGCAATTCGAACTCTGGCACGACTACCTTCGGTTGTGGCAGGCGACGACCCAGCGGATGTTGGGGCAGGACGTCGAGCCGGTGATCGTACCCGAGCGCAGCGATCGACGGTTCAAGGATCCGGCGTGGTCGGACAACGTCATCTTCGACTTCATCAAACAATCTTATCTTTTGGCTGCGCGCTTCCTGCTCCAGACGGCGAGCGAAGCCGAGGGCCTCGATCCCAAGACGCGGCAGAAAGTCGAATTTTACACGCGCCAGTTCGTCGACGCCCTGGCGCCTACGAATTTCGTTCTGACCAATCCGGAGGTCCTGCAAGCGACGCTGGAGACCCGCGGCGAGAACTTGCTCCGCGGGTTGAAGAACATGCTCGAAGATCTCGAGCGCGGGCGCGGTCGCCTGGCGATCAAGATGACCGATTACGACGCCTTCGAGGTCGGGCGCAACATCGCCACGACGCCCGGCAAGGTCGTCTATCAGAACGAGCTCGTGCAGCTGATCCAGTACGAGCCGGTGACACGGGAGGTGTACCAGAAACCCCTGCTCATCGTTCCGCCGTGGATCAACAAATACTACATCCTCGATCTCCAGCCTCAGAACAGCTTCGTCAAGTTCTGCGTCGATCGCGGCTTCACGACCTTCGTCGTCTCCTGGGTCAATCCCGACGAACGGTTGGCGCACAAGACGTTCGAGGACTACATGCTCGAAGGTCCGCTCGCCGCGCTCGACGCGATCGAAAAGGCCACGGGGGAGAAACAGAGCAATGCCATCGGCTATTGTCTGGGCGGCACGCTGCTCGCCACCACGCTCGCCTGGATGAAAGCGAAAGGCGACGACCGGATCGGCGCCGCGACCTTCTTCACCACGCTGGTCGACTTCAAAGAGCCGGGCGAGCTCGGGGTGTTCATCGACGAAGAGCAACTCACGGCGCTGGAAGAGCTCATGGCCAAACGCGGCTATCTCGAAGGTTCGGAGATGGCCACCACCTTCAATCTTTTGCGAGCGAATGATCTCATCTGGTCTTTTGTCGTCAACAATTACTTGCTAGGCAAAGACCCCTTCCCCTTCGATCTGTTGTATTGGAACTCTGACAGTACGCGCATGCCCGCTGCGATGCACAGTTTCTATCTGAGGAAATTCTATTACGAGAACAAGCTCGTCGAGCCCGGCGGAATTGTCCTCGCCGGAATACCCATCGATCTGCGCAGGATCGACCTGCCCGTGTACATCGTTTCGACCCGCGAGGATCACATCGCGCCCTGGAAGTCCACCTACGCCGCTACGCAGCTCTACCGAGGAGAAAAGCGTTTCGTCCTCGCGGGCTCCGGTCACATCGCCGGGATCATCAACCCGCCGGCTTCGAGCAAATACGGATATTGGACCAATGACGAGCTACCGCCGGATCCCGACGCCTGGCTGGCCGGTGCCGTTCATCA
The DNA here is from genome assembly GCA_025062095.1 of Geminicoccaceae bacterium. Taxonomy (GTDB): domain Bacteria; phylum Pseudomonadota; class Alphaproteobacteria; order Geminicoccales; family Geminicoccaceae; genus JANXAZ01. The sequence continues at coordinate 13,157 of JANXAZ010000026.1, forward strand.
CAAAGGCTCGTGGTGGAACGATTGGGCGGAATGGATGGCAGCGCGCTCGGGCCCCATGGTACCTGCGCGCCGGCCAGGCGAGGGTGGCCTTCCCGTGCTCGAGGACGCACCCGGATCTTATGTCCGCGTGAAAGCCGCCTGAAGCCGACGAGCAGAACCGAAGAACGATCCGCGCGCTCGCCCGCTCAGTCGCGCCAACCATACGCGATTTCTTCCACGCGCGCACCGCCCACGAGGGCGGTCGCCCGGCCCACCGGCTCCAAGCCGAGATGTTCGTAGAAACCGCGCGCGCGACGATTGGCGGCGAGCACCCATACGAGCATGTCGGGCCAGCCGGCCACCGCGAGCGCGTAGTGCACCGCGTCGAACAGAGCGCGCCCGATGCCTCGCCCCTGAGCGGCGCGGAGCACGTAGAGGAGATGGAGCTCGCCCGAGAAGCCGCGGAACGATCGGCACCGGCCACCGCTCGCGAGCCCGACCGGTCGGCCGTCGAGTACCGCGACGAAGGTCGCGCTCGGAGCGGCGAGCGTCCGGCGCCACAGGCGCTCGTGATCGGCATAGGAGAGAGCCCGGAGATAATGATCGGGGAGCATGCCGCGATAGGTCTCGCGCCAACTGTCGACTTGGATCCGGGCGAGATCCGCGGCGTCGGTCGCGCACGCGCGCCGTATCACGACGTCCTTCACGCCCGCGGTTTCCGGACCCACGCCGTTCACTCCGCGCTCGCCTCGTCCCGGCCAGGAGAACCCGAGAGCGCGTCCGTGGTCAACGACCACCTCCTCGACCCGCATCGGGCTCCGAGCACCTGGCCCGTGAACGGAAGGCGACGGCGGGGCGCACTCGCGCGCGGAGGGTTCGGTACGGAGCGCCGACACCGCACGCTCGCGTGCGGGCCGGCTCGGCGGTGTAACGATCGGGATCTCCGCAGAGGGGGACGGAATTGTTCGGGGCTCGTCATCGCGCGGTCGCGGATCCGCCACCTGTCGTCGCCAAGCTGCGGGTGGGTCGCCGGAACGGCGCGACGCGTGGAGGGCGCGATGAGCCTGGTGGTGCGTTCGGGAGAACTCGAAGCGCGTCTGGCCGCCGACGAGCGCGAGGTGCGGGCGGCTCAAGAATTGCGCTATCGAGTGTTCTTCGAGGAACAGGGCGCGATCGCCGACCCTCGGACGCGGCAGCGTCGCTTGGACGTCGATCATTTTGACGCTTACGCCGATCACCTCGTGGTGATCGATCGTTCGCGCTCGACGCTGCTCCGCCCCGCGGTGGTGGGCTGTTACCGGTTGTTGCGCGAGAGCGTCGCTCTGCCGACGGTGGGGTTCTACACCCAAGCCGAATACGACCTCGGCCCGCTACTTCTGCGCACGGCGGAGACGCGTGCCCGCGGCGAAATCCTCGAGCTCGGGCGTTCCTGCGTCGATGCGCGCTACCGGACCGGTGCGGTGATGCAACTGATGTGGCGCGCGATCGCGCGTTATCTCGACGAACACCGGGTCTCGGTGATGATCGGCTGCGCGAGCTTGCCCGGTACCGATGTCGCCGCCGTCGCCGCGCAGATCCGCTGGCTGCACGAGCACCATCTCGCGCCGCTCCACCTCCGGCCGGTGGCGCTCGCCTCCCGCCGGGTGGCGCACGAGCCGTTCGCCGCCGAGAGCTTCGATCCGCACGCGGCCTTCCGAGCCCTGCCCCCGCTCGTCAAAGGCTACCTGCGCCTGGGAGCGATGATCGGCGAAGGCGCCGTTCTCGACGAGATCTTCAACACCATCGACGTGTGTATCGTCTTGCCCACCGATCGGATTTCCGCCCATTATCGTCGCCACTTCGCGGCGCAGGTCGGCGAACGGACCGCGACCGAAGTCGCATGAGCGCCTCTCGCCTTCGGGCCGTCTCGAGGCTCGCCGGATTCGGGCTGCTGACCTCGGTCCTCCTGGCCTGTTGGTTCGCCGCTCTGCCGCTCGGCGCGGGGCCGCGACGGCTCTTGCGGCGGTGGTGGTGCAAGGGCGTGCTTTTCTTGCTCGGTGTCCGCCTCGACGTGCGGGGCAGGCCCTCGCCTCTGCTCCCCGTCCTCTTGGTGCCCAACCACGTCTCCTACCTCGACGTCCCGATCCTGGGCGCCTTGTGCGATGCCGTGTTCGTCGCCAAGGCGGAGATCGCCGATTGGCCGCTCTTCGGCCTTCTCGCTCGCCTCGCGCGGACGATGTTCGTGCGACGGCACTGGCGGGAGGCGAAACGACAGCGCGATGCGCTCGCCGCGCGCCTGGCGCGGGGCGAATCCTTCGTCCTCTTCGCCGAGGGCACGAGTTCGAACGGCTTGGACGTCCTGCCGCTCAAGACCTCGCTGTTGTCGGTCGCCGAGCCGGACGTCGTCGACCGTCTGATCGCGATCCAACCCGTCGTCCTCGCCTATCGCCAGCTTCTCGACGGTGCGCCGATCGACGAGACCAACGCCGAACTCTACGCGTGGTACGGGGAAGCCGCGCTCCTGCCGCATCTTTGGCGGGTTCTCCAGCTTCCGGGCGTGGAAGTCGCGGTCCGCTTCGGAGAACCCGTGCCGTCCTGGTCGGTCACCAGCCGCAAAGTCCTGGGCTCGGAGCTCAGGGCCCGTCTTCGCGCAGGCCTCGAGGCGGCGCGCCTTCGGCCGCGCGCGGTTCTCGAACCGCGTCCGGCTCTCGCGTGAACAAAAAAGAAAGGAGGCGATGCCTCCTTCGTCAGATCGGACCTGCGTGTGCGGGCTTACGCCTCTTTATGTATCCTCGTTAATCCCATCTCGCTCCACCGCGCAAGCCCCCGATTGCGCGAATCTCACAAGCGTCTTTCTACTATCAGTTTTTTGATCTCCGCGATCGCCTTGGCGGGATTGAGCCCTTTCGGACAGGTGTTCGTGCAGTTGAGAATCGTATGGCAACGGTAGAGCTTGAACGGATCCTCGAGCGCCTCGAGCCGCTCGCCCGTCGCTTCGTCGCGCGAATCGGCGATCCATCGATAAGCTTGCAGGAGCACCGCCGGTCCGAGATAACGATCACCGTTCCACCAATAGGAAGGGCAGCTGGTCGAACAACACGCGCAGAGGATACACTCGTAAAGTCCGTCCAACTTCGCCCGTTCTTCGGGGCTCTGCAGCCGTTCCTTGGCCGGTGCGGGCGAGCGGGTCTTCAGCCACGGCTCGATCGACTCGTATTGCGCCCAAAAACCCTCGAGATCTACAACCAAATCCTTGACGACTTTCATATGGGGCAGGGGATAGATCGCGACCGCCCCTTTGATATCCTCGATGGCCTTGGTGCACGCTAGGGTGTTGTGGCCGTCGATGTTCATCGCACAGCTGCCACAAATGCCCTCGCGGCACGAACGACGGAAGGTCAAGGTGCTGTCGATCTCGCTCTTGATCTTGATCAGGGCGTCCAGCACCATGGGGCCGCAGTCGTCGAGATCGACGACGTAAGTGTCGAGACGAGGATTGCGCCCTTCTTCCGGCGACCACCGGTAGACCTTGAATTCGCGCGGTCGTTTCGGCTGCACCGCGGGCTCGTGACGCCGACCCAGCTCGACCCGGCTGTTCCGGGGCAAAGAGAACGCGACCATGAGAACTCCCTCTTCGCCGGACCGCCCGCTCAATAGACGCGTGCCGCGGGCGGTATCGGCTCGACCTCGTTGCTCAAGGTGAAGAGATGAACCGGACGGGTGTCGAGGCGCGGCCGGAACCGATCGTCGACCCAACACAGCGTGTGCTTGAGCCAGTTGACATCGTCGCGCCGCGGGTAGTCCTCGCGCGCGTGCGCACCGCGGCTCTCGGTGCGGAAGGCTGCGGAGTGCATCGTCGCGATCGCCTGCAGCATCAAGTTGTGGAGCTCGAGCGCCTCGATGAGATCGGTATTCCAGACGAGCGAGCGGTCGGAAACCTTGAGATCGTCGAGGCCGGCCGCGATCTCCGCGAGCTTGCGGCAGCCTTCCTCCAGGCTCCGCGCCTCGCGGAAGACGGCCGCGTGCCGCTGCATGGTCCGTTGCATCGCCGTACGGATCACCCCGACGCTCGAGCCGCCGTTGGCGTGCCGGATCCGATCGAGCCGATCGAGGGCCGCCTCGCCGGCGTTCTTGGGCAGTGGCCGCGGCGGACTGTGCGGGCGCACGAGTTCGGCCGCGCGCAGAGCCGCCGAACGCCCGAACACGACGAGGTCGGTGAGCGAGTTGCCGCCCAGTCGGTTGGCGCCGTGAACCGAGGCGCACGCCGCTTCGCCCACCGCGAGCAGGCCGGGCACCACGGCATCGGGATCGCCGTTCTTGGGGCAGACGACCTCGGCGCGCCAATTCGTCGGAATACCACCCATGTTGTAGTGGCAGGTGGGCACGACCGGGATCGGCTCGCGCGTGACGTCGACGCCGGCGAAGATTTTCGCGGTCTCGGTGATCCCGGGCAGACGTTCCTTGATGATCTCGGGGTCCAAGTGCTCGAGGTGCAGCTCGATGTAGTCCTTGTTCGGACCGCAGCCGCGCCCTTCGTTGATCTCGATGGTCATCGCCCGCGCCACCACGTCGCGCGAGGCGAGGTCTTTGGCGGTGGGAGCGTATCGCTCCATGAAGCGCTCGCCGAGCGCGTTCGTGAGATAACCTCCTTCCCCGCGCGCGCCTTCGGTAATCAGGCAGCCCGCGCCGTAAATCCCGGTGGGATGGAACTGCACGAACTCCATGTCCTGGAGAGGCAGGCCGGCGCGGAGCACCATGGCGTTGCCGTCGCCCGTGCAGATGTGCGCGCTCGTGCAGGAAAAGTACACACGGCCGTAGCCTCCCGTCGCCAAACAGGTCAGATGCGCCGCGAACCGGTGGATCGACCCGTCCTCGATGCGCATGGCGATGACGCCGGCACAGGAACCGTCCTCGTCCATGAGCAGGTCGAGCGCGAAGTATTCGTTGAAGAAGCGGACTTTGTTCTTCAACGCCTGCTGGTAGAGCGTATGGAGGAGCGCGTGGCCGGTCCGATCCGCCGCCGCGCAGGTCCTATAGGCTTGTTCCTTGCCGTAGCGCACCGATTGCCCGCCGAAGGCGCGCTGGTAGATGCGCCCGTCGGCGGTCCGCGAAAACGGGACACCGTAATGTTCGAGCTCGTACACCGCGGCCGGCGCGTTCTTCGTCATGTACTCGATGGCGTCTTGGTCGCCCAGCCAGTCCGACCCTTTGACGGTGTCGTACATGTGGTAGCGCCAATCGTCCTCGTTCATGTTGCCCAGAGCCGCGTTGATGCCGCCCTGGGCGGCCACGGTGTGCGAACGCGTGGGATAGACCTTCGTGATGCAGGCGACCTCGAGCCCGGCTTCCACCATGCCGACGGCGGCCCTGAGCCCCGACCCGCCCGCGCCCACGACCACGCAGTCGAAATGATGATCCGTGATGGGATAGGCGCGACCCATCGCCTCAGCTCCCGGTGAACACCGCCAACGTCGCGAGCACGCACGCCGTGGCGAGCGCGACGACCACGAAATCCAGCAACACCAACGACGCGACTTTCAGCGCGCGACCGTGGACGTAGTCCTCGATGATCACTTGGATACCCAGACGGGCGTGCAAGAACGTCGAAAGGATCAACAGCACCATCATCGTGGCGTTGAACAGACCGCTCAACCACGCGCGCGCCTCTGCGTAGCCCGCTCCGGAAAGCGATACGAAGGAAACGACCAACCAGATGACCAGGGGAACGTTGGCGAGGGCCGTCAGGCGCTGCCGCCACCAGTGCTCCGCTCCGCTCTTGGCCGAACCGCGAGCCCTGATTCGCGCGGCCTCCACACGAGCATCGGCGATCATCGTCTCTTCCTTCACAACGCCAGAACCGTGATCCACACGACCGCGGTCGCGATCGCCGCCGCCGCCAGCGCCGCGACGCCGGACCGGAACGCCTGGTCTTTCTCGAGCCCGAAACCGAGATCCCAAACGAGATGACGAACGCCGTTGGCGAGGTGGTAGAAGAGCGCGAAGGTCCATCCGAACAGGAGCAACGACCCGATCCCGCTCCGCACGAACGCTTCGACCGGGGCGAAGGCTTCGGGACCGCGCGCGAGCGCCGTCAGCCACCACGCGAGAAACAACAGTCCGACCGCGAGCGCGACACCGGAGAAGCGGTGCGCGATCGACAAGGCCATCGTGAAATACCATCGATAGATCTGCAGGTGCGGGGAGAGCGGACGATCGCTCCCGGCCATGGTGCCCTCCTCTCGCGACGGGCCTCGCTGCATTGCATCATAGAGGCGTCAGCGACTTAGCAGGACGCCCCGCTCTCTGTCCATGCGGCCCGAGGGCGGCAGACCAACCGCTGCCCGTCAGCTTCTCGCGCGATCGACGATCACGATCCGACCCCGGGCGCCCGCGAGGGCGAGGCCGTCGGCGAAGGCGCGCACGATCGCCGCGCGGTCGACCTCCGCGAAGCGATCCGCTCCGGTCAGGCGCAGCTCGATCGATCGAGGCGACCAGGCGAGCTCGAGGCGGATGCGACCGAGAACCGGAAAGTCGATCTCGAGCAGGCTTCTCCCCTCCTCTTGGTTTCCCCGCCGGTCTTCTCCGCCCTTTTCCTCGTCCCCAACCTCCCGACAAAGGCCGAGCCTCCCGGCCAGCTCTTCGAGGACGAAGGCGAGCGGAAGGCTCGGGGGCTCGACACCGGCGAGGCGTGCGGGCAAAGAAGTCGCCGGACCGGAAACGGTCTGCGCTCGCATCGTTACCGAAGAGTCCTCGGGAACCGATCGGTTCGACCCCGGACCTTCGGTCGCCGACCGTTGCGTGCGCGGCTCCCCGAGCGGCTCCTGCGAGCCGCGCTCCTCGGTCGCCGTCCCGGCACCGCCCGTCGCGCCGTATACAGTGCGTTCGAGGGGGTTTTCCGTTTTCGCGCCGAGGGCGGCGAGCGCGACGGGAAAAGGTCCGGTGATCATCTCCGGGCCCGCTTCCCAGAAGACGAACACCTCCGCACCGATCGGAAGCTGCGGCGCGCCGCGCACCAAAACGAACAGATCCCCGGCGGCGAGGAGCAGCGATCCTCGACCGGCCGGTCCCCAGACGGTTGCGAAGACCCCGTCCGGGCGGCCGTTCGCGATCGCATTCGGCTCGGCACCGCCCGGCTCGGGTCGGGGCGGGGCCCCCGGGGTCGCAGAACCGGCGGGACGAACGAGCCCCGACGCGCCCGAGAAGGCGTTCTCGGTCACGAGCGGCAGTGCTGGCAGGACCCGCACGGTTCCTCGCAAGATTTCGGCTCGGCCGGCCGGTCCCTCTCCTCCGGCGCGCCAGGCGAGAGCCTCGAACGCGAGCCCTTCGATGCTCAATCGGATCGCCGGCGTCGACGCGAGCGAAGCGACCCCGGACGACGACGCCCCGGCCGACGGGAAGACGCGCGTCGCGGGGCCGAGCCGTACCGTGCGCTGCGGCGACGAGCCGTCGGCTGTGCTCGCCGCCGAGCCGGTGGGTCCGACGGTGGTCGCGATTTCGCGCACGCTCGGCCGGTCCGCACGTCTCTTTCCGTGCTCCTTAACGCGGAGAAGTTGAAAAATCGTTTTCCGGCCGGGCGCAGCCGTTCGCCGGTCGAGCCACGACGCTCGCTCGGGCTCCTCAAGCTCGGCTCGCGACACCCGCGGCGACGGCGCGCCGGGGGACGAGGGCCCAATAGTCGAAATCGAGCAGAACCTCCGGCAGATACGCTCCGCTCGCGTCCTTGTACGGGAAACCCTCGGCGGAGCGATTCTTGAGGGCCACCAGACGCAGGCGCAGCGCACCCGTGTCTGGACGATCGTGGATCTCGGCCTTGTCGAGAACTTCGGACCAGGCGTAGATCGTATCGCCCGCGCGACACGGATTGACGTGTGTGCCGCCGTTGATCGCGAGGATCGGACACACATTGCCGAGACCATTGAAAGCGAGCGCGCGCGCGATCGAGATCACGACCCCGCCGTAGACGATGACCGCACCCAATCGACCTTGGCGTTCGACGTGATCGTTGAAGTGCACGCGGGCGGTGTTGCGATAGAGGCGCGTGGCCAGCCGGTGCTCGCTTTCCATGACCCCCATACCGTCGACATGGTCGATCCGCTCTCCGACCACGTAATCCTCGAAGAACCACGGCCCACCGGTTTCGGCCGGATCGACCGCGCGCGGCGCGAAACCCGAAGGAACGACGAGACGCTCCGGTTCCACCACCGGAGGTAAGGTCGGTACCACCGGCTCCGGTGTCGGGCTCGCGGGATCGCGTTTGTTCACGAGCACCCAACGGACATAAGAGAGAACGGGCGTCCCGTCCGCCTTGAAGGCCTCGGTGCGAACCCAGACGATCCCGGTCCGCCGCGAGGAGGTCTCCTTGCGCCCGATGACGGTCGAGCGGGCGACGAGCGTTTCGCCCGCGAAGACGGGTGCCAGAAAACGTCCGTCGGCATAGCCGAGGTTGGCCACGGCGTTGACCGAAAGGTCCGGGACCGATTGGCCGAAAACCAGATGGAAAACCAACAGCTCCTCGAGCGGGGTGGTCGGAAAGCCCCAGGCGCGGGCGAGCGGTTCGGCTGCGTAGAGCGCGTAGCGGGAGCCGGTGAGCGCCAGATACAGCCCGGCATCGGCCGCGGTCACGGTGCGCGGGCCGGCATGATGCAGGACCCGCCCGACCTCGAGATCCTCGAAGAAGTTCCCTTTCGAGCTCTTGTCCATCGTCTCTTCCCGCGAAGAATACCCCCGTCCGCGCGGTCGCGAGGCGGGCTCGCCGCCGCGAGCGGGCGAAAGCGGCAACGGCGCGCGATTCCTTCCCGAGCCGCGGATCGACGATGATCGCCCGAGCAACCAAAAGGCGTTTCGGACGGCCGCCCCTTCCAGAGGGGACGAGCGCGACGCGCCCGCACCGAAGCGGTCCTTCGGAGAGGGTAGCCGTCGCGACGGACCATCTGGGATCCGGCACGAGGAGTTCGCGCTCGCGCGCTCAGGCGCCACGCTCCGCGATCGCCGCGGCGAGGGCGAGGATCCGCTCCGCCTCGCGCGCGTGCAGGGCTTCGACGAGCCTCCCGTCGACCACCGCCACCCCTGCGCCGGTTTCCCGCGCCGCCCGATAGGCGGCGAGAACCCGGCGGGCCTGCTCGAGCTCCTCCGGGCTCGGGCCGAAAGCGGCGTTGGCCACGGGGATCTGCTTGGGATGAATCAGCGTCTTGCCGTCGAAGCCGAGTTCGCGTCCCTGACGGCACGCGGCCGCGAATCCCTCGTCGTCGGAGAGATCGAGATGGACACCGTCGAGGATCGCGATCCCGGCGGCGCGCGCAGCGAGCACACAGATCCCGAGGGAGACCAGCATCGGCAGCCGCTCGCGCGTATGGAGCGCGTGCAAGTCCTTGGTGAGATCGGAGGTGCCCATGACGAGGCAACTCACCCGCGGATGACGCGCGATCTCTTCCGCGCGCAAGACCCCGAGCGGGGTCTCGATCATGCACCAGATCGGCAGGTCTTCGGGGGCGCCGACGGCCGCGAGAACGGCGAGCGCTCGCCGAACGGCATCGACGCTTTCGACCTTGGGCAAGAGCAGGGCGTCGGCACCGGCCCGCGCGAGAGCCGAAAGATCACCATACCCCCACGGGGTATCGAGCCCGTTCACGCGCACGACGAGTTCGCGACGGCCGTAGGAAGCCCTCTTTTCGAGCGCCGCGAGCACGGTGGCCCGCGCCTCCTCTTTCGCATCCGGTGCGACCGCGTCTTCGAGATCGAAAATCAATACATCGACCGGGAGTTCCTTGCCTTTCTCGAGCGCCCGGGTGTTCGAGCCGGGCACGTAAAGAGCGCTGCGGCGGGGGCGGATCGCTCCCATGGTTCCTCCGGATCTGCTGCACCGCAGCGCATACCGAACGGCTCCGATTCCGCCAAGGCGAACCGCGGGCTGGAGCCGTCCGAGCGGCCCGCGCGCCGATCGCGGTCGCGGAGAAGCAGCGAAACAACGAGACGGTCGGCATCGCATCCCGAGGCCCGGTGGGCGCGGTGTTTCGCCCTACCGCGAGCGTCCTTTGCGCCGAGGTCCGATTCGCGCTCCGCTGCGAAAGGCGTTAGGATTGTCGCGAGGTCGCGGGCGCAGTGCGCGCGGCGGGCGGAGGCGACCTTCGCGACGCACGCGGACCCGCGGCGAGCCCAGCGAGTCGAGCTCACGATGTATCCTTTCGTTCTGGCCCTTGCCGTTGCGCTCCTGATGACGATCGCTCGTCCCGCTCCTGCCGGGTGGCAAGACGATCTGGCGGCCGAGATCCGTGCCGCGCACGGATGCAGCGTCGCTTATCTGACCCAGATCGTCGAACGGACCTTGGACGGACGGCAGGTGATCTTCGCCAAAGTCCACTGCGAGGACGGGCGGGTGTTCGATGCGTCGCGCACGAGCGCGCTCGAACCCTTCGCGTTCAAAGAGTGCCCGACGGGGCGCGAGCCGCAGGCCTGTTGAGGCCTTCACCCGAGATTGCGGACGAGGAAACCCGCGACCTCGGCGATGAACCGATCGGCCCTGGCCAGCATGCGGCTCATCTGGAAACAGCCGTGGGTCACCCCGCGCCACAGGCGCCAGTCGAAATCGACCCGAGCCTCGACCAGGCGTCGCGCGAGCCGCTCGGAATCGTCGCGCAACGGATCGAACTCGGCGGCGCTCACGAAAAGCGGCGGCAGCCCCCTGAGATCGGCGAACAGAGGCGAAGCCAAGGGGTCGTCGCGTTCGGCGGGATCGGGCAGGTAGTGGTCCCAGAACCAACGCACGGTCGCGGTGGAAAGAAAATAGCGACCGTCGCCGAAGGCGAGATGGCTCGGGCTCTCGAAATCGGAAGAATAACAACCGTAAACGAGCGCCGCCGCGCGGGGCAGCGGTTCCCCCAGATCGCGCAGACGCAGACAAGCCGCGAGCGCGAGATTGGCCCCGGCCGAATCCCCGGCCACGGCGATGGCGGTCGGCTCGATGTCCTCGCTCGCACCGTGCTCGAAAAGCCAGCGAAGGGTGTGGACCACATCCGCCAGACCCTGGGGAAAGGGATGTTCGGGGGCGAGGCCGTAGGCCACGCTCACCAGCCGCACCCGTGCGGCGCGCGCGAGCCTCCTGCAGACGTGGTCGTGGGTGTCGAGCGAGCCGAGAACCCAACCACCCCCGTGCACGTAGACGATAGCGGGAGAAGGTGTGGGGGCCCCTTCCGGTACGTACAGACGCAGGTGCAGCGGTCCGCGCGGGCCCTCGATCGTCACGTCCTCGATCTCGGGCAGCTGGGGTGGATCCGCGTTCCAGAACGCGTTCCGCACCTCGCATTCCGCCCGCGCCACGGCCGGTGGCATGGTCTCGTAAGGCGGCAGAGCTCGCCTTTCGAGCATCCTCAGGATCTCGGCCATCGCCGGATCGAGTTCGGGCATCGACACCGCTCCTCCGCTTCCCACCGGGCCCGGCCGAGAAACGCGTTCGGGCCGAACGCCGTCAAGGCTCGCCCGCGAGAAACGCCGCGATCCGCGGCGCCTCGTTGACCGCGACGGACACGTGCCCGGAATCGGGGACGATCTCGAGGCGCGCCGTCGCGATCCGTTCTGCGTACCAGAGCGCATGCGCCACCGGTACCACGCGATCGCGGGCGCCGTGCAGCACGAGCGTGGGACATCGGACCTGGCTCGGGCTCACGTCCCATCGGCGGGTCAGGTTCTCGAGATCCGCCTCGGCGCCGGCGATCCCGCGCCGCGTTCCCTCGCGCAAGGAACCGAGGAGGAGCCGCTCGAGCCGGTCCAGATCGATCCCGGGGCGGAAACAGGCCCGCTCCCGCATCAAAAGCAGGCGGACCACCCATTCGTCGAGACCGTGCCGCCGCAGGTTGCGCAAGACCACCGGGGCGAGCCCCAGAGCGAGCCGGCCGTGACGACGCGCCACGCGCAAGAGCCGCACGGCACCCCCCTCGCGCCTCAGGACTTTCTTGTTGGCGACCGCCGCCACCAGCGCCAGGCGTCGCACGCGCGGTCCGAGAACGACGGCGGCGGCCAGGGCGTAAGGGCCCCCGGCCGAGACGCCGACAGCGGCGATCTCGTCGAGCCCCAACGCATCGAGAAGCGTCCCCATGTCCCGGCCGAAGCGGCTCAGGCTGTGCGCGGGCACAGGATCCGAGGCGCCGTAGCCGGGCCGGTCGGGCGCGAAGATCCGCAGCGGCAGCTCGCCGGCGATGCGGACCTCGAGACGACTACCGAGAAAGCCGTGGAGGTACAGAGCCGGTGGATCTTGGGGCCTGCCGTACTCGGCACAGGTCAGACGGCGGCCGTCGGCGAGCCGGATCCGGTGCTCCCGGACCGGATCGGTGCCGGTCATCGACATGATCCCGTCGCTCGCCTCACCGATCCGCACTATATCGGGGCGGGCGCAAGGAAGGAACGGTCCCATGACGGAGAGTGCAGCGATTCTCGTCGGCAAGGGCGAAACGCCGGTTCACCTCCATCTACCGCTCGCAAACCGGCACGGTCTGATCGCCGGGGCGACGGGCACCGGCAAGACGATCACGCTGCAAGTCCTGGCCGAAGGCTTTTCGCGCGCCGGGGTGCCGGTCTTTTGCGCCGACGTCAAAGGAGACCTGTCGGGTATCGCCGCCCCGGGTACGCCCAATCCCAAGATCGAGAAGCGCGCGCTCGAGTGCGGTCTCGCCGACTTCGCCTACGAGGCCTGCCCCGTCATCTTCTGGGACCTCCTCGGCGCCAAGGGGCATCCCGTACGGACCACGGTGGCGGAGATGGGCCCCCTTCTTCTGGCGCGTATCCTCGAGCTCAACGAGACGCAGGAAGGGGTCCTCAACATCGCTTTCAAGATCGCCGACGACGAAGGTCTTTTGCTTCTCGATTTCAAGGATTTGACCTCGATCCTCCAATTCCTGGCCGAGCGCGCGGATGTCGTCACGACGACCTACGGCAACGTCTCCAAAGCGACCGTGGGGACCATCCAGCGACGGCTCCTCACCCTCGAGCAGCAGGGGGGTGAGCGTTTCTTCGGCGAGCCGGCACTCGAACTCGAGGATCTGCTCTTGCAAGCTCCGGACGGGCGCGGAGCCGTCAACGTGCTGGTGGCCGAAGATCTCATTCACAGCCCGAGGCTGTACGCGACGTTCCTTCTCTGGCTCCTCGCCGAGCTCTTCGAAGAACTCCCGGAGGTCGGCGATCGTGACAAGCCCAAGCTCGTGTTTTTCTTCGACGAGGCGCATCTTCTGTTCAAGGACGCTCCCAGGGCCCTGATCGAGAAGATCGAGCAGGTGGTGCGGCTGATCCGCTCGAAAGGCGTGGGCGTCTACTTCGTCACCCAGAATCCCCTCGACATACCACCGACGGTGCTGGGACAGCTCGGCAACCGTATCCAGCACGCGCTGCGCGCTTTCACCCCCATCGAACAAAAAGCGGTGAGAGCGGCCGCCGAGACGTTCCGCCCCAACCCCAGGTTCAAAACGGCCGAGGTGATTACCCAGCTCGGAGTGGGAGAAGCGCTGGTCTCGGTCCTGGAGCCCGGGGGAGTACCGAGCGTCGTGCAGCGGGTGAAGATTTGTCCGCCGCGCTCGCGCATCGGCCCCGTCACCGCCGAAGAGCGCGCCGAGATCATCGCCTCGAGCCCGCTCGCGGGCAAATACGACGAGCCTTTGGACAGGGAGTCGGCCTACGAAATCCTCGCCGCCCGGGCCACGACGCCCATGGCGCACACGACCCCGCACAGCCCCTGGGGAGCCGGCTCGGCCCCGGTCAAGGTCGGTAGCCCCTGGGGCGCAGCGTCGGCCGGTGCCGCCCGACGGCTCGCGCGCGGCGCCGGCGCGGAAGCGACTCCCGCCTCCGGCACGGGGCGGCCGCGGATCCTCTCTTCGCCCGCGGAAGCGCCGCGCTCGACCGGTCTCGGGGGGATCTTGGGCGAGGTGCTCACCGGAGGCGGCGGGCGCCGTCAGGGATTGGCGGAAGCCGCGGCCAAGACCCTCGCGCGCTCGGTCTCGAGCCAGATCGGCCGCCAGCTCGGTACCGCGATCGTGCGCGGCATCTTGGGCTCGATCCTCAAGAAGTGAGCCCGGCGCGGCGCCCGCGCGGGGCCGCGCTCAGAGAGCCGGCAAGAGTTCCGGATGGAGCTGGAACAGCCAGGTTTCGCTGATCGGCTTGCCGTCGAGAGCGAGGTGAGCGCGGAGCTCGATCGGATCGCGGCCTTCGACGGTCAGATCGAAAGTGCCGAACCAGCGCGGTGTGTGCCACACGGGCTCCGCCCGGCGCATCGAGACCTCGCCGCGCGAGGCCCAGACCACGACTTCCGGCCGCACACCCCAGGGTATGGACCCGAGGATCGCACCGTCGAACTCGATCCAGAATTTTACGACGCCGGGCGGACGGGGCTGGCCCGGGATGCCGCCGCGGCTCATCCGCGTGGCGACGACCCGCGCGAAGTCGACGACCGGGAAATAGGGATCGAACTCGAGCCAGTGGAGCCTGTAGGAATAGGATAGCGCGTCGCCCGCGCGCGCGGGGCGCTCGGATTGCCAATAGACGACGATGTTGTCGTGGATCTCGTCGTTGGTCGGGATCTCGACGAGCTGAACGGCGCCCTTGCCCCAATCGCCTTTGGGCTCGACCCAGCCGGTGGGACGGTGGTGATAGTTGACCCCGTCGAGATAATGATCGTAGTTCCGGTCGCGCTGGGCCAGACCGTAGCCCTTGGGATTCTCGTCCAAGAAGCTCGAGGCGATGGTCCGCGGCGGATTGTTGAGCGGGCGAACGAGCCGCTCGCCGGCACCGTTCCACATCACGAGCGTATCCGAATCGTGCACTTCCGGCCGCCAATCGAAGCGATCGCGCGCCGGGTATTCGGCGAACCAGAACATGCTCGTGAGCGGGGCGATGCCGAGCCGATCGATGTCCCGCCGCAAGAACAAGCGGCAATCGATGTCCATGACGACGGCGCGGGTGCGCTGCATCGCGAAGCGATAGGCACCGACGATGCTCGGACCGTCCAACAGCGCATAGACCAGCTGGGGATCGCCTTCGCGGGCGCAGGGCTCGAACCAGAAATGGGTGAAGTCGGGGAATTCCTCGGGAAGGCCGCCGGGATGCGCCACGTTGACGGCGATCCCGCGCGCCGAGAGACCCACCTGACCGAGCTCGCCCACCGCCCGGAAATAGGACGCGCCCGAAAAGGTGACCCAGGGCTCGCGCTTCCACCAGCTGCCGGCACGCCGGCTCTCGTGGATCCAGAAGCCGGCGAACGCCGAGGCGTCGGCCGGGAGCCGGGCGGCGACGTGATCTTCGGGGATCGTGAAGTAACGGCGGTTGTAGAGGATCTCGCGCGCTTGCGCTCCGTCGACCACGTGCAGACGCACGGTCTTGGGGAAGAACCGCCCCATGTGCACGTAGGCGATCGGATAGACTCCACCCGATCGGCCCCACAGCGCGTACTCCGGGCGGGTCCTGAGCTTGCCGTGCGCGTCGTAGTCGATGGCATGGACGATCTCGGGCGCCGGGCGCGGCGGAGGGACATAGTCGCGTTTGGCGAGAACGCGAGCGTGCTCGACGAGCCAGTCGAAAGAGAAGGGGCGAGCCTCGCCGAGCTCGAGATTCTCGGTCTCCGCCCGGAGCACGGCCCGCGGCATCCACAGCAGGGCGGCGAGCTGCAAACCGGACGACAAGAGGCGACGACGGGTCGAGAAGGCCCGAGACATGCCGAGATCTCCGATGCGGGACGTGCGACCGAGGCGAGGACCGGATTCGGCAACCGGCCCGGTTCGTCAACCCCGGAGCGAAATCGCGGCGAAGACCGTCGCGCCGACGCTACGCCCGCTTTCCTTGCCAACGCACGACCCTCGGGCAGTCGAGCCCGAAGAGATCGAGTGCGCGGCCGAGGATCTGATCGATCATCGCCTCCACCGAATCGCTGCCGGCGTAAAAGGCCGGCACGGGCGGCATGACGATGGCGCCCATCTCGGTGACCGCGACCATGTTGCGCAAATGACCGAGGTGGAGCGGCGTCTCGCGCGGCAAGAGCACGAGCCGCCTGCGCTCTTTGAGGACGACATCGGCCGCGCGGGTGAGCAAGGTGTCCGTGACGCCGGTGGCGATCGCGGCGAGCGTGCGCATCGAGCACGGAGCGACGATCATGCCTTCGGTCTTGAACGATCCCGAGGCGATCGCCGCCCCGACGTCGTGCGTTCCGTGGACCACCGAGGCGAGGGCCTTGACGCTCTCGTACGAGCGACCGAGCTCGTGCCCGATCGTGAGGATAGCCGCCCGCGTCGCAACGAGGTGGGTTTCGAGCCCGAGCTCGCGCAACAGCTCCAACAGCCGAACGCCGAGGACGACCCCCGAGGCGCCGCTGATCCCGACGATGATCCGTCGCGCGCTCACGGCCGATCTAAACCCCATCCGCCGACGGGCCGCGCGGAAGCGGCATCACCGACGCCCCCCTCGACGCCGGGGAAGCTCCGGTGAACTCTCTGCACTTCGCCGGCACCCGAAGCGCGATCGCGGGTCCCGAGCGCAATGGACGGGTTCGCGCACCGAGCCTCGAGGCGAGCGCTCCGGCCCGAGCCGCCTGCTTCGGCGCGGCGGAGGGCTTCGCAGAGCGTCGAACGGAGGCTCGCATTCCGCCGGCGAGCTCTGCGACGGCCCGCGCATGCGCTCGGTCGGGATCCATGCCCGCTGCCCGCGTCCGCGAGGTCGCGCGAAAGGGACGCGCGAACCGGGGTCCTTTCACTGCCGATCCGGGCGTCAGAAGGTACGCTCGCGCCGCTCCCTTCGATCGGGAGCCGAGGCCGCTCGGAGCATCGAAACACGCCCGATCCGTTGTCGAGGACGGAAAAGCCGCCCCACTCCTGCGCCGAGAGGCCCGCGGACAGGCTCCCCTCCAGCCTCGGCGCCGTGTAGGGAGCGCGAACGACGCCCCGGGCGGCCATTTCATCGGCCGGCCCGAGGCACGCACCCGTCTGCCGGATCTCGATTCTAAGGCGCGACGACGACAGAAGCGCGTTTCGAGTCGGAACGAAGCCGGCGCGGCGCAGCGAGCCCTGGATCGCCGAGGGCTCGCACGGCCGCGACAGACCAAGGCCTCGCGACGTCGCAGGAAAACTCTTCGCACCCCGCCGAAGGCTCATGCCGCTTCTTGTCGCGCGCCGGAAGCAGCGCGGCAGCGTGCGCACACGCCTTCGAGCTCGACCATCCTCCGGGCCAGCGCGAAGCCGGTGCGGGCGGCGACGGCAGCGATCGCCTGTTCGAGAGCGGAATCCGCGATTTCGGCGACCGCGCCGCAGTCCCGGCAGAGAAGGAAGCAGGTCGGATGCGGTCCGTCGGCCCGCGCGCAGGCGACGAAGGCGTTCTTGGTGTCGAGCCGGTGGACCAGCCCCTGGGCGACGAGGAAATCGAGGGCTCGATAGACCGTCGGTGGAGCCACCCGCCCCCTTTCGCTCGCAAGGCGCTCGAGGATCGTGTAGGCGCCGACCGGCGCGTGTTGGTCGAGTACGATTTCGAGCACGCGGCGACGCAGCTCGGTCAGCTTGACCCCGCGTGCGGCGCACAGGGCCGCCGCCCGATCGAGCGCATCCGCCACGCAACGAGCGTGATCGTGCTCTGCGGCCGGAAACGGGTCGTCGGGCTCGCTCGTCACCTGTCGGCTCCGCGAAGTCGATGCGAAGTTAGTGGGCGCGCTCGCGCGAAGCCAGTGCGGCACGCGCGCGTTCGCGGCGATGGTCCCGCCAGCCGCGAAGGCAGTGAGAAAGCGCGAAGAGCGCGACGGCGACGGTCACGATCGCCGGACCCGAGGGGACGTCGACGGCGGCCGAAAGGAAAAGGCCGCCGGTGGTCGCCGCGGCGCCGACCGCGGAGCCGAGCAAGGCCATCTGCTCGGGCGTGCGGGCCCAAGGCCGCGCGGTGGCGGCCGGCACGACGAGCAGCGAGACCACCAGTACGATGCCCACGAGCTTCATGCCGAGTGCGATCGTGCCGGCGATCATCAGATCGAGCACCAGTCGGAGCGCTCGGACCGGTACGCCCTCGACACGAGCGATATCGGGATCGAGCGTGATCGACACGAGCGAGCGCCAACAAAATCCGATGACGACGACGACCACGATCACGAGCCCCAGAACGAGCAAGAGGTCGCCTTCGCTCACAGCGAGAATATCACCGAAAAGATAGGCCAAGAGGTCGATACGAAGCCAGTCGACGAAACTCAAAACGACGAGGCCGACCGCGAGCGCGCCGTGGGCGAGGGTGCTCAAGATCGTATCGGTCGGCAAGAGTCGCTGTTCCTCGAGGGTCCACAGCGCGGTCGCGAGCAGTGCCGCGAAAACGACGAGGCCGAGCGTGGGGTCGAGCTTCAAAAGCAGCGCGACGATCACTCCCAGAAGCGCCGAATGCGCCAGCGCCTCGCCGAAGATCGCGAGCCGACGCCAGACGACGAACGCGCCCAGGGGTCCGGCGACGAGCGCGATGCCGAGACCGGCCAAGAACGCGCGCAGGAGAAAGGCTTCGATCACGGTCGAGGGAAGCGGCGCGAGAGATCGTCGTGCCGACGGGGGTGACGGTGCCGGTAGAGCGCGACGACGCTGCCGAACCGGTCGCCGAAGAGCCTCGCGAAGCGGGGATCGCGCGCGATCGTTTCCGGCGAGCCGGTACAACAGACGTGCCGGTCCAGGCACACGACCCGGTCGGTGGTCGCCATGACGATGTGCAGATCGTGGCTCACGAGCAGAACCGCGCAACGATAGCGCGATCGGATGGCCGCGACGAGTTCGTAGAGCTCGAACCGACCGTCGAGATCGACCCCGCTCAGAGGTTCGTCGAGAACCAGGAGTTCGGGACGTCGCAAGAGTGCCCGAGCGAGGAGGACGCGTCGGAGCTGGCCGCCGGAAAGCGCCGCGAGTTGCCGGCGCTCGATGCCCTCGAGGCCCACCTCGGCGAGGACCGCGCGCCGTTCCTCGAGCGATCGCCGGCCGGCGAGCGCGAGGAAGCCTTCGACGTCGATCGGGATCGTTCGCTCGATCGGCAGGTGCTGCGGCGCGTAGCCGATGCGGACGCCGGGTCGAAGCGAAACCCGGCCCGCGCTCGGCGCGAGGAGGCCCAAGACCACTTTGACGAGCGTCGTCTTGCCGGCGCCGTTGGGGCCGACGATGGTGACGTGCTCGCCTTCGCGCACGACGAGATCGACGTTCTCGAGGATCACTCTGCGATCGAGAACGACCGTCACGTCCACGAGCTCGACCAAAGTCGCGCGCGCCGCGGGTGCCAAGGAGGGCGAGAGCGGAGCGGCTTGCCCAGGCATGATGTTACTCTATAACGTTGCACGTCCGCCGCGGGAGGGTGCCATGGTCCGTTTCCCCTGTCACCTCGTTTTCTCGCTCGCCGTCCTGGTAATCGCTGCATGCGGGGCACGAGCGGCCGAGCCGCCGCGCATCGTGGCCTCGATCCTACCGCTGCACGGCCTCGCCGCCGCGGTGACGGAGGGTGTCACGGAGCCGAGCCTTTTGGTGCCACCCGGTAGTTCGCCGCACACCTTCCAACTCCGGCCCTCCGATGCCGAGCGTCTCGAGGGGGCGGATCTCGTCGTTTGGGTCGGCGAGGCGCTCGAAACCTTTCTCGTCAAGCCGCTGCGCACGCTCGGCACCAAGCCCCGCATCCTCGCGGTGAGCGAGCTGCCCGGGGTGACCCTGCTGCCCGTGCGAGAAGGAGGCGTGTGGGCGAAGCACAGACACGACCACGGCCACGAGCACGAGCGCGCTCGAAGAGGAGGGAAGGAGCACGCGATCGACGGACATTTGTGGCTCGACCCCGAAAACGGGATCGCGATCGTCCGCGCCCTCGCGGGGATCCTCGCCGAGCGCGATCCCGAGCGCGCCGCGATCTATCGGGCCAACGCGCAACAAGAGGTGCGACGCATCGAGGCCTTGGATCGCGAACTCGCGGCCAAGCTGGCGGCGGTCAAAGACACACCGTACCTGGTGTTTCACGACGCGTATCAATATTTCGAGAAACGCTACGGACTTTCGGCCGTCGGCTCGATCACCGTCGCACCGGACCGCCAGCCCTCGGCCAAGCGGCTCGCGCAGCTGCGCAAGACGATCCAGGAGCGTCGGGCGGTGTGCGTTTTCGCCGAACCGCAGTTCAAAGCTCCCGTGATCGCGAGCATGGTCGAGGGCACCGGGGCTCGGACGGGCGTGCTCGATCCCGAAGGTGCTCCGCCGTTGCGCCCGGGCCCCGCGGCCTATCGAACCCTTCTGCGCAATCTAGGCGAAGACCTTCTGCGTTGCCTCGCCCCGGGCGCCTGAAGAACGTGCCGGGACCCGAGGTCGGAGCGCATTAGAACAGGTCGTCGTCGCACGCGACCGCAGTTCCGAGCACACGCGCGATCTCTAATATCGGCGCGGGCGCGCTCTCGAAGAGAGCGGAGACGGTGGAGCGCCGGATAACGCGTGCGCACAGGCCGGTCCGCGCCCCGCTTCACGAAAGGACGGCTTCGATCACGCATGGTCCCGGCTCGGCGAGTGCGCGGCGCAGCGCCTCGACGAGCGCCTCGCCGGTGTCGACCCGGATCCCGGGAACACCGAGCCCCCTTGCCACCTGAACCCAGTCGATGGACGGATCCTCGAGGCTCGTGAGAGCCCGCGTCACCCTTCCCGTGGGCGCCTGGCCGGAACGCTCGAGCTCGAGGCGCAGGATGCGGTAGGCGCGGTTGGCGCAAACGATGGTCAGGATATCGAGCCGCTCGCGGGCCTGGGTCCACAGAGCCTGCAAGGCGTAAGCACCGCTGCCGTCCGCCTCGAGGTTGATCACCTTGCGGCCGGGCGCAGCGAGAGCCGCGCCGATCGCGAGCGCCGGTCCTTCGCCGATCGCGCCTCCGGTGAGCGCGAGCTGCTCGTGCGGCCGCGCCCGTTCGGCGATGGCCGAGAAGGGATAGGAGTTGGTGACAGCCGTCGGCACGACGACCGCATCCTCGGGCAACTCGCGCACGAGGGCGGCTGCGAGCTTGGCGCCGTCGAGCGGACCCGTGGGCGCGGGGGGCGGGTCGTGGCGCGTACCGGGATGATCTTCCCGAGCGCCCAGGGCATCGGCGAGCTCGCGCAGAGCCGCGACCGCATCCTCCTCGGTACCGGCCACCCAGATCACGCCTTCGCGGTCGTCGAGGTACCGCGAGGGCTTCCCGGGCCAGCCGAAGAAGGAGACGGGCGGCTTGGCGCCACAGCCTATGACGTGCGCGAAGCCGTCGAGAAGGGCCTGTGCCTGCTCGGGGAAGTAGGGCAAGCGTCGCACGGGCGGGCGGCCCGCACCGGTGGCCAAGCGCGCGAAGCCGGTCTCGCAAACGAGCACGGCACCGGTGGCACGCGCGATCCGCCCCGCCAGCCTCAGCCCCTCCCCCCAGAGCGCAGGGCCGCCCAGGAACAGGGCGCTCGCCGCGGAGCCGCGCAACAGCTCGGCGGCGGCCGCGATCGCCCCCGGATCGGCCGCGGGCGCCGGTTCGTATCGGGGCATCGGCGGAACGCCTTCGGCCACCTCCTCGAGCAGGAGATCGTGCGGCAGCACCAGAGTCGCCACGCCGCCGCGGCCGGCGCGCGCTCGGGTGATCGCCTCGGCGGTGAGCGAGCCGGCCTCGCTCGCCCGCACCATGCGCGCCGTCCAACGCGAGACCGTCCGTGCGAGAGCCTCGATGTCCATCGTCAAGGGTGCGTCGGCATCGCGGTGCCAGCTCGCGTGGTCGCCGACGAGGTTGACCACCGGAGTTCGTGCCCGGCGCGCGTTGTGGAGATTGGCGAGACCGTTGGCGAGACCCGGTCCGAGATGGAGCAAGGTCAGGGCCGGCTTGCCGCTCAGACGCCCGTAGCCGTCGGCCGCACCGGTGCAGATCGTCTCGTGCAGACCGAGGACGCAGCGCATGCGCGCCCCATCCAGCGCCAACACGAGGGGCATCTCCGTCGTGCCCGGATTGGCGAAGCAGAGCTCGACCCCGGCCGTTTCCGCTGTCCGGATCACGCATTCGGCGGCGTTCATGCGATCGTTCCCTCCTGGTTCGCGCTCGCCCTTATCACGCGTGAAGGGGAGGGACAGCCATCGGCGTCGGCACGTTCCCCGGCGCGAAGCGCACCGCCGATCGCGATCCCCGGCAAAGAAAAGACCGGGACGACCCGGTCTCGGAATGACGAAGGGGATTTCCCTGGGAGGCGATATGCCTCATCCCACCACCGTTTCGGCCGCGCGGTGACGGCGATCACAAGTGTTCTCGGCGTGGAAGGCGTCGAGAAAAGCGAGCCATCCCGCGCCCGGGCCGCGGATCGCCGGTCGCGACGCGTACTCGGCGCGGCCGCGCCGAAAGGCCCCGAGCTGAGCGGGAAACCAAAGGTTCGGGCCCGTCGGTGAAGAGCGCGCCGCCGGCTCGACGGCACCCGCCTCGAGGACGCTGCCCGCGACCGCTTGCGCGGCCGAACGTGCCAAGAGCTCGAGCTCTCGATCTTCAGCGACCCGCGCGAGCCGATCGAGCAGATCGGCGGCGTCGACGAACTCGCCCGATCGAGGCGCGCGCGCCAACAACCGCGCGGCACGGATCGCGGGTCGGGCTCGCGGCAACGAGGCTCGCAACCGAAAGCCCACGCGGCCCACGGCTTCGAGCGCGTGCACGGCTTTCTCGGTTCGAACGAGAAGAAGGCGGGCGTGGCGCTGGCCGCGGGCGGCCGCGTCGTCGAGAAAGGCCGAGATCAGCTCGGATGCGGCGTCCTCGGGGAGCGCTCGCCGAGCGAGAGCCTCCACGACTTTCTGGTAGGGAAGGCCGCTCGCCGGCACCACTTCGGGCGAGGCGACGACCAGTCGGGCGAAGGGGGCGAGATCGCTCGCGACTTCGAGCGTGGCCATGAGACAGGCATCGAAGACCGCGAGGTCGACCGGTGCCGCGGGCCCGAGCCCGGCCTCGAGCGCGGTCACGAGCTCCGAGACCGAAAGAGCGTCCTGCGCCCCGTCGTCGATCGCGAGACGCGACCCTTCGCCGTGGCCCCAGAACAACAAAGCCCTGCGCGCCGCCGGAAAGCGCGGCAGAGCCCAGCGCAGGAATTCGGCGAGCAACTCCGGTTCGCCCGTGTCGCGCGGGCCGCGAGGCTCGATCAGAACGCGCGGGCTTCGCCCGTCTCCGGCGGGAAGGATCGCGAAGCGGCCGCGCAGCGCGGGATCGCGCGAATCGGCTTCGCCGACGAGATGCACCCGTTCGAGCCCGCGCGCGCTCGAGGCCTCCTCGAGGTCGTGAACGAATTCGCTCGCCAGATCGTTGTCGGCCGCCACATGAGCGAAAACCGCCCAAACGCGAGGGTCGAGCGGGCGGGAGGGCAGACGCGACGGGAAGAGCGGCACGCGCGAGCGAGGCGGCGCGCTCCCGCGCGCCGTGTCGCGCAAGAGCGCCCGGAACGGCGCACTGCGCTGAACCCTCGTGCGCGACGGGGCCGCATCGACCCGGGATGCCACGAGCTGTCGCATCCGCCGCAAAAGACGGGCGGCATCGGCGCGCTTGGCGTCGACGAAGAGCCGTGCCGCACGACGGGCGACCGTCTCGGCTCGTTCGGGGCCCACGACGACGTGCAGCACCGCGCCGAAAGTGGCTCGCGTGCGCTCGGGGTAGAAACGCTCGGCGAGCATCCGGGCGATCCGGGCCGCCTCGTCGGGGCCGAGAAGCCCGTGGCGTTCGAGCCGAGCGAGCGTCGCGCGCCAATTGACCATGGGTTCGCTCAACGCCGGCCAGCCGAGCTCGGCCGGTCCGTGGACGAGAGCCACCTCGTCGTCGGCGAGGAGGAGGCCGTCGCGGTAGGCGGCGAAGATCGTGCCGATCCCTTCCATGCCGAAAGGATGGAGCTCGGCGGCGCGCAACGCGCCCATGCTCGCCGCTCCCAGAACGCGTACGCCCCGCTCGAGCGCGAAGAGGATTTCCTTGTGCCAGACCGCCGGCTCGCGACCGAAAACACCGTCGACGAGACCGATCGTGCGGACGCCCGCCAGCACGGCCCGCAAGAGATCGCCCTGAGCCGCCGGCGGTCGAACCTCGATCCCGGGCACGGCGATGCGATGGAGGTGCGGGAAGCTGGGACCCACGAAAAGGACCGCGTTCATGGGCCCGCTCCGGCGGCGCGTGCACGAGGACCGGGCCGCCAACCGGGCAGGTCGACCCCGTCCTCGAGACCGGGGACGATCGTCTTGACGACCGGGACGCCGAGCTCGGGTCGAGCCAGATCGACCACCGCGACCTGATCGAGACCGGCGCGCGAAAGACGATCGAGCAAGAGATCGAGTTGCGTGGCGGCGGGGAGGCTCGGCGACCAACAGGGCGCCGGAAGATCCCGCCCGCCGGTCCGCCGCAGGAGCATGCGGTGGCGTTCGAGACGCGCCGAGGAGAGAACGGCGTAACGCTCGCGGCCGATGTCGTCGCGGACGCCCACGATCTGCGTGAGCCTGGCCTGGACCGCTTCGAGGATCGCGGCGCGCAGGGCGGCCGAGGGACACGGGCGCGCGGCGCTTCCCAGTTCCCACCCGGCACCGTCGTGGCCGCGCGGCCGTTCGGGCATGAGGTGACAAAAGAAGGTCGGAATTCCGAGGTCCGTGGTCGCGTCCCAGGCCCCGAGGAGCATCCCGGCCGCGCGCAGACGCTCGATCAGAGCGCGGGTCACCGGGTCGCCTACGCGCTCGAGGTCGACCCGACGGGCGCTTTTCTCTTCGGGGTCGCGGAACCGGAAGAGGGTGAGCGCGTCGCGCTCGACGAGTTCGAGGAGCGCGTGGAGGACCGCCTCGGCCGGCGTGCGGCTGCTCGCCAATCCGCTCGAGCTCAAGGGAAAGCACCCGCGTCCCTCCTCGTGTCGGCGGGTCGAGTCGAGCTCGACCAACTCCGCCGGCACCGCGAGCTCGCGTCCCGAGGCCAGATCCCGACCCGGAAGCCAGGGAATCGCGAGCTCGGGCCGCAAGCGGCTGCCCCGATGAAGGGTCAGGCGGGAGAGATCGAGAAAGCGCCGATCGCCCGCGACGCGGCGCGGCGCGATCCGAACTTCGGGCAGGGGAGGGACTTCGGCGTGCCAGGTTTCGATGCTCTCCATGGCGGCGCCGATGAACGCGCGCACCCGGTCGAGCCCTTTTCCTTGGCTCACCGAAAGCGATCGCGCGTTCGGCCGCACTGCCACGGCGACGGGAATGCCGAGGTGGTCGAGGCCGGTGACGTCGGCGAGACGGGTGATGCCGAAAAGACCGAGGCGGTTGCGCAGCCAGCGCAAGAGCGTCTCGGGCGGGCCCGGCGGCAAGACCGGCCCGGCGGGAAGCCAGGGCAAGGCCGTCGCGAGGATCGGCGGACCCCGACCGAAGTCGGGGTCCCCTGCGTGTCAGTCGCTCGGCGGGGTGGCGAAGCGCTGCTTGCCACCGACCGGAACTTCCGGCTCGACCGCCTCGAACAGCTCGGCGGCGAAGCGCTGTTTGCCCCCGCTCGGCACCTCCGGATCGGGTTCCGCGACCACGATCCGATCTCCCAAGATCGCGTTCTTGAGACCGCGCAGAGGGGCGCTGCGGTCGAGGATTTCGAGCACGGAGTCACCAGCCGGTGCTCCGCGCTGTTGGTCCTCCGGGAGGCGATAACGCGAGAGAAGGTCGGAAAGCGGCACGAAGAATAGGCTGTCGTCGCGGGTCCGGACGAGCAGGCCTTCGAGGAACTCGGGATGGTCCATCGAACGTCTCCGGGCGGCCCGCGGCGAGAGGCGCTCGGGCCGCGCGGGGTCTAGGTACAAGATCCTAGGTTATTTTTCAAGACCCTTCCGCGGGCGGGTCTTCGCGGCTCGCCGACAGAGCGACCCAACGCGTGCCCTCGAGCGCCTCGAGCGGCTCGAAACGGCGTTTGTAGGCCATCTTGCGGCAGTCGGCGATCCAATAGCCGAGATAGACGTAGGGCAGTCCCATCTCTCGGGCGCGCTGGACGTGCCACAGGATTATGAACGTACCGAGAGAACGCTCCGGTTGCTCCGGGTCGAAAAACTTGTAGACACCCGAGAGCCCGCTGTCGATGTAATCGGTGAGGCTGGCTCCGATCAATCGACCATCGAAGTCGCGGAATTCGACCAGGCGCGTCGCATTCGTGCCCTCTTCGACCATCTCGACATAATCTCGCCATCCCATTTCGGCCATTCCGCCGTCGCCGTGGCGGCTGGTGATGTAACGTCGGAAGAGCGCGAACTGCTCGCGTGTCGCCTCCGCCGGACATTCTCGCGCGCGCAGATCGCCGTTCCGTTTGAGGATTTTGCGCAGATTGCGAGAAGCAACGAACTCGTTGACTACGATTCTGGTCGGCACGCACGCCCGGCAATCGGGGCAGACCGGGCGATAGAGGAAACGTTGACTGCGCCGGAAGCCGGCCGCGGTCAACCGATCGAGACAACGTTCTTCGTCGGCGGGTTCGAGGACGGTGACGAGCCGTCGTTCGAGCCGCCCCGGCCGATACGGACAAGGTGCGAGATCGGTGGCGTAGAACCTTCGGCTCGGTGTTCGAGGGTCCACGTCGGCCGTTCCCGGGCGCACGAACACGAGTCTGCCGATGCGCCATCGGCCGTCGCCCGTCAAGGCTCCTTACGCGACCGCAATCGCGCGGACGCTAACAACCGACGGGCGAGGATCCGGGAACCTTCCCAAAGAACCAGAGGCGGGACGAAAAGAACGAGCCAGGTGAACAACGCTTCGAGAAGGAGAGGCGCACCATTCGGTACCCGATCGGCCCAGAGGAGGTAAAGACCGGAAACGAGAAGAGCCGAACCGCCGAGATAGACGACGACCCCGCGCTTCATGGAAGCCTCGATCGGATGCGCGGATCCGGATTCGCGGTGAGACCGGAAAGAAGGCTGCCGAGCCGGGGTGACGACGTCCATCCGGGGGCCGGAGGCTCCACGGCCGGCGAAACTCGGCGCCGCGCGGCCGTGCGCAAGCGCTGTGGGATGATGGCCGGGTGCCGTGCTTCGACGGCTCGTTCCCCGCCCTCCCGCGAAGCCGATCGCCCCGGCGCGGCCCCTCGAAAACCCGAGCGCGAGGCGGCACGGGCGGCGGCTTCGCCGAAAGGCCAACCGATCGGAGCAACGGCGACCGCGGCGCCGACACGGGCTGGCGAAATCGGTCCCACGACCCCCGACGCCGCCCGCCACCGGCCGCGCATCCGCGATCGAGCGCCGACACCCTCGACGATGTCGATGGCGGAACGCTCGACGGGCCGGGCCATGCCTCCTCAGTCTCCCCGTCCTCGGCATCGGATGCGACGGGAAGAGCATGCGCAGGCGGCGGAAGGGTTAAGAAAGGGTCAATCGGTGCGGGCTGGCGCTCTCGGTTGCGCCCGGCGTTCACCGATCGGAAAGGCGGAGCGCTTCAGATGTCGAGATCCCGAACGAGCGCGGCGTGTTCCTGGATGAAGGCGAGCCTGGTCTCGGGCCTGCGGCCCATCAGCCGTTCGACGAGATCGGCCGGGGAGCGCCCGTCCACGTCGTCGAGGCGGACCTGCAGCAGTTGACGCCGCCTCGGATCCATGGTGGTCTCTTTGAGCTGTTGCGGATTCATTTCGCCGAGACCCTTGAAACGGCTGATCTCGACGTCTTTTCGGCCCTTGAAAACGGTGGCCAAGAGGCGGTCGCGATCCCGCTCGTCGCGCGCGTAGACGATCTTGCCTTTGGCAGCGAGCCGGAACAGCGGAGGTTGCGCGAGATAGAGGTGGCCGTTTTCGATCAAAGGCCGCATTTCGCGGAAAAAGAACGTCAACAAGAGTGCAGCGATATGCGCTCCGTCGACGTCCGCATCGGTCATCACGATGATCTTCTCGTAGCGCAGATCCGATAGGCGGAAGTGTTTGCCCGTACCGCAGCCCAGAGCGGTCACCAAATCTTGCAGTTCTTTGTTGGCGGCGAGCCGATCGACGCTCGCCGAGGCGACGTTCAAGATTTTTCCTCGTACCGGCAGGATGGCTTGCGTCTCCCGGTCGCGCGCCTGTTTCGCCGATCCCCCGGCCGAGTCGCCCTCGACGATGAAGAGCTCGGTGCCTTCCCGGCCTTCGCGCGTGCAATCGGCGAGTTTGCCCGGCAAGCGCAGCTTGCGCGTCGCCGTCTTGCGGGCGACTTCGTCTCTGGCCCGGCGCCGCGCGAGCCGCTCTTCGGCCCGCGCGACGAGAGCGTCGAGGAGCCGCGTCGCCTCCGCGGGGTGCGCCCCCAGCCAGAGCTCGAAGCGATCTTTGAGAGCGGCCTCGACGAGCCGCGCCGCCTCGGGGCTCACCAGGCGGTCCTTGGTCTGCCCTTGGAATTGCGGCTCGCGCATGAAGAGCGAGAGCAGTACGACCGCACCCCCGAGCGCGTCGTCCGCGGTCAACAAGGATGCTTTTTTGTTGCCGAGCCGCTCGCCGTGTGTGCGCAGTCCCTTGACGATCGCGCTCCTGAGGCCGGTTTCGTGCGTGCCACCCGCGGGCGTGGGAACGGTGTTGCAATAATAGCCCGCGTAGCCTTGCTCGTCGGCCGGCCAGGCGATCGCCCAGGCGAGCCGTCCGCCGCCTTCGAGCTCCGCCTCGCCCGCGAAGGGCTCCTCGATCAGGCGTTCCCGCTCGGCGAGCAGGTTCTCCAAAAAGTCTTCGAGGCCGCGAGGGAAGTGGAACAGCTCTTCGGTCGGGACGCCCGAGCCCGGCTCGACGAGCGCGGGATCGCATCGCCAGAGGATCCGCACGCCGCGGAAGAGATACGCCTTCGAGCGCGCCATCTGGCGCAGGATCTCGGGGCGGAACCGCACCGTTTGCGGGAAGATCGAACGGTCCGGAACGAAGCTCACCACCGTGCCGCGCCGCTCGCCCGCCGGTCCCACGCGCTCGATCGGCGCGAGCGGCTCGCCGCGCCGATAGCGCTGACGCCAGAGCACGCCCGAGCGGACGACTTCGACCTCGAGTTCCTCGGCGAGAGCGTTGACCACCGAGAGCCCCACCCCGTGCAACCCTCCCGAGGTGGTGTAGGCCTTCGCGGAGAATTTCCCTCCCGAATGCAATCGGGTGAGGATCACCTCGAGCGCGCTTTTGTCGGGAAATTTGGGATGCGGCTCGACCGGGATGCCGCGCCCGTCGTCGCGCACGGTGATCCGCTCCTCGAGCCCCAATTCGAGTTCGATGCGCCGGGCGTAGCCGGCTACGGCCTCGTCCATCGCATTGTCGAGGAGTTCGGCCACGAGATGGTGCAGCGCCCGCTCGTCGATCCCGCCGATGTACATCCCGGGCCGCCGACGCACCGGCTCGAGCCCTTCGAGGACTTCGATGTCCGCCGCCGTGTACTCCTCCGACGCGGCGCGCGCGCTCCCCCGGGCCGCTTCGAGGCGGTCGAGCAGATCTGCCATAGCTCGCTCCGAACCGCGGCTTCGGAACCCGCGCTTGACCGGGTTCCGACCGCTGACCACGATCTCGTGGTGTTCGTCTAACGTCCGAGGCGAGCCGAGACCAGAGGTGGCGCGCTCTCGGTCCTTCGGGAGGAGCCATGGTCGAGCCGCGACCCGAAACCGCCGCCGAAGCCCTCTTGCTGCGGCTCGCCCGGCACGGTGTCGCCTACCTGTTGGCGAATGCCGGGACCGATTTCGCTCCGCTCATCGAGGGCATCGTGCGCCTACGGATGCTCGGGGCGACGGTACCCGAGCCGCTGCCGATCGCGCACGAGACCTGCGCGGTCGCGATGGCGCACGGCTATTGGCTGGTCAGCGGACGGCCGCTCGCCGTGGGTCTGCACACCAACGTCGGCCTCGCGAACGCGGTCATGGGATTGATCAACGCCGCCTCGGACGAGATCCCGATGCTCGTGCTCTCCGGGCGCACCCCCGTCCTCGAGCGCGGCCGTCTCGGTGCCCGCGATCTTCCCATTCACTGGGGTCAGGAGATGCGCGACCAGACCGCGATGGTCCGCGAAGTCGTGAAATGGGACTATGAACTCCGTTTCCCCGAGCAGATCGTCGAACTGATCGACCGCGCGTGCGCGATCGCGCAGAGCGCGCCTTGTGGTCCCGTTTACTTGAGCCTTCCGCGAGAAGTCTTGTGTGAACGCTACGAAGGCACCTTTCCTCGCGAGCCGCTGCAGAACCCGACCTCGTCGGCTCTCCCGGAGCTCGCCGCGATCGAAGAAACGGCTCGGGTCCTCGCCGAGGCCGAACGGCCGCTTCTCGTCGCCCAACGCAGCGGCCGCGAGGCCGCCGGTATGGCCGGGCTCGTGCGGCTGGCGGAAGCCCTCGGCGCACCCGTGGTCGAGCACTGGCCCGTTCGGATCTCGTTTCCGGCGAGCCATCCGCTGCACGCCGGCTTCGATCCGCATCCCCTCGTCACCGAAGCCGACGCGATCCTGATCGTCGATGCCATCGTTCCCTGGCTGCCGCACCGCGCGACACCTCCGCCCGGCTGCACGGTCGTCGCGCTGGGACCCGATCCGCTCCTGCGACGCATCCCGATCTGGGGTTTCCCGGTCCATCGCGCCCTCCCAGGCGAGCCCGCCGCCGTCCTCCACGCACTCGCGGAAGCGGTCGAAAGGCTGCCCGCGGCCGCGCGCGCCCGCTGCGCGGCGCGGCGCGCCGCTGTCGCGCGACGCCGGGGCGAATGGCGCCTCGCCGCGCGAGCGCGCGCCCGCGAAGGATGCGGCGCGCCGATGACCGCCTCCTGGGCGAGCCTCTGTTTGGCGGAAGCGATCGGGCAAGATGGTGTCGTGTTCACCGAGCTCGGGGCCGAGCCCGCGGTCGTGCAGCGCGATCGTCCCGGCAGCTGGTTCGGACACACGATGGCCGGCGGGCTCGGCTGGGCTCTCCCGGCCGCGCTCGGCGCCCAACTCGCCGACCGCGACCGATTGGTCGTGGCCGCCGTCGGCGACGGCTCTTATCTCTTCGCCAATCCGGTCGCCTGCCATCAGATCGCCGCCGCCAACGGCTTGGCGGTGCTCACGCTCGTTTTCGACAACGGCATGTGGAACGCGGTGCGCAAGTCGACCCTCGCCGTGTACCCGGATGGCCATGCCGCACGGACCAACCGCATGCCCTTGACCGCGCTCGAGCCGCGACTCGATTTCGCTGCGATCTGCCGGGCCTGCGGCGGCTTCGGCCGACGCGTCCGCGACGGTCGCGAACTTCCCGCCGCCCTGACCGAGGCGCTTCGGGTCGTGCGCGAAGAGCGTCGACAAGCGCTGGTGCAGATCGAGGTGGCACCGTGAACTCGGCGCGACATCCCTGCGAGCGGGGTCTGACCCCCGCGGTGCGGACGCTCGCCATGCCCGCGGACACCAATCCCTCGGGCGATATCTTCGGTGGTTGGCTGTTGGCGCAAATGGACATCGCCGCGGGTATCGTCGCGCACGAGCGTGCGCGCGGCCGGGTGGTGACCGTGGCGCTCGACGCGATGGCGTTCCACGCTCCCGTCTTCGTCGGCGACCTCGTCAGCTGCTACGCCGAGGTCGTGCGCGTGGGCCGCACCTCCCTCACGCTCCATGTCGAAGCCTGGGCGCGACGCGGTCGCACCGGCGAGGAGGTCAAGGTCACCGAGGGACGGTTCACGATGGTGGCGGTCGACGCGGAACGACGCCCGCGGCCGGTGCCGACCGAATGAGGTCCTGCCGATCGGCCCCTTTCCCGAGAGCTCAAATTCCGTAGTAGAGCTGGAGCTCGACGGGGTGCGGCGCACTGTCGACGAGTTCGATCTCGCGCCGCTTGAGTGCGATATAGGCCTGGATGAGGTCCGCCGACATGACTTCGCCCGCGAGCAAGAACTCGTGGTCGGCTTCGAGCGCTTCGAGCGCTTCTTCGAGAGAGCGCGCCACGGTCGGGAGGTCTTGGATCTCCTCCGGCCGCAGATCGTAGACGTTGCGGTCCATCGCGTCGCCCGGTTCGAGCTTGCGCTCGATGCCGTCCAAGCCCGCCATGAGGATGGCGGTGAAGGCGAGGTAGGGATTGGCGCTGGGGTCGGGAAAGCGGACCTCGATCCGCTTGCGCTCGGGCCGCGAGGCGTAAGGGATGCGGATCGCCGCCGAACGATTGTGAGCGGCGTAGGTCAGGAGCATCGGCTCTTCCGCCCCGGGTCGCAAGCGTCGGTAGCTGTTCGTGGTGGGATTGGTGAAGGCGTTGAGGGCCCGGCCGTGCCGGATGATGCCGGCGATGAAGGAGAGGCAGAGAGGCGAAAGGTCCGCATAACCTTGGCCCGCGAAGACCGGCCGGTCGCCGCGCCAGAGAGCCTGGTGCACGCCCAGCCCCGAGCCCGGCTCTTCGGCCAGGGGCTTGGCCATGAAGGTCGCGGACTTGCCGTACGCGGCTGCCACTTGATGGCAGACGTATTTGAAGGTCTGTAGCCGATCGGCCGTCTCGACGAGTCCTCCGGCGGCGAAGCTGGTACGGCACTGACCAGCTCCAGCCCCGTGGTCGTGCTGGATGCGGCTGAATCCCAACGTGCCCAGAATGGAGGCGATCTCGGCGCGGATGTCGGCGGCGTGATCGGCCGGAGGGAGAGCCAGCTGGGCCGCCCCGGGGTGCGGACGGTGCCCGGGGTTGCCGGGATGGTGAGCCTGCCAGGCGGCGGTGCGCGTCTCGCTGCCGGAAATCCGATAGCCGACGCCTCCCGGGCCCATCTCGATCCTGACGTCGTCGAACAGGAAATAGCTCACGTCGACCCCGACCGTGATCCGGTCGGCATAGGCGCGGCGCGCGAGCCATGCCTCGGCGCGTGCCGCGACCGAGCGCGGATCGCGCTCGTAACCGACGCCGGCGGCGGGATCGGCGGCATCGCACAGGATGACGAGGGTCGGCTGGGCGGCGAACGGATCGACGAACGACGCGTCGAGATCCGGGCGAACCAGAAGATCGGCCTCGCTCACCTCGCGCCAGCCGGGCACTCCCGAGCCGTCGATCATGAGCCCGTGTTCGAGGATCTCGCGATCGACGCTCGCCGCATCGATGGTCGTGTGGCGCCAACGCCCCCCGAGATCGGTGAAGCGCAGATCGACCATTTTGATGCTTTCCGCGCGGATCCGCTCGAGAACCGCATCGACTTCGGCCATGCCCCCTCCGTTCCGGACGACGGATCTCTCTGGTACTGTCGGCGCGGACCGACGTGCGATCGGCGTTCGATCGAGCCGGGCCGAGCGCCGCGCCGCGACCCCCTCGGGCCGCGCGAACGGTGCGAGAGGACCGCACTGCCGCGGGACGACGAGTGTCGGTTCCGGGATCGCACCCGCCGACGCCGCACGGAGTTTCGAAGTCTCTCTGCGAGGATCGGAGGCGTCATCGACCCCTGTCGGCCGCTCGGGCCCGAGCGAGAACAACCGAGCGCGAGAGGGATCGTACCGCTGTCCGCCGGGGTCTCGGTCGCGTCGCGTCGCCGCGCGCAGGCCTTCCGGCCGACCGCCGCGACGACGATTCGGGCGCACGGGGCGAACCGCTCGAGCCGGAGGCGCGAAAGCGAAAAGCGAAACGAGACATCGACGAACGCACAGCGCTCGGCCGAGACGAAGGGTCGGTGCCCGCGCGCAGCGGTCTCGCGGCCTTCGGGCCGGGCGCGGGCCGCGATCGCGACGGGGGCCGCGCCCCTTCCCCGCGCGCGACGCACGATCCCTGAACGCACGAAGCCGGCCCGGGGGAGACCGGCGCGCGCGAGGTCCGGGGGCGCGTCAGCGACCAGCGGCCCGGCCGGGGCCGCGATCTTCTCGTCGAGCGTCCGGGCGATCCGCCGCGTGGCGCGAGTGCGTGAAGCGGGCGTTGCCGGCCCGAACGAAATCTCGTCGCAAAGCGGGTCTGGGACGCCGATCGAGGGCTCGGTCACGGAGGCCCGCCCGCGCGGATCCACGGGGCCAAGGTCTTGAACTCGGGCGTTCCCGCGCGGCCGAGCCATTCGAAGACCACCATCTCGCTGTCGACCACGTCGCAACCCGCCGAGCGCGCTCGCGCGAAAGCCAGCGATCGACTCTCTTCCCGTCGCGAGCCGGTGGCGTCGGCCACGACGACCACCGAGAGGCCGAGCGCACGGAAGCCCACGGCAGTCTGGAGCACGCAGACGTGCGCCTCCATTCCGCCGAGCACGAGGGTATGCCGACCGGTGGCGCGCACGGCTTCGACGATGGACGGCACGGCGGCGCAAGAAAATTCGAGCTTGGCGAAGCGCGGAGCATCGCCCAGTTCGGCCGCGAGCGCCGCCACCGTCGGCCCGAGCCCTTGCGGATACTGTTCGGAGACGAGGATCGGTACACCGAGCGTACGCGCCGCGGCAGCGAGAAGCCGGCAACGCGCGACGACGCGCGCGTTGTCTTGGATCGCCGGGGCCAATCGCTCTTGCAGATCGACCAGGAGCAGAACGCAATCCTCGCGGACGAGAAGTGCGGACATCGGCGGCTCCTCGAACCGACCCTCAAAACACGGCGCTGCTCCTTCGACGTCAAGAGGCTCCCCTCCTGCGTTGACACGCGCGCCAGCGGGATTACCTAAGAGCCGGTATCATAGGAAACAGACGGATCCACCATCCTTTGAACGAAACCCACACGATCCGCTTCGAGGATCTCGGCCTGCGCGAGGAGATCTTACGGGCGGTGCGCGAGTCCGGCTATGTCGAGCCGACGCCGATCCAGGCTCGCGCCATTCCCGAAATCCTCGCACGCAAAGACGTGATCGGCATCGCGCAGACGGGCACCGGCAAGACAGCTTCCTTCGTTTTGCCGATGTTGCAGATCCTGTCCTCGGGTCGTGGTCGCGCGCGTATGCCACGCTCGTTAATCTTGTCGCCCACGCGCGAGCTCGCCACACAGACCGCTCGCAATTTCGAAATCTACGGGAAATACCTGCATCTGTCTATGGCCCTCCTGATCGGTGGCGTCGGCATGGGCGCGCAAGAGCGTTTGCTCGACAAGGGGGTCGACGTTCTCATCGCCACGCCCGGGCGACTGCTCGATTGGTACGAGCGAGGCAAGATTCTTTTGGGCGGCATCGAAATTCTGGTAATCGACGAGGCGGACAGGATGTTCGACATGGGCTTCTTGCCAGATGTCGAACGCATCGTTTCGCTGATCCTCGGCCGCAGACAAACGTTGCTTTTCTCGGCCACGATGCCGCCGGAAGTGCGTCGTCTCGCCGATCGATTTCTTGTGAACCCGGTCGAAGTCCAGGTCGCGCGGCCGGCGACCACGGCGGAGACCGTCGACGACGTCGTCGTCGAAGTGGGCGCTGACGAGAAAAAAGACGCCCTCCTCGAAATCATCGAGCGCGAAGGCATCACCAAAGCCATCGTCTTCTGCAATCGAAAACGGGATATCGGCGCGGTGATGCGTCACCTGCATCGAGCGGGGCTGAAGGTTCGCGATCTGCACGGAGACCTCGAGCAGTCTCAACGGCAGGCGACCCTCGATCAGTTCACGCGCGGCGAAATCGACTTCCTGGTGGCCACGGACGTCGCGGCCCGCGGCTTGGACATCACGGACATGCCGGCCGTGATCAACTTCGACGTGCCGCTCAATCCGGAAGATTACGTCCACCGCATCGGCCGCACGGGTCGGGCCGGCCGCCGCGGACGCGCGTTCACGCTCGCCGCGCCCGAAGAGCAACGGTTCCTCGCCAATATCGAGAAGTTGACCAAACGCAAAATCCCGCGGCTCGCTCGGGTCGGCGCGCGCGAGGAGGAGAAGGGCGCCGGCGAGCCGGTGCCGATGCGCCAGCCGGTCCCCCGGCCCGTCGAGGTCGGAAGGCGGCGCCGGAGCGCGGCCGCCGCGACGGCACCGCGGGAAACGTCGGTGGTGCGCTCGGCGCAGAAGACGCCTTCCGCGCGCAAGACCGGAGCGCGCTCCGCTTCCGCCCCGCAACGCGAGGCTCAGGTGCTCGCGTTCGGCGAGCACGTCCCGCGCTTTCTCGCCAACCCCGTACCGGTCCCGATGCGCAAGGCCTCCTGATGCAAACGATCTTCGTCCTCGTCAAATGTGAACTCGGTCGTGCCTACGACGTCGCCGATGCGGCCGTTCAGAAGATGGAAGAAGTCTCGGAGGTCTACTCGATCTCCGGCCAATACGACTTGTTGATGAAATTCCATTTGCCGAGCGACACGGACATCGGTCGCTTCGTGACCAGCAGAGTGCAGACACTGGAGGGTGTGAAGGATACCTTCACCCTCATCACTTTCAAGGCCTTCAGCTGAACACGACGCGAGACGAACGCGAGGATCCCACGGCCCGGGCGGTCGAGGTCGTCGCGCGCCGCCGGGTGCACGACGGATTCTACAAACTCGACGTGCTCGAACTCCGCCACCAGCGGTTCGACGGCAGCTGGACGCCGCGGTTGCGCCGCGAACTGCTCGTCCAGCGGGACGCCGTGGCCGTGCTGCCGTGGGACCCCGACACCGATCGCGTGCTCTTGGTCGAGCAGTTCCGGGTGGGCGCCTTGGACTCGGGAGAGAGCGCCTGGCTGCTCGAAGCACCCGCCGGTCTGCTCGAACCGGGCGAGAGCCCCGAGGCCTGCGCGCGCCGCGAACTCCGCGAAGAATGCGGCCTCGAAGCCGGGCGGCTGGAGCCGGCCCTGGTCTATCGCTCGAGCCCCGGAGGTACCACGGAGTGCGTGACGGTGTTCGTCGCCGAGGTGCGTCTTCCCGAGCACGGCGGCCTGTTCGCAACCGCGAGCGAGCAGGAGGACATCCGCGCCCACGTGCTGCCGACCGAGGAGGCCTTCGAGCGGCTCCGCCGTGGCCTCGTCACCGCCACCACCGGAGTCATCCCTCTTCTGTGGCTCGAGCTCAACCGAGCGCGCCTGCGCGCGCTGTGGCGACCTGAGACGGTGCCGAGTTCGTCGCCTTGAAACCGTGGCGTCGGACCGCTAGCAGCGGAGTTCGCGAAGGCCCGGCAGGATCTCGGAGTACGGTCGTGCAGGCGCGCATCTACCAGCCCGCGAAAACCGCGGTCTCCTCGGGTCGTTTCAAGACCAAGAAGTGGGTGGTAGAATACGAACCTCGTTCACCCAAGCTCCCCGATCGGCTCGTCGGCTGGGTCGGGTCGGACGATACCGATCAACAGGTCCGGCTTTTCTTTCCCACGCGTGAAGCCGCCATCGCCTACTGCGAGCGACACGGGCTCGCTTATACGGTGGACGAGCCGCATCGTCCGATCGTCAGGCCGAAGTCCTATGCGGAAAATTTCATCCGGAAGACCTGAGAGGGAGGTTCTCGCCGACACGAGCCACTCGCGATCCGCGCCGCACGAGCGGAACGAGCGCTTCGGTCGCGATGAAGGGGGCGTTCGCGCGACCCCGGGTCCCATGAAATCGCGGGCGTTCGCTCTAGTTGTCGTAGGCAGTGGCATCGACGGCTGCGCGATCGCTCGCGATGCCGGCGGCCGAGGTCTGCGCGTGTTGCTCGTCGACCAGAACGATCCGAGGCGCCGACCTCCTCCGCTTCCTCGAAGCTCGTCCGCGGCGGACTCCGCTATCCCGAGCAGTCCGCGTTCTGGCTTGTGCCGCGAGGCCTCGGCCGAGCGCGAGATCTCGCTGCGTACTGCACCCCGCATCGTGGAGCCCATGCGCTCCGTGCCGCCTCGACGCGCGGGAAGGCGACTGCGGTGGCTGCTGCGCCTCGGGCTCTTTCTCTCTGCGACCATCTCGGCGACCGCGCGATCCTGCCCGGATCCTCGCGCCTCGCTCTCCGCGGCGATTCCGCGGGCCGTGTACTGAAGCCGCATTTTCTTTTGCGTTCGAGTATCCGATTGCCGGGTCGACGACTCGCGCTTCGCGATCCTCGATGCGCGAGACGCCGCGGAGCGCGGCACGACGATCCGCATGCGGACCCGCTGCAGCTCCGCCCGGCGCGGCGAGGGATCTTGGCATCTCGTCCTCCACGATCAAAGCATCGGTGTTC
>JANXAZ010000027.1 GCA_025062095.1 Geminicoccaceae bacterium
CGAAAGAAGCGAGCGCAGCCGGCGCAGACCGACGCGCAGCTGGTGCGCGGCTTCCGGATCGCCGCTCGCGCGCACGGAAGGCTCGTTGCCGAGCCAATGGGCGAGACAGGAAAGACCCAGGCGAACGAAGGCTTCGCCGACCGTCGCGCGCGGATCGAGTTCCACGCGGCCGGCCTTGATCGGGGGCGGGAGGATCCCGGCCGCGAGCGCCCAGCCCCGGCTCGCCTTGTCGCGGATCTCGAGGGCGAGGGGGAGTTCCCCGCGCAAGCGCTCGGCGAGCCCCAAAAGGGCGCTTTTGTCTCCTTTCCGCAGCTCGAGCTCGATCTCCGCCACGGGCTCTTCTCTGCCGTCGGCGCGGATCGAGCCGCGGTCGAGGGCGACCTCGACGACCCCGCGCGGCCGCGAGCGCTCGGGCCAGCCCACGCGCAGCTCGGTGCGCTCGATGCGGGTCTCGAAGACCGGGGCCAAGCGATCCGGCGCGACGGCATCGAGAAGCGCGTGCGCGCGCGTGCCGGCGAAGGCGGAGAGATCGGGGATCGCGCGGGCGATCGGCACCTCCCATTGGGCCCGATCGGCGATCGCGCCCGCCCCTTCGGATGTCGCCTCGAGGGTCTGTACGAAGCCCGAGCCGTCGCTGCGCACGCGCAGCGCCAGGCCCCGCGCGAGCAAGGCCCGATCGGGCGTGTCGTAATAGACGCTCACGAGGTTCCGCCGTCGCGGCCGATCGAGCGCGCGTTCGGCGAGCACGGCACGGGAGGGGAGAGCCGCGAGCGCCTCGGCGGGCGCGCGCAAGCGCAGCTCGATCTCGCGCCCGTCCCGGATCCGCGGTTCGCCGAGGAGGATCGACGGTTCGTTCTCGTGCACCCGGATGCGCCCCGCGCTCGCGCCCACGACCTCTTCGCGGGGGCTCCTATCCGCTGCGTGACGCCGGCGCAACGCGACGCGAGCGCGGTTTCGTGCTAACCAGGAGCGCGCAGCCACGGGGAGGATCGCGGTGACTCTGAAGGACCTGCTCGTCCAGCTCGATGCCGGCGAGGCGTCGCATGCGCGGCTCGAGGTCGCACTCGCCCTCGCGCGCGCTTTCGAGGCGCATCTCGCCGCGCTTTGTCTGGTCGTCGAGCCCTACGTGCCGGCGGTGGTGGGCGTGAACCTGCCGGCCGAGGTCCTGGCCCAGCAGCGCGCGCAAGCCGAGGCCGCGGCGGACGAGGTCCTCGCGCGCGCCGCCGAACGCGCGCGCAACGAAGGGGTGAGCTTCGAGACGCGCCGCGAGACGGTCATGGTCGATCGCCTGCCCGATGCGCTCGCCCGCCACGCCCGCCACGCCGACCTGGCCATCGTCGGTCAGCCCGATCCCGAGCGCGGGGGCGTCGACGACACGCTCATGGTCGAGGCCGCCTTCATGGCCTCCGGTCGTCCCGCCCTCGTCATCCCCTACATCGGCGCGCGGACCATGCCCCCCGAGCGGGCGATCTGCGCTTGGGACGGCTCGCGCGAGGCGGCGCGGGCGCTCAACGACGCCCTGCCCCTTCTGAAAAAGGCGAAAGAGACGGCGGTCGTGGTCATCGACCCCGAGAAGCTGGGCGATCGGGTCGGAGCCGTTCCGGGAGCGGACATCGGCGCCCATCTCGCCCGCCACGGGGTCAACGTCACGGTCAAGACGCTGCAATCGGGAGGCCTCGATCCCGGCGACGTGCTCTTGTCGACGGCGGCCGACGAGGGCGCGGATCTCCTGGTCATGGGCGGGTACGGTCATTCCCGGCTGCGGGAGCTGATCCTCGGCGGCACGACCAAGAACATCCTCGAACACATGACCATTCCCGTGTTGTTCTCGCACTGAGCGCCGGTGCGCGCCCGGGCCCTCGCCGCCGCGCTCTTTCTCGCCGCCCTCGCGCCCGCTCGGGCGAGCCAGGAGGTCCTCCTTCTCGTCACCGCGACCGCCGGATACCGACACGAATCGATCCCGGCGGCGGTGCGCGCCCTGACCGAGCTCGCCGAACCCCTGGGCCTGATGCCGCGGCGGCTCGAAGGGCCGACCCCGTTGCCCGCGCTCGACCTCCGGGACGTCCGGGTGGTGGCGCTCGTGCACACCACGGGTACGTTCCTCGCACCCGAAGCGCGCGCCGCGCTCGCCGCCTTCGTGCACGCGGGCGGCGGTCTGTTCGCGGTCCACGCCGCGGCCGACGCCCATTACGAGGACCCGCTGTGGCGCGATCTCGTGGGCGCCTGGTTCCTCTCCCATCCACCGGGGTTGCAGACGACCGTCGTACGCTTCGCCGAGGAGCTGCCGGGCTTCGCTGCGCTGGGCGGCGGCCGGCGTTGGGTGGTGACCGACGAGCTCTACGACTTCCGCGACAATCCCCGCGGGCGGGTGCGGGTGATCGCGACCGTCGACGAGACGACCTACGCGGGCGGGCGGATGGGGGCGGATCATCCGATCGCCTGGTGCCACGAGCCCGGCCGGGGGCGCAGCTGGTACACGGGTCTGGGCCACCGCCCCGAGCTCTGGGACGATCCCGTGTTCCGCGAGCACCTCGGCCGCGGTCTCGCCTGGGTCGCGCGGCGCGGAGCCACCTGCTGAGCCCCCGCGCGCACCGCCGGCGACGGGGGCGGACCCCCGCTCCGGCGGTGCTCGGAAGGATCTCGTCCGCGCGGGCGCGTTCCGCGCGCGTCAATCCTCGCGCCGCTCGCGGCGCAAGAAGGCCGGGATGTCGCTCGCCTCGACGAGTTCCGGCCGCTCCACGCGGGTCTCCGGCTCCCGGGGTTCGGGCGCGGGCTTGCTCGCCGTGCCGCGCTGGAAGGTGAAGTTGCGCATCCGCTCGATGAACGACGGTGCCCGGCTCTCGCCCGTGCTCGCGCGGGCGCCCGGCCGCAGGGCGCGCAGCCCGCTTCCGGGGCTCGCGCCGGCGGCTCCGACGCTCGTCCCTTCGCCGACGCTCGTCGCCTTGAGCTGAGCCGCGGGGCTCGGGACCGCGGGCTTGGCCGCCGGGCGCGCGGGGAAGGGGGCGGGTTGCGGGCGGTGGAGCTGGGAGGGGAAGACGAAGGCGCGGCTCGCGGTCTCGCTGTCGCGTGCCGGCCGCTCCTCGGGGCTCGAGATCCCGGTCGCGACCACCGAGATGCGCATGCGGCCTTCCATGGTCGGATCGAAGGTCGAGCCGAAGATGATGTTCGCGTCGGGATCGACCTCCTCGCGGATCCGGTTGGCGGCGGCGTCGACTTCGTAGAGCGTCATGTCGTAGCCGCCGGTGATGTTGATGAGCACGGCGCGCGCCCCGCGCATCGAGACGTCGTCGAGAAGCGGATTGTTGATCGCCGCTTCCGCCGCCTCGATGGCGCGTCGCTCGCCCGAGGCCTCGCCCGTGCCCATCATGGCCTTGCCCATCTCGCTCATCACCGTGCGGATGTCGGCGAAGTCGAGGTTGATGAGCCCGGGCATGACCATGAGGTCGGTGACCCCGCGCACGCCCATGTGCAGCACCTGATCGGCCATGCGGAAGGCGTCGGCGAAGGTCGTCTTCTCGTTGGCGAGACGGAAGAGGTTCTGATTGGGGATGACGATCAGAGTGTCGACGTACTGTTGGAGTTCGGCGAGGCCCTGCTCGGCGATGCGCATGCGGTGCGCGCCTTCGAAGTGGAAGGGCTTGGTCACCACCGCGACGGTGAGGATCCCCTGCTCGCGCACCGCGCGCGCGATCACCGGAGCCGCGCCGGTCCCGGTACCGCCGCCCATGCCGGCGGTGATGAAGACCATGTGGCTGCCCTGGAGCTGATCGAGGATCTCGTCGAGCGCCTCTTCCGCCGCGGCGCGGCCGACCTCGGGCCGGGCACCGGCGCCGAGCCCGTGGGTGATCGAGACGCCGAGCTGGATCTTGCGGTCGGTCAAGCAGTTGGCGAGC
Organism: Geminicoccaceae bacterium; assembly: GCA_025062095.1. Lineage (GTDB taxonomy): Bacteria > Pseudomonadota > Alphaproteobacteria > Geminicoccales > Geminicoccaceae > JANXAZ01. The sequence continues at coordinate 3,894 of JANXAZ010000027.1, forward strand.
GCTTGGGCGTCGGTGTTGCAGACCACGAACTCCACCCCTTCCAGGTGGGAGGTGATCATGTTGTTGACGGCGTTGCCGCCCGCACCGCCCACGCCGACCACCGTGATCTTGGGCTTGAGCTCCTGGCCCAGGGGAATGGAGAGATTGATCGTCATCCTCGTTCTCCTCCTCGCTCGTTCCCGGTCCGAAGGGCCGCAACGCGGCCGCGGGGCAAGCGCGGCCGCGGGGGCTCGGGCCCCTCAGAAGTTGCTCTTCAACCAGGCGCGCAGCCGACCCAGACGCTCGCCCACGCCGCGCCGGCCGTCGCTCGCGAGCGGGCTCTCGTCCCCGGGTTCCGCCGTCTGGACGAGAAGCGCGCCCAGAGCCGAGGCGAGGGCCGGGTCCTGGTCGGTGCGGAGCGCGACGGCCGCCGGCCGCGGCCGCCCGATGCGCGCCGGAAGGCCGAAGATCTCGCGCGCGAGCTCGTCCATGCCCTCGAGCTGGGCGCTCCCCCCGGTGAGCACGATCGAGCGCGGGGGACGGGCGCGCAGAATGGCGCCGCGCTCGCGCAGACGGCTCGCCACGGCTTCGAGAATCTCCTCCGCGCGGGCGCGCACGATCGTGGTCAGGCGCGTGCGCGGGACCTCGCCGGTGGGCGGATCGAAGCCGTCGCCGGGTTCGAGCCGGATGCGCACGTGATCGTCACAGGCTCGCCAGACCACCGCGCCGTAGAGGCTCTTCACCCGTTCGGCGAGCTTGCGGTCGATCTCGAGACCCCAGGCGATGTCGTGGGTGATCCGCTCGCCCCCGAGATCGATCCGATCGATCCAGGCGAGCTTGTCGGCGGTGAAATGCGCCACGTGGGTCGCCTGCGCTCCCATGTCGACGACGAGACAGCCGCGCTCGCGCTCGTCGGGGAACAAACAGCCGAGGCCGGCGGCGAAAGGAGCGGCGACGAGCGCGCGGACCTCGAGGTGGCAGCGCTCGAGCACGCGCAGGACCCGCTGCAGCGGCTCGCGCCGCGCGACGACGAGATGGACGAGGACGCGCAACCGCGAGCCCGAGAGCCCGCGCGGATCCTCGACCGGACGGCCGTCGTCGACCCGCGCCTCGAGCGCCACCCGGTGGAGCACGGCCAGGCCCTGGCGGGCGACCTCCAGGCGCGCCCGCTCGAGGACCGCGTGCATGCACTCGGCGTCGACCGTTTGTCCGCCCAAGGCGCGTTCGACCTCGAGGAGAACCGAGTGCGGCCGGCCGGCCCCGACGCTCGCGATCACCGTTTCGACCATCTGGCCGGCTTCGTCCTCGGCCTCTTGGAGCACGGCGCGGATCGCCGCCTCGGCCGCTTCGAGGTCGACGATCTCGCCGCCGTCGATCCCGTCCGCCGCCTGCAGCCCGCGTCCGACGAGTTCGAGCCCGCCGTCGGGCCGAGCGATCGCGATCAGACAGGCGATCTTGCTCGTGCCGATGTCGAGCGCCGCGAGCAGCGATGCGGGTCGAACCCCGATCCCGGGAAGCCGGAGCGGGGAGAGGGCCAGGCTCATGCGCCGCGTCCTCCCTGCGGCTGCGGGACGCGGCGGGTCGCCGCGTCCACGGTCCGAACCACGATCCATTCGGGCGTGCGCAGATCGACCACGTCGATCGCGCGCGCGAGAAGTCCGTGCGCGCGTTCCTCGGCGGCCAGACGCGCGAGCGCCGCGGCCGGGTCGGCCTCGGGCAAGCGGACTTCGATGCGGCCGTCGAGGTAGAGGTTCCAGCGCCGCTCGCCCACGTAGCTCGCCGCGGTCACCCGGCGCGCGATCTCGGGCGTTTGCGCGAGCAGCGCGAAGAGCTCCTTGGCCGCCCGCGGCGCCCCCTTACCGGCCAGCAAAGGCAGCCCGGTAAAGGCGCGCAGATCGCTCACCGGAACGATCTCGCCCTCCTCGTCGACGAGCTTCACCCGCGCACCGTCGCGCTCTCGCCAGAGGGCGAGCGGTCGATGCTCCTCGAGGACCGCGTGGAGCGTATCGGGAAGCTGGCGACGGACGGCGGCCGTCCGAACCCACGGCAGGGCCTCGAGTTGTTTTCTCAGCTCGTTCAATTCAACCGAAAGTATAGGGACTCCCACCCGGCTTTCAAGCAACTTCACGAGCGCCTCCGGCTCGGTGCGGACGCGCCCCTCCACCGTCACCTCGCGCACGACGAGTCCGAGCGCGCGGCTCGTCTGCTCGAAGGATCCCAGGAGAGCGAGGCTCAGCCGCTCCGGGAGCCCGGCTCTGGCCGCCGCGAGCACGCCCGGGGGAACGAGAAGGACGAGCGCGACCGCGGGCGCCCAGCGCCGCAACCGGCGCCGCCAGGGGCGCTCGCGTTCGAGGCGGACGGCGGCGCGCAGGCGCCGGGACAAGCGGCTCACGGGTCGCATGTCGCCTCCTCGATCAGGCGCACGACGAGATCGGCGAAGGAGATGCCGCAGAAGGCCGCCTGCTCGGGGACGAGGGAAAGCGGGGTCATGCCCGGCTGGGTGTTGACCTCGAGGATGAACAGACCCTCTTCGCCCGAGCTCGGATCGAAGCGGAAATCGGCCCGGCTCACCCCGCGGCAGCCCAAGAGGCGATGAGCGGTACGCGCCCATTCCATCACTCGGGCGTAGATCGCCTCGGGCAGCGGAGCGGGCAAAAGGTGATCGGCGAGCCCCTCGGTGTATTTCGCGCGGTAGTCGTAAAAACCGGTTTTCGGGACGATCTCGGTGACCGCGAGCGGCCGATCGCCGAGCACCGCGCAGGTGAGCTCGCGTCCGGGCACGTAGCGCTCGACGAGGAGCCGCGCGTCCGCGGCGAGATCGTCGCGGGCGAGGACGGGGGCGAGATCGCCGTCGAAGGAGATGGTCACGCCCACGCTCGAGCCTTCGGCGGCGGGCTTGACGACGAAAGGCGGCGGAAACGGCGCACCCTCGGCGCGAAGACGCGCGGGCGTCGTCTCCACGCCCTCCGGGCAGCGCAAGCCCGCGCTCGCGAACAGGCGTTTGGCCATGGGCTTGTCCATGGCGAGCGCGGAGGCGAGCACGCCGGAATGGGTGTAGGGGATGCCCATGAGGTCCAACAGCCCCTGCACGCGGCCGTCCTCGCCCATGCGCCCGTGCAGCGCGTTGAAACAGCAATCCGGGCGCAGCTCGAGCAGCCGTTGCGGGAGGTCGCGGCCGACGTCGATGCGGCTCACCCGATAACCGCGCTCTTCGAGCGCCCGGGCGCAGGCCTCGCCCGAGATCAGGCTCACCTCCCGCTCGGCCGAGAACCCGCCCATGAGCACCGCCACGTGTCGGCTCACGGCGCGTCCTCCGCGGTGCCCGGCTCGCCCACGCGCAGGATCTCCCATTCGAGCGCGACGCCCGTGTGCGCCCGCACCCGCGCGCGCACGAGCTCGCCCAGGGCCTCGAGCTCGGCCGCTCGCGCACCACCGGTGTTGACCAGGAAGTTGCAGTGCTTCTCGGAGACCATCGCCGCTCCGAGCCGCAGCCCGCGGCAGCCCGCCGCCTCGATGAGCCGCCAGGCCTTCTCTCCCGGCGGGTTCTTGAAAGTCGAGCCGCCGGTGGCCACGCCCTGCGGCTGGTTCGCCTCGCGCTCGGAGCGGATCGCCTCCATGCGGGCGCGGATCGCGCGCGGATCCCCGGCGACGAGCGCGAAGGCGGCGCGCAGCACGATCGCGCCTTCGGGCAATCGGCTCTCGCGGTAGCCGAACCCGAGCTCGTCGCGCGAAAGGCGAAAGATGCGGCCCTCGCGGTCGAGGAGCTCGGCCCAGAGGAGCCGATCCGCCGTCTCTCCGCCGAAGGCCCCGGCGTTCATGCGCACCGCCCCGCCGATGGTGCCGGGGACGCCGACGAAGAACTCGAGCCCCGAAAGTCCGGCGCGGCAGGCCTCTCGCGCCACGTGCGCGTCGCGCGCTCCCGCCCCCGCGACGAGCGTCGTGCCCTCGACCTCGATCCGGGCGAAGACGCCTCCCAGGCGGACGACGGCGGCGTCGATCCCGCCGTCGCGCACCAGGAGATTGGAGGCCGCGCCCATCGGAAAGACCGCCATCGCGCCGTCGAGGGCGCGACGGAAGTCGCGCAGCTCCTCGAGATCGGCGGGTCGGAAGAACAGCCGCGCGGGTCCGCCGACGCGGAACCAGGTGAGCGGGGCGAGGGGAACGTTCGCGCGCAGCACCCCGCGCGGCGGCGTCCAGGTCGCGAGCGCGCTCATGCCGCTTCCTCGCGCCTGCGGGCGAGTTCGCGCGGAAGCGCATTCGCCCACTGGGTGATCGAGCCGGCGCCCAGACACACCACCATGTCGCCGGAGCGCGCGAGCGCGGCGATGCGTTCGAAGAGATCCTCGGGACCGTCGATCGGCTCGACCGCGCGTTGACCGTGCGCGCGCAGCCCCTGCACGAGCGCGTCGCGGTCCACCCCCGGGATCGGCGCTTCGCCCGCGGAATAGACCGGAGCGACGAGGACGAGATCGGCGGCGTGGCAGCAGGTGCAGAACGCGTCCATGAGATCGCGCAGGCGCGTGTAGCGGTGCGGCTGCACGACCGCGATCACCCGGCCGCGACAACGCTCGCGGGCGGTGGCGAGCACCGCCTTGATCTCCTCGGGATGGTGGCCGTAATCGTCGATGATCTCGATGCCGTCGACGATCCCGGTGCGGGTGAACCGACGCTTGACGCCCGCGAGCCCGGCGAGCGCGCGGCGCAGCGTGGGTTCGTCGAGGCCGAGTTCGACCCCGATCGCCACCGCGGCCATGGCGTTTTGGACGTTGTGCCGGCCGGGAAGGGCCACCTCGAAATCTTTCCAGATCCGTTCCGGGCGATCGGCCGACGCGCGCAGCCGCACGTCCACGAGTGAGCCGCGCTCGGTCGGGCGCAGGGCGCTCGCCACCACGTCCGCTTGGGGGTTGAAGCCGTAAGTGAGAACGCGACGGTCGGTGATCCTGGGAAGGAGCGCTTTGAGCTCGGGGTGGTCGAGGCAGAGCACGCCCACACCATAAAAGGGCAGCCGCTCGACGAAGCTCGCGTAAGCCGCGCGCACCGCATCGAAGCTGCCCCAATAATCGAGATGCTCGGGATCGATGTTGGTCACCACGCCGATGGTGGCGGGCAGCCTCAAGAAGCTGCCGTCGCTCTCGTCGGCCTCGACGACCATCCATTCGCCCGTGCCGAGCCGGGCGTTCGTGCCCCAGGCGTTCACGATCCCGCCGTTGACGACCGTGGGATCGAGCCCCGCCGCGTCGAGCACGGCGGCGACCATGGCGGTGGTCGTCGTCTTGCCGTGGGTGCCGGCGACCGCGATCGCCCGCTTGAAGCGCATGAGCTCGGCGAGCATGTCCGCGCGCCGCACCACCGGCAGCCGGCGGGCGCGCGCCGCGGCGAGCTCCGGATTGTCCGCTTTCACCGCCGAGGAGAAGACGACGACCCGGGCATCGCCGAGATTTTCCGCCCGGTGGCCGATGACGATGGGCACGCCCGCGGCGCGCAGGCGCTGGACGTTGGCGTTCTCGGCGATGTCCGAACCCTGCACGGAAAAGCCGAGGTTCTTCATGAGCTCGGCGATCCCGCTCATGCCGATGCCGCCGATGCCGATGAAGTGGATCGGGCCGACCGCCCGCGGATCGAGCCTCATCGGCCGTCTCCTCCGCCGAAGGCGAGCTCTTCGAGGGCATCGGCGATGAGCGCCGCGGCGCGGGGACGGGCGAGGCGCCGGGCGGCGCGGGCGAGGGCCTCCCGCGCCGCCCCGTCGCTCAGGAGCGCGGCGAGAACGTCGGCGAGCGCGGCGGGCGAGGCGCGTTCCTGGGGGAGCAGGATCGCCGCGCCGGCCTCGGCGAGCGCACGGGCGTTGGCCGTTTGGTGGTCGTCGGCGGCGAACGGATAAGGGATCAGGATCGACGGGCGGGCGAGGGCGAGGAGCTCGGCCACGGTCGAGGCCCCCGCGCGCGCGATCACGAGATCGGCGGCCCCCATGCGCGCCGGGGCGTCGGCGAAGAAGGGAGCGAGCTCGACCGGCTGGTCGACGGCGCGATAGGCCGCGCGCACCCGGTCGAGGTCCTCGGGGCGGCACTGCTGGGCGATCGCGAGGCGGCGGCGGCACTCCGGCGGCAACAGGGCCACGGCCGCCGGCACGAGATCGGCGAAGACGCGCGCCCCCTGGCTCCCGCCGAGCACGAGGAGCCGCAGCCGATCGGAGGTCGCCGCGGTCGTTCGTTCGGGATCGAAATCGGGGCGGACGGGATTGCCGGTGACCACGAGCCGCGGCGGGGGAGCGGGGCAGGCGGCGGTGCGCTCGAAGGAAAGCGCGATCCGATGGGCGAAACGGGAGAGGAGCCGGTTGGCGCGACCCATGACGGCGTTCTGCTCGTGCACGAGGAGCGGCACGCGCAGGAGCCGGGCCGCGAGCGCCACCGGCACCGAGGCGTAGCCGCCGAAGGTGGCGGCGGCGGCCGGCCGCAGGCGTCGGAAGACGTGCAGCGCCTCGAGAAGGCCGCGGCCCAAGACGAAAAGCGCGGACAAGCGCTCGATCGCCGAGCCCCGCGGCGCCGCCGCCGGGATCACCCGGCGCGCGCTTTCGCTTCCCGCGAAGCGCGCGCCGCGCGCATCGGTGACGAGCGCGACCTCGCGTCCCCGCCGGCGCAGTTCCGCCGCCACCGCGAGCGCGGGGAACACGTGTCCGCCGGTGCCACCGGCGGCGAGGAGCAGGGGCCGGCTCACCGCACCGCCTCCAGCCGCGCGCGCGTGCGGGTGAGCGCGAGCAGGCATCCCGTGGCCGCACCCAGGGCCAGCAGGGAGGAGCCGCCGTAAGAGACGAAGGGCAAGGTCATCCCCTTGGTCGGCGCGAGGTTGAGATTGACCGCCATGTTGACGAGGGCCTGCAGCCCGAGCTGGCCCGCCAGGCCCGCGGCACCGATCTGGCAGAAGCGGTCCACGGCCGCCCCCGCCCGCCACATCCCGCGCAGGAGCAGAAAGGCGAACAGGGCGACGAGGAGAAGGCAGGCGAGGATGCCGAACTCCTCGGCGGTGGCGGCGAAGACGAAGTCGGTGTGGGCATCGGGGAGGGTGAACTTGACCACCCCTTCTCCGGGCCCGCGGCCGAACAGCCCGCCCGAGGCCACCGCTTCGAGCGCGCGCTCGATCTGGCTGAACTCCGCGGGCGGGGCGAGAAAGCCGTCGATCCGCGCCGCCACGTGAGGGAAGAGCGCGTAGGCCGCGGCCGCCCCGAGGCCCCCCAAGAGCGCCAGAGCCCCGATCACGAGCCAGGGCAGGCCGGCCACGAAGAGCTGCAGCCCGGCGGTGGCGAGCACGAGCGCCGCCATGCCGAGATCGGGCTGAAGCGCCAAGAGGATCGCGAAGGCGCCGACGAGGACGAGGGTCTCGAGCGTGGCCCGGGGCCAGGGGCGGCTCGCGGCGATGCGCGCGGTGAGCACGGCCAAGGCCGGCTTCACGAATTCGCTGGGTTGCAGCTGGAAGTCCGCGAGCCGCAGCCAGCGCCGGGCGCCGTTCACCTCCGGGCCGAAGAGAAGAGCCGCGACCACGAGCAGCCCGCCCACCGCCGCCATCGCCTTGGCCAGGCGGAGCACGCCCAGAGGCGAGAGCAGCGAGCAGAAGAAGAGGAGAGCGAGAGCGGGGATCACGAACACGAGATGGCGAAGCACGAAATAATGCGGGTCGTTGAACCGGAGACTGCCGACCGGCGGGCTCGCGGCGAACACGACGATCACCCCGGCGAGGACGACAAGAAGCAGGCCGGCCAGAAGCGCGTGGTCGACGGTCCACCACCAGTTGGCGAGAAGCGAGCGGTCGGTGCGCGGAAACAGCCGGCTCATGCCGCCCTCGCTCCGGCGAGCGCGCTCAGCCGCGCCTGCACGAGAGAGCGGAAGACGTCCCCGCGCTCTTCGAAGTTCCTGAATTGATCGAAGGACTTGCACGCCGGCGCCAAGAGCACGACCCCCTCTTCGCCGCTCGCGAGCGCGGCTCCGAGCGCGGCGTCCAAGGCCGCATCGAGCGTGCCGCAGAGCTCGGTGGCCACGAGCCCCGAGAGCTCGGCCGCGATCGCCGGTGCCGCTTCGCCGATCAGGAAGGCGCGCCGGACGCGGTCCATGTAGGGAGCGAGGGCGGCGAAGCCCCCGGGACCCGCGCGACCGCCGGCGATCCACCAGATCCGCTCGAAGCAGGCCAGGCTCTTGGCCGCGGCATCGGGATTCGTCGCCTTGCTGTCGTTGACGAGGATCACCTCCCCGATGCGCCCCACCTGTTCCATCCGGTGGGGCAGCCCGGTGAAGCTCGGCAGTCCGGCCACCGCCGCCTCCGGGGCGAGGCCGAGGGCGCGCAGGGCCGCATAGGCCGCGGCCGCGTTCTGGTGGTTGTGGCGGCCGCGCAAGCCCGGCAGACCCTCGAGCCGGGCGACCGGGCGCGGAGCTCCTTCGATGGCATCGACGAGGGCTCCGTCGATCGCCCCCACGCCGTGCTCGGGTACCCGCTCGACGCTCACCGGTACGAGCGATCGTCCGGCGCGCGCGAGCTCGGATGCGACCTCGCGGCTGTAGGGATCGTCGATGCCCACCACGGCGACATCGCCTGCGCCCTGGGCGCGGAAGATGCGTTTTTTGGCCGCGATGTAGCCTTCGAGCCCGCCGTGGCGGTCGAGATGGTCGGGGGTGAGGTTGAGCCACACCGCGACCCGCGGGGCCAAGCGCTCGACCAGCTCGAGCTGGAAAGAGGAGAGCTCGAGTACGAGCGTCTCGTCGCTTCCGCCGAGCACGAGATCGAAGACCGGGCGTCCGATGTTGCCGCCGAACTGGGCCGGCCGTCCGGCCGCGAGGAGCAGGTGGTGGACGAGGGCGGTGGTCGTGGATTTCCCGTTGGTGCCGGTGATCCCCACGATCGGTCGCTCGCCCGCGATCTCGGCGAAGAGCTCGACGTCGTTGGTGATCGGAACGGCGAAGGCGCGCGCTCGCGCGACCACGGGATGCGGGGCGGGGTGGAGCACGGGCACGCCCGGGCTCACCACGAGCGCGGCGAGCTCGCCGATGTCCTCGGGCTCCCCGGGCCAGGCGCCGAGCTCCATCGCCCGCTGCAAGGCGGCGGGATCGTCGTCCCAGGCGACGACGTCGGCGCCGCCGGCCCGGAGCGCGCGGGCGACCGCGAGGCCGCTGCGCGCCAGGCCGAGCACGCCGACGCGGCGGTCGCGGAAGCGGTGGAGCGCGGTTCGCATGCCCATCCCGTCACCTGATCTTGAGGGTGGAAAGCCCGACGAGAGCGAGGATCACAGCGATGATCCAGAAGCGGATGACGATCGTGGGCTCCTGCCAGCCGCGTTTCTCGAAGTGGTGGTGCAGGGGGGCCATGGCGAAGACCCGCTTGCCCGTGAGCTTGTAGGAGACGACCTGGACGATCACCGAAACCGCCTCGAGGACGAACAGACCGCCGACGATCGCGAGCACGAGCTCGTGCTTGACCGCGACGGCGATGGCGCCGAGCGCGCCCCCGGTGGAAAGCGAGCCCGTATCGCCCATGAAGACCATCGCCGGAGGGGCGTTGAACCAGAGAAAGCCCAAAGACGCCCCGATCATCGCACCGCACACCACGGCCAGCTCGCCCGTGCGCGGGACGTAGGGGATGCCGAGGTAGTTCGAGAAGATGACGTTGCCGGCGAGATAGGCGATGAGGGCGAAACAGGCGGCGGCGATCATCACCGGCACGATCGCGAGGCCGTCCAGCCCGTCGGTGAGGTTCACGGCATTCGACGCCCCCATCATCACGAAAGCGGCGAAGACGGGAAAAAAGGCGCCCAAGGGGATCAAGACGTCTTTGAAGACCGGGACGGCCACGCTCGTCGCAAGACGCGGATCGGTGATCTGGACCAGGGCGATCGCCGCCATAAGGCCGATGAGGGCTTGTCCCAAGAGCTTGAGCCGCCCCGGCAGCCCCTTGCTCGAACGACGCGTGACTTTGAGGTAGTCGTCGACGAAGCCGATACCGCCGTAACCGAGTGTGACGAACAGCACGATCCACACGTAGCCGTTCTTGGGGTCGGCCCAGAGCAGGGTGGAGACCACCATGGCGACGAGGATCAAGACCCCGCCCATGGTGGGGGTGCCCTTCTTGGTCAGCAGATGGCTCTCGGGACCGTCGGCACGGATCGGCTGCCCGCCTCCCTGCTTGGCCTTGAGCCAGCGGATGAGCCCGGGGCCGAGAAGAAAGCTGACGATGAGGGCGGTCATCACCGCCCCGCCGGTGCGGAAGGTGATGTAGCGGAAGAGATTGAACCCCGGCACCGTGGGAGCCAAGGGGTAGAGGAGCTCTAAGAACACGCGCTTTCTCCTCCTCTCCCCGCCAGGGCTTCGACGATCCGACCCATCCGACTACCCAGAGATCCTTTGACGAGGACGACATCGCCCGGCTCGAGCGCGCGCGCGACCAGAGGCGCGAGGGCATCCGCGTCGGGTGCGTGTCCCCCGCGCATCGATTCGGGCAGGACTTCGGCGAGCGCTTCCATGAGGGATCCGCAGGTGAAGACCCGCGCCACCCGTGCCTCTTCCAGCGGGCCGCGCAGGGCGCGGTGCATCTCCGGGCCGTCCGCCCCGAGCTCGAGCATGTCGCCCAGAACCGCGATCTTCCGCCCGGGCTGAAGCCCCAAAAGGGCGATCGCCGCCGCCATCGAGGCCGGATTGGCGTTGTAGCTCTCGTCCAGAAGCGTGACCGTCCCGCCCGGCACGGGGATCTCCCGACGCGCGCCGCGTCCGCTCGGAGCGGCGAAATCGGCGAGGTCCCGCGCCGCCCGCTCGACGTCGGCGCCCAGGGCCTCGACCGCGGCGAGCACCGCCGTCGCGTTGAGCGCCCAATGACGGCCCGGTGCGCCCAGGCGAACGCGCAGCCGGCCGGTTTCGCTCCGGACCTCGATCACCGAACCTTCCGGGCCCAGTTCGGCCGCGAGAAGCCGCCAATCGGCCGCGGGGGACGTCCCGAAGGTGCGGATCCGGCCGGCCCCCGCGGCCCGCGCGCGCTCGCGCAGCACGGGGAGATGCTCGCTGTCGGCCGGCAGGATCGCCGTCCCGCCCGGCTCGAGGCCCTCGAAGATCTCGGCTTTGGCGCGCGCGATCCCCGCGATCCCGTCGGGGAAATTGCCGATGTGGGCGGGTGCGATCGCGGTGACGAGGGCGACTTGCGGGCGCGCGAGCGGAGCGAGCGCGCGGATCTCCCCCGCGCGGTTCATGCCGATCTCGATCACCGCGAAGGGCACCGCGGGCGGCAGGCGCGACAGGGTCAGAGGCACGCCCCAGTGATTGTTGTGGCTCTTGGCGCTGGCGTGGACCCCGCCCTGGCGGGCGAGGACGTGCCGCAGCGCTTCTTTGGTCCCGGTCTTGCCCACCGAGCCGGTGAGCGCCAGCACGCGCGCGGTCGTGCGCGCCCGCGCGGCCTTGGCGAGGGCCACGAGCCCCGAGAGCGTGTCGGGGACGAGAAGGAGCGGAGCGTCCTCGGCCACGCCTTCGGGGCGATGGTCGACGACCGCCGCCGCGGCACCCTTCGCGAGGGCCTCGGCGACGAAGGCGTGGCCGTCGTGGCGCGGACCGCGCAGGGCCACGAAGAGATCGCCCGGGGCGAGGGTCCGGCTGTCGATCGACACCCCGGAAGCGGACCACGCGCCCGTGGCCGTGCCGCCCGTGGCCCGCGCCGCCGCCTCGGCGGTCCACAGCACCGCGCTCACGGCGTCCCCCCCAGAAGCTCGCGGACGACCGCCGCATCGTCGAAGGGCACGGCGGTCGCACCGAGGATCTGATAGGTCTCGTGGCCCTTGCCGGCGATCAAGAGGAGATCGCCCGCGCGCAACCCGTCGAGCGCGGCGGCGATCGCTGCCCGACGATCGCCGATCTCGCGCGCCTTCGGGCAGGCGGCGAGGATCGACGCGCGGATGGCGGCCGGATCCTCGGAGCGCGGATTGTCGTCGGTGACGATCACCACGTCCGCGAGCTCGTGCGCGATCGCGCCCATGAGGGGCCGCTTGCCCGGATCGCGGTCGCCACCGCAGCCGAAGACGAGGTGCAGACGACCCCGGCAGTGCGGCCGCAACGCTTCGAGCGCCTGGCGCAGGGCCTCGGGCTTGTGGGCGTAATCGACGTAGACCCCGGCCCCCGCGGGATGATCGGCGACGTGCTGCATCCGTCCGGGCGCGCCGGAAAGGGTGCTCAGATGCGCGACGGCGGCTTCGAGCGGTGCGCCGGTGGCGAGCACGAGGCCGAGCGCGGCGAGGAGATTGCGCGCCTGGAAAGGACCCACAAGCCGCGTCTCGAAGGAAAAGGGACGGCCTTCGAGGAGGAGCTCGACGCGTTGACCGGAAGGGAGCGGGGTCTGAGCGAGCAGGCGCAGACGGCGGGCGTTCTTCCCGTAATCCAAGAGCTCGAGGCCGCGCGCGCGGGCGAGCGCGGCGATCGCACCGGCCTCGGGCACGTCGGCGTCGACCACCGCCGTCGCTCCCTCGGGCAAGAGCTCGCGGAACAAGCGCAGCTTGGCGGCGCGATAGGCTTCCATCGTGCCGTGATAGTCGAGATGGTCGCGCGAGAGATTGGTGAAGGCGGCGGCGGAAAAGCGCACCCCCTCGACCCGTCGTTGGTCGAGGGCGTGGCTCGAGACCTCCATGACCAGACGGTCGACCCCTGCGCGGGCGAGCTCGGCGAGCGTCGCGTGGAGCTCGATCGGATCGGGGGTGGTGAGCGCACCGGGTCGCTCGCCCGCGGCACCGCGCAAACCCAGCGTACCCAGACTCGCCGCGCGATGGCCCAGGCGCTCCCAGAGTCCGCGCGTGAACTCGGCCACCGAGGTCTTTCCGCTCGTCCCCGTCACGCCGACCACGATCGGGGGCTGAGCGCCGAAGAAGCGCGCGGCGAGACGGCACAGTGCGCTCCGCGGATCGGCGGTCACGACCACGGGCACGGGCCAGGAGCGCGCGCGCAGGCGGTCGTCGCCGAGAAGGGCCGCGGCGCCGGCGGCGATCGCCGCATCCGCGAAGGCGAGACCGTCGGTGCGGCTGCCGGGCAGCGCGGCGAAGAGGTCGCCCGGCCGCACGCGGCGCGAATCGAGCGCGAGCCCGCGGACCTCGACGTCCGGGCCGATCACGGGGGCGATGTCACGGACGAGGAGCGACAGCCGCAAGGCGGGTCTCCGTTTCGGACAGCCCGGCCGTGGCCCTGAGCGCGTGCCAGCGCTCGCGGTAGCGGGCTTCGAGGGCGGGGTCGGAGGGCGGTACGCCCAGAAGAGGTCCGATGCGGGCGACGATCGCGGCCACCACCGGCGCTGCGACCTGGCCGCCGTAGCGGGTGCCGCCCGAAGCCCGGGTGGCCTGGGGCTCGTCGAGCATCGCGAGCACGAGATAGCGCGGTCGTTCCAAGGGGAACACGCCCACGAAGGAGGCCAGCACGGCGCCGCGACGATAGCCGCCGCGGCCGGCTTTGTCCGCGGTCCCCGTCTTGCCGCCCAGGAGATAGCCGGGCACGGCGGCGCGTTTGGCGGTTCCTTCGGCGACCGCGAGCCACATCATCCAGCGCAGCTCTTCCACCGTGCGCGGGCTCGCCACGCGCTCCGCCGGCTCGGGGGAGGCGGCGGGCGAGCGGGCGAGCACGGTCGCGGTCACCCGCGCGCCCTCGCCCACGAGCGAGGCCACCGCCTCGGCGAAGCGCAGGGGCGAAACCGCGATGCCGTGGCCGAAAGAGACCGTGGCGGTGACCACGTCGGGCCAGCTCTTCTGCAGCTGCGGGCGCGCGACTTCGAGCAGCTCGATCGGCGCCCGCTCGAACAGACCCAACCGCGCGAGCATGCCGCGCAAGGGCTCGGCCCCGCCGGCGGCGAAGACGGCGAGCGCGGTCCCGATGTTCGAGGAATGGGAGAAGATCTCGGCCACCGTGTAGGGGCGGCGGGCGGGATGGACGTCGCGGATGCGGTGCCGGCCGATGACGAGCGCGCTCGGGATCTCGAAGCGCTGGGTGACGCGCACGCGGCCGCTTTCGAGCGCGGCGGCGAGGGAGAGCAACTTGAAGAGCGAGCCGAGCTCGTAACTCCCCCCCGTGCAGCGGTTCTTGCGCTGCTCGGCGCGGGCGCGGGCGGCGAGGTTGGGATCGAAATCGGGCAGGCTCACGAGCGCGAGGAGCTCGCCCGTGCGCACATCCAGCACGATCCCGCAGGCGCCGAGCGCGCGGAACTCGCGGAAGGCGCGGCCGAGCTCCTCGCGCACCGCTTCTTGCACGCGCAAATCGAGGCTCAAGGCGATCGCGTCGCGGCCGCGCAAGCTCTGGGCGCGGCCGAAATCGAGGGCGTGTTCGAAGCCCGCGAGCCCGCGGTTGTCGACGTCGACGAAGCCCACGAGATGGGCGGCGGCGGCGCCTTTGGGGTAGACCCGGTGATCGGCGCGGCGGATCACGATCCCCGGCAGGCCGGCCTCTAGGACCGCGCGCTGAACGGCGGGCGTGATCCGGTGCTCGATCCACAAGAACCGGCGCCCGGCGGCCTTGGCCTGGATCAACCGGCGCTCGAGCTCGGTGGCGCCGAGCCCGGGGACCAGGCGCGCGAGCCGCTCGGCGGTGCGCTTGGGATCGGTGACGAGGAGCGGATCGGCGGCGAGCGAGGGCACGAGGATGTCGGTCGCGAGCAGAGCGCCGCGGCGGTCGAGGAGATCGGGGCGACGGCGCTCCGGTTCCGGGGACGAGACGGCGGCCGCCGCGAGCTCGCGCTCCTCGGGGGCGAGGTGCAAGAGTCGGAAGGCGACGGCGCCGAACAGGAGCGCGAAGAGCGCGCTCACCAGCCCGATGCGCATCCGGCCGCGCCGCAGGGCGGGATCCTCGGGGGCGAAGGAGGGATCGAGACCCCCGGTGGTCACGGTCGCGGGCTCCCGAGGCTCGGCGGGGCGGGAAGGGGTTTGAAGCGCAGCTCGATCGCGACCCCGTCCTGCAGCTCGACGAGAAGCGTACGCCCGGCGAGCTCGAGCTGCAGCGCATCGGGCAGATCCCCGATGCGGATCATGCGTTCGGTGCGCATCGGCTCGAGCCCGAGCTCACGGGCGTGCGCGCCGATCCGCTCGACCCGGGCGAGCCAGGCGATGTCCGCCCGCAAGGTGCGGATGCGCGCGCGCTCCTCGGCGATCGCCTGACGGGTCAGGGCGAGCTCGCGCTCGCGCTCGCGCACCGCGTGCTTGAGCTGGAACACCGCGGCGGCGGTGGCGAGGGCGAGCGTGCCCAAGAGGATCGCCGGTGCCGCGCTCATGCCGCCCTCCGCAGGCGCACGTTCTCTTCGGTTTCGCCCTCGGCCGGCGCGTCCGTGCGCACGGCCGCGCGCAGCCGCGCCGACCGCGCACGGGGGTTGCGCGCGAGCTCGTCCGGCGAGGGCCGCACCACCCCTCTGGCGAGCCACACGAGCCGCGGTGCGAAGGTTTGCGGCGGCGGCGGGGCGTGGCGCGAGCGCGGCCGCAGTCGCCCGCCGTCGGTTTCCACCCAGTGCTTGACGATGCGGTCCTCGCCCGAATGGAAGGACACGATCACCAGGCGCCCGCCCGGGACGAGCAGCTCCACCGCACCGGCGAGGAGCCGCTCGAGTTCGCCGAACTCGTCGTTGACCGCGATCCGCAGCGCCTGGAAGACGCGGGTGGCGGGATCGATGCGCTTGGTGCGCCCGCCTTTGACCGCGACGACGAGCTCTCGGAGCTGGCTCGTGCGGGTCAGAGGCGCGCGCTCGCGCGCGCGCACGACCGCCCGCGCGATCCGCCGGGCGTCGGGCTCGTCGCCGTAGCGGGCGAAGATCTCGGCGAGCGCTTTTTCGTCGAGCCGGGCGAGGAGCTCGGCGGCGGTGGGACCCGAGCGGTCCATGCGCATGTCGAGAGGGCCGTCGGCGCGGAAGGAGAAGCCGCGCTCGGGATCCTCGAGCTGGTCGGAGGAGAGCCCGAGATCGGCCACGATCCCGTCCACCCGTGCCACACCGCGGGCGCCCAACAGCGCGACGATGTCGCCGAAGCGGCCTTCGATCGGCACCAGCCGGGGATCGACGGCGGCCAGGGCCCGGGCGCGGGCGATCGCCGCGGGATCGCGATCGATGGCGAACAGACGCCCGATCGGCCGCGCCAGGAGCGCGCGAGCGTAACCTCCGCCACCGAATGTGGCATCGACATAGGTGCCGCTTTCTTTCGGCGCGAGCGCGGCGACCGCCTCGGCGAGCAGGACCGGTTCGTGTCGGCTCGCTGTGGAAAAGTCCTCGTCCACAGCCTCAGAACTCCTCCGAGCGGTGGTCGCGAACGGCGAGGCGTCCCGGGCCCGCGCGGACGGCCGCAAGGCGCGGCGCCGGCGCTTTGCGCCTCCGGTCGCGCCACGGGTCGCGGCCGTTCTCGCGCAATGGATGAATATCACCGATCAAATTCGCTTGAAACACGATCGCCGCCCGCGGCGCGCGGGTCAAGCGGTCCGATGCGCGCTCGCGCGCACGCGAGCAGGGGGCGAGCGTCCGGGGCTGTGCCACACCGACCTCGAGACTTCGAAATTCGTCGTGCACGCGGCCCGATTACTTTCCGGGCAAGGGAGAAAGTAGCGGGCCTGCCTGTTTTCAATAACGCTACCGAAGCCTCCCCGCCCGGTCAAGACACTCGCGGCCCCGGCCGCAAGTGCTTGGCGACGCTCGAATATTCCTCGGTCGAACAATTCTGTGGACAAATGCGGGAAAACAGCGGGATAAAAAAGCGGAAGAAACCTCGGCGGAAGCGCGCGGCGGCGCGAGACGGTCTGTAAGCCGGGTTCTGTGCCCCGGGTCGGAGACCCGGGCGATGGCCATTCCTCTGGGACGCCCGTCGCCGGGCGCCTCGCGCGACCCACCCGAGCGACCGGCCGGGAACCCGCCGCGCGCCGCGCGTGTCGGCGCTGTCGCTCCTACTCGGTCTTGCTCCCGGTGGGGTTTGCCGTGCCACCGCCGTTGCCGGCGGCGCGGTGCGCTCTTACCGCACCGTTTCACCCTCACCCGCAGACGGTCGCCCGTCCCGGCGGGCGGTCTGTTCTCTGTGGCACTGTCCCTGGGGTCGCCCCCGCCGGGCGTTACCCGGCACCGTGTTCCCGTGGAGCCCGGACTTTCCTCCCCCGAGCCGAAGCCCGGAAGCGGCCATCCGATCGTCTCGCGCCGCCCCTCGACAGATGGCCTCTTCTCACCCGGCGCACAAGGCGGCCACCGCCTCGAGCCGCCCCATCGTCTCGGCGTCGAGCCGGCCGTCCACCCGCCAGGGCCTGAAGCGGCGCTGGAAGGCGGCGAGCACCGTCGCCCGCTCGCGCGCCTGCACGGGGAGCCGGTAGCCGATGGCGGCGAGGAGCCGATCGGCTTCGCGCGCATCGGGCGGGCGGGCACGGGCTCTCTCCGGCCAGATCGCGAGGCCCGCGCGCGCGAGCCGGGGCCAGGGGAAGCGCTCGCCCGGGTCGAGCTTGCGCTCGGGAGCCACGTCGCTGTGGCCGAGGACCCGCGCCGGCGGGATCGGGAAGCGGGCGAGAAGCGCCGCCAACAGATCGAGGAGCGCGGCGATCTGGGGCTCGGGGAAGGGGCGCAGGCCGTGGGCGTGGCCGGGATTGACGAGCTCGATGCCGATCGAGCGGTCGTTGAGCCGTTCCGCCCCCGCCCAGAAGCTCCGCCCCGCGTGCCAGGCGCGCGATTCCTCGGGCACCAGACGGACGACGTTTCCCGCCTCGTCGACGAGATAATGCGCGCTCACCGCGGCCGCCGGATCGCACAGGCGGGCGAGCGCCGCCGCGGCGCTCGCCATCCCCGTGTAATGGAGAACGATCGTATCGATCGCCGCCCCCGCCGGGCGCGCATCGCGGTTGGGCGAGGGATGCTCGCGGATCGCGAGAAGACGCGCCACGCGGCGAGGCGGTCGCGCCCGCGCTCAGAAGCGATCGAGCAGGCGCTTGTAATAGTCGAGTTCGAGCGGCGGGCGGTGGCGCTCGCTCGAGCGACGGTAGAGCTCTTCGAGCACCTCCCGCGCCCGGCCGAGATCGGCCTCCTCGGGCACGAGCTCGCCGCGGGTGTCCCAACCCCCGTCGTTGAACTGCGAGCGCCCCAGCGGATCGCGGCCGCGCCGACCCTCGGCCAGGGGCTCGCGGCCGGGGCCCGGTCCCTGGTCGCGGCCCAGCTGCTGCTGCATCTGCTCGAGCATCGCCTGGCCGCCCTGCTGCAAGAGATCGAGAGCCTGGGCCTGGTTGGGCACCGCGCGGCCGGGGTCGCCCTCGCCGAGCGCGTCGCGCGCCGCGCGCATCTCCATCTCCGCCTGGCCGAGCTCGCGCGGGATGGCCATCCCGCGCTCGCCCATCCGGCGCATGAGTTCGCCCAGGGCCCGCCTGAGCCCTTCCTGCTCGGCCGCCGCCCGACCCGGGGAGTCGGGAAGGGCGTTCTCGGCCTCGCCGCCCTGCATCGGCTGGCCCTGGCCCATCGGCCCGCGCTGGCCGGGTTGGCCGCGCTGGCCGGGCTGGCGTTGCGCGCGCTGGCCCTGGCGGTTCTGTTGCCCCTGTCGGCCCTGCGTCTCGCGCTGGCCCTGCTCGCCTTCGCCGGTCATCCCTTGCTGCATGCGGTGGCTGCGATCGAGGAGATCGCGCTGCAGCTCGATCATCTTCTGCAGGTCCGAGAGCATCTTCTGCTCCGCGGAGGGCCGCTGTTGGCCGCGCGCGACCTGCAGGTTCTCGAGCATCTCGCGCAGCTGCTGGAGCATCTGTCGGGCGGCTTCGCGCTGGCCCGCGCGCATGAGCTCGCGCGCGCGATCGAGCATGCGCTGCAGATCCTGCCGATCGACCAGCCGCGAGGGATCCAGCGGCTGCATCGGTTGCTGCTGCGCGGCGGGATCCTGCATCTCGGCGAGGGCCTGGCGCGCGAGCTCCTCGAGGAAGCGGTCGAGCGCGTCTTGCAGCTCGGCCAGGAGCCGCTCCAGCTCGGCGTCGCTCGTCGGCTCGGCGAGGGCCCGCTCGAGCCGCTCTTGGAGCGCGCGCAGCTCGCGTTCGGCTTGCGAGAGCGCGCCGTCCTCGATGTAGAGCGCGATCTCCCACAGAAGATCGATCACCGCCCGCCGCCGCTCGCGCGTCTCGGCGTCGCGGGTGCGCAACGCCGCCACCCGCAGGCTCAGGGGCACGACGGCACCGTGGGCGAGTGCGGCCTCGGTCTCGGCCAGCCCGGCCAGCCGCCCCGCCACCTGTTCGCGCAGCTCGGGCCGGGCGACGAGAGCCTTGCGCTGCTCGATCACCGCGCGCGCGAGCGGGTTGCGGAACCGCCGCTCGGGCAGGACGAGGCGCAAGGGGCCGCTGCGGCCCTCCTGGCCGAGGGAATCGGTGGCGAGCAGGCGCATCTCGACCTCGAGCCCGGCGAAGGGATGGGCGAGGAGGTCGCTGTAGGCGGCGGAGGCGTGCTTGCCCGGCCGCGGCTGGAGCTTGGCGAGCGGCAGCCGCTCTTTTTCCTCGAGCAGCGTCGCGGTGGCGAGCTCGAGCGCGACCTCGCTCACCCCGTAATCGTCCTCGGCCTCGAAGCCGATGCGGAGCACCCCGCGGTGGGTGACCTTCGGCTCCTCGACGAAGGCCACGGACGGCGCGCGATCGGGGATCGCCTCGACGGTCCAGCTCCGGATCTCGCGCCCGTCGGGAGCGAGGATCGAAAGCCGCCCGGAACTTCCGATCTTGCCGCGCGCCTCGGCGCTGCCTCCGCCGAGATCGGCGAAGGCCAGGCTCTCGCCGCCGGGCAGGACGAGCGCGGCCGCGCGCGCCTCGCTGCCCGGGGGCAGATGGTGCAGCTGGCCCAGGACCTCGCTGCCCGCGGGCACGACGAGCCGCTCCTCGCGGGCGGTCTGCTCGGCTCCCAGGGGCGGTTTGCGCGTGTAGGCCGGCGGGGTGATCCACAGCCCGGCGGCGACCGGCGGGGGCGGGACGCGCTCGGCCGCGGCCGGCGAGAAAGCGGCGAGGATGCGGGCGCCGTATTCGCCGCGGGCATCGACGAGGGCGACCACGAGGAGCAGGAGAAGCGCCGCGCGCAGCGCCCAGGGATCGCGCTCGGGCAGCGCCGAGCGCGGCGGATGGAGCCGCAACCGCTCGACGAGCCGGGCGAGCCGCGCCCGGTGGATCTCCCACAAAAGCCGCGTCTGCGGATCGGCGATCTCCTCCGGTAGGCGATCCTCGAGCGCGCGCAGGGCACGGTGGGGGATGCGGCTGTCCCCTTCGAGGCGGGCGAGCGCCTCTTCGCGGCCCGGAAGGCGCAGCCTGCGCACACCGTAACCCACCGCGAGCGCGAACGAGACCGCGAACGAGACCAGCCCGGCCCAGTGCAGGGCCACGGGCACGCGGTGCCAGAGGTCCAGAAGGGCGAGCGCGAGGAACAGGCCCGCGACCGCCACCGCCGGCCACAGCGCCGGCCAGCTCCGCTCGATCGTCAGGACCAGCCGGGCGAGCGTCAGGCGCAGGCGAAAGCCGGGCCGGGTCCTGGGATCCTCGCTCATGCTCCGCTCCCGCATCCTGTCGCCCGCACCGACCGCTCGAGCCATTCCGGGATCCGCTCTTGCGCCATCTGCTCCTCGGGCTCGCGCCGCGCTCGGACGAGGGCCGCCTTCCGGCCGTCGATCAACACCTCGGCCGGCGATGGCCGAGAATTGTAGTCCGACGCCATCACCATGCCATAGGCACCGGCGGTGCGGAAGGCCACGAGATCGCCCGGACGCAGACGCGGCAACGCATAGTCGCGACCGAACCGATCGGACGATTCGCAAATCGGACCCACCACGTCGGTCACGAGGAGTGTCTCGTGCGGAGCGGGGGCGCGCACCGGCAGGAGCGCGTGCCGCGCGCCGTAGAGCGCGGGACGCAACAGCGCGTTCATCCCCGCATCGAGAACCAGGAAGCGCCGCTCGCGCGTCTCCTTGAGCTCGACGACCGCGCTCACGAGCACCCCGGCCTCGGCCACCAGGAACCGCCCGGGTTCGAAGACGAGCTCGACATCGAGACCGGCGACGAGCCGACGGACGAGGGCGGCCAAGCCGGCGACGTCGAACGGCGGCTCGCCGTCGTAAGGCACGCCGAAGCCGCCGCCGAGATCGAGCCTTCGGATCGCGATCCCGCGCCCGCGCAGAGCCCGCGCGAGCGCGATCGCGCGGGCATAGGCTCGCTCGAAGGTGGAAAGCTCGAAGATCTGCGAGCCCACGTGCAGATGCACGCCCACCGGCTCGAGACCGGGAAGGCGCGCGGCTTTCTCGTAAAGCGCCGGGGCGTCCTCGATCGGGACGCCGAACTTGTCGCCCCGGCGCCCGGTGGCGATCTTGTCGTGGGTGGCGGCGGCGACGTCGGGGTTGACGCGCAGGGCGATGGGCGCCCTGCGACCGAGGGCGCGCGCGATCGCCGCGATGCGCTCGAGCTCGCTTTCGCTTTCGACGTTGAACTGGAGGATGTCTTCCTCGAGGGCGCGGCGGATCTCGGCATCGGTCTTGCCCACCCCGGCGAAGACGATCTTGCGGGCCGGAACGCCGGCCGCGCGCGCGCGCGCGAGCTCGCCTCCGGAGACCACGTCCGCACCCGCTCCCAAGAGCGCGAGCGTGCGGATCACGGCGAGGTTGTGATTGGCCTTGACGGCGTAGCAGAAGAGCGGGGGGTCGGGGGCGAAGGCGGCGCGGAGCGCGTGCCAGCGGTCGCGGATCGCGTTCGCCGAATAGACGTAAAGCGGTGTACCGAACCGACGGGCGAGCTCGGAAAGCGCGATCTCCTCGCAGAAGAGCTCGCCCTCGCGGTAGAAAAAGGCCTCGTACACCCGACCCCCGTCCCCTCCGGCTCGGGGCTAGCACGCGGCCGGAAGCGGGGGAAGCCGATGCCGCTCAGGGCGCCTCAATCGCCGGGTCCGTCCCGGCCTTCCAGGGCGTAGAGCCGGTCGAGCTCGGCATCGAAGGCCGCGGTCAAAAGGCGCGCTTCCTCTTCGGGCAGCCAGCGGGCGAGCGCGTGGAAGCGCAGCTCGGCGACGGTCGCCTTGGTGCGGCCGTCTTCGGGCAGCCGCTCGAGGGCCCGCCAACAGTCGAGCATGCCGGCGAGCTCGCGCCGCACCGCGTCGAGGAAGAGGGGATCCGGCCGCCCCGGCGGGGGCTCGGGCGGGGGGCCGAAGAGCTCGAGCTGGGGGTCGGACACCGGGTTCTCCTCGGTCGCGCGGCCCCCGTTCTCGCAGCGGTTGCGCGACGGAAAAGAGCGCAGCATGGTGTGTCCATGAACGAGCGCTGGCGCGCCGGGCGCTTTCGCGGGCCCATCCGCGACTGCGCCTTTCGCCTCGGCGGCCGAAGCGGGGCGCGGCTCGGGCTCGCGCGCCGGTCGCGCGGCTCTTCGGAAATCGACGCCTTCCGCCGCCCGAGGAAACGAATCGCGCCTTGGTGCGCCCGACAGGACTCGAACCTGTGACCCCGGGATTAGGAATCCCGTGCTCTATCCTGCTGAGCTACGGGCGCTTCGAGCGCTACTATAGGGGGCGGGGAGGATGAGCGCCAGGGCGGCCCGCTCGCGGCGGGGTTTTTCGGCCGCGCTCGCGGCCTCCGCGCTCGCCGCGCTCGCTCGCGGAAGGCGACCGGCGCGGGCCGCACCGATCGATGCGGCGGTGGCGGAAGTCGAAGGCCCCGATCGGCTGCGCTTCGGAGACGGACGCATCGCCAGACTCCTCGGCTACGTCGTCCCGGGCGATCTCTCGCCGGCTCCGGCGGACCTGTCGCGCGCGCTCCGGACGAAAGCTCGGCTCGCAGAGCTCGCGGCGCAGGGCCTGCGGTTCGAGATCCTGGCCGAGGACCGCTACGGTCGGCTCGAAGCCCTCGCGCGCACCGCAGACGGCCGGCTCGTCGCGGAGCTCTTCGTCGAAGAGGGGCTCGCCTGGGCCTGGGCCGACGGTCTGCCCGCGCCCGCGGGTCGGCTTCTGCTGGCGGCCGAGGAGCGGGCGCGGAAGGCGCGCCGCGGTCTGTGGGCGGAGCCGGCGCTCGCCGAGCAAGACGCGCGCGGGATCGCCCCCGAGCCGATCCGGTTCGTGGTCGCGGTGGGCGAAGTGCACCGGATCGGGCGCGGTGCGCTCTTCTTCTATCTCGATCTCGGACCCGATCGGAGAAGCGATCTCGCGCTGCGCATCCCCGAGCGGGCCGCGCCCGCCTTCCGGCGCGCCGGGCTCGCCCCCGAGCGGCTCGAGGGCAAGCGGCTGCGCGTGCGCGGCTGGCTCTTCGCGACGCGCGGGCCCACAATCGAGACCGAGGATCCGCTTTCGGTCGAGGTACTGGAGTGATGCGCACCGGGATCGTCCCGCTCGCCTTTTGCGCGTGTCTTCTCGCCACGGGCTGCACGCCCGTGCGCAATCCGGCCACGGGCGAGCTCCAGTACACCACCATGACCCCGCAAGACGAGCTCAGGATCGGGCGCGAGCAACATCCGCGCGTGCTCGCCGAGTTCGGCGGCGAAGCCAAGGAACCGCGGGCACGCGCCTATGTACAAGAAATCGGGGAGAAGGTGAAAGCGGTCTCCGAGCTCGCCGACCAACGCTTCACTTTTACGCTCTTGGACAGCGATCTCGTCAACGCCTTCGCTCTGCCGGGAGGCTACGTCTACGTCACCCGCGGGCTTCTCGCGCTCGCCGACGACGAGGCCGAGCTCGCGGGCGTGCTCGGCCACGAAATCGGGCACGTCACCGCCCGCCACACCGCCCAGCGCTACGATCGCGCCATGCTCGGGCAGCTGGGCGCGATCGCGGCGACGATCGCGGGCGGGATCTTGGCGGGCGAAGCCGGCGCGCAGCTCGGCCAGGCCCTGGGCGGCACCCTCGCCACGGCCTATGTCCAAGGCTTCTCGCGCGAACAGGAGCTCGAGGCGGACCGGCTGGGGGTGCGCTATCTCGCCCGCGCCGGCTACGATCCCATGGCGATGGCGAGCTTTCTCGACGCGCTCGAGGCGGAAAGTCGGCTCAAGGCGAAGCTCGAAGGGCGCAAGGACGAGATCCCGGATTGGCTGCGGAGCCATCCGCGCACCCGCGAGCGGATCCGCGAGGCGGCGGCCGCGGCCGCCGGCAGGCAGGCGGGGCTGCGCAACCGCGACCGTTTCTTGGCGGCGATCGACGGGCTCGTCTTCGGCGACAGCCCGGCGCAGGGCTTCGTCCGCGGCACGCGCTTTCTGCATCCCGAACTCGACTTCCGCTTCGAGGCCCCGCCCGGGTTCACCCTGATCAACCGGCCGCAGGCGGTGATCGGGCGCGCCTCGGGCGGGCGGTTC
This sequence comes from Geminicoccaceae bacterium, assembly GCA_025062095.1. Lineage (GTDB taxonomy): Bacteria > Pseudomonadota > Alphaproteobacteria > Geminicoccales > Geminicoccaceae > JANXAZ01. The sequence goes on from JANXAZ010000027.1 coordinate 28,112, forward strand.
TTGCAGTTCGACCTCGCCACCGCCGAGCGCACGAGCGATCCTCTCCGCTATCTGCAAGAGGAGTGGATCGCCCGCCAACGGCTCGAGCGGCTGCGGCGGATCGCGACCGAAGACGGACGCGAAGGCGCGCTCGGGCTCGGGCGGGTCAACTTCCGCAACCAGCCGGCGGCGGCGGTCTTCGCTGCGGTGGAGAGCGGCCGCCCGCGGCAGTTCTACCGCTTCGTGCTGCTGCGCACGGGCGGGCTCTCCTCTTCGGATCTGCTCGACTACGAGGCCACCGTGCGCAGCCTGAGGCGGCTCGATGCGCGCGAGCGGGCGGAGGCGCGGCCCTATCGCATCCGCATCCACCAGGTGCAGCCGGGCGAGACCGAGGCGAGCCTGATCGCGCGCATGGCGATCCCCGATGCCGCCGAATGGTTCGCGGTCCTCAACGATACCGCGCGGCGGCCGATCCGGCCGGGCGAGAAGGTGAAGCTCGTGGTGCGCGAGTGAGCCGCACCTGCGCTCCGGGCGCGCGGCTGCGCGCACGACAACGACAGAGAACGGAGGAGAACCGACCATGGCCAGGCTCGACGTGGTGAGCGGGGCGTTCGACAACGCGCGCGAACCCTTCGCCTCGCTGCGCAAGGCGAACCTCGCGAACGTTTCTCCCGACGAGGTCCTTCTCGCGCGGGGCGCTTCGGTTTTCGCCGTCGAGGGTACCGGCTTCGTGCAGAACGCGCGCGGCGACTTCGTCGCCGGCACGGTCACCGCTATCGCCGAGCGTAAGCGCGGTGCGCTCCTGTACACGCTCGGCGAGCTCGAGGTGCCCGCTCAGGACTTCTTCCGCTTCCTCGATCGCGACCGGCGCGGCGCCTTTCGCGACACGCTCTTCGGCGGCGACGACGTCCTCAACGGCGGCTCGGCCGCCGATCGGCTCTTCGGCTTCGCGGGCGACGACGTCCTCGGCGGCAACGCCGGCGACGATCTTCTCGACGGTGGCGAGGGCGACGATCGGCTGGACGGGGGAACCGGCGCCGATCGCCTGATCGGGGGAGCGGGGAACGACCTGTTCGCGGTCGACGATCCGGGCGATCGCGTGATCGAGCGTCCGGGGGAAGGGGTGGACGTGGTCGAGGCGAGCACGAGCTTCGCCGTACCGGTGGAGGTCGAGGTGCTGCGCCTTCTCGGCTCGGCGCCGCTTTCCGCCGTCGGCTCGCGCGCGGCGGACCGGCTCGAAGGCAACGCCGGCGCCAATCTCCTCGACGGGCGGGAAGGCGACGACGTGCTCCTGGGCGGGCCGGGGGCGGATACGCTCGTCGGCGGGCGAGGGGCGGATCGCTTCGTCATCGACACGCGCGCGGGCGGGATCGACACGATCCGCGACTTCCGCGTGCGCGAGGGCGACGTGTTGGATCTTTCCGAGCTCGTGACCGGATATTCGGGCGATGCACGCGGCTTCGTGCAGCTTTCCGGCTCGGGCCGGGAGGTCGTGGTCGGACTCGATCCCGACGGCGGGGGCGACGGCTTCGCCCCGGTCGCGGTGATCCGCGGCGAGATCGGGTTGGACGTCGCCAGCCTGGTGGCCAACGGCACGATCGTCTTGGCCTGAGGGCAAAAAGGGCGCGGGGCCGCCCCCGCGCCCCTCGCCCGCGGAGGCGCTTCAGCCCGGGCGCGCGGCCGCGCGGGCGAGCCGGCGCTTCTGGATCGCGCTCAAGACGAGGACGACCACGGTCACCAGCCCGACGAGGATCGTGCACACGGCGTTGATCTCGGGGGTCACGCCGAGCCGCGCCTGGCTGTAGATGCGCATGGGCAAGGTGGTCGCCCCCGGACCGGTGGTGAAGCTCGCGATCACGAGATCGTCGAGGGACAGGGCGAAGGCGAGGAGCCAGCCGCCGGCGAGGGAGGGCGCGATCAGGGGCAAGGTGACGAGCCGGAAGGTGCGCAAGGGCGGCGCTCCGAGGTCCATCGCCGCTTCTTCGAGCGAGCGGTCGAAGGTCAGAAGCCGCGCCTGCACGACCACCGCGACGTAGCAGGTGGCGAAGGTGGTGTGCGCGATCGTCACCGTCCAGAAGCCGCGCGGGACGTCGAGGGTCACGAACAACAGCAACAGCGACAGCCCGGTGATGACCTCGGGCATGACGAGCGGGGCGAGGACCATGCCGGTGAAGAGCGCCTTGCCCGGGAAGCGCTGGATGCGGACGAGCACGATCCCGGCCATGGTCCCCAGCACGAGGGCGAGGGTGGCGGTGAGGAAGGCGATGCGCAGGCTCACCCAGGCCGCATCGAGGAGCTGCTCGTTGGCGACGACGGCGGCATACCAGCGCAAGGAGAAACCGCCCCAGACGGTGACGAGCTTGGAGGCGTTGAACGACCAGACGACGAGGATGACGATAGGGAGATAGAGAAAGGCGAAGCCCAAAGTGAGGGCGGAAAGATCGAAAAGGCCGAGACCGCGGCGCATGGACCTCAAGGCAAGCGCAGAAGCGTCTGCAGGCGCTGGAACAAGACGATCGGCACGACGAGCACGAGGAGCATCGCGATCGCTACCGCCGAGGCGAGCGGCCAGTCGCGGTTGACGAAGAATTCGAGCCACAGCGTACGCCCGATCATGAGCGTGTCCGCGCCGCCCAGAAGATCGGGGATCACGAACTCCCCGACCGCGGGGATGAAGACGAGGAAGCATCCGGCGAGGATGCCGGGCCGGGCGAGCGGCACGGTGATCCGCCAGAACGCCCTGAACGGCCGACAGCCGAGATCGACCGCGGCTTCGAGCAAGGCGGGATCGTGGCGTTCGAGGTTGGCGAAGATCGGAAGGATCATGAAGGGCAAGTACGAATACACGATCCCGATCAGGATCGCGGCATCGGTGTTGAGGATCCGAAGCGGCTCCTCGATCAGACCCAGAGCGAGCAGAAGCGCGTTCAAAAGGCCGTCGTCCTTGAGGATCCCCATCCAGGCGTAGACGCGGATGAGAAACGAAGTCCAAAAGGGCAACATGACCGCGAGCAACAGGAAGGGGCGGATGCGCGGCGGAGAGCGCGCCATGCCGAGGGCGATCGGAAAGCCGACGAGAAGCGCGAGGACGGTCGCGGTGGCCGCGATCCGCAGCGAGCTCGCGAAAGCGGCCAGATACAGGCCGTCGGCGAGAAGGGTGAGATAATTCTGGACCCGCAAGCGGACGATCAGATAGAGCTCGCCCGCTTCGTCGAGCCATTCGAGGACCGGCTGGAACGGCGGCTGGCCGAGCACCGGCTCGCTGAACGACAGCACGAGCACGATCGAAAAGGGAAACAAGAAAAAGGCGGCCAGCCAAGCGAAGGGCAGGGCGACGAGCAGGACGCGGCCGAGGCTCGGACGTCGCCCCTCGGCGGGTTCTCTCATTCCCGCAACACCACGCTCGCGTCCGGCCCCCAAGAGAGCCACACGCGGTCGTCCCAGCTGATCGGACGCTCGATCAGGCGCAGCTTGTTGGCCTCGGTGGCGCGCAGGAATTGACCGTCCTCGAGACGGACGTGATAGACGGAGACGTCGCCCAGGTATTCGATGTCGTGGACTTCGCCTTCGATCGCGTTGTAGCCGGTCTCGGCCGGGGGCTCTTTGGAGATCGTCATCTTCTCCGGGCGCACGGCGACCCACAGCGGCTCGCCCGGAAGAGCGGGGACGGGGCGGTCGGTGACGATCTCGCAGCCCAGACGCGGCGCCCGCAGCCACATCATCGAGCCCTCGACGCGCGCGAACCGCGCCTCGATCAGGTTGACCTCGCCCACGAACTCGGCGACGAAGCGCGAGGCCGGGTATTCGTAGATCTCGCTCGGCGTTCCGACTTGCGCGATCTGGCCGTCGCGCATGATGGCCATGCGCGAGCCCACGGTCATCGCTTCTTCTTGGTCGTGAGTGACGATGACGAAGGTGAGGCCGAGCCGATCCTGGATGTTGACGAGCTCGAGCTGGGTCTGATCGCGCAGGCGCTTGTCGAGCGCGCCCAAGGGCTCGTCGAGGAGCAGCACCTTCGGGCGCTTGACGAGCGCGCGGGCGAGCGCCACGCGCTGCTTCTGTCCGCCCGAGAGCTGATCGGGTTTGCGGTCCTCGAGGCCCTCGAGGCGGACCAAGCGGATGACTTCCGCGACGCGCTCGGCGATCTCCGCGCGCGGCAGGCGCTCCTGCTCGAGCCCGAAGGCGATGTTCTTGCGCACCGTGAGGTGCGGGAAGAGCGCATAGGACTGGAACATCATGTTCACCGGCCGCCGCCAGGGCGGCACGTCGGTCATGTCTTGACCGTCGATGATCACCCGCCCCGCGGTCGGCCGTTCGAGCCCGGCGATGATGCGCAACAGCGTGCTCTTGCCGCAGCCCGAGGGACCGAGAAGGGCGAAGAATTCGCCTTTGTAGATGTCGAGGGTGACGTTGTCGACCGCGTAGACCGCGCCGAAGGTCTTGGTCACCCCCTGGATCCGGACGAAGGGGACGGCGTCCGGATCCTGCCAGGGCTCGATGCGCGGGCCGCGTTCGCGGACCGGGGCGGCGTTGGCCACGCCTCAGCGACCCTTGAGCACCTCGGTCCACAGGCGCGTGAGCGCGCGCTGCGTGCGCTGGTCGTGGGGGGTGATCACGAACAGCTTCGCCTTCATCTCCTCGGTCGGGAACAGATTGGGATCGGCCTTGACCTCGGGGTCGACCAGCTTCATGCCTTCGCGGTTGCCGTTGGGATAGGTGACGAAATTCGAGGCCTTGGCGATGACCTCGGGTTCCATGATGAAGTTCATGAAGGCGTGAGCGTTGTCCGGATTGGGCGCGTCTTTGGGCATCGCCATCATGTCGAACCACATGAGCGCGCCTTCTTTCGGGATCACGTAGCGGATCTCTTGCTTGCGCTTGGCCTCTTGCGCGCGCTGCCGGGCGATGCCGGCGTCGCCGGAATACATCATGGCGATGCAGATGTCGCCGCCGGCCATCGCGTTGATCGTCTCGGAGCTGTGGAACTTGCGGATGTGGGGGCGGACCTTCTTCAACGCCTCGGCCGCCTTCTCGAGCACCTTGGGTTCCTTGGCGTCGGGATCCTCGCCGAGCCAACGCAGCACCGTGGCGAAGACGTCGTCCGGGGCGTCGAGCATGTAGATGCCGCAATTCTTGAGCTTGCTCGTGTGCTTGGGATCGAACAGATAGTCCCAAGAATCGATCCGGTCGGTACCGAGCGCCCGCTTGACCTTCTCGACGTTGTAGGCGATGCCGGAAGTACCCCACATGTAGACGAAGGCGTGGCGGTTGCCGGGATCGAACTTGGCGACGCGCGCGTGCAGATCCTCGTCGAGATATTTCCAGTTGGGCAACTTGCTCTTGTCGAGCGGACGGAAGACGCCGGCCTGGATCTGCCGGGCGAGGAAAGTGGCGGTGGGCACGACGATGTCGTAGCCCGTCTTGCCGGCGAGGAGCTTGGTCTCCAGGATCTCGTTGTTGTCGTAGGTGTCGTAGACGACTTTGATCCCGGTTCGCCGGGTGAACTCGTCGAGAAGCGCGGGGTCGATGTAATCCGACCAGTTGTAGATGCGCACTTCGCCCGCCGCGCGCGCGGGCGCGAGTTCGGCGGCGAGGATGCTCGCCGAAACCGCGACGACAGCCAGGGCCGTCCGCATCGGGCCGTCTCCTTACGCTCGAGGGGTGGGACAGCGGCCGGGCCGCGGGACCGCTGCCGGATGCGATGGCGAGCGATGGACCAGACGCGCCTCGCCGTCAATCGCGATCGCACCGGTCCCGCCGCGGCGACCGCGTCCGACACGGCGGCCGGCCGCGCGCGCCGCGCGAACGGGACGAGGCGGCCTCAGACCGCGCCCAAGGCGGGGCGGACCGCGAGATGACTGTCGACCGAGACCACGCCTTCGACGTTGCGCGCCGCGAGCACGAGGGCTTCCGCCTCCTTCGCCGAGCCCACGAAGCCCCACAGATGGACGACGCCGTCGCTCACCACGATGTTCACGTAGGGCTGATAGCCGAGCCCGGCGCGATCGAGCTCGGCCATGAGCCTCTCGCGGATCGCCCGGTCGTCGAGCTTGGCCGCGCGCGGGGGGGCGAGCGCGAGGGCGCGCAAGAGATCCGCCCGGCTCACCAGGCCCACGAGCTTGCCCTCGCGCACCACCGGCAGACGTTTGATGTGCTTTTCTTCGAGAAGGCGCGCCGCCTCGCCGAGCGTCGCCTCCTCGTCGATGACCACGACCTCCTCGGTCATGATGTCGCGCGCCGTCGCCCCGTGCGCGCGGATGTAGTCTTCGGCGCGCCGCTCGGGGCTCGCGAGGAGCTCGAGCCACCAGCTCCGTCGCCGCCCGTCGTCGGTGTCTTCCAGGCGCCGCAAGAGATCGCCCTCGCTCACGATGCCGATGACCCGGTTCTCCTCGTCGACGACCGGCACGCCGCTGATGCGGTGTTCGACCAGAAGGCGCGCGATCTCGGTCACGGGCGTTTCGGGTCGCACCGTGATCACCTTGGTCGTCATGACGTCGCGGACTTGCATCGATCCCCCCTCGGCACGCCGCCCCGGCCGGCGGCCGCGCACCGCTTGTGCCGCCCGGCACGGCACTCTATCCACGAGGCTCGGGTTCGGGAAAGGGGAGGTCGGGGGTGACGAGCCTGCGCGAGCGAACGGTCCTCGAGAGCTGGCCGCGGATCCGCAAGCGGCCCGAAGAGCTTCCGGTTCGTCCGCATCTTCTCGATTACGAGGCGACGCGGGCCGCTTTCTCCTGGGAAGCGGCTCGTGCCGGGCTCACGGGGCTGCCGGGAGGCGGGCTCAACATCGCCTTCGAAGCGGTCCACCGCCACGCGCACGGTGCGCGCGCGTCCAAGACCGCGTTGCGCTGGATCGGCAAGGACGGAAGCCGCCGCGAGCTCTCTTACGCCGAGCTCTCGGCCGAGGCGCTGCGCTTCGCTTCGGCCCTGCGCGCGCACGCGGTGACGGAAGGCGAGCGCGTCTTCCTGCTCCTGGGCCGCGTTCCCGAGCTCTACGTCGCCATGCTCGGGTCGCTTTCCGCCAAATGCGTGGTCTCGCCTCTGTTCTCCGCCTTCGGGCCGGAGCCGATCGCGACCCGGATCCGGATGGGGGAGGGTGCGGTTCTCGTCACCACCCCCGAGCTCTACCGACGGCGCGTGGAGGCGATCCGCGCGCAACTTCCGAGCCTGCGTCTGGTGATCCTCGTCGAGCGGGGCGAAACGCGCGAACGCCCGCCCGGGACCATCGGCTGGTCGGAGTTCTCGGCGCGCGGCGAGGGCGCCTTCGCGGTTCCGCCCACCGATCCCGAGGATCTCGCGCTGTTGCACTTCACGAGCGGGACGACCGGTCGGCCCAAGGGCGCCATGCACGTCCACGCTGCCGTGCTCACCCATTACGTGACCGGCCTTTACGCGCTCGATCTGCACGAGGAGGACATCTTCTGGTGCACCGCCGATCCCGGCTGGGTCACGGGGACGAGCTACGGGGTGATCGCGCCCTTGGTGCACGGGGTGACCAACCTCGTGGTCGAGGCCGAATTCGACGCCCAGCTCTGGTACCGGATCTTGCAGGACGAAAAAGTCACGGTGTGGTACACGGCACCCACCGCCATCCGCATGATGATGAAGCTCGGCGCCGAAGCCGCCAAGGGCTACGATTTCTCGCGCTTGCGCTTTTCGGCCTCGGTGGGCGAGCCTTTGAACCCGGAAGGGGTGATGTTCGGGCTCGAGGCGTTCGGACGGCCGTTTCACGACAACTGGTGGCAGACCGAAACCGGCGGCATCATGATCGCGAATTTCGCCGCCACGGACGTCAAGCCGGGCTCGATGGGCCGCCCCTTGCCGGGGATCGAGGCGGCGATCGTGCGCCGCGAGGCGGACGGAACGGTGCGGGTCGTCGACGAGCCCATGGTCGAGGGCGAACTCGCCCTCAAGAAGGGCTGGCCCTCGATGTTCCGCGGCTATCTGGGCGAAGAGGAACGCTACCGCAAGTGCTTCGCGGGGGATTGGTATCTCACGGGCGACCTCGCGAAAAAGGACGAAGAAGGCTATTTCTGGTTCGTCGGCCGCGCCGACGACGTCATCAAATCCGCCGGTCACCTGATCGGGCCTTTCGAGGTCGAAAGCGCGCTCATGGAGCATCCGGCGGTGGCGGAGGCGGCGGTGATCGGCAAGCCCGACCCGATCGCGGGCGAGGTGGTCAAGGCCTTCGTCGTCTTGCGGCCCGGCTTCCGCGCTTCCGAAGAACTGCGCCGGGACGTCCTGGGCCACGCCCGCAAGCGCCTGGGGCCGGTGGTCGCGCCCAAGGAGATCGACTTCCGCGACGGCCTGCCCCGGACCCGATCGGGCAAGATCATGCGGCGCCTCCTCAAAGCGCGCGAACTCGGCCTGCCCGAGGGCGATCTCTCCACCCTCGAGAGCGACGAGCGACCGACGGGAGCGGCCCCTTGAGCGCCAAGATCCGCCTCGACCGGCCGCGCCTTCTCGAGCTGTTGCGGGGCATGATCCGCATCCGCCGCTTCGAGGCGAAATGCGTCGAGCTCTACCAGGCGCAGAAGATCCGCGGCTTTCTGCATCTGTACGACGGCGAGGAGGCGGTCTCGGTGGGCGTGCTCGCCGTGCTCCGCCCCGAGGACTGGGTGGTGGCGACCTACCGCGAGCACGGCCAGGCCCTCGCACGCGGCATCTCCATGCGCTCGCTGATGGCCGAGATGCTCGGCAAGCGCGAGGGCTGCTGTCGCGGCCGCGGCGGCTCGATGCACATCTTCGACGCGCAAACGCGCTTTCTGGGCGGCAACGCGATCGTCGGAGGCGGCCTGCCGCTCGCCGTCGGCACCGCCCTCGCCGACAAGATGCAGGGCCGGCCCGCGCTCACCTGTTGCTTTTTCGGGGAAGGCGCGGTCGACGAAGGCGAGTTCCACGAGTGCATGAACCTCGCCGAGCTTTGGCGGCTGCCCGTGCTCTTCGTGTGCGAGAACAATCTCTATGCCATGGGCACGCCCATCGAGATCGCGGAGGCCGAAACCGACATCGCCAAGAAGGCGCGCTGCTACCGGATGCCGGCGGAAGCGGTGGACGGGATGGACGTGGTCGCGGTGGAGGCGGCGGCGGCGCGCGCGGTCGAACGCATCCGGGCGGGCGAGGGGCCTTATTTCCTCGAATGCCGCACCTATCGCTTCCGGGCCCATTCGATGTTCGACGCCCAGCTCTACCGCAGCAAAGAAGAGGTCGAGGCCTGGCGGCGGCGCGATCCGATCGAGCTCCTCGCCCGCTGGATGAGCGAGAACGGGCTTCTGCATCCGGGCGAGCGCGAGCGCATGGAGGCCGAGATCGACCGCGAGATCGACGACGCCGTGGCCTATGCCGAGGCCGGCACGCTCGAGCCGGTCGAAGAGCTCGAGCGCTTCGTGCTCATGGACGAGGTGCCGCAAGAACGCATCCCGGGCGGAGCCGGAGCGTGAGCACGGGCGTTCGCACCACCTACCGGGAATGCTGCAAGCAGGCGATCCGGGCCGCGCTCCTGGCCGATCCGCGGGTGTTCCTGATGGGCGAGGACGTCGGCCGCTACGGGGGCTGCTACGCGGTCAGCAAAGGGCTGCTCGAGGAGTTCGGACCGGAGCGCATCCGCGACACCCCGCTTTCGGAGAGCGCCTTCGTGGGGGCGGGCATCGGGGCGGCGATCGCGGGCATGCGGCCGATCGTCGAGATCATGACCGTCAACTTCTCGTTGCTCGCCCTCGACCAGATCCTCAACAACGCCGCCACCATCCCGCACATGTCGGGCGGCCAGTTCGCGATTCCGCTCGTCATCCGCATGGCCACGGGCGGCGGTCGCCAGCTCGCGGCGCAACACAGCCACAGCCTCGAAGGTTGGTACGCGCACATCCCGGGTCTCAAGATCCTGGCACCGGCGACGCTCGAGGATGCGCGCTACATGCTCGCCCCGGCCCTCCTCGATCCCAATCCCGTCATCATCTTCGAGCACATCATGCTCTACAACATGGAAGGCGAGCTCGATCCTTCGGTGAGTTCGGTGGACATCGAAAAGGCCGCGGTGCGCCGACCGGGTCGCGACGTCACGCTCGTCACCTACGGGGGCTCGCTTCCCAAGACGCTCGAAGCCGCCCGGGAGCTCGCGGGCGAGGGCATCGAGGCGGAGGTGGTCGATCTGCGCGTCCTGCGCCCGCTCGACGAAGAGACGATCCTCGCTTCCGTGCGGCGGACGCGGCGCGCGGTGATCGTCGACGAGGGCTGGTGCTCGGGATCGCTCGCCGCCGAGATCGGCATGCGCATCGCCGAAAAGGCCTTCTTCGACCTCGATGCGCCCTTGCGCCGGGTGTGCTCGCGCGAGGTGCCGATGCCCTATGCCGCCCATCTCGAGCAGGCGGCGCTTCCGAGCCGCGAGCGGATCGTGGCCGCGGTGCACGAACTTCTGGGGCGCGGAGGTTGAGGGGCCGTGGCGCTCTTCCGCATGCCTTCTCTCGGCGCCGACATGGAGGCGGGCACGCTCGTCGAATGGCTCGTCAAGCCGGGAGACGTCGTCGAGCGCGGTCGGGTCGTCGCCGTGGTCGAGACCCAGAAAGGTGCCATCGAGGTCGAGTGTTTCGAGGAGGGGGTGGTCGAGGAGCTCCTGGTGCCGCTCGGCCGGAAGGTGCCGGTGGGCACACCGCTCGCGCGCATCCGCGCACCCGGCGAACCAGAAACCGCACCGGCCGCACCCGCCGTACCGCCCGCCCGCGCGGCACCCCCCGCCTCGGAACCGGCGGGCGCGCCCGCACCGCCCGCACCTGCCCCCGCGGCCGCGGCGGCAGAGCCGGCGCCCGCGGCCGCACCACCCGCTGCGCCCGGACCCAAGGCGACGCCCGCGGCGCGCCGGCGCGCGCTCGAGTTGGGGGTACCCCTCGCGCGCGTCCGCGGCACCGGTCCCGAAGGCGCGATCACGGTGGCGGACGTGGAGGCGGCGGCGGGCGCCGCGCCGGCCGCACCTGCCGCACCGCCCCCGCCCGCCGGGCCCGCGGCGGCGGAGAGGATCGCGGCGCCCGCGGTGCGCCGGGGCTTCGACCCCGTCGAGATGCGCAAGGCGATCGCCGCGGCGATGAGCCGCGCCAAGCGCGAGATCCCGCACTATTACCTGGAAACCGTGGTCGCGATGCACCGCGCCCTCGCCTTTCTCGAGGAGCGCAACCGCGACCGTCCGCCGCCCGAGCGGCTGCTGCCCGCCACCCTTCTTCTCAAAGCGACCGCCCGCGCCCTCGCCAAGACTCCGGAACTCAACGGCTTTTGGCTGGAGGGCGGGTTCCGACCGGGGCCGGGGATCCATCTCGGCTGGGCGATCGCCCTGCGCGGGGGCGGGCTCGTCGCCCCGGCGATCCACGACGTCGACCGGCTCTCGCTCGACGCGCTCATGGCGGCGCTGCGCGACCTCGTCCAACGGGCGCGGACGGGCGGGCTGCGCAGCTCGGAACTCTCCGATGCCACGCTCACGGTCACGAGCCTGGGCGAGCGCGGAGCGGAAGCCGTCTGGCCCGTCATCTACCCGCCGCAGGTGGCGATCGTGGGCTTCGGGCGGATCGTCACCCGGCCCTGGGTGGACGAGGAGGGCGGGCTCGTCGCCCGGCCCGTGGTGCGCGTCACGCTCGCCGGCGATCACCGGGCGAGCGACGGGCATCTGGGAAGCCGCTTTCTCGCCGAAATCGAAGACTTGCTGCAGAGGCCGGAGGCGCTGTGAGCCGAGAGGAACTGGAGCGAGTGGTCGTGGAAATCCTGGCGGGTATCGCCCCCGAAGCGGATTTCGCAGCCCTCGCGGGAAACGAGGATTTGCGCGATGCGCTCGATCTCGACTCGATGGACTTTTTGAACCTGGTGATCGGTCTGCACGAGCGGCTCGGGATCGACATCCCGGAAGCCGATTACCCGAAGCTCTTCACCAAAGACGGCCTGCTCGACTATCTGGCGGCGAAGGCGTGAGGCAGAGGGAGGCTGGAGCGGGTGATGGGAATCGAACCCACGACATACAGCTTGGGAAGCTGTCGTTCTGCCACTGAACTACACCCGCACCGCTCTATGTTTAGGATGTGCGCGCGCACTTCGCAACTCCCCCGTGCGCGGATCGGGAGCGTCGCGTGGAGCTCGTGAGACTGCCCCTGCTCCTCCGCCTGCGCCTCGAAGACGCGCGCGCGCTCGCGGAGCTCGCGACGCTGGACGCCCTCCTCGTCGAGCGACTCGCGCGCACCGAAGGCCTCGACCGTCTGCCCCCGGCCGCGCTCGTGGGCGTGCTCGCCGTCGACGAGCCGGCGGCGAGCCTTCCCGTCGCGCTCGCCGCGCGACTGGTGGGCCCCGCGGCGCGCTCGGGCTCGGAGCGGGCGCTTGTGCTCGAGCTCGTCGCTCGTACGGCCGGCGCCCCCGATGCGCTGCGCTGGTTGCAGCTGCGCGCGCCGGGGGAGACGGGCGAGGTTCTCGCGAGCCCCTCGGTGGCGGCGGAGCTGGAGGCGGCGGGGGCGCGGGTCGTGGGCGGGCCGGCACCCCCGGTCTTCGGACGGGCGCGCGAACTCCTCACGCGCGTCTGAGGCGGGGCCTTCGGTCCTTCCGCTCCCGGCCGCGCCCCACTACCTTTTCGATCGCGGGCGATGCGGCGGGCGCGCGCCCGAACCCCGGCCCGCGAGCCGAAGGACCCCATGCCGACCGTCAACGAGATCCGTCAGACCTTCCTCGAGTTCTTCCGCCGGCACGGCCACGAGATCGTGCCCTCCTCGCCGCTCGTGCCGCACAACGATCCCACGCTGTTGTTCACCAATGCCGGGATGGTGCAGTTCAAGAACGTCTTCACCGGCGTCGAGCACCGTCCCTACAAGCGTGCGGTGACGGCGCAGAAGTGCGTTCGCGCCGGCGGCAAGCACAACGACCTCGACAACGTCGGCTACACCGCCCGACATCACACGTTCTTCGAGATGTTGGGCAATTTCTCCTTCGGCGACTACTTCAAGGACGTGGCGATCGAGCTGGCCTGGAAGCTCGTGACCAAAGAGTTCGGGCTTCCGCCCGAGCGGCTCATGACCACCGTCTACGCCGAGGACGACGAGGCGTTCGAGCTGTGGAAGAAGATCGCCGGGCTGCCGGAGAGCAAGATCGTTCGCATCCCGACCTCCGACAACTTCTGGTCGATGGGGGACACGGGTCCGTGCGGGCCCTGTTCGGAGATCTTCTACGACCACGGCCCCGAGGTCCCGGGAGGTCCCCCGGGCTCCCCGGAGGCCGACGGAGACCGGTTCATCGAGATCTGGAACCTGGTCTTCATGCAGTTCGAGCAGATCGACAAGAACACCCGCGTGCCTCTGCCCAAGCCCTCGATCGACACGGGGATGGGGCTCGAGCGCGTCGCCGCGGTCCTGCAGGGCAAGCACGACAACTACGAGATCGACCTCTTCCAGCGCATCATCGCCAAATCGGTCGAGCTCACCGGCACGCCCTTCGAGGGCGGCAAGCGCCCTTCGCACAAGGTCATCGCCGATCATCTGCGCGCCGCGGCGTTCCTCATCGCCGACGGGGTCATGCCCTCCAACGAGGGGCGCGGCTACGTGCTCCGACGGATCATGCGCCGCGGCATGCGCCACGCGCATCTTCTGGGGGTGGAAGAGCCGCTCTTGTGGCGGCTCGTGCCCACCCTCGTCGCCGAAATGGGCCAGGCCTATCCCGAACTCGCGCGGGCCGAAGCGCTCATCCGGGAGGTGTTGAAGCTCGAGGAGACGAACTTCCGCCGCACTCTGGAGCGCGGGCTGCACCTCCTCGAAGAGGAGACGGCCAAGCTGCCTCCGGGCGCGCCGCTGCCGGGCGAGGTCGCCTTCAAGCTCTACGACACCTACGGTTTCCCCTTGGACCTCACCGAGGACGCGCTCCGCGCGCAGGGCCGCAAAGTGGACCGAGCCGGCTTCGAAACGGCGATGGCCCGGCAGAAGGCGGCGGCGCGCGCCGCCTGGAAAGGCTCGGGCGAAGCGGCGATCGCGCCGGTCTGGTTCGAGATCCGGGAAGAGACCGGCGGCACCGACTTTCTCGGTTACGTCACGACCCGCGCCCTCGGGCGCTGCGTGGCGCTCGTCAAGGACGGTGCGCGCGTCGATCGCGCCGAGGCCGGGGAGGAGATCTGGCTCGTGGCCAATCAGACGCCGTTTTACGGCGAAGCGGGCGGCCAGATCGGCGACACCGGCATCATCCGCACCGCCGCGGCCCTGCTCGAGGTCGCGGACACCAAGAAGGTCCTGGGCGATCTCGTGATCCACCGCTGCCGGGTGGACAGCGGCACGATCCGCGTGGGCGACGACCTCGATCTCCGGGTCGACGAAGCGCGCCGGGCCAAGCTCAGGCGCGCCCATTCCGCGACGCATCTGCTGCACGCCGCCCTGCGGCGCCATCTCGGCCCGCACGTGGCGCAGAAAGGCTCGCTCGTGGCTCCCGATCGGCTGCGCTTCGACTTCAGCCATCCCAAGCCTGTGAGCGAAGAGGAGCTCGCCATCGTGGAGCGCGAGGTGAACCACTTCGTGCGCCAGAACGACACCGTCTCGGTGCGCCTGATGGCCCGCGAGGAGGCGATCGCCTCCGGCGCCATCGCCCTGTTCGGCGAGAAATACGGCGAGGAAGTCCGCGTCGTGGCGATGGGGCGGGAGGAGGACGGTCGGCTCTATTCGGTCGAGCTGTGCGGCGGCACCCACGTCGAGCGCACGGGCGACATCGGCTTCGTCAAGCTCGTGAGCGAAGGCGCGGTCGCCGCCGGCATCCGGCGCGTGGAAGCGGTGACGGGCGAGGCCGCGTTCGATCTCGTCCAGAGCGAACACCGCGTGCTCGAGGAGCTCGCGCAGCTGCTCAAGGCCGGGATCCCCGATCTGCCCGCGCGCATCGCCGGTCTTCTCGAGGAGCGACGCAAGCTCGAGCGCGAGCTCGCCGAGACGCGGCGCAAGCTGCTCACCGGTGCGGGGGTGCGCGGCGACGGGATCCGCCTCGTGGGCGACCTCAAGCTCGCCGCCCGCATCGTCGAGGGGGTGCCGCCCAAGGAGCTGCGCGGCACGGCCGATGCCCTCAAGAAGGAGATCGGCTCCGGGGTGGTGGCGCTCGTCGGCGTCAACGAGGGCAAGGCGGCGGTGGTGGTGAGCGTGACCCCGGACCTCGTGGGGCGGCTCGACGCCGTCCGGCTCGTGCGCGCCGGCGTCGAGGCGGTGGGCGGCCACGGCGGCGGCGGCCGGCCCGATTTCGCCCAGGGCGGCGGTCCGGACGCGAGCAAGGCGGCGGAGGCGCTCGCCGCGATCGAGCGCGCCCTCGCGCACGCGTGAAGGCGCGCCGCGGGTTCTCTTCCGCCCGGACGAGCGTGCTCGGCGATCCGTCGGTTCCCTGGCGCGAGGGCTGGGCGCCCTGGCTGCGGGGCATCGAAGCCCGGGCCCGGGACTTCGGCCTCTTGCCGCTCGCGCGCTGGGCGGCCGCCCTGGCCGAGGACCTCGAGGTCGCGAGCGCGCCCGCTTCGCCTCTCGAACAAGCGGTGGCGCGCGTCGCCGCGCAGCCGATCGCGACCGAGACCCTGGCCGAAGGTCCCTTTTTCCGTCTCCTGCGCTTCGCTCCCCTCGGCGGGAGCGCGGGGCCGCGGATCCTCCTCGTGGCTCCTTGTTCGGGCTACGCCGCTTGCGTTCTGGCCGAGCTCGCGACCGTCCTCGCGAGCGCCGGTCGGCTCGCGGTGCTCGAATGGAAGGATGCGCGCCTCGTGCCCGTCGCCGCCGGGCGGTTGGACGCGGCCGAGCAGGCGGCGCTGTGCGGTGCGGCGGTGGCCCGCTTCGCCCCGCACGCGGTCGTCGCGCTGTCCCAATCCGGCGATGCGGCGCTCGCCGCGGTCCTCGCCGCCCGATCCGCGACCGACCGCGCCCTGCCGCGCGCGCTCGTGCTCCTGGGTTCTCCGGTGGTTCCGGAAGCGGCTCCGACGGCCTGGCAACGAGCGCTCGCGCGCGTGCCCGAGACCACGCTCGCGACCTTTTGCCTCGAGCGCGTCGGCCCCGGTTGGCCGGGCGAGGGCCGGCTCGTCTTCCCCGGCGTGCTCCAGCTCGCCACCGTGGCGGCATCCGAGCCCCTATTGTTCGGCGCGGTGCGGTTGCGGGCCTTTTCCGAGCGGCTCGAAGGCGAGAACGGCCCAGGATGCCGGGCGCTGCGGGATCTGTACGCGATCCAGGACGTCCCCGGCGAGCTCTGGCTCGACCTCGTGGCCCGTCTGCGCCGGCCGAAGACCGAGCTGTCCGAGCAGGCGCGGGCGGCGGGGCGGGGACTGGCGCTGTTGACCGTCGAGGCGGGGGCCGATGCGCTCGTCGGTCGCGGTCAGACCCACGCGGTGCAGGCGCGCTTTGAGCCGGAAGGAGCGCTGCGCGCGCGGATCACCTTGCCCGGCGCGGGACACCACGATCTCTTCACCGGGCCCGTCTTCCGCGCTCTTCTCACCCCGCGCCTTCGCGCCTTTCTTGCCGCGGCGCGCTGAGGGAGACGATCAGCGCCGCGGCGCTCGGCGCCCGCGGCTCGGCACGGGCGGAGCTTCCGGCCGCCAGACGCGGCCCTGGGGATCGAGCACCCCTTTGGTGAGGAGGAAATTCGCCCACGGCCGCCGCTCGAGGGTGGCGACGAGGGCGACGCAGTCGCGCGCCTCTTCGTAGAAACGGAAGCGCTCGAGCCCCGCGAGGGGCCAGTCGCCCGCCACCTCCCGCATCATCGTGCGGAACTCCTCGTGGACTTCCAGCAGCTGACCCGGCCGCCCGTCGGCCTCCATGAAGCGCACGGGCGCCTCGACGAAGCCGTCGAGCGGCAGCACCGACAGCACGGCGCGGCCGACGCGGACGACGTCCTGATCGACCCGGATCACCGGAGGGCCCAAGTGGAAGGCGGGGAAGTTGGCGTCGACGAGGCCGATCACGTCGCCGTGGCCCATCTCGCGCAGCGTGGCGAGGAGCTCTCCGGGCAGGAGCGGGTCGATACCGATCAGCATCGCAGCGGGATCCGCGAAGGGGGGAACTTGACGCGAACGGCCGCCGGATCGATAGCCGAGCGGACCAGGCGGCCGTGGCGGACGCGGCGGGTGATGGCCAAGAAAAAGGCGAAGCGCGCAGACAAGCCGAGCCGGGAGCGGGGAGCCCGGTGGACGGTGCGCGGCGTGCCGGTGGAGCTGCAGCGGGGGGCGGTGGCGGCCGCGCGCGCCCGCGGTCTCACGCTCGGCCAGTGGCTCTCGGCTCTGCTCGAAGAGGGGATCGCGCGCGACGCACCCGAGGGCAGCCCGGTCACGAGCTGGGCCGCATCCCTCGAGGCTCGGCTGGCGCGGCTGGAAGCCCGGCTCGTCGCGGGCGAGCCCGGGCGCGCGCGACGCGAAGAGGAGGCCGGGGACACCGCGGCGGTCAGCGGATCGGCGCGCGCCGACGAGTGAGCTGCAGCGCGGTGCCCTTCTTGGCCGAAAGCGTGTTGCGGTTGACCCCGAGCCAGCCGATCTCGCCGAACAGCCGGCCGTATTCGATCTTGGGGCAGCGGTCCATGACCACCCGGCAGCCCGCGGCCTCGGCGCGGCGCGCGGCTTCGTCGTGGCGCACGCCGAGCTGCATCCAGATCACGCGCACGCCCTTGGCGATCGCCTCCTCCACGATCGGCGGCACGTCCTCCGAGCGGCGGAAGATCTGGACCATGTCGGGGACGAAGGGAATGCTCGCGAGATCCGGATAGACGGTTTCGCCCAGGAGCGTCTGACCGGCGTAGCGGGGGTTGACCGGGATCACGCGATAACCCTTGCCTTGCAGATAGAGCATGGCGAAGTAACTCGGGCGCATCTCGTTGGTCGAGGCGCCGACCATGGCGATGGTTTTCACTTCCGACAAGATCGCGCGGATGTAGGCGTCGTCGTACGCCAGAGGGGCTTCGGCCATCGCGGACTCCCGGGCTCTCGCGCTGGCGATAAAGGCGAGAAGGCGCCGCGATCAAGGGTCGGGCCAGCGACACGGGGGCTGAGCGCCCCGCAGGCGCGTGGCCTGTTCGAGCCTGCGGCGCGCGGCCTCGATCCGGCCCAGGCTCTCGAGCGCCCGACCCCATTCCTCGAAGGCGCAGTGCAGCCGGCCGTCGAGCCGGGTCGCCCGGTGCAGGGCCTCGATCGCCTCTGCTTCCCGGCCCGCCAGACGGCTCGCCGCCCCGAGCTCGAAGAACACCCAGGCGTCGAGCGGCGCCAGCCGCGCCGCCTCGGTCAGCTTGGCCGCGGCGTCGACGAAGCGCCCCGCGCGCGCGAGCGCCTTCGCCCAGTCCCGCAGCGGCGCTGCGGAAGCCGGATAGCGGGCGGCGGCTTCGGCGAAGGCGCGCCAGCCCTCCTCGGTGCGCCCGAGATCGACCA
>JANXAZ010000028.1 GCA_025062095.1 Geminicoccaceae bacterium
CTCGCGTTGCACATGGACGGGGCGCGCCTGATGAACGCGGTCGTGGCGACGGGGATCTCGGCGGCGCGTTTCTGCGCCCCCTTCGATTCCTGTTGGCTCGACTTCTCCAAAGGGCTCGGCGCCCCGGTGGGTGCGGTGCTCGCCGGCTCCCGCGCCTTCATCGAGGAAGCGTGGCGCTACAAGCAGATGCTGGGTGGCGCGATGCGCCAGGCGGGGGTTCTCGCCGCGGCCTGCCGCTACGCGCTGCGCCATCACGTCGACCGGCTCGCCGAAGACCACGCGAACGCGCGCAGGCTCGCGCGCGGGCTCGCCGAGCTCCCCGGGATCCGGCTCGACCCGCCGGAGGTGCAGACGAACATCGTGTTCTTCACCGTCGAGCGGCCGGGATGGGACGCCCAGCGGCTCGTCGCCCGCCTCGCCGAAAAAGGTGTGCGGATGGGAGCGACGGGACCGCGGCGGGTGCGCGCCGTGACCCATCTCGGCGTCGACGCGGCGGCGATCGAGCGGGCGCTCGCCGCGCTGCGCACCGTGCTCGCGACGGATTGATCCTCAGAGCGGGAGCTGGGCGACGAGGCCGTATTCGCCCTCGTGATAGACGAGCGGCTCGAGAGCGGGATCGGTGAGCACGGCCTCGACCGAGCCCAGAAAGATCGTGTGCGTGCCGGCTTCGAGGCTCTCGACGAGGATGCAGTCGAAGACCGCGCGTGCGCCCTCGAGCACCGGCGCTCCCGTCACCAGGCGGACCCAGCGGCCCTCGGCGAAGCGCTCGGCCCCGCCGTGTCCCAGCCGGCCGGCGAACCGATCGGCCAGCCGACGCTGGTGGGCGGCGAGGAGGTTGACACTGAAACAGCGGCTCGCACGGATGATCGGATTGGCCTCGGCCGCGCGGTGGACGCAGACCAGGAGCTGCGGAGGCTCCGCCGAGACCGAGCAGACCGCGGTGGCGGTGAGACCCGCGCGACGACCTTCGAACTCCGAGGCGACGACGGTGACACCCGCGGCGTGCAAGCGCATTCCGGCGATGAAGCGCTCGGGCGTGACGGGCATGGCTCGCCACCTGGTCCGCTCGCGGCGCGAGACCGCCGAAGTCGAGCTGGAGCGCGACCGCGGCTCCGTCAATAGGCGCGCGGATCCCACAGGCCGTGAAGCACGGTGCGGATCAGGATCTCGAGGTCGAGCCGGAGCGACCAGCGCTGGATGTATTCCAGGTCGAGCTCGATCCGCCGCTGCATGTCGGCGAGCGAGCGGATCTCGCCGCGACAACCGCGGATCTGAGCGAGGCCGGTGATCCCCGGCTTGACCCGATGGCGGGCGAGATAGCCGTCGACGAGCGCGGCGTAGCGATGGTCGTGCGCGACGGCGTGCGGACGCGGCCCCACGAGCGACATGTCGCCCTTGAGCACGTTGAAGAGCTGCGGGAGTTCGTCGAGGCTGGTGCGCCGCAAGAAACGACCGATCGCGGTCACCCGCGGATCCCGCGGGCGGGTATGACCCAACCCCGTCTCGGTTCCCCGGTCGCAAGCATCCGCGCGCATGGTCCGGAACTTGAGGACTTCGAACACCTCGCCGTTGAAGCCGCCCCGCTTTTGCCGATAGAACACCGGCCCCGGCGAGCTCGCTTTGATCGCGAGCGCGATCAGGCCCATCAGGGGCGCGAGGATCAGGAGCAATAGAAACGCCAGGAGCCGGTCCTCGATCGCCTTCACCAGACGCGCGACCGGGCTCAGCGGCCGCTCGAACACGGTGAACATCGGCAGGCCGGCGAGCTCGACCAGGCCGCGGCTCGGGAGATGGAAGCCGACGAGATCGCTCGCGAGCCGCACGTCGCACGGCAAGCCGCGCAATTTCTTCAAGCATTCGAGGATCCGCCCTTCCGCGCTCCAGGGCAGAGCGATCACGATTTCGTCGACTCGATGGCGGCGGGCGAAGAGGAGGAGATCGTCGAGCGTCCCGAGGACGGGAAAGCCGCCCACGAATTGCGGGACGCGATCGCGGCGATCGTCGAACAGGCCGATCAGGCGGACCGAGGGATCGCGGCGGCGGACTTCGCGCACGAAGCGCTGGCCGAGCTCTCCCGCGCCCACGACGACGACGTTGCGCAAAAGACGGCCCTGGCGGCGCCAGCGGCGCTCGAGCGCCCCCAGGATCGCGCGAAAGACAAGAAGGCCCGTTGCCGCGGATGCACCCCAGGCGAGGAGCCAGGCGCCGGGGACGAGCTCCTCGCTGCCGGTGAGCCGAACCAGCGCGACCAGGGCGACGAGCGCCGTCGCCCAGCCCGAAAGCACGCGCACCGACCGGGCGCGCATCGAGAGGCGGAGCCCCTCGTCGTAGGCGCCGAACAGCTGCCAGAAGCAGAGCGCGAACAGAAGGCCGGTGAGCATCGCCCAAGCGAGGAGCGAGCGACCGAGCGGAGCGAAACCCCCGATCGCCGCGACGAGCGCCCCGCTCGCCAGGACGAGGAGGGCGTCACCCGCGCGCGCGACGCCGACGACGATCTCGGGGGCGAGCCAATCGCCGCCGCGAACGGCGACGGGCCGGTCGAGCTCCTCGCGCGCCGGGGGTCGCCGGATCTCGACTTCGCCGTCGTTCATCCGCTCACCCGCGTTCGCCGCACCGCCACGGCGTCTCCGGCCCGAGCGACCCGCGCGAAGATGGCGTGCACGCACAAGTCTTCTACCATTACGCGGGAAGACCGGCAACCGCCGAGACCACCGGGAGGATTGTCTCGTCCGCCGGGCGCGGCTAGGTTTTGCTGCAACGCAGCATGGACCGAGGAGGCCCGATGTTCGCACCGCTCCCCACCCCGGCCGGAGTTTCCGAAATCGCGCGGTTGCTCGAGGTGCAACGCCGGATGATCGAGGCGTTGGGCCACGGCACGCGCATCCTCGCCGACGCGACGCGCGGCTGCGCCGAACATCAAACGGTGATCGCCCGGCTCGCACTGCTCGAGTTCGCCCTCCGCGTCCCGGCTCTCGGTGCGGTTTTTTGCTACGCCGACATGCGCGAACGGACGGCCGAGCTCGGTTCGCTCGTCGCACGGCTCGGTCGCGAGGCCGCGGCATTGCAGCGCATCGTGAACGAAACCCAGCTCGCGCTTCTCGACGAGACCCGCCGCCTCTGGCTCGGGCCGCGGGCCGCTCCGCCGCAATCCCCGGCTTCCGAAGAGCCGGCACCGGGAGCGCATCCCGCCCCCGCGGAACCGGAAGCGGCAGCAGCGGAAACGCCCGCGGTGCCGGTGGAGGCCGTTTCGCCCGAGATCGAGGCGACGTCCGCTCCGCCCGTCGAACCCGAGGTGCGCGAAGAGGAGACGGCCGGCTCGACCCGCGCCCGTCGCGGACGCAAGAGCTCTGCCGAGGCCTGAGCGCGCCGAGCGTTCGGCTCGCGCGAGCGCGTCGAATGCGCCGCTGGGGTTCGGCTCCTTGCGCGCGCTCTCTTCCGCTCGGCCCGCCGCCACGACCCCGGCGGGCCGCTCGCTTTTCCGAGCGGGCCGAACCGAACGGCCCTCGTCCCCGGGTCGCGCGCGAAGCCGGAAGGACCACCGGCGGTGCGGGCGGCTTCGGCCGCTTCTCGAGGGCTCGGGCGCGCCGGTGGGAGGGAAGGCGGAAGCGGCCGGTGCGCGGGCGAGGATCGCCGGAAGAGCCACGGCCGCGCCTTCGGCGATCGGCCCGCGACCGTGCCGCGCCCCGAGATCGCGCCGCTCGAGCAGCGGTCGCATCGCACGTTCTCAACGGCCCAACACCGTGCACGGATCGCCCGCGCTGGCGATCTTCGCGCACAATTCGGCGGCCTCCGAACGCGACTTCAACGGACCGGCGATGACGCGCCAGAAGGTCCCCTTGCCCGGGATCTCCACCTTTTGCGCCGGCTGCAGGGAAAGGGCGGCGAGTTGCGGATGGCGCGCGACGAGCCGGCGCCATTCTTGCTCGAGACGATCGGCGTCGCGGATCGATCCGAGATGGAGCCTGAAGGTTCCCGACGGCGCGGCACCCTCGGCCGCCGCCAGCGCCCCGCCTTCGGCAGCGGCGACGGGCGCGGTCCGCGAGCGCTCCGAGGCCCGTGCGGGCGCGCTCGGCGGAGGCGTCGCGGTGGACGGGGGAGCGGTCGTTTCCGCGCGGGCGACCGACCGCTCCCCGCGCAGCTCGGCGAGCGCGGTTTCGATCGCGCGCGCGGTGGGATCGCGAGGGCCGAGGCTCGCGCGGGCGATCCGCGCCGCGCGCTCGAGCCGTTCGCGGGCGGACGCGTGTTCGCCGCGTCGGAGCTCAAGCTGAGCGAGATTGACGAGGGCCCGCGCGACGTCCGGGTGATCGGCGCCGAGCGTGCGCTCGAGCAGCTCGAGGCTGCGGTTGAAAAGAGTCTCGGCCTCCGCGAGCCGTCCCTGGGAGAGACGGACGAGGCCGAGATTGTTGAGGCTCACGGCGAGCGCGGGGCTGCGCCCTCCGGCCGCCTCGTCGAGCCGGATCGCGCGCTGCAAGAGCTGCGCCGCCTCGTCGAGGCGGCCCAGCCGGCGATAGACCTCGCCCAGATTGTTGAGATCGACCGCGAGACGGGGATCGTCGGGGCCCAGAGCGCGCTCGGCGAGCTCGAGCACGCGCTCGAAAGCGCGCGCGGCTTCGACGAGTTTGCCGGCTTCGAGCAGAGCCTGGCCGCGGCGGTACGCTTCCTCGGCTTCGTCCGCGCGCATCGGAGCGGCGCCCAGGACCAGCGCGAGGAAAACCAAGAGCACGCGCAATCGCGCCATCGACGCCCTCCACGGATCTCGCGACGGGGAGGCGACATCCCCGCGCTGCCTCGTCGGGTCCTTCTCCCCGGACGAAGGCTCTGGCATAGCCGGGCGGTGGTCGGGCCGCATCCCGCCAACGAGCCGATGTTCGGGACCCGGCGCGCCACTCGAGGTAGAAGGTCCGTGACGTTCGGCACGCCCAGAAACTACCCCGCGTTCGGTAAACGATCCCCTAAAATCGCAGATGCCGGCCACCGTTTCGATCCCCCGGGAGCACGGGTCCGGTTGGCGACGCGCGGCTCTCGGATGCGTGCTCGGGACGCGGAAGCCACGAGAACCCCTCCCGCGCTCGGTCGAGCGATCGCGCCCTCGGCACGGCGGTCGCGCGCCGCTCGAGAAGCGAAAGAATCGCCCGCGGATGAACCGGGCGCAACGTGACGGAGTATAAGGTGAGTGCCGACCGCCCGGAGCAACGGAGGAACGCCGTGAGCCTCTCTCCCCTCGTTCGCGATCACACCGTCGGCGGTGCGGCGGAGCGCTCGGTCGCTTTCCGACGTCCCTCGCGGGCGGAAGCCGAAGAGGCGGTGCGCACCTTGCTCCGGTGGATCGGGGAAGATCCCGAACGCGAAGGGCTCAAGGAAACGCCGCACCGGGTCGTCGAAGCCTTCCGCGAGCACTTCCGAGGCTACGCGGTGGATCCGGCCGAGATCTTGCGCAAGACCTTCGAGGAGGTCGAAGGTTACGACGAGATGGTGGTGCTCAGGGACATCGCCTTCGAGAGCCACTGCGAACATCATCTCGCCCCGATCATCGGTCGCGCTCATGTCGCTTATCTGCCGGTTCGCCGCGTCGTCGGCATCTCCAAGCTCGCCCGACTCGTCGACGCCTACGCCAAGCGGCTGCAGATCCAGGAGCGGATGACGGCGCAGATCGCCGATACGATCCAAGAGGTGCTCCAGCCGCGCGGGGTCGGGGTGGTGATCGAAGCGGTCCACCACTGCATGACCACCCGGGGCACCTACAAGCCGGGCTCGATCATGGTTACGAGCCGGCTGTTGGGCGAGTTCCGCACCAACCCCGAAACCCGCCGCGAGTTCCTCGCGATCGTCGGCAAGACGAACCTCGACCTGCTGCAGCGCTGATCCCCGTCGAGGCAAATCCGCGGGCAGAAGCGCGCAATTTCGTGCGCTCGCGCGTTCGGCGGCCGAAACTCGCCCGCGCGCGGCGCGGCGGCCCGTGGCGAGCTCTTTCGGCTTTCGCACCGACCCGATCCCGGCGGTGGTCGCCGAGGCGCGGGACAACGGGCGCGAGGAGCGGCGCTCGGCTCCGCGGAGCGGAAGCGGGCGCTCAGCGCAAACCCGAGACGCGTCCGCTCGGGTCGATCCGGAGATCGAGGGCCGCCGGTCGACGCGGCAGACCCGGCATGGTGGTGACGTCGCCGGCGAGAACCACGACGAACCCCGCTCCCGCGGCCAGACGCACCTCGCGCACGGGCAAGAGGAAATCGCGCGGAGCACCGCGCAAACGCGGATCGGCCGACAGGCTCGCCGGTGTCTTGGCGATGCACACCGGAAGTCCGCCGAAGCCGCCGGCTTGCAAGCCGGCCAAGACCTCGGCTGCGCTTTTTTCGACGACGATGTCGGAAGCGCCGTAGATCTCGCGGGCCACGGTTCGGATCTTCTCGTCGAGAGGAAGTCGGTCTTCGTACAGAAGACGAGCTCCGCCATCGGGCGACGGAGGGGCGGAGGAGAAAACGCCTCGTCCGTCGCCTTCGAGGGTCGCGAGGAGAAGCTCGGCGAGCGCGAGCGCGCCCGCGCCCCCGTCGCGGTAATGCGAGCACGCGGCCGCCTGCACTCCGAAGCGGTCCCGGCAGGCTTCGGTGACGAGAGCGAGCTCCTCCGCGCCGTCGTGCTCGAAACGGTTGAGGGCGACCACGGTCGGCAATCCCAGCCGGGCGAGGATCGCGAGATGTCGCTCGAGATTGGCGAGACCCCGGGCGACGGCGGCCGGATCCGGCCGCTCCAGCGCCTGGTGCTCCGCCCCGCCGTGGTACCGCAGCGCCCGAAGCGAGACGACGAGGACCGCGGCATCGGGAAACAGGCCGGTCGCCCGGCTCTTGATGTCGACGAATTTCTCGGCACCGAGGTCGGCCCCGAAGCCCGCCTCGGTGATCACGACCTCGGCCAGCGCGAGCGCGGTCGCGGTCGCGATCGCGCTGTTGCAACCGTGCGCGATGTTCGCGAAGGGACCGCCGTGGACGAGAGCCGGTGTGCCTTCGAGGGTCTGCACGAGGTTGGGGGCCAAGGCCTCGCTCAAGAGCACGGTCATCGCCCGATGGGCTTCGAGCTCGGCGGCCGAGACGGGGCGACCCGTGCGATCGAAGCCGACGACGATCCGCCCGAGCCGATCTTCGAGCTCGGCGAGGTCGCGGGCGAGACAGAAGATCGCCATGACCTCGGAGGCCGCGGTGATGTCGAAGCCGCTTTCGCGCGGCACACCGTTTCCCGGCCCGCCCAGACCGAGGACGATCCTGCGCAAAGCCCGGTCGTCGAGATCGAGCACGCGGCGCCAGCACGGCCGACGCGGATCGATGCCGAGCGCGTTGCCCCAGTGCAGGTGATTGTCGAGCAGCGCCGCGAGGAGATTGTGCGCCGCGCCGACGGCGTGGATGTCGCCCGTGAAGTGCAGATCGATGCGCTCGCTCGGGACGACCCGCGCTCGGCCTCCGCCGGTTCCGCCGCCTTTGGCGCCGAGCGCGGGTCCGAGAGAGGGCTCGCGCAGGCACACCACGGCTCTTCGACCGAGCCGGCGGAGCGCATCGGCGAGGCCGATCGCGGTCGTGGTCTTGCCCTCTCCGGCCGGGGTGGGGGTGATCGCGGTGACCAGTACGAGCCGGCCGCGCGGGCGCGAGACGAGCCCGCGCAGCCAATCGCGATCGATCTTCGCCGCGTCGCGGCCGTAAGGCACGAGCGCGGCCTCGGGGATGCCGAGATCGGACGCGACCTCGGCGATCGGGCGCGGCCCCTTTTCGATCCGGCTCGCCGCTTGCCCTGAGCTGGCGACCATCTGACCCGTCGACGACACCGATCGCCGGCAGCCTAAGCCGGGTCGCGCGCGCTGAGGAGAGACGCCGTCCGCACTCGCCCCCGCCCCTCGGCGGACGACCGAGGCGCGCGCCGCGGGCTCGCCGCGAGCCGCGGAGGCGTTGACGAAGCCCGCTTCCTATCGCAGCCTGCCGAGAAAGCGCCGAGGAGGTCCGGTCATGTTCCGAGCGGCGATGCACACGGGCTCGCTCGCGGTGATGCTGCTCTCGGGCACGGTCGCGACGAGCGGGGCGCAGGGCATCCCGGTCGATCTCGAGCTCGTGCTCGCGGTCGACGTCTCGCGCTCGATGGACGTCGACGAGCAAGAACTCCAGCGCCGAGGTTATCTCGAGGCGATCACCGCTCCCGAAGTGATCCAGGCGATCCGGGCGGGTGCCTACGGCCGGATCGCGGTGACCTATGTCGAATGGTCGGGCCCCGGCTACCAGCAGGTCGTGGTGCCCTGGCGGCTCATCGAGGACCGGGCGAGCGCCGAGGCCTTCGCGGCCGCGCTCGCCGAAGCACCGCTCGTGCGCGAAAGCTGGACCTCGATCTCCTCTGCCCTTCTCTTCGCCGCTCAGCTCTTCGAGAAGAGTCCCTACCGAGGGCTGCGGCGGGTCATCGACGTTTCGGGCGACGGTCCCAACAACGCCGGTCCTCTCATCGAGCCCGTGCGCGACTCGGTGCTCGAACGCGACATCGTCATCAACGGTCTGCCGATCATGCTCAAAGAGGCGCATCCCGGCTTCGGGAGCATCCCCGACCTCGACGTCTATTACGAGGACTGCGTCATCGGCGGTCCCGGCTCTTTCGCCATCGCGGTGCGCGCGCGCGAGCAGTTCGTGCCCGCCATCCGCCAGAAGCTCGTGCTCGAAGTAGCCGGCCGCACCCCCGAGGTCGTCCTGGTCGCCGAGCGCGGAAAAGAGAAGCGGATCGACTGTCTGATCGGCGAGAAGATCCGCATGCAGTGGCTCGGACGGTGAGCCGCCGCGAGAGGCGGCCGCGGCGCCGCTCGCGCACGGGCGACACCGCCCCCCGCCGTCCACGGGGTCCGAGGCCGCGCGAAAGAACGCGCTCGGGGCGCGCGGGAGGCGGTTGACCGCGCGCGGTTCGCGGCGCAGCCTGAAAACCGAGGAGAGCGTCGCGATGCTGCGCAACCATCCGCCGCCTTCGGCCGATCTCGAGCGGTTGCGGGCCGTCGCGCACGCCATCCGTCGCACCTGCATCGAGCTCGCCACCGGCAAGGGCCAGGGCTATCTCGGCCAGGCGCTCGGCTTCGCCGACGTGATGGCGGCGGTCTATTTCCACGAGCTGCGGTGGGATCCGCGCGATCTCGACTGGCCCGAGCGCGACCGCTTCGTCCTCTCGACCGGGCATTACGCGATCGTGCTGTGGGCCACGCTCGCCGAAGCGGGGGCCATCCCGCGCGAGGAGCTCGCGACCTTCGCCACCGACGACAGCCGGTTGGACATGAGCACCCTCGATACCTCCCCGGGGGTCGAGGCGACGGGCGGTTCGTTGGGTCACGGGCTTCCGGTCGCGGTCGGGATGGCTCTGGGGCTCCGTCTTTCGGGATCGGACGCGCGCGTCTTTTGCGAGCTCTCGGACGGCGAGTGTCAGGAGGGCTCGACCTGGGAGGCGGCGCTGTCGGCCGCGACCTTCGGGCTCGATCGGTTGGTGGCGATCGTCGATGCCAACGGCATCCAAGCCGACGGCGAAATCGTGGTCGCTCTCGAGCCCTTGGCCGAGAAATGGCGGGCCTTCGGCTTCGACACCCAGGAGATCGACGGCAACGACATGGCGGCGGTGGTCGCCGCGCTCGAGCGCGCCCGGGCCCGCGACGGTCGACCCAAGGCGATCGTCTGTCGCACCCTTCCCGGAAAAGGCGTGCCGCGGCTCGAGCGTCGCGAGAAGGCGCATTTCATCCGCGTCGAGGCGGACGAATGGGGGGCGATCCTGGCCGAACTCGAGGCCGAACGTGCCCGCGCATCGGGCAGAACCGCGCAGGAGGGCCGCGAAGGGGCGACGTAACAGCGGGATGTTACCCGTTGGCACGCAGAATGCATAAAGTCGCGTCAGGGCGGGTCGAAGGAAGGGAGGTGCCATGAGAGCGGCTGGCAACCGGATCGTGGCGACGGTCGCGGGTCTGTGGCTCGGAAGCACGGCTGCGATCGCCGCGGCGCAACAGGCCCCGGCGATCCCCGCGCAGATGCCGCCGGCGGCGGCGCAACCGACCCAGGAGGACCATCCGACCGCGGTCCTACCCGAGCCGAGCCCGCGCTGGATCTACGTCCTGGAGCCGGTCTTCCCCTATCTCGTGGCCTCCAAGGTCTGGATCCTCGACGGCGACGATCTGTCGATCAAAGGCATGGTCAACGGCGGCTATCTACCCAATGCCGTATTGAGCCACGACAAGAGCCGGTTCTGGCTCGCCGAAACCTATTGGTCGCGCGGCTCGCGCGGGGTGCGCACCGACGTCGTGAGCGCCTGGGATACCAAGACGCTCGCCTTCGCCGGCGAAGTCGTGCTGCCGATGGGACGTTTCTTGGTCGTCCCCAAGAAACACAACGCCACGCTCACGAGCGACGGGCGCTATCTCCTCTCCTTCAACATGGACCCCGCCTTCTCCTTGAGCGTCGTCGACGTCAAGGAGATGAGGTATTTGGGCGAGCTCGACACGCAGGGGTGCTCGTTGGCGTTCCCCACCGGAAACAACAGCGTGGCCTCGATCTGCCCGGACGGCCGCTTCGTGCACCTGACCTTCGACGCCAACGGCCGGCTCTTGCGCACCGAACTCTCCGATCCCTGGTTCGATTCGCAGAACGATCCGGTGTTCGAGCACGCGGCCGTGCACCGACCGTCCAAGCGCGCTTTCTTCGTCTCCTACGAGGGCTGGGTCTATCCCGTGACCCTCGACGGCATGCCCAAAGTGGGCGAGCGTTGGAAGCTGCAGGGCCCGGGCGACGAGGAATGGCGGCCGGGCGGCTGGCAGCTCGCCGCCTTCCACGCCGCCTCCAACCGGCTTTTCGTGACCATGCACAAAGGCGGCAAATGGACCCACAAGCAGGCGGGCGACGAAGTCTGGGTTTACGACGTCGCGACGAAAAAGCGGATCCATCGTCTGCCGCTCGACCACCACAGCGCCACGATCGCGGTGAGCCAGGACGAAAAGCCGCTCCTGTTCGCGCTCACCGAGACCGCCGTCTTGATGTCGTACGATACCACGACTTGGCAAAAGAAGGCCGAGCGCAGCGGCCTCGGTATCACGCCCTGGCTGCTTTATACCTTCGGCGAGTGAGGGGGCGCCTTGGATCTCCTTCACGCTCCCGCGCTTCATTGGGTGATCGCGCTCGTCCTCGCGGGGATCTTTCTGCCCGGCGCGTGGAGCAAGCTCAGGGCGATGGACGAAGTGATCGGCGTCGTCGCCGATTATCGGCTCCTGCCCGACCGTCTCGTCGAGCCGTTCGCGCGGGCCCTTCCCTGGGCCGAGATCGCGACCGGCGTTTCGGTCCTGCTCCCGCCCTCGCGTCCCGCGGGTGCGGCGCTCGCGCTTGCGCTTCTGTGTCTTTTCGCGCTCGCCATGGCGATCAACCTCGCCCGCGGCCGGCGGGAGATCGACTGCGGCTGTTTCATCGGACGGCAGAAAGAGCGCATCGCCTGGTCGCTCGTGTTGCGCAACCTGCTCCTCGCCGCGGGCGCGGGCTTGCTGTTCTTCGAGCCCGAGAGCGTCGTCCCGCGGCTGCAGGACCTCGTCCCGATCGTTTTCGGCTCGATCGCGCTTCTTTCGCTTTATGCCGCCTTCAGCCGGCTCGCCGGGCTCGGGCCGCCTCGCACCGCGGCCGGGAGGTGAGTCCGTGGATCCGCTCGTCGTCTCGGACGTCCTTCTGTGGCTCGTGGTGGCGGTCTTGAGCGTCACCGTGCTCGCACTCGCGCGGCAGGTGGGAGTGCTGCACGAGCGCGTGGCCCCGCTCGGGGCGATGGCCACCGCCACGGCGGTCGAGATCGGGGAGAAGGCCCCCGAGTTCGATCTCCTCGACCTCGAAGGCCGCAAGCTGCACGTGGGCGGGGTGCGCGCGGACGGCCGCAGTCAGCTGCTCCTGTTCGTCTCCCCGATCTGCCCCATGTGCAAGAAGCTCATGGGCGCGGTGCGGTCGTTCGCGCGCAGCGAGCGCAAAACGGTCGAGCTCGTGCTCATGGGCGACGGGGAGCGCGAGGCGCATCGAGCCATGGCTCGCGAGCACGGCGTGCAGGATCTGCCGTTCGCGATCTCGCCGATCGTGGGTATGCGCTTCGGGATCGGAAAGCTGCCTTATGCCGTGCTCATCGACGCCGAAGGCGTGGTGCGCGCCAAGGGCATCGTGAACTCGCGCGAGCATCTCGAGAGCCTGCTCGTGGCTCAAGAGACCGGCTTCAGCTCGATCCAGGAGTATCTCGCGGGGACCGGGCGGGCGCGCCCGAACGGGGCCGCGGCCCGCTCTCCCGCCGCCGAAGGAGGGACGAACCCGTGACCATTCTCGACGCCTTCGACCGCATGATGGAGCACACCGCCCGGCGGATCGCCCAGCGCAGCTCGCGCCGGGGCATCCTCGCCCGCCTCGGCACGGTGCTCGTCGGCGGGGCCGTGCTGCCGCTCCTGCCCGTCGACAAGACCCGCGCCAAGCTCGCGCATGCGAGCGAATTCGCGAAAACGGCGCAGACCACCGACCCCACCAAATGCAACTATTGGCGCCACTGTGCTTCCGACGGGTATCTCTGCTCGTGTTGCGGCGGTACGGTGAACGTCTGCCCGCCGGGTACTTACGCCTCGCCCACGAGCTGGATCGGGACCTGCATCAATCCCGACGACGGTCAGGCCTATCTCATCGCCTATCAAGACTGCTGCGGCAAAGACAGCTGCGGTCTGTGCTTCTGCCTCGGCACCGAGGGCGAGATGCCGTCGTATCGGCCGGAGCTCAACAACGACATCGTGTGGTGCTTCGGCGCGCCTTCGATGGTCTATCATTGCTCGAGCCAGGTGCTCATCGGCAGGGCGTGAAGCCCGTGCGATATCTGCGCGGTAGCTTCCCGTTGCTCCCGTTCGCGCTCGCGTTGATTTCGGGGGCGGCGAGTGCGGTCGATTACGCCCCCGGCCGGCCGGTCGAGGTGCACGAGGGTGCGCGGCTCGACTACGCCTTGAAGTGCAAGGGGTGCCACGGCCTCTCCGGGCAGGGGACGCCGGGCCACGTGCCGCGCCTGGACGGCTTCGTGGGGCTGTTCACCCATCTGCCGGAGGGGCGCGAGTATCTGGTGCGCGTGCCCGGAGTCGCCCGCAGCGTTCTCGACGACGAGCGTCTGACGGCGGTGCTCAACTGGGTCCTCGCGACCTACGGACGCGACACCGTCGCACCGGGCTTCGCGCCCTACACGGTGGAAGAGGTCGCGGCCGCCCGCCGGCGTCCGCTCGAAGACCGCAAGGGCCTGCGCGAGCGCATGCTCGCGGAGCTGCGCACGCGGGGGTTGCTCGCGCCCGACGACGACGGCATCGGCGAGAGCCCCGAGCAGCGGGGATGATCCCCTGTAGAGACTAGAGGCGAGTGCGTTCGGACCGCCGGGCGAACAGATCGGCCGTGGCGCGGGCGATGTTGCGGGCACGCTCTTCGGCCGGAAGGTGGGCATCCGCCTCCACCGGCGTCTCGACGGCGAGTGGCAAGCCTTCCGGCAGCCGGTCGAGGATCGCGTGCAACGGGACGACCCCGCGGCCGAGCGGGGCGCGCGCGTGCCGTGCTTCTCGGGGCAAGTCTTCGAGGGCGAGCGGGGCACCGAAAGAATCGGCGAGCTGGGCGTAGAGCAAGCGCCCGCTCGGGATCGCCTCGAGATCCTCGGGTCGGCCGCCCGCGCGGTAAAAGTGGAGCAGATCGAGGATCACCCCGACGTTGGAGGCACCACAGGCTTCGACGAGAGCCAGAGCTTCGCGCCACGTGGGGACGTCGCGAAAGCGCATCGCTTCCACGCCGACGGCGAGGCCCAGGGGTGCGGCGAGCTCGGCCATGCGGGCCAAGAGTTCGACCTTGGGGCCGAACTCGGCCGACCGATCGTGCGCGGCCGGTCGATCGCCGAGGGTGAGCACGTAGCGCGCGCCCAAGGAGGCGGCGAGCTCGAAGGCCGGGCGGAGCGTGTCGATCCGGGTCGAAGGACCGAGGACGAACGCCTCGACGTCCAGCACCTCGAGGCCGGTTTCGGCGAGCGCGGCGCGCACGCGTCGCTCCGTTTCCGGACGGCCGAGGATCGGATGGTCGAGAGGCTTCTCGGTGGCGCTCGCCAGCGAAAGCCCGACCTTGCCGAAACCGGCGGCGGCCGCGGCGCGGATCAAGAGCTCCGGATCCGTGCGCTCGAGGCTGAGATCGGCGAGCGAAATCGCGGCGAGCGGAACGGCTCCGATCACGAGCCTTCTCCTCGATCGCGATCCGAGCGATCGCGTCGTGCAGAACTAACCGAGCGCGGCCTTCGCGCCCAGTCCGTCTTTACCTCTTTTCGCGCGAGGACCGGCGGGCGCCCGGCGACCTGCCGCGCCCCTTCGGATACGTCGCGGTCGACGAGGCGACGAGGACCGAGGATCCTGCTAAGAAGCGGACGAGCGCGGGGAGAGCATGCCGTGAGCCGAGCCGATCCGTTCGCCGCCGGGCCGCAGCCGGCTTACACCAAGGGGATGGGCGAGCTCGAGGAGATCCGGGACCGGCCGTTCGCGAAAGCACCTTTCGGGGAGGCGCTCGTCGCGGTGGCTCGGCGCGAGTCGCGGATCCTCGCCCTTAGCGCGGATCTCGCCAAATACACCGATCTCGGCCCCTTCGTGACGGCCTTTCCCGAGCGCTTCTTCAACGTCGGCATGGCCGAGCAAGCGCTTTTCGGTGTCGCCGCGGGGCTCGCCAAGACCGGCTTTCTTCCCTTCGCGACGACCTACGCGGTGTTCGCTACCCGTCGCGCCTACGACTTCATCGCGATCCAGATCGCGAAGAGCGCTCTGCCCGTGGCGATCGTGGCGGCGCTTCCCGGGCTGACCACCGGGTACGGGACCACGCACCAGGGCAACGAGGACCTCGCGCTCATGGCCGCGATCCCGGGCCTCACCGTCGTCGATCCGTGCGATGCCACCGAGATCGCGCAAGTGGTCGAGGCTTTCGCGGCCGAGCCGCGACCCCTTTATTTGCGCATCTTGCGCGGCAACGTTCCCGTCGTCCTCGATCCCGCATCCTATCGTTTCGCCTTCGGCCGGGCGCGGGTTCTGCGCGAGCCGGGCGAGATCGGGATCGTCGCGACCGGGCTCATGACCGAGCGCGCCCTCGATGCGGCGGAGGAGCTCGCGCGTCAGGGCCTCGCTGCGGGCGTGTTGCACGTTCCCTGCCTGGTGCCGTTCGACGCCCCGGCGGTCGTCGACTTCGCGCGCCGCGTCCAGGTGCTGGTTACGGCCGAGAACCATCAGGTCGAAGGCGGGCTCGGCACGCGGGTGGTAGAAGCGCTCTATGCCGCCGGGCTTCACCGGCCCTTGCGGCGGGTGGGCATCCCGATGCGGTTCGTCGAATGCGGTACGGTGCCGACGCTTCAAGCCCGTTACGGCTTGACCGCGGGCGGGATCGTGGCCGCGGTGCGGGAGCTGTTGCGCGCCGGGACGCCCTGAGGCCGGCCGCGGACCGCCGAAAATCCGCCAACCGAAGCCGTTCGCGGTTCACGATCGGCGTACCGATCACGCGGTACGACGATGCGATCCACGAATCGCTGTCCGGTTCGGGAAACGACCGCGAGCGCCTCGGATCGGCCTCGCGAGGACTCGCTCGACGTCGACTCGTCGAGAGCCGGTGGAAGATCTGTCGTCAGCGGGACGGCCACAGCGACACCGAAGATTGTCGACGCCGAGGCCAGCGCCGAGCTCGCGATCCCGCCCGTTGATCAGCGGCGGCTCGGTAACGGCGTTCCGCGATCAGACGAAGCCGGGAATCGAGCGAGACAAAACCGCCCTTCGGCTTCCGATCGTGGAGCGGCCCCGGCGCCTGCTGTGGCCGCCGGCCGAAAATACCATCCTGCCCGGCGAAGAGATGACTCTCTGCCGACGAGCCGCTGAAGCCGGAACTCGCGGCGACGGTCGAGGCCGTTACCGAGCGCGGCGGAGAAGTAGACTCGCTGCCAGATTTCCTGAGCAAGAAAGGCTCGATCGTACAAACTCCATTTGTAGGTTCATCCGGGGGCAAAATAACAGTGCCCGGGTACGTCCATCTCGAGGAGAGCACTCTACCCGTACGCTCAAGGGAGCAAGCCTTCGTCGCGACGGGGACCGATCGGTCGATGAACGAGGTCCACGACCGAGGGATCACTGCCGGTATCGAGGGGGGCCGGTGATCGACCCCCGCGTGTCGACCGCGAGGAGTACGACGACCGCATCGTCGCCGAGATCCAATGCTCGCTCCTTCTCGCGGCGGACTTCACACACGGGTGAAACCGGCGCGCGTGGCCGCGTCGATTACGAGGCGGGCTTCGCGCCCGGTCTCGAGATTGCATTGATCGTCACCTGTCGCGCGGACGCGATCGACACGATTCATTTCGATACGCGTCGATACGATCACATCGTTTGGAAGAATCCCGAAGAATTGCGGGAAAGCCTCGACAACCGCATCCTCGCGACGATCGGCGAGGGGCCTGCGGCGAAGCGAAATCGGGGCGGCTACGGGGTCGCCGCCCGCGCCGCCAACCGCCCCGCCTCGGCGAGATCCTCGGGTGTGTTGACGTTGAAGAAAGGATCGAAGGGCTCGGTGGGCCAGTCGACCACCGCGAGGCGGTAGCGCGCCGTCCAGACGTCGATCTTCCGCAAGCCCTCCTCGAGAAGCGCGCGGCGCAGATCCGCGGCGAGTCGCATAGGCCAGAGGCCGAAGACGGGATGCGCACGGCCCGCCGAGGCGGCGCAGGCGAGCTCCGCACCCTCCCGCTCGACCGCTGCGAGCAGGCGGGCGACGAGATCGACGGGGAAAAAGGGCGTGTCGGCGGCGAGGCTCGCGACCCAGGGAAGCGGCGGATCCGCGCGCATCGCCGCCTCCATCCCCGCGAGCACGCCCGCCAGCGGTCCCACGTAGCCGGGGACGGGATCGGGAACGACCTCGAGCCCGAAGCGCGCGAAGCGCGAAGCATCGCCGTTGGCGTTGAGCACGAGTGCGCTCACCTGACCGCGAGCGCGTTCGATCACCGCCTCGAGGAGCGTGCCGGAGCCGAGCGGAAGAAGGCATTTGTCCCCACCGCCCATGCGCCGGGCGAGCCCGCCCGCGAGGATCACCCCCAGAACCGGCGGGGTCACCCCTTCCTCCGCGCGACGAGCACGCCGTTTCGGGCCGTGCGATGCCAGGCGCGTTCTCGTCTCGGCGACGGAGCCGAGGACGACCGCTCGGGTGCGGCGCCGGGAAGCCGGCGAAGGGGTTCGCGCGATGCGCGCGAGGGCTCAGAGATCCGGTTCATCGCGCGCTCCTTTGCGGCGGAAGCGGGGATCTTCCTCTTCGACGTGACGCGGGTCGGCGTCGAAGACGATGCGCTTTTCTCCGGAGAGCGCGAGGAAACGCTTGCCCCGGGCCCGTCCGATGAGGGTGAGGCCGGCGCGGCGGGCGAGCTCCACGCCCCAGGCGGTGAAACCCGAGCGCGAGATCAGGATCGGGATACCCATCTGCACGGTCTTGATGACCATCTCGGAGGTGAGCCTGCCCGTCGTGTAAAAGATCTTGTCGTGTGGCGGGATCCCGTGCTTCCACATGAAGCCCGCGATCTTGTCGACCGCGTTGTGGCGGCCGACGTCTTCCATATACACGAGGATTTCGTCGCGCCGACACAGGACACAGCCGTGGATGGCTCCCGCCGCCAGATAAAGAGAAGGTGTGGTGTTGATCTTTTTGGTCAGAGCGTAGAGCCAAGAGGTCTTGAGGACGGCGTCTTCGGGCAGGCGGATCTCGTCGAATCTTTCCATGAGGTCGCCGAAGACCGTACCCTGAGCGCAGCCCGAGGTCTTGATCTTTTTCTGCAGCTTCTGTTCGAAGTCGGTTTCGCGTGCCGTGCGCACGACCACGACCTCGAGCTCGGGATCGTGTTCGACCGCGGTGACGACATCGTCCGGGCGCAACATGTTCTGGTTCAACAGATAGCCGATCGCGAGCTCTTCCGGATGGTCGCCGATCGTCATCACGGTGACGATCTCGCGGCCGTTGAGGAAAATCGTGAGCGGCCGCTCGTGCACGATGCGCGCTTCCACGCGCCGCCCCTCGTGGTCGATACCGACCACGGGCTGGGTGAGGGCGGGGTCGTCGGGATCGGGCAGAAGCAGCGGTCCGGCCATGGAGGTCGCTCGATTTGCGGCGCAGCCCCGGCCTAAGGTATGCGTGGCGGCGGGACCGACAAGCCGGCCGCCCCTCGCTCATGGCCCGTTCTCGAAGCGAGCGACCGCCCGCGCTCTTGTGGCGCCTTCTGAGCGCTCTGCCGACGTTGCTTATCCTGCTTCTGCTCGCCTGGGCGGGGCTGTTTTTGGTGCTCGCGCCGGAACTACCCGACACCGACAGCTTGTTCGCCGACAGCGAGCAGCGCACGGTGACGATCCTCGCCGCCGACGACAGCGTACTCGCCACGCGCGGGGTCGAAGGTGCGCGCTTCGTGGGCCTGGACGAAATCGCGCCTCATCTCGTGCAGGCCGTGCTCGCGATCGAGGACCATCGCTTTTACGCCCATTTCGGCATCGATCCGATCGGGCTGGTGCGTGCGCTGTGGTCGAACCTCGCGGCCGGCGAGGTCGTCGCCGGAGGCAGCACCCTGACCCAACAACTCGCAAAGAACTTGTTCTTGACACCCGAGCGGAGCCTCAAGCGCAAGTTGCAGGAGCTGGCTCTCGCGCTCTGGCTCGAGGCTCGTCTTTCCAAAGACGAAATTCTCGTGCTCTACCTCAACCGCGTCTATCTCGGCGCCGGTGCTTACGGCGTGGAGGCCGCGGCGCGACGCTATTTCGGCAAATCGGCCAAAGAGGTGACGCTTTCCGAAGCGGCCATGCTCGCCGGGCTTCTGAAAGCGCCCTCGGCCTTGGCGCCGACGCGCGATCTCGCGCGCGCCCGGGCCCGCGCCGAGGTGGTGCTGCGCCGCATGGTCGAACTCGGCATGATCACGCCCGAGCGTGCCGCCGCCGCGCGCGCCCGACCGGCCGCCTTGGCACCCGAGACCAAGACCGATCTCGCGGGGCATTTCCTCGACTGGTTGCTCGACGATCTCACGGATCGGCTGGGCAAGCACGGCCGCGACCTCGTCGTGCGCACCACCCTCGACCGGCAAATCCAGCTCGCGGCGGAAGACGCCCTGCGCGCCGCGCTCGCGGGCGAAGGCCGCAAGCGCGGCGTGGAGGAAGGGGCGATCGTCGTGCTCGATGCGCAAGGAGCGGTGCGCGCGATGGTCGGGGGTGCGAGCTACCGCACGAACCGGTTCAACCGTGCCACCGATGCGCGCCGGCAGGCGGGTTCGGCCTTCAAGCCGTTTCTTTATCTCGCCGCTCTGCGCGCGGGCTGGGCACCGGAAAGCCCGATCGAGGACCGACCGATTGCGCTCGGGACCTGGCGGCCGGAAAACTTCGACGGCCGCTATCGCGGTCGCGTCACGCTCGAAGAAGCGTTCGCCCATTCCCTCAACGCTGCCGCCGCGCGACTGATCCAAAGCGTGGGACCGGAAGCGGTGATCCGGGTGGCGCGCACGATGGGGATCGCCTCGTCGCTTCCGGCTGTCCCCGCACTCGCGCTCGGTGCGGCGGAAGTGAGCCCGCTCGAGCTCGCTGCCGCGTATCTCCCCTTCCTCGCGGAGGGGCTTCGGCGCCCCGTCTTCGCGGTGCGCGAGGTGCGGGACGACCGAGGCCGTCTGCTCTATCGCTTCGCGGGCGGCGCGCAGCGGGTGCTCGAGCCGGGGGAGCTTTCGGCCATGCGCCGGCTGTTGACGGCGGTCGTCGAGCGGGGCACGGGGCGCGCGGCGCGTCTCCCCGATCGGCCGGTGGCGGGAAAGACGGGAACGAGCCAAGACTTCCGCGACGCCTGGTTCGTGGGATTCTCGGGCGAGTTCCTGGTCGCGGTCTGGCTCGGCAACGACGACAACCGTCCGATGGACGGGGTCACCGGCGGAAGCCTGCCGGCGCGGATCGCGCGGGCCGTGCTCGAAGCCGCCCCGCCGAGCCGCCTCGCCCCCGAGGTGGCCGAAGGCTGGCGCGGTTCGCCCGCGCCACCGTCCGCGCGGGAGGAGAACGGCCTCGCCCTTCTCCTCGATTGGGTCCGACGCACGTTCGGCGGGCCGTGATCGCGGACGACGTCCGCCGCGCGCTCGCCGATCGCGCTCGAGCGGCGGAAGGCTTCAGGGTTTCCGACGGATCGCGCGCCAGAGATAAATGACGAACCAGATCGGGACGACGACGACAGCCCCCAGAAGGAAATAGGTCACGGCACGGCTGGCGTAATAATGAATGTCCGCGAAGATCTCCGCGAGCCGCTCGGCGAGCCACCGCCAGAGCTGGATCGGCTGGACGTCGAGGTAGGCCATGGCGGCACCGACCAGGATCGAGGCGATCACCAACTTCAGAAGCGTGGCGAGCGTGATCCGGGGCATGGCCGCGCGCATCGTGCAGAGCGTCGAGGCGGGCTATAGGAAGACGGGCCGCGGACGACAAGGCGGGAGAGCGGAAGGATGCGCTGGGAGCGGTGCCTGATGTGCGTCGGTGTGCACGCCGAAGGCGAGATCGGTCGCATCGTCCTGGGCGGGCTCCCGGCCGTGCCCGGAGGCACGATGGAAGAGCGCCTCCTTTGGCTCAACGAGAACGAGGAGGGCCGCCGACTGCGGCGCTTTTTGACCTCCGAGCCGCGCGGCTGGCCGGCGATGTCGACGAATCTCCTGCTCCCTCCTCTCGCGCCGGGAGCCGAT
This sequence comes from Geminicoccaceae bacterium, assembly GCA_025062095.1. GTDB lineage: Bacteria > Pseudomonadota > Alphaproteobacteria > Geminicoccales > Geminicoccaceae > JANXAZ01. The sequence continues at coordinate 20,737 of JANXAZ010000028.1, forward strand.
GCCGCCTTCGTCGTCTTACAGCCTGATCAGGCGCACGCCATGTCGGGCTCGAACGCGATCTGCACGGCGACCGCGCTCCTCGAGCTCGGCATGGTGCCGATGCGCGAACCGGAAACGACGATCGTCCTCGATACCGCGGCGGGCCTCGTGCGCGCTCGTGTTCGCTGCGCGGAGGGCCGTGCCCGCGAGGTGACCCTCGACATGCCCGCCTCGTTCGTCGAGGCGCGAGGGATCGAGCTGGACGTCGAGGGACTGGGGCGGATCGAGCTCGCGATCGCCTTCGGTGGGGTGTTCTACGCGCTCGTCGATCCGGCGCCGCTCGGCCTCGCGATCGAACCCGAGGCGGCGGGTGCGCTCTGCTCCCTCGGCGTGCGCATCCTCGAGGCAGCGCGCGCGCGCTTCACGCCCGTGCACCCCGAGCGTCCGACTATTCGCGGGCTCGCCTATCTCATGTGGTGCGGGGAGGGTGCGGAAGGGCCGCGCAACGCCACCGTGCTCATGCCCGGCCGCCTCGACCGCAGCCCGTGCGGGACCGGGAGCTCCGCCCGGCTCGCGCTCGAGTTCGGGCTCGGGCGCATCCGGCCGGGCGAAACGCGGGTCTTCCGCTCGGCGATCGGCACTCGCTTCGCGGCCGAGCTCGTCGGCACCACCGAGGTGGCCGGCCGGCCCGCCGTCCTGCCGCGGATCTCGGGTCGCGCCTGGCTCTATTCCTTCGAGCAGCTCGGTCTCGACCCGGAGGATCCCTTCCCGCGGGGTCTGCGCCTGTCGGACCTCTGGAGCGGGCTCGCCGAACCGTGAGCGGGGAGAGCACGCGCGAGCGAGCGCGCACCGAGGAGCGATTGCGCCGGCACGTCGAGGTCCTCGCGGGCGAGATCGGACCGCGAGTGCTCGGTGCCGGTGATGCCCTGTCGCGCGCGGAAGCCTATTTGCGCGACGAGCTCGAAGCCGCGGGCCTGCGCGTCGAGCGGCGGGCTTATCGCTTTTTCGGACGCGAGGTGGCCAATCTCGTGGGCGTGCCACCGGCGAGCCGAGAGGCCCGGCGCTGGTATCTCGTGGGTGCGCATTACGACACCGTGGCGGACACTCCCGGGGCCGACGACAACGCCTCGGCGGTGGCGGTGATGCTCGAGCTCGCGCGCAGACTGGCTCGTGCGTCGCTGCCGCTGCGCTTCGTCGCTTTCACCCTCGAGGAGCCACCGGCCTTCGCCACGCCCTGGCAAGGAAGCCGGCGCTTTTGTCGGGACACGCGCAGACGCGGAGAAGAGGTTCTGGGAGCGATCGTGCTCGAAATGGTGGGGTTCACCGCCGCGCATCAGCCGTATCCGGCGGTGCTCGCCCGTCGCGGTTATCCGGAGACGGGCGATTTCATCGGCGTGATCGGTGATCGGCGGTCGCGCGCGTTCACGCAGCGGCTCGTCGCGGGCATGAAGGCCGCCGGCACGGTCCCGGTGGAGAGCCTGATCGTGGGACTGCGGGGCTGGCTGTTGCCGATCAGCCGGCTTTCGGACCACGCCTCGTTCTGGGACCGCGGATGGCCGGCGGTCATGGTGACCGACACGGCGTTCTTGCGGAACCCGAACTACCACCGACCGAGCGATACGCCCGAAACGCTCGATTACCGCTTCATGGCGGGAGTCGCCGAGGCTCTCGAGGTCGCGATCCGCGGCCTTCCCGCGGCCTGATCCGCGCTCCGCTTCTCAGCGCGGCGCTTCGATGAGCTCGAGGATGATGCCGTCTTGCGAGCGCGTATAGACGGCGCGTCGTCCTTTGTTGGGGCCCGCCGGGACCACAATGACCTCGCCCATGCGGCGGAAGCCGTGCGCCTCGACCTCCGCGAGCATGCGGTCGAAGGCGGTGACGTCGAGGGCGATGTGCGCCGCCCCGGCATCGCACGGCCGATAGCGGGCCGCTGTGCGATCGGCGGGGGTGCGGTATTCGATCAGCTCGAGGGTGTGACCGTAGCCGTCGAGATAGGCGATCTCGACATCGGCGTCCCCGAGCCCGGTCACGGCCCCGATGAGCCGCGGATCGCGACGGCTGCGGTCGCGCAAGGAGAAGCCGAGCACCTCGACGAAAAAGCGCAAGCTCGCATCCAGATCGGCGACCGTGAAGCTCGTGTGGTTGAAGCGCACAATCTCGGGCCGGCTCACTCGTCGGTCTCCCGGTCGAGGAAGCGGTTGGGCTTCAGGAAGAAGGCCAAGAGCACGCAGCCTTCCTCCGACCAGGCCTCGTGACGACTGCCCGCCGGCCGCCACACGTAATCGCCTGCGCGACAGATGCCCTGCTCGTCTCGGAACGAGCCCTCGAGCACGAAGCTCTGCTCGATCTCGACGTGTTCGTGCAAGGGCAGGCGCGCACCCGGGGCCCAGCGGAAAAGCGCGGTGAGAAGGCCCCGTTCCTGGTCTTCCAACAAGACCTTGATCTCGATGCCGGGAAAACGCGTCGGTTGCCAGGGGATCTCGTCGACGCGGACGTAGCGCGAGGCGAGCGGCGCGAGGCCCTCGTGGCCCCGGTAGCCGGGCGTGACCGCAGCCATCGTGTTTCTCCCTCCCCGATCGCCCGTCCACCTTCCGTAGCCTTCGGCCGCGGTCAATAGCCCTCGGCGACGAGCGGGAACGCGGACCAGAAACCGGGCGGGCGGACGGGTTCGGCACGGGCGAGATGGGCCCGGCCCAACTCTTCGAGACGCGTGACGCCCGCAAGACCCATGGCGATCGTGATCTCGTCCTCGAGCAGCTCGAGCATTTTCACGACCCCTTCCGGACCGCCCGCGGCCATCCCGATCGCCGTCATCCGCCCGAGACCCACGGCCCGGGCACCGAGCGCGATCGCTTTGAGCACGTCGGTGCCGCGGTAGAATCCGCCGTCGACCAGGACCGTCGCACGGCCGGCCACGGCGTCGAGGATCTCGGGCAGGACGTCGAGAGTGCCGAGGGTGTGATCGAGCTGGCGGCCGCCGTGATTGGAGATGACGATCCCTTCCGCCCCCAGCGCGCAGGCGATCTCGGCGTCTTCTCGGGTCATGATGCCTTTGAGGATCAGGGGAATCCGATGGCGTGCCTTGAAGCGTTCGACCGCTTTCCAATCGAAGGCGCGCTGGATCGCGATCCCGCCCACGTTCTGCCGCCACGGCTTCTCGAATCGGTTCAAGAGATCGCGTTCGCGTCGCGAATACCAGGCCGTGTCCACGGTGATCGCGAAAGCGCAATAACCGTGGGCTTCGGCGCGCGCGACCATGTCCGCGATCCACGCGTCGTCGCCGCGCACATAGAGCTGGAAGACGCGCACGGCCTCGGGCGCCGCCTCGGCGACCGCCTCCAGCCCGGGGGCGCAGACACTGCTGAGCATCAAAGGCACCCCGAAGCCGGCGGCGGCTCGCGCGGCTCCCGCTCCTCCGGAGGGGTGGAAGGTCTCGAGCGAGCCGATGGGCGCGAGAAACACCGGCAAGCGGATGCGTCGGCCGAAAAGTTCGGTCGACGGGTCCACCCGCCGCACATCGACGCACACCCGCGGCCGCAGGGCCCAGCGCTCGATCGCGAGCCGATTGCGCGCGAGCGACGTCTCGGTCTCGCTCCCGCCCAAGAGATAATCGAAAGCGCCTCGGGAAAGACGTTTTCGCGCGAGAAGGACCAGTTCGTGGAGCGTGCTCGCTTCGTCGAGGGCGGCCATGGCCTCGGCCTTCGCACGGTGTCGGCGGTCGCTGTGGGGGATGGACCGGCACCGCGCGCTCCGCAAGCACCCGCCCGGAAAGGCCGTATCGCGGCGAGCGCGAGCGTCCCGAGCTCTTCTCCGAGAGCGGAAGAGGCTTAGATGGGAGTCGATGTCGCGCGCTCCGCTGGCTCTTTACGTCCATTGGCCGTTTTGCACGGCCAAGTGCCCTTATTGCGATTTCAACAGTCACGTGCGGGAGGGCGTCGATCAGGCCCGCTGGCGGCGGGCGCTCCTGACCGAACTCGAGCATTGGGCCGCGCGGCTCGGAGAACGCGCCCTCGTCTCGGTCTTTTTCGGCGGCGGGACGCCTTCGCTCATGGAACCCGAGACCGTCGCCACGGTGCTCGCGCGCGCCGTCTCGCTCTGGCCGCCCGTCGAGGATCTCGAAGTCACGCTCGAAGCCAACCCGAGCTCGGTGGAGGCCGGTCGTTTCGCCGCTTATCGCGAGGCCGGGGTGAACCGGATCTCGATCGGTATCCAGGCTCTCGACGATGCGGCTCTGCGGTTCCTCGGTCGACGGCACACGGTAGCGGAGGCGCTCGCCGCGCTCGCGCTCGCGATGAAGACCTTCCCGCGCGTGTCCTTCGACCTCATCTATGCCCGTCCCGGGCAGACGGCCGCGGCTTGGGAAGAAGAGCTCCGTCGGGCGCTCGGTCTGGGTACGCGCCATCTTTCGCTGTACCAGCTGACGATCGAGCCGGGCACGCGTTTTTACGCGCGAGCCCGCGCCGGGCTTCTCGCGCCCCCGGACGAAGACGCGCAAGCGGAACTCTTCGAGCGGACCCAGGAGTTGACCGCCGCGGCCGGCCTGCCCGCTTACGAGATCTCGAACCACGCCCGTCCCGGCGAGGAATGCCGCCACAATCTCGTGTATTGGCGCTACGGAGAATACGTCGGCATCGGACCCGGGGCACACGGCCGCATCGTCCGATCGGGCCGAAGGTTCGCCACGCGCGCCCTGAGGCAGCCGGAAGCGTGGCTCGCGGCGGTCGAACGCCGCGGGCACGGGCTCGAGGCGGAAGAGGAGCTGTCGCCTCGGGAGCAGCTCGTCGAGGCGTTGATGATGGGCCTCCGCCTCGCCGAAGGCGTCCCCGTCGCCCGATTGGAGCGGCTCGCGGGAGCGGCCTGGCGCGAGGCTCTGAACGTCGAGGCCCTCGATCGGGCTCGTGCGGAGGGGCTCCTCGAGAACCGCGAGGATCGTCTGGTCGCCACCGCCGCCGGGCGCGAGCGCCTCGATGCGCTCTTGCGCGCCATCCTTCGGTGACGGTGGCTCGGAAATGGGGCGGCGCGGCGCTTCAGAGACCCCGCCGCGCGGTCGCGCCCGGGTCCAAACGCACGCTTTCCGGCGCGGCGAAGCGCGAGGCTGAGCTCCAATCCAACCGGGTGGTCAGAACCCAATGGGCACCGAAGGCGAGCAGCACGCTGACGGCCACCGCAGCCAGAAAGGCCTTCATCCTCCCGTCCCCCTCTCGACCTCCGCGGGCATGGTCACGCGCTTGAGGTAGTCGATCAGGGCGGCCCTGTCACGCGCATCGGGCAGTCGTTGCAACGGCATCTTCGAGCCGGGGGTGAAGGTCTCGGGACCGAGGGCGAACAACTTTTCGATCGTCTCTTCGGTCCACACGATCCCGCTCGTCGCCAGGGCCTCGGAATAGGGATAACCCGGCACTGCGCCGGCGGGTCTGCCGAACAATCGGAACAGCGTGGGACCCGCGCGATTGCCGCCGTCGGCGGTGACGGTGTGACAGGCGACACAAGCGCGGAAGAGCCGCTCCCCGCGATCCTCGCTTTCGGCGATCGGGCTCCGCCGCGCCGCCGGCGGGCTCGCTGGAGAGCTCTCCGCCGGACGCGGCGGCGGGTCTCCTTCGCGCCAGCGTCGGACGATCGAATCGTTGCCCGCCGACCACAGCGTCGCCGGTGGTCCGGTGAAGGCGAGGTCCCAGACCGGTCCGCGGTGAGGTTCGAGGACCCGCTCCGGGCGGCGTTCGGGCAGCGACCAGACGATGACGCGCCCCTTGATGTCCCCGCTCGCCAGCCGGGTTCCGTCGGGATGGAGCGCGAGCGCGGTGATCGGCGCCTCGTGCCCGGGGAGTTCGCCCAGGAGCCGGAGATCGGCGGGATGGCGCAGGCGCAGGACTCCGTCGATCCCGCCCGTGACGAGGAGCCCGTCCGCGAGTTCGAGAAGCTCGGTGACGGCGAAGCCGGAAGTCGGCAGCCGCTCGCTCCCCGTACCGTCGCGGGGATCGATGGCCCAAAGCGCTCCCTCGTGGGTGCCGACCCAGAGGACCGTCCCTTGTTCCGCGAAGAGGAGGGCGGTGGGACGCGCTCCGCCCAGGTCTGTCTCGGCGCGGACGGTTCCGTCAGCGAGCCCGAACACGCGGACGCGGCCGTCCGCCGTTCCGACCGCGGCCGAGCCGCCCTCCGGCGCGATCGCCAGAGCGAGAACCTTCGCGCCGAGCTCGGCCCGCCAGCGGGGCGCGCCTTCCTCGACCGACCAAGCGAGGAGAAGACCGTCCTCGCCGCCCGAAAGCGCCAACTGCGTCTCGGGTGCGAGAGCCACCGCGTGGACCGCCCCGGCGTGCCCGAGCAGCCGGCGCAGCGGGCGCTCTTCCGCGGGCCGCCAGAGGATCAGGCTGGTATCGAAGGAGCCCGACAGGAGAAGGCCACCGTCGCGCGAGGCAGAGAGGGACCGCACCGCCCCGCCGTGCCCGACGAGCTCGGCGGCTGCGACCGGCGCGAGCGCCCCGAACGCGAGGGTCACTCCGATGCTCGCGAGCCGAAAGAGAGCCTGCACGACCGCTACTCGGCGGGAACGACGCCCCGCTTTTCGAGCTCCGCCACCCAGAGATCGTGGTGTTGCTTCGCCCAATTGTAATCCACCCTCCCCGAGCCCATGGCCGCGAACGCGCCTTCCATGCCCAACGAGCCGATGTAGATGTGCCCGATGATGATGGCGATGAGGATCACGGCGACGAAACCGTGCCAGAGCGTGGCGAGCTGTTGCTCGGCGATCGGCGACAGCCCGGTGGGCAGCTGCGTCCCGAACCAGGCGTTGAGCGTCGCGAAGGTCGGATCGAAGAAAGAAAAGGTGAAGGGGAACAGAAGCTGCAGCCCCGACAGGCTGAGGCTGCCACCCAGCAGGATGACCGACCAGAAGACGAACTTCTGGCCGGCGTTGAAGCGCTTCGAAGGCGGATGGGCGCGCCCGACGAGTCCGCCCCCTTTGAGGATCCAGATCACATCGTAGCGGTTGGGAACGTTGAAGCGGACCCAGAGAACGAACATCAACACGATGCCGAGCATGAAGCCGAAGGCCAGATAATTGTGCAAGAGCTTGCCCCATTGGGTGAGCACGGCGAAGACGTCTTTGCCGACGAGAGGCAAGAGGAGCGTGCGGCCGAACATCAAATTCAGGCCGGTGAGGGCGAGGAGGATGAAGGTGGTGGCGGTGAGCCAGTGGGCGAACCGCTCGAGCCCGTTGAAGCGCTCGATCGTCCGCCCCGAGGGTCCTCCCTCGAGCGGTACCCGACCGCGCAACGCGAAGAACAGAGCGACGAGGCCGAACGCGCCGAGAAGGATCCAGGCCGACCACTGCTTGTAGGCACCCAGGCGAATCTGCCGCCACACCTCGCCTTCGGATTGGATCAACTGGCCACCCAACATGTTCGGTGCGGCGACATAGCCCTGCTCGCCGCGCCGCACGGCCCGCCACACATCCGCCCGGCTCGCTTCCGGGAGCAAGGTCGCCGGCGGGCTCGCCTCCACGCCCGGCACCGCCTGCGCGCGCAGCTCGCCACCAAAAGCTCCGAGGAAAAGGAGGGGGAGAAGGGCGATCAGGATCCCTCGCGTCCAACGGCAAAGGCCTCGGCTCATCAGAACCTCATCCTGTTCGCGCGTTGATCCAACTCTTCCTTGCGCTCGGGCGGAAGCGGAGTGTCCGGTGCCCCGCGATAGGCACCCTTGGCCGGAACTTCCACGGTGGAAGGCGGCGGAGCCAGCCGCCCTTGGCTCCAGGCTTGATAGATCCACCACGCGCCGCCGAGCACCACGGCCACGGCGAGCAACCTCAGGACGACGATCATCCTCGTTTCGTCCGACGATCAGGCCACACAGACGGACGGCCGGGAGTGACCCCGGCCGTCCCTTTTCCCGTTCTCGCCCGAAGTCTCAGGCGCCGCCCTTTTGCTGATAGGCGGTACCCCAGCCCCAGGCGCCGGCGCCGAAGCCGCGTTGGACGACGCGCTCGCGGTAGATGTTGGCGATGACGTCGCCGTCTCCCGCCAGCAGTGCCTTGGTCGAGCACATCTCGGCGCAGATCGGCAGCTTGCCCTCGGCGAGGCGGTTCCGCCCGTACTTGCGGAACTCGGCGTCCGAGTGGTCCTCCTCGGGCCCGCCGGCGCAGAAGGTGCACTTGTCCATCTTGCCGCGCGAGCCGAAGTTGCCGGCCTGCGGGAACTGCGGAGCCCCGAAGGGACAGGCGTAGAAACAGTAACCGCAGCCGATGCACAGGTCTTTGCTGTGCAGGACGACCCCTTCCTCGGTCTGGTAGAAGCAGTCGACCGGGCAGACCGCCATGCACGGCGCATCCGAGCAATGCATGCAGGCCACCGAGATCGACCGCTCGCCCGGCTTGCCGTCGTTGAGGGTGACGACCCGCCGGCGGTTGATGCCCCAGGGCACCTCGTGCTCGTTCTTGCACGCGGTCACGCAAGCGTTGCACTCGATGCACCGCTCGCTGTCGCAGAGGAACTTCATCCGTGCCATGGTCGAAGCCTCCCGCCTCAGGCCGGCCAGATCCGGCACAGCGTCGTCTTGGTCTCCTGGATCTGGGTCACGGAGTCGTAGCCGTAGGTCTGCGCCGTGTTGGTCGACTCGCCCAACACGTACGGATCATTGCCGGTCGGGTACTTCGCGCGGAGATCCTTGCCCTGGAACCAGCCGCCGAAGTGGAACGGCATGAAGGCCACGCCGCGGCCGACGCGCTCGGTCACCATCGCCCTGACCTTCACGCGCCCCTTCTCCGGACCTTCGACCCAGACCCAGGCGCCGTCGCGCACGCCCAGGCTGTTCGCGTCGTACGGATTGATCTCGACGAACATGTGCTGCTGCAGCTCGGCGAGCCACGGATTCGAGCGCGTCTCGTCGCCGCCGCCCTCGTACTCGACGAGCCGGCCGGAGGTCAGAATGATCGGATACTCCTTCGAGAAGTCCTTGTCCTGGATCGACTTGTAGAGCACCGGGAGGCGGTGCATCTTGCGATCCGCGTAGGTCGGATACTTCGCCACGAGCTCGCGATCCGGCGCGTACAAGGGCTCGCGGTGCAGCGGGATCGGATCGGGGAAGTTCCACACCACCGCCCGCGCCTTGGCGTTCCCGAACGGCATGCACCCGTGCTTGATGGCGACGCGGATGATGCCGCCCGAGATGTCGGTCCGCCAGGTCGCCTTCGGTCCGCCCACCTGCTCGATGACGGCGCGCTCGGCCTCGGTCAGGTCTTTGTCCCAACCGAGCTTCATGAGCATTTCCATGGTGAACTCGGGATAGCCGTCCTGGATCTCCGAGCCCTTGGGCCAGCTGCCCTCGGCGAGCAGCGACTGGCCGTCGCGCTCGACCCCGAACGCCGCGCGGAAGCACCCGCCGCCCTCGGCCACCGGCAAGGACGTGTCGTAGAGGTTGGCGGTGCCCGGATGCTTCATCTCCGGGGTGCCCCAACACGGCCACGGCAGACCGTAGTAGTCGCCGTGGCACGGGCCGCCGACCGCGCGCAGCGTCACCTTGTCGAAGGTGTGCTGGTACTGCATGTGCAGCTTCAAGCGCTCGGGCGACTGGCCGGTGTAGCCGATCGACCAGGCACCGCGATTGATCTCGCGGAGGACGTCCTCGACGACCGGCTCGTTCCCCTCGACCTTGATGTTCTTGAACATCTGATCCGCGAAGCCGAATTTCTTCGCGAACAGATAGATGATCTCGTGATCCGTCTTGGCCTCGAAGAACGGCCCGAAGACCTTCTCCCGCCACTGCAACGACCGGTTCGAGGCCGTCACCGAGCCGCGCGTTTCGAATTGCGTCGCCGCCGGCAAGAGATAGACCCCGTCGCGCCGATCGTGGAGCACGGCGCTCACCGTCGGATAGGGGTCGATGATCACGAGCAGGTCGAGCTTCTCCATCGCCCGCTTCATGTCGGGCAGACGGGTCTGCGAGTTCGGCGCGTGGCCCCAGAAGATCATCGCCCGCACGTTATCCGGCTGGTCGATGTTCTGCTTGGCCTCGAGCACGCCGTCGAACCAGCGCGAGACCGGGATGCCGGCCTTCTCCATGAGCTCCTTGCGGAGCTTGTCGTCGGCGTTCTTGGGCCCGAAGCGGCTCAGCAAGTAATTGTAATCGACGCCCCAGACGCGCGCCCAGTGCCGCCACGCGCCCTCCGACAGACCGTAATAGGCCGGCAGGCTGTCGACGGTGACGCCCATGTCCGTGGCGCCCTGGACGTTGTCGTGGCCGCGGAAGATGTTCGTCCCGCCGCCCGAGACGCCCATGTTGCCGAGCGCGAGTTGCAGGATGCTGTAGGCGCGCACGTTGTTGTTGCCGATCGTGTGCTGCGTGCCGCCCATGCACCAGATCACCGTGCCCGGGCGATTGTTCGCCATCAGCATCGCCACGCGGCGCAGCTGGCTACCGGGCACGCCGGTGACCCGCTCGACCTCCTCGGGCGTCCACCGCTTCACATGCTCGCGGATCTGGTCCATGCCCCAGACCCGCTTGCGGATGAACTCCTTGTCCTCCCAGCCGTTTTCGAAGATGTGCCAGAGAATGCCCCAGATCAGCGCCACGTCGGTGCCCGGACGGAAGCGGATGTACTCGTCGGCGTGCGCCGCCGTCCGAGTGAAACGAGGATCGGCGACGATCAAGGGCGCGTTGTTCTTCTCCTTGGCGCGGAGGAGGAACACCAGCGAAACCGGATGCGCTTCTGCCGGATTTCCCCCGATGAGGAAGATCAGCTTCGAGTTCTGGATATCGTTGTAGGAATTGGTCATCGCGCCGTAGCCCCAGGTGTTGGCTACGCCCGCGACGGTCGAGGAATGGCAGATACGCGCCTGGTGATCGACGTTGTTCGTACCCCAGAACGCGGCGAACTTGCGGAAGAGATAGGCCTGCTCGTTGCTGTGCTTGGCCGAGCCGAGCCAATAGACGCTGTCCGGGCCCGACTTCTCGCGGATCTCAAGCAGCTTGTCGCCGATCTCGTTGATCGCCTGATCCCAGGAGATGCGCGTCCAACGCCCGTCCACGAGCTTCATCGGGTACTTCAGACGCCGGTCGCCGTGCGCGAGCCAGCGCACCGAAGCGCCCTTCGCGCAGTGGCCGCCCAGGTTGAACGGCCCGTCGAACGCCGGCTCCTGGCCGATCCACACCCCGTTCTGCACCTCGGCGATCACCGTGCAGCCCACCGAGCAGTGGGTGCACACGGATTTCACCTGCTTGATCGGCGCCTTGGCGGCCTGCACTTGCGCCTCCGCCCGGCCGACCATCCCGCTCGAGAGCGTGGCGGCCGCTGCGAGCCCTCCCGCCGCCAGACCGGAGCGACGCAAGAAGCCGCGCCGATCGATCGTACCACCGGTCAAGGCCGCCTGCAGCTGGCCGAACGCGCTCGCCGCCGACGACCCGTTGCTCTTCTTCTTCAGCATCCTGCTGGCCTCCTCGCCCGGGTCTCGCTCGCGGCCCGGCTCAGAAACGGGCCGTTTCGTAATAGGTCTTCACGTGCTCCGTCTCGCGGTAGCCGCCACCGCGAGGCGCGGGCTCGGCGGCGCGCGCCTCCCCCCGGCCGACGACGGTCGCGGCGGCCGCCGCCACGCTCCCGAGGCTCGCGAGCTTGAGGACGTCCCGCCGCCCGTGTCCTTTCTCTTTCCTCTGCTCGCTCATCGTCCGCCACCCTTCCGCTGTCGTTGAACTCCTCGAGGCCCCGGCTCGCGGCTAGCGCAGGAGCGCGAAGCCCGCCTCTTCGATCTCGACGAACAACCGCCCCACGGTGCCCAGGGGCTGGTAGAGCCGCGCCGCGCGCGCCGCCTCGAGATCACCGAAGAAACGCGCCGCCCAAGGTGCCAGGTGCCGATGGAAAAACCGTTGCTGGAGCGCGAGATCCCCCTCGCCGAAACGCCCTTCGGCGAGCCCCGCCATCACCTCGCACAGAGCCGCGATGTGGTCTTCGGGCTCGGGATTGCCCGGCGCCCGCGCGATCCCGAGCTCGGCGAGGTCGTCGCGGAGCTCGGCGAGGGGTTTCTCGTTGAGGAAACCCGTCCGGTAAAAAGACGCGTAAGGTACGAGCTCGCCCCGCCCGACGCCGATGAACAGATCGTGATATTCGAGGGCCGCCTGTTCGGGTGTCGTCGCCCGCGCGACCCGCGCGAAGACCGCCAACGCCCGCCCGAACTCGCTCGCATCGTCGCCCAGTCCGCGGGCCACCTCGAGCGCGGCGGTATCGGGAGGCGCCGCGAGGAACCGCGCCAGGAGGCGATAGGTCGCGGCACGCAGCGCATCGACCTCGTCGACCGCGCCCGCCGCGATCCCGCCCTCGTCGAGAGTCGGCGCCGACAGCGACACCTCGCCTCCCTTTCGCCCTATGATAAAGGAGTGTCTAAACCCCTTTCGGCTCAGTGACAAGAGGCCGCACGCGCGTCGCGGGCTCGGGTTCCGCCCCTCGCGCCTCCCCCTGTGCGGTCCCGGCGCATTCCTCGACTTCGCTCGGCGGCGGTGGTGGCACCCGGGCCGGATCTTCTTCCCCCGCGCTCCCCGGAGACCCGATCTCCGCGGCGACGAGGCTGCTCTCCCGTTCCCGCGCGGTCTCTTCTTCCGCGGACTCGGATGCCGCGACCATCCCCCGCCCCACCCGATAAAGGGTCTTCAGGTCGGCGACCACCGTGCTCGCATCCGAGAAATCGTTGACGATGTAATAATCGTCGATACCGCTCGGCGTAGAAATGATCGGATCGATTTTCCACAGGCGTCGCAGAGCCCGACGCTGCAGTTCGACCGGCACGCCGGGGCGCATGAACACGCTGAAATCGCTCGAGAGGTCGAGCGTGTCGGGGTCCGGTAGATCAGCGAGATCGAACTCCGCGACCTCGCCCGCGCGCGCTTCTGCCGCCGCGGGCGCCGGCGATCTCCGCGCAGAAGACGTATCTTCCGCCGCTCGCGGGGCCTCGCGCTGCGCGGCTTCCTCTCGCCCGGGCGCCTCTTCCGGCTCCGGCCGCCCGCGCCTCGCCGCCGCCTTGCGCCGCGACCAGCGGATCAGAAACGACCCGACCTCGTCCTCCAAGCCGCGGCTCACCGCTCCTCCTCCGCACCGCCGAGAGAGACGAACTCGCTTTGCGCATCGGGCGGGGCATCCGCGCGCTTGCGCCGACGCTTCAAGAACGGCACGTCCTTGTGGTGCCGGTCGACGAACTCCTGCACGAAGGCCACGACCGGCTCCGGCATGGGCACCGCCTCCACGATGGCGTCGCCCGGCTCGGCGTAGACCTGCGCCTCGAACGGGGACGCGGTCAAGAGAAAGGGCTTCCAGGGAAATTCGGGATCGTCCTCGTTCGCGCGCAGCACCACGTAGAGCTGCGGCGGCTCGGCGGACAACGCCACCCGATAATCCGCCGTCTCCGCGCGGTGCAAGACGAGCGGCAAGGTGCCGGCGAGCCAGCGGACCCATCCGTCGCCCTCGACGAGCCGGCGCCAGGTTCGCGAAGCGGGCACGCCCGGGACCACCTCCACCGGCCGCCAGATCCATTCCGCCCAGCGTGTCGATCCCTTCCGTCGTTCGACGACGATGCCGAGTTCCAGAACCGCGCGCGCCGCGTCCATGCCTTCGCGCCTCCGCGCCCCTCGCGCGCAACGATCCTAGCCGGGCCGCAGGGCCTTCTGGTAGACCCGATGCGCGGCTTCGCCGCCGCGAGAGGACCGCCATGAGGTTCGCCGGCCGACGCTGTCTTCTGTGCAACTGCGAGGGCAGCACGACCCTCGAAGTCGAGGCGCTCGCCCGGGCTCTCGGGGCTTCCGATGCGGAACGCCCCTTCGAGCACCTGTGCAGGGCCGAGCTCGAGCGCTTTCGCGCCCTCGCCGGCTCGGGCGAACCGCTGCTCGTCGCCTGCACCCAAGAAGCGCCGTTGTTCTCGGAAACCGCCGGGGAGGCCGCGGAGCGCATCGTCTTCGCGAACATCCGCGAGCGCGCCGGCTGGTCCGTCGAGGGCCGGTCGGCAGGGCCCAAGATCGCGGCGCTTCTCGCCGAAGCGGCGGTCGCGGTTCCGCCCGCTCCGGCGCTCGAGTTGCGCTCCGAAGGCCGCATCCTCGTCTACGGCGCCGGCGAGCCGGCGCTCGCCGCGGCCGAGCGGCTGGCGGGTCGGCTGGCCCCGACCGTGCTCTTGTCCGAGGTCGCCGACGCGGCGCCTCCTTCGGTGGTCCGCTTTCCGATCCTGAAGGGCCGCATCCTCCGTCTGCAGGGACATTTGGGCGCCTTCGTCGCCACGGTCGAGAACGCCGCGGTCGTGGCACCGTCTTCGCGCGACCGGCTGCGCTTCGGGCCGGCGAGCCCGAAAACCGAGCTCGAAGCCGATCTCGTGCTCGATTTGTCGGGCGGTGCGCCGCTGCTCACCGCTGCCGAGAAACGCGACGGATATCGTCGGGTCGATCCGCGCGACGCGCTCGCGATCGAGCGGGCGTTGTTCGACCTCGTGGCCCTCGTCGGCACCTTCGAAAAACCCCGTTACGTCACCTTCCGGGCCGAGTTGTGCGCCCATTCGCGCTCGCGACGGGTGGGGTGCACGCGCTGTCTCGACCATTGCCCGACCGGGGCGATCACGCCCGCGGGCGATCACGTCGCCATCGACCCTTACGTGTGCGCCGGCTGCGGCTCCTGCGCCGGCCTCTGTCCGACGGGTGCCGCGACCTACGCCGCCCCGCCGCCGACGAGCCTGCTCGAACGGTTGCGGACGCTCTTGCGCACCTACCATCGCGCCGGCGGCCGCGACGCTCAGCTCCTGGTCTACGAGTTTCGACACGGCGAAGAGCTCGTCTCGGCGATCGCCCGGTTCGGGCGCGGGCTGCCGGCGCGCGTCCTGCCCTTCGCGGTGACCGAGCTCGGTCAATTGGGGCTCGAGCTGCTCGCCGCGCCCTTCGCGCTCGGTGCGAGCCGTACGGTCCTCCTCCTGCCCCCGCGCAAGGAACCCGAGCTCGCGAGCTTGCGCGCCAGCCTCGCGCAACTCGGGGCCCTGCTCGAGGGTCTGGGCTACGGTGCCGACCGCCTCGCGGTGCTCGCCACCGACGATCCGGACGAGCTCGAAGAAGCGCTGTGGCGACCGACGCTCGTCGCGCAACTCCCGAGCCGCGACCTCCTCGCGATGGGCGGCAAGCGCAGCCTTTTGCGGCTGGTCCTCGAGCGACTGCACGAGCAGGCTCCCGCTCCCGTGGCGGTCGTGCCCCTGCCGGCGGGCGCGCCTTTGGGCCGGATCCTCGTCGACGTCGAGGGCTGCACCCTTTGTCACGCCTGTGTGGGCGCTTGTCCGACCGGGGCGCTCGCCGCCGATCCCGACCGGCCGATGCTGCGCTTCAAAGAGGAGGCCTGCGTGCAGTGCGGGCTGTGCGAGAACACCTGCCCCGAGAAGGTCATCCGCCTCGAGCCTCGGGCTTCCTTCGAGCCGGCGGTGCGCGAGTTCGTCACCCTCAAGGAAGAGGAACCCGCGCGCTGCGTGCGTTGCGGCAAGGTCTTCGGAACCAAGAGCTCGATCGAGCGGATCGTCCAGAAGCTCGCCGGCACCCATTGGATGTTCCAAACCCCCGAGCAGATCGAGCGCATCCGGATGTGCGAGGACTGCCGGGTGATCGTGGAGTTCGAGCGGGGCGAGCGCCCCTTCGCCTACGGAGAGCCGCGGCGGCCGCGGACCACCGAAGATTATCTGCGCGAGCGCGAGGAAGCCCGAGCGCGACAAGCCGAAGGGGAAGGATCCGAGGCGAGCTGACCCGGCCGCCCGGCCCGGCGGCTACCAGGGCAGTTCGCGGCCGTCGTGGGCGAAGAACCGACCGTTGGCAGACGGCCGCAGCCGATCGATCAGTCGGAACAAGTGTTCGGCACTTTCGGCCACGCTCAGCGTCGCGCCGGGTCCCCCCATGTCGGTGCGCACCCAGCCCGGGTGGACGACGACGACCGTGAACCCCTCGGCCGCGAGCTCCGCGGCGATCGACCGCATCGCCATGTTCACCGCCGCTTTGGAGGTGCGGTAGAGGAGTCCGCCCGGGCTCGTCGCGAGCGCGATCGACCCCATGATCGAGGACAAGGTGACGACGGTCTTCCGCTCGCCGGCGCGCAGATTGGCAAGAAGCGCTTCGGTCAGGCGGACGGGCCCGAGGGTGTTGGTCTCGAGCACCGCGCGAAAAGCATCGTAGTCGATCGCACCGAGCCGGGTCTCGCGGGGGCCGTAGACGCCGGCGTTGTTGATCAGCACGTCGAGCGGACGACCCGAGAGCGCTCGCGCGAGCCGGGCGACGGATTCCGGATCGGTGACGTCGAGAGCGAAACGCTCGATTCCCGATCCTTCGAGGTCGATCGCTCCGGGCTCCCGCGCGCACGCGAGAACCGTCCAACCCGCGCGCGCGAAGCGCGCCACCAGACCCCGACCGATCCCGCGCGAGGCCCCGCTCACGAGTACGCTCGGCATCGCCGCCCCCTCGTCTCCGTACCGAACCCGTCCCGCGGCTTACGGGCACGCGCGCGCTTCGATCTGCCGGATGCGCATCCGCCGCTCGGCGTCGAGCTCGCCTTGGGCCCGGATCGCCGCGATTTCGGCCTCTTTCTGAGCGAGGCAGGCCTCGCGCGCGGAAGGCGCGGGAGAAGGTTGCACGAACGTGGCGCGCTTTTCCCCGACCGACGACGGGACCGGGCTCGGGGGTTCGGATCGCTCGCGAGCCGACCAGGCGATCGCCCCGAAGCAGCCCGCGGCGAGGAGGAGCGCGACCACCCGCCCGAGCCGCTCGGCCGCGCTCGCCCGTTTGGGTGTGGTGGTTCTCATTTCAATTCGATCGCACCGTCGATCACCACGTCGAGACCGACTTGCGGGATTTCGAGGTGCACTTTGGCACCGATCGTCTCGTCGCCCTTGAGACGTCCTTCTTCGATCGCCTTGCGCACCGCTTGCTCGATCTCGCGCTGGCCGGTCACCCCGACCCTCTTGAGAAACTTGCGCAGGCTCATGTTGAAAACCTCTTCGTCCACGGCGGACCTCCTCCCGATCGCTCCTCAACCCGCTTCGGCGAGCGGCAGATTGACGAGCAGGTTCTGCGGTTTCAAGCGTACCCGGCCGCGGGCGTCGCGGGCCAGGGCGAGATAGACCGGCTTGCCGCGCAGCGCCGGCAAGACCACGCTCGGGTCGCGAAACTCGAGCCGGAACAGCGCCAACAGCTGCGACAGGCGGTCTTCCTCGACCTCTCGACCTTCCCACAGATCGTTGAGGATCGCGGTGGCCTCGGCATCGAGGCCGACGTGCCAGGACCAGCGCTCGTCGCGGATGCGCTGAACGGGCTGGATCCGGGTGGCCACCCCGAGCATGTGTCCGATCCAGGCCTCCAGCACGCGGCACAGCGCGTCCAATCCCTCCCGCCCGAAGGTGAGGTCCAAGACGGTATCGAACCGATCGCTGCGCGCCCAGTATCCTTGCGCGTTTTCGGCGGTCAGGACGTCGAGCTCGACCGCCCGCATCGGCGCTCCCGCCTCGCGCAGCAACGCCCCGAGGCCTCCGAAGCCCCCGGTTCGGGCGTGGAATTCGATCGTCTCGGCATCGGCCAAGAGCACCGCGCCCTCGCGGATCGTCACCCGCTGCTCGCGGAAGAGGCACTCCGCCGCGCGCACGCGGAACGGGTCCTCGGTGCCGTCGAGGATGCCGCGCAAAAGCGCGTGGACGATCTGATCGAGGAAAAGAGCCGGGAAACGCACCTCGCCGAGGAACAAAGCGAGATAGGCGTCTTCGAGGGTGGGGTGCGCGAGCAAGTGATCGCGAAAGGCAGCGAAGACTTCCCAGTTTTCGCGCGCATCCGGGTCTCGAATGGCGACGAGAGCCACGGGCGTGACCGGGCGCCGCGGTTGCTCGAGAAGAGCGCGATGCAGCGCCCGCTCCGCCGGACAGGCGTCTTCGGGCGGGACGAGCTCGGGCCGATGCAGCCAGGCAGCGAGAAAAGCGTCGGTGATGTGGTGCCGGCCCGCATCGTCGCGAGCGAGCAACTTCCAGCCCGAGGTTCGCCAGAAATCCGGTGCCGTCACCGACCACCTCCCGACGCACCGCGAGGCCACCGCGCCCTTCGGGTTCTCTTCGCGTGCGCGATCGGCGACGAAGGCGCGACCGGGGGCGCGGGCCGGCCGAGCGATCCGCGCGCTCGTCTCCGCGACGAATCCCGCTGCGCCCGGGGATCGATGCTCGGCCGGTCGACCCCGCCTCGCGCCGAGGACGGAGGTCGAGCGCGCTCACTTGAGCTCAGCCAGCGCGTGTTCGAGCGGGACGCGGGCTTCACCGACGCGGAAATCTCCTCGCTCGTCGATGCCGTGCACCGTGCCGACGTACTCGCGCTCGCGCAACAGGAGAGCGGCTCGTCGGCCGCGATCGTGACAGCGAGCGTTCCAGGCGCTGCGGACCGCTCCGAAGCCCTCGCGCTCGAGCCGATCGAGCCAGGTCAGGAAGTGCCGGCTCCAGGCCTCGGCGAGGGAGGTGACCGTGAGATCCACCGCGCCGAGCTCGGCGAGCCCGGCCTCGTGCGGGCGCTCGCCCGGTTCACCGGGACCGCCCGAAAGATCGAGCTCGACCCCGAGCACGAGCCAGGCGGGGATCGGTCCGTTCTCGGCGAGTGCGAGGCGCAGCCGACCGATGCGCGCACCGTCCACGAGAACGGTCCCCGGCCACCTTAAGCTCACCGAAAGAAGAGGCGGCAGATGGGCCGCGAGCGCATCGCCCACGGCATTGGCGTGGGCGTAATAGACGAGCAGGCTCGCTGCGCGCTCGCGATCGGGCTCGAGCAAAAGCGCGAGCACCAGACGATCGGGTCGATCGGCGAGGACGACGAGCCCGTCCTCGATGCGCTCGAGCGCTTGTGCGCGTGCGCGGGCGAAGGGATCGCGCTCGGCTCCGATCATCACCAGAGAATAGACGCTCGGCAGAAGCGGTGGTGTCATCCTCGGCCTCGTGCAGGCCTCCGTGCCGCGCCGCGACCGCTCGTCTCTCCGCCGCCGCGCGGTGGGCGCCCTCCTATCGGGCGCGCGTCCGGACGCGGGGGCCCCGCCGGGCCGAGCGCGCGCTATCGTGCGCCACGAGGGTCGAGCGGGCTCGGTCAGGACGCCTTCTTAACCGTTGCAAGGCGAAGACGGGAAGGGTGGATGGCCGGAGCGGAGCCTCGAGCGCCGAGCGTACGCCCGCGGTCGCCCATGGGCTCTTCTTAGGATCGGCGCCGTGCCGGTTCGCGGGTCCGAGGGTGATCGCGAAGGAAGGCGGGCAGCGGGGACACGCGGTCGCACCGGCTCGGCTGCACCGGAGAAGAGGCGGCTCGCAGAGGGCGCGGCCCGAGCGTCGCGGTGTAGCCCGCACCGAACGGATCGCGCGCGCTCAGGCGGGCGGGTCGGAAGAGGGGATCGGCAAGATCTCCCAGCCCTTTCCGACCGCGAGTACGCAGCCGGTACCGTCGGGTGCCACGCTCAGGATCGTCCAGCTGCCGGTCTTCGGGGAGGCGAAGACTTGCAGGAGGTGGCCGTTGTTCTGCAGACCGAACGAAACCGGCACTTCTTCGTAGCGGCTGCCGAGCTGGCGCACGAGCTCCTTGTAATCGTGGCAAAGAACGCGCACCGGAGGAGCCGCGGGTTGCGCCTGCAGCGGCGGGCTCGCGAACAGGCAAATGACAAGGCTCGTCCAAGCGACGTATCGGGCCATGTTGGCCTCTCCCCGGGAGCGGGCCGGCCGGTCCGGCCCGCGCGATATTTCACCATCCAGGTCTTGAACGATCGTTAACGCCGTTCGCCCTCGGCCCCGCGTTCCACCCGCCCCCGGTGCGACCGCCGTGAGCCCGACGGCCCGTCGAGCGATGCCCCGGAACCGAGACCCGCGCCTGCGGGCCGTCTCGTGCTCCCTTCGCGCGCGAGCGCGGTCCGCGACCCCCGCCACCGGTCGAGTCGCGGGGAAGGTGACTCGCGCGTGCGTCCTCGTGTAGCTCGTGCGCGAGGCTCGGCCGGAGGCGGGTCGGGGACGGAAACGGTTTCGCACGAGAGGGGCCATGCGACGCGCGATCGCCACCGTCTCGATGGGTGGAAGTCTCGTCGAAAAGCTCGAAGCGGCGGCATCGGTGGGGTTCGACGGGATCGAGTTGTTCGAGGCCGATCTCACCTATTTCCCCGGCAAGCCCGAAGAGATCGCGGCGCGTGCTCGGGACCTCGGGCTGGTGATCGTGGCGCTGCAGCCCTTCCGCGACGCCGAAGGGCTGAGCGAGAGCGAGCGCGCGCGCATGCTCGATCGATTGGAGCGCAAACTCGACCTCCTCGGGCGGCTCGGGACGGGTCTCTTGCTCGTGTGCTCTCAGACCCGTCCCGATACCACCGGCGATCCGGAGCGCCTGGTCGAGGATCTGCGCCTCGTCGCCGATCGCGCTGCCGCGCGCGGAGCGCGCGTGGGTTACGAAGCCCTGGCCTGGGGCCGGCACGTGAACGACTGGCGCCTGGCCTGGGACATCGTCCGCCGTGCCGACCATCCCGCTCTCGGGCTCGTCCTCGACACCTTTCACATGCTCGTCAAAGGCTCTCCGAGCGCGCCGTTGCGCGACGTGCCGGCAGAGAAGATCTTCCTCGTTCAGACCGCCGATGCGCCTGCGATCTCCATGGACCCGTTGTTCTGGAGCCGGCATTACCGATGCTTTCCGGGTCAGGGAGAACTCGACGTCGAATCGATATTGCGCGAGCTGCTCGCGATCGGCTGGGACGGTTGGCTGAGCCACGAGATCTTCTCGGACGATTTCCGGTCGACATCCGCTCGGCAAGCTGCGATCGACGGGATGCGCTCGTTCTTTTTTCTCGAAGAGCGGCTTGGTCGACCGTCGCTGCCCCCGCGACCCGCGGTCGGCGGGATCGGCTTCGTCGAATTCGTCGAAGCCTCGGAACGCGCCGAAGCGTTCCGCGCCAGCCTGCGGGCGCTCGGTCTGCCGCGGACCCACCGTCATCGCTCCAAGCGCGTCGAACTCTACCGCGCGGGCGGGGTCGCCGTCGTCTTGAACCTGGAGGAAGAGGGATTTCCCCACGCCTTCCAGTTGCTCCACGGTCTGTCGGTCGCGGCTCTCGCGCTCGAGACGGACGGTGCGGAAAAGGCCAGGCTCCGTGCCGCGGCGCTGGGAGCGACACCTTTCGTTTCGCCGGTGGGCGCGGGCGAGCTCGTCATCCCGGCGGTACGCGGGGTCGCGGGCAGCCTCTTGTTCTTCCTGGATCCTCCACGGCCCGGCGCGACGTTCCACGAGATCGATTTCGTCCCCGACCCGGACCCTTCTCCCGCCCCCGACCTCGGGCTCGTGGCGGTCGATCACGTCGCCCAGGTCGTACCGCCGGCGGAACTGCCGAGCTGGGTGCTCTTCTACCGAACGCTTTTCGGCCTCGAGCCGGCGCAGCGGACCGATCTCGTCGATCCGCGCGGGCCCATCGTCAGCCGTGCGCTCGAATCCGCCGACGGGGCGGTGCGGATCGTGCTCAACAGCTCGCCCGCGCAAACCTCGGCCGCCGGCCGCTTCCTCGCGCGCACGGCGGGCGCCGGCGCGCAACACGTGGCGATCGCCTGCCGCGATCTCTTGGCCGCCGCGGCACGGATCCCGCCCGAACTGAAACTACCGATCCCCGAGAACTATTACGCCGATCTCGAGGCTCGCTTCGGGCTCGAGCGGGATTTTCTGGATGCTCTGCGCGCGGCCGGTGCGCTCTACGACCGCATCGGGCCGGGCGAGTTCTTGCACCTGTACACGCGTTCCATGAACGGCTTTTTCTTCGAGCTGGTCGAACGTCGGGGCGGCTACGACCGCTACGGCGAAACGAATACGCCGGTGCGCTTGGCCGCCCAGGCCGAGCTCGACCGCAGCCCGGCCGAGGAACTCACGCTCATGCGCGCCGTCTAGCGACCGCCTTCGGCTTCGCCGAACACGATCGCATAGGGCCCTTGGAGCGGCTCGCGCCCGGCCCGCTCGATCGGCCCGCGGACCGAGACATCCGGATCGAAGGCGGCGGTCGCGAAGCTCGCTTCGTCCGGCCCTCTCAGGGCTGGGCGGTTCAGCCCTTCGCCTTCGGGTCGCTCCGCGCGCTCTTCGGGGGTCGGATCGACGACGGTCGGGAAGGTCCCCCCGGCTCTGTGCACGGCGCGCAGCTGCGCGAAAGGGCCGGGGAAGGATCGCGTCGCGGGGCACTGCCGCGACAGAGCTTCGAG
>JANXAZ010000029.1 GCA_025062095.1 Geminicoccaceae bacterium
GCCCGGGCGACGGTGAGCGGAGCGGGCGAGCTCTTGCGGCAGAGCGCGGCGCAGCCGGCCGAGCTCCGGGCCGAGGTGACGAGCCCGGGCGGGACCACCGCCGCCGCCCTCGCCGTGCTCGCGGCTCCCGAGAACTGGCCACGGGCGGTGCGCGAGGCGCTCGCCGCGGCCGCGCGTCGCTCGCGCGAGCTCGGCACCGCCGCGACAGGCGACAACCGGAAGAGGTGAAACCCGTGGCTCAGGAAGCGAGGCCGGATCTGTTGCTCGAGGCCTGGAAGCTGGTGGCCGAGAAGGGTTGGCGCGGTTTCAGCCCGATCGAGCTCGCCCGCCGCACGGGAAGACCCTTGCCCGAGATCTACGCCGTCTTCACCGAACCGCGCGATCTGCTGCGGGCTCTCGGCCATCGGCTCGATGCCGCCATGCTCGACGTCCCGCTCGCCGAGCTCGAGCGGTTGAGCGTGCGCGAGCGCCTGTTCGAACTCCTGATGCGCCGCTTCGAAGCGATGCGCCCGTTCAGAGACGGGCTCGCCGCCGCCGGCCGCGAGGTGTGGTGCGATCCCGCGCTCTTGTGCGGAACGATCGCCAATCTCGAGCGCGGCTCGTATTGGCTGCTCGAGGCGAGCGAGGCGGGGCTTTCGGGGATCTGGGCGCGGCTCGGCCGCTGCGCGCTCCAGATCGCCTATGTGCGCGTCTTCCGCGTCTTTCTCGAGGACGACACGGCCGATCTCTCGCGGACCATGGCCGAGCTCGACAAGCGGCTCGGCGAGCTCGAGAGCCTCGCGCGTTTCGCCGGCTTCGCGCGGCCGGCGCGGCCCGCACCGGAGGCGCCCGCGGGCGGAACGGAAGGGGGCGAGGCCCCGGCCTCGGCGTGAGGTCAGGGCGCGAGGATGGCGATCGCGCGCTCGCGGGAAAAGCGCTGCTCGCCGCGGCGCACGTCGACCGAGGCCCGATAGGTCCCGATCGGCCAGCCCTCCGGGGGGCGACGGCGGCCGACCCAGCGGATCGCGAAGGCCTGGTCGCGGTCCTGCTCGATCTCCCGCTCGACCACCGTCCGGCCGGCGGGATCGAGGAGCCGGAACCGCCAGATGTCGCCTTTCCGCAGCCCGAAGCCGCGCGCCCAGACGACGAGTGCCGCCGCATCGGCCGGAAGCGCGGCGCCGTCGTGCTCGCCGCGCTCGAGTTCGGCGGGCTTCGGCTCGCGCCCGGCCACCCCGAGCCCGGTCAGAGGAATCGCCACGTAAGCTAGCGAGGCCGCGACGTCCGCGCGCCACAGCCCCGGTCCGCTGGCGGGACAGCTTCCTTCGCCGACCGGCGCGCCCGTGAAGGGATCGAGCGAGCGCCGCTCCCGGAGAACCTCGAAATGGAGGTGGGAAAAGCTCGTCTTCCCCGACAGCCCGACGAGCCCCAGCGCTTCGCCCGCGCGCACGTTGCGCCCGCGCTCCACGCGGAGCGAGCCGCGGCGGAGATGGCAGTACTGCGTGCGCCAGCCGTCGCCGTGGTCGAGGAGCACGCCGTTGCCGCATTCTCGGCCGCGCACCGCCTCGAGGCCGCGGCTCTCGACCCGCTCGTCGGGTTCGCCGTCGCGGACCGCGAGGACCGTTCCGTCCGCCGCGGCGAGCACCTCGACCCCGCGCGCCATCGCGGAGAGATCGGGCAGCGCGAAGTCGATCCCGTCGTGGCCGTCGTAGGTGAGCGTGCCGCAGGCGTGATCGCGTTTTCCCGGCCCGGGGTCCTGATCGACGTGGTGCACGATCCAGCAATCGACCCCCGGCGTGCAGCGCAGCGGCAAGGCGAGCTCGAGCGTCTGCGCCCCGGCCGGGAAGGCCGCGAGCGCGAAGAGCAGGAGCGCGGGGCCAGCGTTAACTCGGCGTTCACGCAGAAGGTGCATCTTCGCCCCCGATCCCTCCGGTGCGGAGAGCTAGTCGTGACCGTGACGATCGTGCAACCCCGGCACATGGCCGGCTTCGCCTGCCTCGGCCCGGACTGCCCCGATACCTGTTGCAAGGATTGGGCCGTGGACGTCGATCCGCCGACCGCGCGGCTCTGGCGGCGCCATCCCGATCCCGTCTGGCGCGCGCGCTTCGAAGCCGGGCTGCGCCGCGTGCGCGACGGCAAAGGCGAGGCGCGCGCGCTCGTCGCCATGCGCGCGGACGGGAGCTGCCCCTTCCACGGCGAGGACCGGCTCTGCACGATCCAGAAAGAGCTCGGCGCCTCGGCCATGCCCTGGATCTGTCGGGTCTTTCCGCGCGGGGAGGAGCGCGAGGGCGATCTTCTGGCACGCACCGGCTCGCTCGCCTGTGTCGCGGTGGCGCGCGCCGCGATCGGCGAGGCGGATGCCCTCGACGAGACGGTCGAGGGATCGATCGGCCCGACGCTTCTCGGCTTCGGGGCGCCCGATGCGGGCGAGCGCTTCGCGTTGCGCGAGCGCTTGGCCGTCCGCCGCACGGTGTTCGCGATCCTGCGCCGCTCCGGCTGGAGCTGGCCGGCACGCCTCGTGCTCTTCGCCCTCTTCGTCGAGGAGCTCGGCCGCCTCGAGCTCCACCGCGACCGCGCCTCGTTGCTCGCCCTTCTCGATCGGTTCGCCGCCGTGCTGCGGCTCGCGGAGCCGGAAGGCGTGGCGGACGCGCTCGCGCCGGCGCGCGCTCGGGCACCGCTTCTGTTGGTGCCGGTCTTGCGCGCGCTCCTCGAGGCGACGCGCGTGCCGGTACCGGGCAAGGTCGCCTGGGGCGCGTTCGTCGCCGCCGCTCTCGACCGGCTCGGGATCCGCGAAGCGGCGCCGGAGGAGGCGGCGGAGCGGCTCCTCGCGCTCGCTTCCGAGCGTCTCGAGCCCCTGGTCGCGGCGATGCCTCACCTTTTTCCCAACCTCGCCGCCGCGCTCGCCCACCAGCTCCGTTTTCCCGGCGAACGGCCGAACGACGTCCTCGATCGGTTCGCCGCTCTCGTGGTCGCCTTCGCCACCTGGCGGCTGTTGTTCGTGGCTCGGCTCGCCGCCGGCGTCGCGGATCCGCGCGAGGCGGCGGCGGAGGTCGCCTGGCGGCTCGGCCGGCACCTCCTGCACTCGCGGGCGCTGGTCGAACGCGGCATCGAAGGCCTCGCGCGGGCGGGTGCCCGCGCGCCCGCGGCCCTCGTGGCTCTCGCCGTCTGAGCGCTCCGATCGCCCGGCCGCACGAGCTTTGCAGCGGACCCGTGCGGCGCCTTTCGCCGTTCGTCGCCTGTGCTCGCCCGCAAAAGCGCGTCGGAGGCCGAGCGACGCTCGCCGGGACGACCGCGGTGCTCGGCATTTTCTGCCGGAGGGCGCGGCGGCTCGGCAGAATTTGCCTGCGCGCCAGCGCCGGTCGGGCGCGGCGGAACCCTCGGATTTCGGCCTCCGCAGCCGGACGGGGCCGGCGCGAGAGGCCTGGCACGAGAGATGCGAACGGAGGGGCGCCGGTTCGCCGGCCGCAGGGCAAGACGCCCGGTGCCACCTTCACGTAGAGGGACCCTTCCATGCCCAACAGCATCGTCACCAACACGGCCGCCAACACCGCGTTGCGTTATCTCCAACTCAACAGCAGCGCGGCCTCGAGCTCGGTGGCCAAGCTCTCCTCCGGCTCGCGCATCGTGAAGGCCTCGGACGACGCCGCCTCGCTCGCCGTCGGCACCAAACTCAAGGCCGACGTGGCGGCGCTCAAGCAGGCGCAGGTGAACGCGAGCCAGGCGACGAGCCTTTTGCAGGTGGCCGACGGCGGCATGGCGCGGATCGCCGACATCCTGCAGCGGATGAAGGCGCTCGCCGTACAGGCCTCCTCGGGTTCGGTCACCGATACCGAGCGGGCCTATTTGAACGAAGAGTTCACCCAGCTCCGTACCCAGATCGACGACATCGCCGAGCAAACTCGCTTTAACGGCCAGGCCCTGCTCGACGGCAGCGCCGGCAAGCAGGTGCTCAACGTCTCGGTCACGATGGCCTCGGGCAATGCCGCTGTGTCGCTTGTCGGCAACGCGACGAACGGCTCCTACAAAGTCACCTATGACGGTACCGATACGTTCACGCTGAACGACGGCACCAACGACATCGAGACCTTCAAGGCCACCTGGGCCGCTGGCCAGGTCGTCTTCGACGGCTCGGTGACTTTCAAGAACTCCGGCATCAGCATCGCCTTCCAGAACCTCGATCTGGCCGACGGCACGGTATCGATCACCTTCGACGTTGCGGGTGGTCCGAGCCTGGACTTCATGGTTGGGACGGATGCATCGACCGACAGTATCACGGTCACGCTTTCCGACCTCCGGACGACGGCGCTCGGCATTTCTGGTTCGACTGTCGACAACCAGGCCAATGCGATCGCTGCATCCAACGCGCTCGATTCGGCGATCACGCTCGTCAACGCGGCTCGGGCGAGCGCCGGAGCCTTGATTTCCCGTTTCGACGTCGTCGCGTCCAACCTCGCCACCGGCATCGAGAACATCGAGGCGGCCCGCTCGGTCCTCATGGACGTCGACGTGGCGGCCGAGATGGCGCGCTTCACGAGCGCGCAGGTCCTCATGCAGGCCAACGTGGCGATGCTCGCCCAGGCCAACCAGCTGCCGCAGAACCTCTTGCGGCTCTTGCAATAACCGCAAGCCGCGGGCGGGACGGGGCTGCGCGCCCCGTCCCCGCTCCCTTTCTCGCGAGGTGAGCCGTGAATCCGCTCGCGCCGATCCCCGCGCCGGTCCTGCCGGCCTCCTCCGGCGCGGCCGCGTCTCCCCCACCCGCGGCACCGCACGCCCCGCGCCCCACCGCGCCGAACATTACGCAGCAGGCGCTTCCGCCGCTCGCCGGCGCGGAGGTCGTGCGCGGCCTCGACCACCGGCTCGAGCGCGCGGCCGCGCTCGCCCATCGCGGCCGCGAAGTGGCGGTCGAGACCCGTCGCGACGAGGCCACGGGGCGGATCGTGGTCACCGTGCGCGATCGTCTCACCGGGGAGATCGTGGGGCGACATCCGCCCGAGGAGCTCTTGCGCTTCTGGGCCGCCGCCCGGGGCGAGGAGCGGCTTTTGGATCTGCGCACCTGAGACTTTCTCGCGAGGAGACGAAGCCGTGACTTCCGCCTCCGAGCTCTCCTTCGGCACTCTCGGGATCCGGGGCACGACCGTGCGCCTTCTGGGCGGCGCCTCCGAGCTCGACACGGAAAAGCTCGTCGAGGCCTTGGCCACCGCCAAGCGCATCCCGGCCCTGCGGATCGAGAAGCGCATCGAGCGCACCGAGGCCCGCGCCGCCGCCCTCGAGGAGCTGCGCGGCCATCTCGCGCGGCTGCGCGACGCGGTGGAAGGCCTGCGCAATCCCCCGGGCGCGCTCGGCCTCGAGCGCAACCTTTTCGAGAAGAAGGACGTCTTCCTTTCGACCGCGGGCCCCCTTCCCGCCTCCGAAATCCTCGGCGTGCAGGCCACCCCTCGCGCCCAGGTCCAACGCTTCTCGCTCGAGGTCGAGCGCATCGCCACCGCCCACAAGATCCGCGCCGACGCCGCCGCCTCGGCCGATCAGACGCTCGCCGACGCCTTCAACGGCGGGGCGCCGTTCTCGGGATCCTTCACCATCGGTCTCGCGGGCGGGCCCACGGTGACGATCACCGTCGACGGCACGACGACCCTCGCCCGGTTGCGCGATGCGATCGAGGCGCAGAGCGCGGTCACCGGTGTGCGCGCCGCCCTCTTGAGCGTGGGCCCGGGCGACGTCCGGCTCGTGCTCTCGGCGCGCGAGACCGGACGCGCGATCGCGCTTTCGGCCGCCGGCGGAGACGAGGTGCTCGAGCGCCTGGGCCTTCTCGCGGGCGGGAGCGTCAAGCACGAGCTCGTCGCCGCGCGCACGGCGCGTTTTTCGATCGACGGACAGGTCCTGGAGCGGCCGAGCAATCTCGTGACCGACGCGCTTCCCGGGGTGACGCTCAACCTCTTCCGCTCCGCCCCGGGTCAGACCGTGGATGTGAGCGTGGAGCCGGCGACCGCCGGCGTGCGCACGGCGATCCGCGAGTTCGTCGAGGCCTACAACGCGCTCCACACCTTCGCCCGGAAGCACCAGACGGTCAGCGATACCGGGCGCATCGCTCCCGAGGCGGTGCTGTTCGGCGATCGCCTGTTGCGCGGTGCGCTCGACGGGGTCGACCGGATCCTGAACAGCCGGGTGGAAGGGCTCGGTGCCGGGGCGTTCGACCGCCTCGCCGCGATCGGCATCCGCCGCGCCGGCACGGGCGAGCTCGTCCTCGACGAGGCCGCGCTCGACCGGGCCCTCGCGGGCGATTTCGAGAAGCTGCGCGAGCTGTTCGAGTTCCGCGCGACCACGAGCTCGCCCGAGCTGCGCGTCGTCGCCCGCTCGAACGCGCTCGCCGACCGCAGCTTCACGGTCGCGATCACCGATGCCGACGACGACGGTGTTCCCGAGGCCGCGACCATCGACGGCGTCGCAGCGGTGGTCGAGGGGCGGCGGATCAAGGGCGTGGCGGGAACGCCCTACGAGGGTCTGGAGCTGGCCTGGGTGGGACGCGGCTCGCAGAGCATCGAGGTGAGCTTCACCCAGGGCCTCGCCGACCGGCTCTTCAACCTCCTCGATCCCCTCGCCGATGCCGCGAACGGCGCGATCGCGAAGGAAAAAGCCGCGCTCGAGAGCGACAGGAGCCGGCTCGAACAGGAGATCGCGCGCATCGACGAGCGGGTCGAGCGCTACCGCGCCCAGCTCTACGAGAAGTTCGCCAAGCTCGAGCAGACGCTCGCGCTCACCAAAACCCTCTTGCAGCAGGTCGAAGCGCAGGCGCGCGCGTTCGAGGCGAAGAGGTGAGACCATGAACGGATCGTCCCCCGTGCGCGCTCTCGGCGCTTACGGCCGCGGCATCGACACGCTGCCCCCGCTCGAGCGGGTGGTCCTGCTCTACGATGCCGCCCTGCGCTTTCTTGAAGAGGCGAAGCGGGCCGCCGAGGCGGGCGAGATCGAGCGTCGGTTCCGCGCCTCCGAGCGGGTGCGGGAGATCGTCCGGACACTCGATTCGGCCCTCGACCGCGAACGCGGCGGCGAGATCGCGGCCCGGCTCGCGCGCCTGTACGGTTACGTCGAGCACCGGCTCACCGCGCTCAACATCAGGAACGATCCGGCGATCGCCGAGGAACTCTCGGAGCTGTTGCGAACGCTGCGCGAGGCTTGGGCCCGCATCGCCCGACCGGCCGCGGCCGCGCCGTCACGGGCCGCGGCTCCGACGGGCGTGCGCCTGAGCGCCTGAGGATCGGCTCCGCCAAC
Source organism: Geminicoccaceae bacterium (assembly GCA_025062095.1). GTDB lineage: Bacteria > Pseudomonadota > Alphaproteobacteria > Geminicoccales > Geminicoccaceae > JANXAZ01. The sequence continues at coordinate 7,243 of JANXAZ010000029.1, forward strand.
ACCGCGCCGTTCTCCGCTCGCGGTGCGGGCGGGCGAGGTTGCAGTCGGCCGGGCGCGTCCATATATCCTGGCCGATTTCGCGGAACCCCTCGTGCAGTGGCCGGACGCCGCGGCCGGGGCGCATCGCGATCGATTACGAGCCGTCGCGTCACCTCGCTCGCGAGAGGATGGTAATGAGCAAGATCATCGGCATCGACCTCGGCACGACGAACAGCTGTGTCGCGGTGATGGAGGGCAAGAACGTCCGCGTCATCGAGAACGAGGAGGGGATGCGGACGACGCCGTCCATGGTCGCCTACACCGACGACGGCGAGATCCTGGTCGGCATGCCGGCCAAGCGACAGGCCGTGACCAATCCCGAGAACACGCTCTTCGCCGTCAAGCGGCTCATCGGGCGGCGCTTCGACGATCCGATCGTGCGCGACCACATCCGGATGGTGCCCTACAAGGTCGTGCGCGCCGACAACGGCGACGCCTGGGTGCAGGTGCGGGACAAGAAGCTCGCGCCCTCTCAGGTGAGCGCCGAAGTCCTCAAGAAGATGAAGCAGACGGCCGAGCGTTATCTCGGCCAGCCGGTGACCAAGGCGGTGATCACCGTGCCGGCCTATTTCAACGACAGCCAGCGCCAGGCGACCAAGGACGCCGGCCGGATCGCCGGTCTCGAGGTGCTGCGGATCATCAACGAGCCGACCGCGGCGGCTCTCGCTTACGGCTTCGACAAGAAGAAGAGCGGCACGATCGCGGTCTACGACCTCGGCGGCGGGACCTTCGACATCTCGATCCTCGAGATCGGAGACGGCGTTTTCGAGGTCAAGTCGACCAACGGTGACACCTTTCTGGGGGGCGAGGACTTCGACAAGCGGCTGATCGACTACATCGCCGACGAGTTCAAGAAAGAGCACGGCATCGATCTGAGGAACGATCGCCTGGCCCTGCAGCGCCTGAAGGAGGCGGCGGAGAAGGCCAAGATCGAACTCTCCTCGACGTTGCAGACCGAGGTCAACCTGCCGTTCATCACCGCCGACGCCTCGGGGCCCAAGCATCTCATGATGAAGATCACCCGGGCCAAGTTCGAGGCGCTCGTCGACGACCTCGTCCAGCGCACGATCGAGCCGTGCAAGCTCGCCCTCAAGGACGCCGGGCTGCGCGCCGCGGACATCGACGAGGTCATCCTCGTGGGCGGCATGACCCGGATGCCCAAGATCGTGGAGACCGTGCGCCAGTTCTTCGGCAAGCAGCCGCACCAGGGCGTCAACCCCGACGAGGTGGTGGCGGTGGGCGCGGCGATCCAGGCGGCGGTGCTCTCGGGCGAGGTCAAAGACGTGCTCTTGCTCGACGTCACCCCGCTCTCGCTCGGCATCGAGACGCTGGGTGGCGTGTTCACGCGGATCATCGAGCGCAACACGACGATCCCGACCAAGAAGAGCCAGATCTTCTCGACCGCCGAGGACAATCAGACGGCGGTGACGATTCGCGTCTATCAGGGCGAGCGCGAGATCGCGGCCCAGAACAAGCTCTTGGGCCAGTTCGACCTCGTCGGCATCCCGCCCGCGCCCAGAGGCGTGCCGCAGATCGAGGTCACCTTCGACATCGACGCCAACGGCATCGTCAACGTCTCGGCCCGCGACAAGGCGACGGGCAAGGAGCAGGCGATCCGCATCCAGGCCTCGGGCGGCCTCACCGAGGCCGAGATCCAGCGGATGATCAAAGAGGCGCAGGAGCACGCCGAAGAAGACCGTCGCCGGCGCGAGCTCATCGACGCCCGCAACCACGCCGACAGCCTCATCTATTCGACCGAGAAGAGCCTGCGGGAGTACGGCGACAAGGTGGGCGCGCAGGAGCGCGAGGCGATCGAGCGCGCGATCGCCGACCTCAAGGCGGTGCTCGACGGCGAGGACACGGCCGAGATCAAGCGCCGCACGGACGCCCTCGCCCGCGCCGCGATGAAGCTCGGCGAGGCCATGTACCGCGCGCAGCAGGCCGGAACCGGCACCAGCGGTGGCGGCGCGCGCGAGTCCGGGGTGGTCGACGCGGAGTTCGAGGAAGTCGACGGCGACAAGAAACGCTCCGCCTGAGCCGGTCGGGCCGGCCGGTGGCGCACCGGTCGGCCGCGGTCGATGACCTCGCGGGCGGACGGGATCGGCGATGGCGAAACGCGACTTCTACGAAGTGCTCGGCGTTCCGCGCAGCGCCTCGGAGGCCGAGATCAAACGCGCGTACCGCCAGCTCGCGATGAAGTACCACCCGGACCGCAATCCGGGCGATCCCTCCGCCGAGGCGAAGTTCAAAGAGATCAACGAAGCCTACGAGGTCCTCAAAGATCCCCAGAAACGCGCGGCTTACGACCAGTTCGGCCACCGCGCGTTCGAGCCCGGCATGGGACCGGGAGCGGGGGCGGGTTTCGACTTCGCCTCCTTCGCCGATGTCTTCGACGATCTGTTCGGCGACATCCTCGGTGCCCGGCCGCGGCGGCGGGCCGACGGAGCGCGCGGCGCCGATCTGCGCTACAATCTCACGCTCACTCTCGAAGAAGCTTTCACCGGCAAACAGGCGCAGATCCGCGTGCCCACGGCGGTGGTCTGCGAAGCCTGCCGCGGCAGCGGCGGCGAGGGCGGAGCGGAGCCCGGGATCTGTCCCACCTGCCGGGGCATGGGACGCGTCCGCACCCAGCAGGGCTTCTTCACGGTCGAGCGCACCTGCCCCACCTGTCTGGGCAGCGGCCGGACGATCGCCAATCCCTGTCGCGAGTGCGGCGGCTCCGGTCGGGTCCAACGCGAAAAGACGCTGCTCGTCACCATCCCCGCGGGCGTGGAAGACGGCACGCGCATCCGCCTCGCCGGCGAGGGCGAGGCGGGGCTCAGGGGCGGTGCCCCGGGCGATCTCTACATCTTCGTCTCGGTCGCTCCGCACCGGATGTTCCGCCGCGACGGCACGACGCTGTACTGTCGCGTGCCCATTCCCATGGTCACCGCCGCGCTCGGCGGCACGGTGGAGGTCCCGGGGATCGACGGCGAGCGGATCGAGCTCGCCGTTCCGGCCGGCACCCAGACCGGCAAGCAGCTCCGCCTCAAGGGCAAGGGCATGACCGCGCTGCACGGCCGCGGACGCGGCGATCTCGTGGTCGAGCTCGTGGTCGAAACGCCGGTGAACCTCACCAAGCGTCAGATCGAACTCTTGCGCGAGTTCGAGAAGGCGGGCCGGGCGGCCAAGGGCCAGCATCCGGAAAGCGAGGGCTTTTTCGCCAAGGTCAAGGAGTTCTTCGAGGATCTTCGGGACTGAGAGGTGAAGTCGCCCGGCCAGCGGGACGGGGAACCGAGTCGGCCTTTTGCTTCTCGTAGTGGTCCTGCGCCTGCGCGCAGCCGATCGGCCGGTCCGATTCCGGGGCATGACCGAGAGCCTCGCCCCTCGTTCCGGAGCCTCCGTTTCGCCTCGGAGAGGATCGCGTTTCGCGCGCGAATCCCTCTGAAAGGCGCGGATCGGATCGTCTCGGCCGGAAATCGGCCACGCATCGGAGCGCACCTCCGTCGGTTCCGGCGCCCGCCTCGCTGACCGGAACGGCGCTTGCTCGACCCGGTCGAGGATCGGGCTCTCGCCCGAGCCCCGGGACCCTTCGAGGCCGATCACCACCCCGCGCGCCCCGTGGCGATCGTCGGACAAGAGCGCGCGGGCGAGACCGTCGACGAAAGCATCGAGGCCGAGCCGGTCCCCTCCTCCGAGCGCTCGATCGGCCGGTCGAGCGCTCCGGGATGGTTTCTTTCCTCCTTTTCGCTCTTCGCCGTCACGAAGGCTCAGCTCTTGGTCGCCCCGGCGGTGAGACCCGTCACCATGTATTTGCGCACGGCATAATAGAGCGCGGCGGGCGGGAGCGCATAAACGATCGCCGTGGCCATGAGCAGAGGCCAAGGGCTGTCGTCGGTGACGAGGAAATAGCCCATGGTCAAGGGAATCGTGTGCTGGTCGGCGGTCGACAGGAGCAGAAAGGCGTAGAGATATTCGTTCCAGGCCAACAAGAGCGCATAAGTGCCGATCGCGATCAATGCCGGCCGCAGAAGCGGCAGATAGACGAGCCAGAAGATCTGCCAGGGCGAAGCTCCGTCCACCTTCGCCGCCTCGTCGAGTTCGAAAGGCACGTTTTCGCTGTACTGGCGCAGGACCCAGATCGCATAGGGTGTCGCGAAGGTCGCCATGGCGAGGACGAGGGCGGTGCGCGTGTTCAACAACCCGTACTGACTCATCACGCGATAAAACGGAATGGCGAGAAACGCCATGGGAATGAGATAGGTCAGAAGCGCGAGATTGGAGATCACGCTTCCGCCCGGTATGCGCAGCCGGCCGATGGCGAAAGATGCGAGGGTCGCCACGACGAGAACCAAGGCCATCGTCGAAAGCGCGACGATCACGCTGTTGGCGAGCTGGATCCAGAAACGCTCGAGGAAGAAATGGTCTTGGGTGAAAACGGTGCGGAAGTTCTCGAGCGTCGGGTGATCGGGCCAGAACCGGCCGCCGAACGCCTCGTTGATCGGCGTCAGCGACAACATCACCATGTGATAAATCGGCAGCAGCACCCAGATCAGGACGAGCACCCCCACGACGATCTGGCCGGTCTCCGCCAATCCGCGCCGGAGGGCGTAGGTGCGGGCGCTCTTGATCGCCGGCGCGCGCGCGAGCGAGGTCGCGGGGGTCATCGGGCGCCGCCTCCGAGCCTGCGGACGAGCACCGCGACGAGGGGCACGAGGAAGGGCAGCGCGGTCATGACACAAGCCACGCCCACGTCGACCTGGTGGAGATTGAAGGCGTAGCGGATCCCGAGCGTCGCCAGGACATGGGTTTTCTCGGCCGGTCCGCCGCCGGTCAAGAGATAGACGCTGTTGAAGTCACCCAGCGACCAGATCGTCGAGAGCAGGGTCGAGGTGACGTAGAGATTCTTGAGATGCGGCCAGGTGACGTAGAAGAATTTCTGCAGAGGCGTGGCGCCGTCGATCGTCGCCGCCTCGTAGAGATCGGTGGGGATCGCCATGCGCCCGGCGAGGAGGATCAGCGTCCAGAACGGCAGATATTTCCACACGTGGACGAAGATCACCGAGCCGAAGGCGAGGGTCGGATCGATGAGCCACCAGGGCCCTTCGATGCCGAAGAGCTCCCACAACAAGCCGTTGAGCATGCCCCATTCGGAATTGAGCATCCAACGGAACGAGAAGATCGTGGGGATCGACGGCACCGCCCACGGCAAGAGGAACAACACCGAAAGCCAACGGATCCAGGGCCGCGTCTGCGCCAGGTAACCCGACAGCAAAAGCGCCAAGAACAGCTTGATGTTGATGCCCAACGCCAAGAACACCGCCGTGTTCCAGGCCGATTCGAGATAGATCGGATCGGCGAAGAGCGTGGCGAAGGCGCTCGGGCTCGCCCCCAACCACAACCCGTAAGCCACCGGCCAGACGACGAGCGTGGCGAAGAGAACGAGGTAGGGCGCGACGAAGGCCGCACCCCACGCCGTCTCGCTCGTCCAGATCCGTCGGCGCGCCGGCTGGACGGCGACTGGTGCCGCGATCACCGCCATCTTCGGCTCCCCTGCGGACCCGAGCGAACGGCCGCGGGCGCCGTCCCGCCCGCGGCCTTCGCTTTTTCGGTGCGGTTCAGCCCACGAGCTCCTTCATGCGCGCGATGAGCTCGTCGATCGCCCGTTCCGCCGTCCAGTTGTCGAGGACCACGCGGGTGACCGCCTTGCCCCAGGCGTTCTCGGCGTTCACGGCGATGATCCGATGGTTGTAGACGTGCGGGAAGGGCACCTGCGGCCGCTGCGTGTACTGGCGCACCTGGACGACCCGGTGCGGATCCGTCTGATCCTTCCAATAGGGCCGATCGATCAGCCGCTTGTCGACCGGGAACCAGCGGGCGAGCGACCCCTCGAGATAGGGGCCGAGGTTTTCGGGCTGGAGGAAGAACTTCATGAACTCCTTGGCCAGCGCCTTGTTCTTGGAGTTCTTGAAGATCACCACGGTCTTGATCGACGTCGTGTATTCGATCGGCCGCCCGTCGGGTTTGTCCGGCCACTCCAAGGTGACCATCTTTTCATAATAAACGCTGCGGTCGGGGTTGTTGTACTGCGAAGCGGGAATGGAGAGCGACGGATTGGGCACCATGATGGTGATGCGGTTCAGGAAATTGACGTTGTTGTCGGCGTCGCTCCAGTTCACCGCGCCCGGCGGCACGCAGCGGTCCTTGAAGGGCTTGGTGTAGCTCTCGAGCGCCTTGATCATGCCCTGGCGCACCTTCGGATCGTCGACCGTGAGCCTGCCCGTCGCCGGATCGACGATCTTGGTATCGAAGGCGTTGAGGAACATCATGAAGGCGAAGAAGGTATCGGAAGCCGAAGAGCTCATCGGCTGACCGATGCCGAAGACGTTGCGGTTGCCGGTCGCCCGGCGCACCGCGGGCTGCGCGACCTTGCACCACCAGTCCCAATACTCGTTCCAAGTCCGCGGCACGTCCGAGAGCTTCAAGCCGGCCTGGTCGAGCATGTCCTTCCAGACGTGGATGTGCTCGACCTGTTGGGCCACCGGCATGGCGTAGATGCTCTTCTTGCCGGTCCTGCCGTTGAGGAGCGTGACCGCCTCGAGCGCGCTCGGCAGGAGATGCGGGCGCACCGTCTCGACCACGTCCGAGACGTCTTCGAGGACGTCCTCGAAGGCCCAGCGCGCGGTGTGCTGCACGTCGAACAGGAAGGCATACGAGAGATCGGGAGGTTCGCCGGCGGTGAGCGCGGCCAAGACCTTGCGCGGCACGTCTTCGTTGGTGAACATGACGTATTCGACTTTTTTGCCGGTCTTGGCCTGGAATTCCTTGACGATCTTGTCGAACTGCTGGTCCTCTTCCGGATAATAAGATTTGTTCCACCAGACGGTGAGATCGGCCGCCGTCGCGGCGGAAGCGAGGCCGACGAGAACGGCGGCGCAGAGCCCGCGGATCCCTTTGCTCATGGACCGCTCCTCCCTTGCCTGTTGGTCGAGACCGACGCCGGGTCGGCCTCTTCTCCGAGACGATAGGCGCCGCGCGCCGGCCGCGTCAAACGCGGGTGCGCGGGAGCCGACCCGAGCCGCCCGCAAGCCCGCCGGCGCGGGCTTGCCGCGCGCGCGGCCCCGTGCCAACTCCGCCCGGAGCGGGCCCGAAGAGGAGGGAGGGAGCGCGTCCGCGGCCCGCCCGCGCAACCGCGCGGGGCGCGCGCTCGGTTCGGGGAGAGGTGGCGATGGCGTCGGTCGACGTCCGCAACGTGGACAAGTTCTTCGGCTCGACCCAGGTGTTGTACGGGGTGAGCGTCGACATTCGAGACGGCGAGTTCGTCGTCTTGGTCGGACCCTCGGGTTGCGGCAAGTCGACCTTGTTGCGGATGATCGCCGGGCTCGAGGAGATCAGTCGCGGGGAGATCGCGATCGGCGGGCGGGTGGTCAACAACGTGCCGCCCAAGGACCGGGACATCGCGATGGTGTTCCAGAATTACGCGCTCTACCCGCACATGACGGTCAAGGAGAACATGGCCTTCTCCTTGAAGCTGAGGAGGGCTCCCAAAGACGAGATCGAACGGCGCGTCCAGCGCGCGGCCGAGATCTTGGGGCTCACGGGGCTCCTCGACCGCTACCCGCGCCAGCTCTCGGGCGGTCAGCGCCAGCGGGTGGCGATGGGCCGCGCCATCGTGCGCGATCCGCAGGTGTTCCTCTTCGACGAGCCGCTCTCCAATCTCGACGCGAAGTTGCGCGTGCAGATGCGCACCGAGATCAAGGAGCTCCACCAGCGGCTCAAGACCACTTCGATCTACGTCACCCACGACCAGATCGAGGCGATGACCATGGCCGATCGCATCGTGGTCATGCAGCTGGGGCGGGTCGAGCAGATCGGCGCCCCGCTCGAGCTCTACGATCGTCCGGCCAATCTCTTCGTCGCCGGCTTCATCGGCTCGCCCTCGATGAACTTCATCGACGCCACCATTCGCCGCGACGGCGCCGCCCCGGTGGCGGTCACGCGCGACGGCACCCGACTGCCGTTGCCCGCCGAGGTCCCCGCGCGGGAAGGCCAGGAGGTGGTCTACGGCGTGCGTCCCGAGCACATGGAGCTGCGCCGCGACGGTACCGGCATCGACGGCCGGGTGGTCGTGGTCGAGCCCACCGGTGCCGAGATCCTGGCGGTGGTGAACTGGGCCGGCGCCGACGTTCAGGTTCTCTTCCGCGAACGGCTGCCGCTGCGCCCCGACGACGTGCTCAACCTGCGTCCGAAGGTCGAGCACGTCCACCTCTTCGACAAGCGCACCGGCGTGCGGATCTGAGCCGAGCGCGCGGTCGGGCTCAGCCCTCGCCCCCGTCGAGGGGCGCCCCGGCGCAGCAGAAATCGATCACCGTCCCGCACCCCGGGCAGCGGCCTTCGCCGTGGACCCACAGGAGTTGGCCGCGGCGACCGCAGACCGGGCAGATCGGAACCGGCGGGCAAGCGGACGTCGGGGCCGCCTCCGGGCTCTTCGGCGCGGGCGGGGTCGTTTTCGGCGCCGCGGTGTCGCTCGGTTCGGTCGAAAGACGGGGTTTTCTGGGTGCCACGCCTGCCTGCTCTCCGCGCCCGCGGCCGTCGCGCCGGCGCGATCCGATGTCGTGATCTGATGTGGGGATTCCCCGTCGCGGCCGCAGCGTCCTTCCCCGTCGCGGGCGCCCCGAGCGCCCCCGACCCGCGGCGCGCGGCCGTTGCGACCTCGCCGCATCGGGTGTCGCGGCGCCCGGGCTTCGCGGCGGCGCGCCTGCGCGCCGCGGACGGCGTCCACGGCCGTGCGGGGCGAGGCGCCCCGACCTTCATTCCACCGTCACGCTCTTGGCGAGGTTGCGCGGCTGGTCGACGTCGGTGCCTTTGGTCACCGCGACGTGATAGGCGAGGAGCTGGATCGGGACCGCGTAGAGGAGCGGTGCCACGAAGGGGTCGACGGCGGGAAGCTCGATCGCGCGCCACACGTAATCGCCGAGCTTCGCGACCCCCGCCCGGTCCGAAAGCAGCACCACCCGGCCGCCGCGCGCGCGCACTTCTTGCAGGTTCGAGGCGGTCTTCTCGAAGAGCTCGTCGGATGGGCAGACCACGATCACCGGAACGCCTTCGGCGACGAGCGCGATGGGACCGTGCTTGAGCTCGCCCGCGGCGTAGCCCTCGGCGTGGATGTAGCTGATCTCTTTGAGCTTGAGCGCGCCTTCGAGGGCGATCGGATACATGGGACCGCGGCCGATGTACAGCACGTCGCGGGCATCCGCGATCTCCTCGGCGATCGCTTGGATCGCCGCGCTGCGCTCGAGCACCTGGTGCATCCGCGCCGGGACCTCGTCGAGGGCCTGGACGAGAGCCGCTTCGCGCTCGAACGGCAAGAGCCGCCGCGCCCGCGCGGTGCCGATGGCGAGACAAGCGAGGGTGGCGAGCTGGGTGGTGAAAGCCTTGGTCGAGGCCACGCCGATCTCGGGTCCGGCGAGCGTGCGCAACACCCCGTCGCTTTCGCGGGCGAGGGTGCTCTCCGGAACGTTCACGATCGCGAGCGTCTTGTGACCGAGCGCCTTGACGTGGCGCATGGCGGCGAGCGTGTCGGCGGTCTCGCCCGATTGCGAGACGAAGACGCCCGCTTGTTCGTCGACCAGCGGCCAGTCGCGATAGCGGAACTCGGAGGCGATGTCCCAGTCCACGGGCAGCCGTGCGAGTTTTTCGAACCAGTATTTGCCGACGAGACCGGCATAGGCGGCGGTGCCGCAGGCACACATCAAAAGCCGCGGCACGGTGGAAAGATCGAAGGGCAGCGCGGGCAAGACGATGCGATGGGTGGCCGGATCGGCGAACGAACGCAGCGTATCGCCGATCACCGCGGGCTGCTCGAAGATCTCCTTCTCCATGAAGTGGCGGTAGTTGCCCTTGCCGATCAACGCGCCGGAGAGCGCGGTCTGGACGATCGGCCGCTCGACCGGGCGGTCCCGGGCATCGAAAATCCGCGCGCCGGAGATCGTGATGATCGCGACGTCGCCGTCTTCGAGATATTGGATCCTCCGGGTGAGCGGGGCGAGCGCGAGGGCATCGGAGCCCACGTACATTTCGCCCTCGCCGTAGCCGATGGCCAGCGGCGCCCCTTTGCGGGCGGCGACGATGAGATCCTCGCGCCCGCGGAAGAGCAGGGCGAGCGCGAACGCGCCTTCGAGCCGGCGGATCGCGGCGCGCGCCGCCTCTTCGGGCGGCAGTCCGCGAGCGACGAGCTCGCACACCAGATGCGGGACCACTTCCGTGTCGGTCTGGCTCTCGAAGCGACGTCCCTTGGCGACGAGTTCGGCCCTGAGCTCGGCGAAATTTTCGATGATGCCGTTGTGGACGATCGCGACCCCGTCGACGATGTGGGGATGGGCGTTGTCCTCGGTGGGGGCGCCGTGCGTCGCCCAGCGCGTATGACCGATGCCGGTGGTCCCGGGAAGCGGCTCCTGCGCGAGTTTGGCGGCGAGCCGGTCGAGCTTGCCGGAGGCGCGCCGGCGCTCGATCCGACCCTCGACGAGCGTGGCGATCCCGGCGCTGTCGTAACCTCGGTATTCGAGCCGCCGGAGCGCCTCGAGGAGAAGCGGCGCCGCCGGCTGCCGACCGATCACGCCCACGATCCCGCACATGGCCGTCCGTCCCGCCTGCGCATCGAAGCCGAAGCGGAGCTTATGGTGCCGCGCGCGGGATCGGGAGCCGCGTCCGCGCGAAACGGCCCCTCCGGCGCATCGATGCGGTATCCGAGTGTCGCAAAGATGCCGCGCTTTCCCGCTCGAGCGACCGAGCCCGCGGGCCGGGGGCGGCCCTCGTCCGTTCGCCGTTCCGTTCTTTCGTCGCCCGGGCGCGATCGGCCGCGGTCCGCCGGGCGGCGACCGCGGGCGCGGGCTGCGCGGCCGGGGCCGCTGTTGTCCCGCGAGAGCGGTTCGCTATGTTGGCAGCGGAAACCGGTGGCGATCGGATCGGCGGCTTCGATGAACGGATCGCGCGCGTTGGGCGGGGCTTTGCTCGTGCTCGTGCTCGGTACCTTGTGGGTGAAGGCGAACGTGGCCGGCGTCCTCGCCCCCTTCGCCCGCTTGCTGCCCTTCTGATGGCTCCGCTTCCGCGCGCGCGGCGCATCGGCGGCACCACGGAAGCGGCCGCCGGCGATCTCGCCCCTTCGACCTTCCGCCGGGCCTGGATCTTGCGGATCTTCGCGGGCCTTTTCCTGTGGCCGCTCGTCTTGCGCCTGCTCGGCTTCGACGGCGGGCCGGCGCTCGCGCTCGTCCTCGGCATCGCCCTTCTGTGGGTGGCGGCGCGGCTCGTCGAGCGCGGCTTGGCCGTCGAAGCCGAGCTCGCCGGGCGCCGGCTCGCGCGGGCCCCGCGGCTGCCGCTCAAGCTCGCCGGCGCCCTCGTCGCCGCCGCGGCGGCCGGGATCGTCGGCCTGTTCGCGACCCCGGGCGGGCCGCTTCTCGCCCTCGTGTACGCGGGGCTCACCTTTCTGGGCTGTCGGCTCGCTTACGGTGCCGATCCCCGCACCGATCGCCACGCCGTCGCCGCCGCAGCGGATCGCGCCGGCATGCGTCCGGCCGAGGTCCTGGCCGTGCTCGAGGAGGCGAACGGCAAGATCCGCGGCATCGAAGAGGCGGCCCGGGTCTTGCGCTCGCGCGAGCTGCGCGAGCGGATCGCGCGCATCGCCGAGCTCGCGCGCGCGGTCCTGCGCGAGCTCGAGCGCGATCCACGGGACATCTCTCGGGCACGACGGTTTCTCGCCACCTATCTCGACGGGACGCGCGACGTGATCGCCAAGTTCGCCGAGCAGCAGCACGAGGTCGAGGATTCGCCCCTGGGCGAGAACTTCCGCCGGCTCTTGGAGACGATCGAACGCGTGTTCGGCGAGCAGCTCGAGCTCTTGCGCCGCGACGATCGGCTGGACCTCGAGGTCCAGCTCGAAGTCCTGGAAACGCAGCTGCGTCGCGAAGGTGTCCACTGACGACCTCTCGGCCCGCGCCCGGAAGGCGACGCCGGAGTGGAGGAGTTCGCACATGAACAGCAACGAGACCGTAAGCGCCCCGCCCGCCGCCCCGACCGCGGAGGCGAGCGCGCCGCCCGCACCGTCTCCCGCCTCTGCCGCGGCGGGGCTCGACGGCGCGATCGCGGCCCTTTCCGCCGAGCTTTTGCGCGATCTCGGGATCGAGCTGACCGGCCCCACGGAAGAGCGGATCAGGCAGGCACTGGCCGAGATCGATCTCGGCCAGACGAGCTCGGTGATCTTCTTCGGCTCCAAGGCACAACAACAACTCGCTCAGATCTCCGAGCAGATGCTCGAGAAGGTCAAGGTCAAAGAGGTCGGCCCCGCCGGCGATCTCTTGACGGCGATGGTGCAGAAGCTCAAGGAATTCGACGTCCCCGAGGTCCAGCCGGGCGAGAAGCCGGGGTTTCTCGCGCGTCTGTTCGGGATCAAGAGCGAGATCGAGAAGTTCCTCGGTCAATACGACGACGTCAAGTCCAAGATCGAGCAGATTTCCATCGATCTGGAGCGCCACAAGACCAAACTGCTCACCGACATCGCTTATCTGGACAAGCTCTACGATGCCCATATGGATTATCTGAGAACGCTCGAGATCTACATCGCCGCCGGGCGCGCCAAACTCGCCGAGCTCGATCAGAAGGTGATCCCCGAGCTCGCCAAGAAAGTCGAAGAAAGCGACGACATGGTGGAAGCGCAGCGGCTGCGCGACCTGCGCAGCGCGCGCGACGATCTCGAGCGCCGCGTGCACGATCTCTTGCTGACCCGCCAGGTGACGATGCAGAGCCTGCCCTCGATCCGGCTCGTGCAGGAGAACGACAAGGCGCTCGTCACCAAAATCAACTCGACCCTCGCCAATACGGTGCCCTTGTGGAAGCAGCAGCTCGCCCAGGCGATCACCATTTATCGCTCGGGCAAGGCAGCAGAGGCGGTGAAGGCGGCGACCGATCTCACCAACGAGCTCTTGCGCGCCAACGCCGAGAACCTGCGCAAGGTCAACGTCCAGGTGCGCGAGCAGTTCGAGCGCGGCCTCTTCGACCTCGCGGCGGTCAAAGAGGCCCATGCGAGTCTGATCGCGACGATCGAAGATTCCTTGCGCATCGCCGACGAGGCCAAGAAACGCCGGGCCGAGGCCGAGCGCCGTCTCGTCGAGCTCGAAGACGAGCTCAAGCGCACGCTCGCCGCGGCCTCGGCGCGGCTGCGGGGGCCGCAGCCCGCGCCCGGGCCCGCGGCCTGAGCGCGACTCGCCGACGCCGGAGATTCGAGCCGTGGTCTGGAGGAAACTCCTGGGCGAATTCGTCGACGTCATCGAATGGCTCGACGATTCGCCCGACACGATGGTCTGGCGCTTCGAGCGCTACGGCAACGAGATCAAGTACGGCGCCAAGCTCGTCGTGCGCGAGGGGCAAATGGCGGTCTTCGTCAACGAAGGCGAGATCGCCGACGTCTTCGGGCCCGGTACCTACGAGCTCTATACTCGCAATCTCCCGATTCTCTCCACGCTTCAGGGCTGGCCGCACGGGTTCCAGAGCCCCTTCAAAGCCGAAGTCTATTTCTGCAGCACGCGGATCTTCACCGACCTCAAATGGGGAACGCGCAATCCGGTGATCCTGCGCGATCCCGAATTCGGGCCGGTGCGGCTGCGCGCCTTCGGCACCTATGCCATCCGCATCAAGGACCCGGCCGTGTTCTTGCGCGAGGTCGTCGGCACCGACGGTCACTTCACCGTCGACGAGATCAGCGAGCAGCTGCGCAACCTCATCGTCACCCGTTTCGGAATGGTGCTCGCCGGATCGGGGATCCCCGTGCTCGATCTCGCGGCGAACAGCGAGCAGCTCGGCCGTTTCGTCGCCGGCAGGCTGGCGCCCGAGTTCGCCAATTACGGGCTCGAGCTCGTCACGCTCCTGGTCGAGAACATCTCCTTGCCGCCCGAAGTCGAACAAGCCCTCGACCGTCGCGCCGCGATGGGGGTCGTGGGCGATCTCACGCGCTACGCCCAGTTCCAGGCGGCGGAGGCGATGCGCCTCGCGGCGCAGAACCCGGGGGCGGCGGGAGCCGGGCTCGGCCTCGTCCTGGGCCAGACCCTCGGCGCCGCCGCCGCCGGGCCCTGGGGCGCGCGCGTTTCCGAACCGGTCGCTCCGCCGCCACCACCGCCTCCGCCCCCTAAGAGTTGGCACGTGGCCGAGGGCGGCAGAGCGGTCGGCCCGATGTCGACGGAGGAGGTCGCGCGTCGGATCGTCACGGGCGCGCTCGGCCGCGACGGCCTCGTCTGGTCGCCGGGGATGAAGGATTGGCGGCGGGCGGCGGAGGTGCCGGAGTTCGCCTCCTTGTTCGCCGACACCCCGCCGCCTCTGCCCGGGGCGGCCGGATCCGCCTAGCGCGCAGCGATGCGTTCGGGACCCTGGGGCCCGCGGCTCGAGCGCGACGCGCGGGCGACCGGCGGGGTGCTCGCGAGCGCGCCCGCCGGCGGCACCTACGCCTGCGAGCGGTGCGGCGCCGTGCTCGCCTACGAGCCCGGCGCGCAGACCCTCGTCTGCCGCTACTGCGGGCAAGAGAACCGCGTCGTCGCCCCCGAGCGGGCGGTGGTCGAAAACGATCTCGACCCGGTCTTGCGCCGCTTGCCCCCGGAGCCCGCGGTCCCGCCGCCCATTCCGCACAAATGCGGCCAATGCGCGTTCGAATTCGTGCTGCCGTCCGGCCGGCATTCGGGCCTGTGCCCCGCCTGCGGCAGCCCCGCCGTGGCGGATCCCGCCACCGTGCGCGCCGTCCCCCCCGACGGCGTCCTCCCCTTTCTCGTCGCCGAGCCGGACGGAAGGCGGCTCGTCAAGCAATGGCTCGCGTCCTTGTGGTTCGCGCCCTCGCGTCTGGCCGAGGAAGCGCGCACGGCCGGCCGGCTCGAGGGCCTCTACGTGCCGCACTGGACCTTCGATGCCGCGAGCCGGAGCTATTTCCGGGGCCGGCGCGGCGACGTCTATTACGAGACGACCTGGGTCGAACGCGTGGTCGACGGCCGCCGGGTGCGGCAGCCGGTGCGCGTGCCCAAGATCCGCTGGACTCCGGTCGAGGGACGCCTCGCCCGGGATTTCGACGACGTCCTCGTGGTCGCGGGCGAGGAGCTCCCTTCGTGGCTCGTCGCGCGCCTGGAGCCTTGGGATCTCGCCGGGCTCAAGCCCTATGCCGCCGATTATCTCGCCGGGTTCGCGAGCGAGCTCTACAAACGCTCGGTGGCCGAAGCCCATCAGGAAGCCAAGGCGCGCATGCGGGCGGCGATCGAAGAGGACGCGCGCGCCGCGATCGGGGGCGATCAACAGATCATCGAACGGTTGGATATCACGCTTTCGAACGAGACCTACAAGCTCGTGCTGTTGCCCGTCTGGCTCGCTCGCTTCCGATTCCTGGGTCGCGATTATCGAGTGCTCGTCAACGGGCGAACGGGTGAGGTCCACGGCGAGCGGCCCTGGAGCCTCGTCAAGATCCTCGGTACGGTGCTGCTCGCCGTCGTTCTCGTAGTCGCGCTCCTCGCGCTTTCGCGCCTCGGCTCGGGGCTCGATTTCTAAGACGACGGCGCGGCGGTGCGGCGGTTGCGCGGCAACCCTTCGATTTCGAGGCCCAAAAGTGGGACTTTGATCCGCACAGATGCAGTCTCCGGCGGGCGCCACGCGCGGGCCCGGTAGAGCACGAGTTCTCGGTCGGGCAAGGGCCGATGGGGGACGGCGCGGATCGGGATGCGCGCGATCTCGACGAAGCGCTCGGAGCGCAAGACGCGCTCGAGCCGGGCCATGACCGCGAGATCGGTCCAGAACTCGGCTTGCGCGAGGACGAGATCCACCCCTTCCCGGGCGAGCCTTTCGGCGATTTCCTCTTCGCTCCACGGGGCTTCCTTCACCCCGAGCGCGCGGCGGGCCTCGACCTCCAACAAGAGCTTGTCCGCGCGCAAGACCGCAATGTCGTCGCGACCCGCGGCGCGAAGCCAGAAGGCGAGCGTACCGTCGCGCTCTCCCGAGACGAGCACCGTCGAGTTCGGCCGAGCGAGGGCCGCGGCCGTCGCCGCCGCCTCGCGATAACCCGCGATCGCGGGCGGTCGAGCGAGGAGAAGCCCCTGGGCGAAGCCCACGACACCGAGAAACAGCGCGAGGCGCCCGGCCCAGGGCGCCACCAGAGTGCGCGAAAGAGCGAGGACCCCGAGCGCCGCGAGCGGTGCCAAAAGGTGCAGGCCCTGCCGATCTTCCTTGAGCGCGACGAAAGAAAAGAAGACGTAGGCGAACGAGAACCAGCCGAGGAGGAAGGGCACACCGCATACGAGCGAGCCGTCGCGGAACAACGACGGCAGACGCAGCACCACCAGCACGGCGAGGCAGCTGATCAGGACTCCTCCTATTCGCGGGAGCTCGAGGAGATACCAGATCCAGCTCAGCGGCTCGCTCGGCTGCAAGACCAGATCGCTCGCTCCGGCGACATTGGCGAGATTGTGCCGGCCGAAGAGGAGCTGGTGCGGGACCCAGGGCAGGACGGCGAGAGCGAGCGCGAGATGCGCGTGCCGCACGTCGCGGTCGCGGATCGCCGCGGGCCCGAGCCGCAGCCAGGCGGCGAGCGGCAAGAGCGGCAAGGCGTAGACGGTCGAGAGCTTGGTCCAGACGGCCGCCGCGAGGGCCGCCGTCCCCGCCCACAACCGCGTCCGTCGGCCGTCGCGGAGCCAGGCGAGAAGACAAGCGGCGGCGAGGGCGGGATAGGCGGCCGAGGGGATCTCGAGCATCACCTGCCGGGCCCAGAACGCGACGGCGGGGGCGCCGAGGAGCAGGAGCGCCGCCCCCGCGGCTCCGGCCTCGCCCAGAAACGGACGCACGATCGCCGCGATCGCCAGCCCCAAGAGCGCCGCGTGCAGCGCCACGGGCACGAGGCTCACCGATTCCGAGACGCCGAACGCGAGAACGAAAGGTACACTGACCAGATAGAACAGAGGCGGATAGAAGAAAATGGAGAGCGCAGGCCAAGTCAAATAGTAGTCGAAGACCCATTGTACCGGCCGCGAGAGCGGCAGCTCGCGCAGCGCATCGGCCAACAGCACCGCGTTCATCGCGTGGCGCGGTGCATCGGCCCACAAGAACCCGTCGGGGGCCGGCGCCGACAGCCACAGGGCCGCGGCCGCGGCGAACACGAGGAAAACGGCCGACCAACGCAGAGCGAGCGGTCGCACGGGGGAAGCGATGCCGTTCATGGGGCCAAGGAATACAGATCGTCGGGCTCGGCCACGAGGTCCCAGGCCAGGCGCGCGCAAACGAGGAGCGTGAGGAGCGCGAAGAGCACGCGCAACTGCTCGCCCCGCAGAGCGGTACCCGCGCGCGCCCCGAGCTGGGCGCCGATCGCACCGCCGACGATCAGAAGCACCGCCAAGACGATGTCGACCGTCTGGTTGTTGTAGGCGTGCAGGAAGGTGGTCAATGCGGTGACGAATCCTACTTGAAGGAGAGACGTACCGACTACCACGCGCGTCGGCATCCCGATCAAATAGATCATCGCAGGGATCATGACGAAGGCGCCACCGACGCCGAGCACCGCGGCCAAGAGCCCCACCACCGCCCCCACGGCGAGCGGCAGAAGCGCGCTGATGTAAAGGCGCGATTCGTGGAACCGCATCTTCAAGGGCAAACGGTGCAAGAGGAAGTGGCGATGCGCCCGCTGCGACGGCCGCGGCACCGGAGCGCGGTAGCGCAAGAGCGCCCGGCCGCTTTCCACGAGCATGAGCGTGCCGACGACGGCGAGGAGGAAGACGAAGCCCAAGGCGATCGTCGTCTCGACCTGTCCGATGTTCCACAACCAGCGGAAAACGAGCACCCCCATCGCCGAGCCCAGAAAACCGCCGGCGGTGAGTACGAGCCCCATCTTGACGTCGACCGCCCCGCGGCGCAGGTGCGCGAGCACGCCCGAGACCGAGGAGGCGAGCACTTGCGGGGCGGCCGTGCCGACCGCGACCGCCGGCGGGATGCCGATGAAGATCAGAAGCGGCGTGATGAGAAAGCCGCCTCCCACCCCGAAGACGCCCGACAGGAATCCGACCGCCGCCCCGAGCCCCAACAGCAACAGCAAGTCGACCGAGAGCTCGGCAACCGGGAGGTAGACGTCCATGGAGGGGGCGGGCCGCGCCGGCGGGTTTCGGCTCTGACAAGCCCGTCATCGTCGCTTGTCAAGGCGAAGGGGCGAAAAAGCGCGCAAGGGGCGGGCGATCGTGGCGGACCGCCCACGCCCGCTCCTATCGGCGGGTGCGGACGAGGTCGCCTTCCCGAGCCAGACGTCGGACGGCCCAGGCGAAGGCCTCGACCGTCCGGGCCACCTCCTCTTCGCCGTGGGTGGCGGAAGCGAGCATGGCGAGCTGGCCGCTCACGTCGACGCCACCCGAGAGCAGCGCCAGGCGCAAGCGGTGGACGAGGCGCGGGGGCCGCGCCTTGAGTTCCTGGTAGGGCAGGGCGAGGGGGTCGAAGGCGAGGGGATCGATCTCGCGGCCGTTCGGGTTCACGAACAGATGCACGCCCGAAAAGCTGCCGTACGCCGCCCAGGGCACGCCTTCGCGGGCGAAGAGCTCGTTGAGCCGGCGCCTGAGCTCCGCGGCGACCCCGTTCGCCTTCGCGCAAGGCTCGCCGGTCGCGACGAGCTCGAGCGTGGCGATGCCGGCCGCGGCGGAAACCGGATTGGCGTTGAAGGTGCCGGGATGACCGATCTTCTCCTCGCCTTTGTCTTCGCAGGCGCGAAAATCGAGCAGATCCAGGATCTCCGCGCGGCCGCCCACCGCTCCCCCGGGAAGCCCGCCCGCGACGACCTTGGCGAAGGTCGAGAGATCCGGCCGTAAGGCGTAGACTTCTTGGGCTCCGCCCGGGGCGACGCGGAAGCCGGTGACGACCTCGTCGAAGATCAAGAGCACCCCGTGCCGCTCGGTGAGCGCCCGCAAGGCCTGCGGGAAGCCCTCGCGCGTGGGGACCATGCCGAAGGAGGCCCCGGTGGGCTCGAGGATCACGGCGGCGATGTCGTCATCCGTCGCGAGGAGCTCGGCCACGGCGGCGAGATCGTTGGGGTCGACGAGCACCACCTGCTCGGCGACCCCTTCGAGGACGCCGCGGGTGGCCGTGCCGTCCATGTGGTTCTGCCAGCCCGACGTCATGTGATCGTGCCAGCCGTGGAAATGGGTGCGGAACCGCACGAGCTTGCGCCGACCGGTGAAGGCGCGCGCCAGGCGCACGGCCATGAGCGTCGCCTCGGTGCCCGAGCTCGTGAAGCGGATCTTCTCGCAGCTCGGGACCAAACGCTGGATCGCCTCCGCCCAGCGCAACTCGAGCGGATGGTTGGCCCCGGGATGGGTCATGGCGGCGAGCGCACGCGCGGCCGCTTCCGTCACGAGCGGATGGCCATGGCCCAGAAGGAGCGCCCCGTGGCCGCCGAACCAGTCGACGTAACGGTTGCCGTCGACGTCCCATTTGTGCGGACCCGCGGCGCGCTCGACATAGATGCCGTAAGGCTCGAGCCAGCGACCGTCGTGGGTGACGCCGGACGGAAACAGGCCGCGGGCGGCCTCGGCGAGCCGCGCGGAGCCGGGCGTGCGCGCGCGGTAGACCTCCTCGATCGTCGCGTTGTCGTGCGCCGGGAGCATGGGTGGATCCTCGAGCGGGTCGATCGGCTGCAGCCTAGCAGCCGTGCGCGGGGCGAGCACGCGGTCGCGCGCATGGCCGGATCGAGGATCCGAGCGGCTCCGGCGCGCGGGGATCGGGCGCGCTTCGCGCGACCGCCGGCCGCACGCGGTGGTCGACGGCTCCGGGCTCGGCTATGAAGCGGCACCCGCGCTCATTCGGATCCCGAGCGATGAACGCGTTCCGGTCGACCCCGCCTTTTCTCGAGGCCCCCGAGGCGCTGACCTTCGACGACGTGCTCTTGGTCCCGGCCTACAGCGAGGTGCTGCCGGCCGAAGTCGACGTGCGCACGCGTCTGACGCGCGAGATCGAGCTCGGCATCCCGATCATCTCGGCGGCCATGGACACGGTCACCGAGGCGGCGATGGCCATCGCCATGGCTCAGCACGGCGGCATGGGCATCATCCACCGCAATCTCGGGATCGAGGAGCAGGCGGCGCAGGTCCAGCAGGTCAAGAAGTTCGAGGCCGGCATGGTGGTCAATCCGGTGACCGTGCGGCCCGACACCCCGCTCTCCGAGGCCCTCGACCTCATGGACAAACACAAGATCTCGGGGCTTCCCGTCGTCGAGGGTCCCTCGGGGCGGCTCGTGGGCATCCTCACCAACCGCGACGTGCGCTTCGCTCCCCGCAGCGACCGGCCGGTCCGCGAGCTCATGACCTCGGAGAACCTGGTCACGGTGCGCGAGGGGGTGACCCGGGCCGAGGCCATGGCCCTCCTCCACCGCCACCGCATCGAGAAGCTCCTCGTCGTCGACGAGCACTACCGGCTCAAAGGGCTCATCACGGTCAAGGACATCGAAAAGGCGCAGCGCTTTCCCAACGCTTGCAAGGACGAGCAGGGGCGCCTGCGGGTCGGGGCGGCGACCGGGACCGGCAGGGCCGGGATCGAGCGGGCGGAAGCGCTGGTCGCTGCGGGTTGCGACGTGATCGTGGTGGACACCGCCCACGGTCACTCCAAAGGCGTGCTCGATGCGGTGGCGGCGATCCGCCGGCTCTCCAACGCCGTGCAGATCATCGCCGGCAACGTGGCCACGGGCGAAGCGGCCGAGGCGCTCGTGGAAGCCGGAGCGGACGCGGTCAAGGTCGGGATCGGTCCGGGCTCGATCTGCACCACCCGCATCGTCGCCGGGGTGGGCGTACCGCAGCTGAGCGCGATCTGGTACGCGGTCGAGCGCTGCCGGCCGAAAGGCGTGCCGGTGATCGCCGACGGCGGTATCCGGGCTTCGGGCGATCTCGCCAAGGCGATCGCCGCCGGGGCCGATTGCGCGATGCTCGGCTCGATGCTCGCCGGCACCGACGAGGCTCCGGGCGAGGTCTTCTTGTACCAGGGACGCTCCTACAAGGCCTATCGCGGCATGGGCTCTTTGGGAGCGATGGCGCGCGGCTCGGCCGACCGCTATTTCCAGGCGGAGGTCCGCGACAGCTTGAAGCTCGTCCCCGAAGGCGTGGAAGGCCGGGTCCCCTATCGCGGCCCGGTGGCCAACATCCTCCACCAGCTCGTGGGCGGCCTCAGGGCGGCGATGGGCTACACGGGCCAGCGCGACATCCGCTCGATGCAGACGAATTGCCGGTTCGTGCGGGTGACGCAGGCCGGGGTGCGCGAGGGCCACGTCCACGACGTCGCGATCACCCGCGAAGCCCCGAATTATCCGCAGTCGAACTGAGCCCGCGCGCCGCCGGTTCACTCGACCGCGGGCCCGGGAGCGGCGGGCTCCGCCGCCCTTCGCTCGGGCTCCCGCACGGCGAGCAGAAGCGCGAAGCCCGAGGCGAAGAGCAAAAGGATCACCCCCATGCCGACGCGCTGGCTCTGCGCGAGGGCGGTCAACGTGCCCACCGCCCAGGGTCCCAGGGGAGCGGTGATCCGGCCGGTGAGGGCGTAAAGGCCGAAGAGCTCGGCCCGCGCCTCTTCGGGGGCGAGGCGGGCGAGCATGGTGCGGCTGGCGGCCTGCACGGGCCCCACGAAGAGCCCGAGCGCTCCGGCCACGATCCACAGGAGCGCCTTGCTCGACACGAGCAGGGCGAGGCCACCCAGGATCAGAAGCGCGCCCAAGGAGAGAAGGATCGTGGGCTTGGAGCCCAGTCGGTCGTCGAGCGGCGCCAACAGCCACGCCCCGAGGCCGGCCGTGAGGTTGAGGAGGATGCCGAAGGCCATCACCTCGTCGACCTCCATGGCGAAGGTTCCGGCGGCATAGAGGCCACCGAAGGTGAACAGCGTGTTGAGCCCGTCGTTGTAGAGAAGGCGCGCCACGAGAAAGCGCGCGATCGCCGGCCGCGCGCGCAGAAGCGGCCACGTCGCGGCGAGCCGTGCTCGGGTCGCGCGCACGGTCTGGACGAAGGAGCTCGTCGCGCGCGGTCGATCGGGCACGAGAAGGGCGAGCGGCAGGGTGAACATGACGAGCGCCGCGGCGGTGACCGGCCCGGCGATGCGCACTTGCTCGGCGCTTTCCCGATCGAGCCCGAAGGGCGGTTCGGAGGGGAAGACGAAGACGAAGAGCACGAGAACGAGCGCCGCCAGGCCGGATCCGTAGCCGATCGCCCAGGCTCGCCCGGACCACAGGCCCATCCGTTCGGGAGGCGCGAGATCGGGCAGAAGCGCGTTGTAGAACACCGCACCGAGCTCGAGCGCGGTATTCGCGACGAAAACGCAGCCGAGGAGAAGCAGCGCGGAGGCGGGATCGGGCGTGGCGTACCAGAGCCCGGTGCAGGCCGCGGCGGCGAGGGCGGAGGTGACGAGGATCCAGGGCTTGCGCGGACCGCCCGCATCCGCGAAGGCCCCGAGAAGAGGGGCGAGGACGACGAGGACGAGCCCGGAAGAGGTCATCGTCCAGCCCCAGAGCTCGGTGCCGCGGACCTCGTCGCCGACCACGGCGCGCGCGAGATAGGCGGGAAAGACGAACGTCACGACGATCGCCGCGAAAGGCGAGGTCGCGCAGTCCCACAGCGCCCAGGCGACGAGCGCCGAGGTCGGTGCCGGCCCCCTCACCGCGCGCCCCGCGAGCGGCTGCGCCGAAGGCACGCCTTGTTGCTGCGCCTTCGCATGCCATATGGGCGAGGGGGTCGGGACCCGGCGCGGAGGTCGTTCATGTTCGCTCTCCTCGGTCGGTTCCTCGCCAATCTGCGCAGCGGGAGGATGACCATGGCGGCAGTGGCACCGATCTGCAACTTCGGCGAAAAAGCCAAGCCCTTCGATTTACTCGGAACCGACGGCAAGCGGTATCGGCTCGAGGACGTCAAGGGTCCCAAGGGCCTCGTCGTCGTCTTCATGTGCAACCATTGTCCTTATGTGAAGGCGATCATCGACAAGCTCATCCGCGACGCCAGAGATCTGAAAGAGATCGGCGTGAACACGGTGGCGATCTGCAGCAACGACGCCGAGGCCTATCCCGAAGACAGCTTCGAGAACATGAAGCGCTGGGCGGAAGAGAAACAGTTCCCCTTCCCCTATCTCCACGACGAGACGCAAGAAGTGGCTCGCGCGTACGGGGCGGTGTGCACGCCCGATTTCTTCGGCTACAATGCGAACCTGGAGCTCCAGTACCGCGGGCGTCTCGACGCGTCCGGCAAGAGCCCGGTGGAGGGTGCGCGCCGCGAGCTCTACGAAGCGATGAAGCTCGTCGCCGAAACCGGTAGAGGCCCGGCCGAGCAGTATCCGTCCATGGGCTGCTCGATCAAGTGGAAGAAGGCGGCCTGATCGGCCGCCTCGAGCACCGCTCTTCCCTTCCCCGCCCGGCCGACGCGGCCCGAGGCCGCGGGAACGCGTGCCGGGCGATCCCCTCGCGCGCCGCGCCCGGCTCCCCGCGGCCGCGAGGCACTCGCGCCCGATCGCGGGCTCGACTGCGTGTTCGCCCGGCGCGCGGCCAAGGAGTGCGGCCGCCTAGAGCCCGCGAACGCCCGCCGAAGCCGTCCTCCGTGGCCGCACCGTGGCGGGGCGGATCGAAGGCCTCGAAGACGAGCCCTCGCCCCGGTGCGTCCCTCCCACCGGTCGGGCTCGAGGAGCCGGTTCCGCGCGCCGGCTCGAGCCGCCCCGGGTCGGCGCTTCCGCGATCCGCTCGATCCTCGCACGCTCGGATCGAGAGACACGGTCCGCGGCCGGCCGCTGGGCGGATGCCGCGAGCCGCTCGCTTCGGTACGGTCGTACGCCCCTGCCCGCGGTGCGAGGCCGTCGGCGCCGGGGACGAACCGAGCGAACGCGCCGGGTCGGGATGCGGAAGAAACTCTCCCGCGAACACGCGCGGTGAACTCCCGGCTGCGAGAAACGGATCGCGGTCTCGATTTTCGCTTCTTCGCGGCACGCGATCCACCGGAAGCGCTTGCGGGGCGCGGGCGCTCGGGTAGCCTCCGGCGTCGATGTCCGCGTCCCCCGTGCGCCCGAGGCTCGAACGGGCAAAGCCCGCCCAACGGCCGGCCGAACGCTTCCGCGCGGAACCCGCCGAACGCCCGGGCCTCGCCCGCGCGCGCTACGCCACCGTCGCGCACGCGGTGGGCTGGCTCCTCGTCGTCCTGGCCGCGGCCATGCTGCCGCCCATGGCCCTGGATCTGGCCGACGACAATCGCGATTGGACCGGCTTCGCCGCCGCCGCCGCGCTCACCGGCTTCGTCGGGGTCGTGCTGTTGCTCGCCAGCCGCGGGCCGGAGCCGGCTCTCGACGTGCGCTCCGCTTTTCTGCTCACCGCCGCGAGTTGGCTCGCCGTTTCCGCCTTCGGCGCGCTGCCCTTCGTCTTCGGCGTGGCGCATCTCTCCTTCACCGACGCCGTCTTCGAGACCGTCTCCGGGCTCACCACCACCGGCTCGACGGTGATCACCGGGCTCGACAGCGCTCCTCGCGGCCTTCTTCTCTGGCGCGCGCTCTTGCAATGGATGGGAGGGATCGGGATCGTCGTGGTCGGGCTGGTGATCCTGCCCTTCTTGCGCGTGGGCGGGATGCAGCTGTTCCGTACCGAAAGTTCCGATCGTTCCGACAAGCTCCTGGCTTCGACGGCGGCGATCGCGGCGCGCATGCTCGCCGTTTACCTCGTACTCACGCTGGCCTGCTTTCTCGCCCTCGACGCCGTCGGCTTGTCGCTGTTCGATGCTCTCCTGCACGCCATGACGGCGCTTTCGACCGGTGGTTATTCGAGCCGCGACGCCTCGATCGGCGCTTTCGCCAATCCCGCCGCCGAATGGGTGCTCGTGATCGCGATGCTCGCCGGCGCCCTCACCTTCACCCGCTATCTCGCCCTCGTCCTCGGCCGTCCGCATCTGTTCTTCGGCGATCCCCAGATCCGGCTCCTGCTCCTGATCGTGCTGACACTTTCGGCGATCCTCGCGCTCTGGCTCGTCTTCGTCCACGAGCGACCGCTTCCCTCGGCCGTCCGGGCCGCGCTGTTCGCCGTGGTCACGGTGATCACGACCACCGGCTTCGTCGCCGAAGACTGGCAGGAATGGGGCGCGCCCGTCCTCGGCCTGTTCCTGATCGTCACCGTGCTCGGCGGCTGCACCGGCTCTACCGCCGGCGGCATCAAGGTCTTCCGGGTCCAGATCCTGGCCTCGGCGACGCTCGCCTATCTCGCGGGCCTCCTCCACCCCAACCGCGTCGTCCCCATCCGCTGGGGCGACCGCCAGGTCGAACCCGAGCTCGTGCTCGCGGTCTTGAGCTTCGTGTTCCTCTTCGTCGGCAGCTGGGCTCTGTTCACCGTCCTGCTCTCCGGGCTCGGGCTCGATCTCGTGACCGCGGTTTCGGGCGCGGCGACCGCGCTCGCCAACGTGGGGCCGGGTCTGGGGCCGGTGATCGGTCCGTCGGGGAACTTCGCCTCGCTGTCCGATGCCGCGAAATGGGTCCTCGTGCTCGCCATGCTCCTGGGCCGGCTGGAATTCTTCACCCTCCTCGCGCTCTTGCATCCCGTCTTCTGGCGGCGCTGACCGCAGCGCCACGGCGCGCGCCCGCTCGCGAAGCCGGGTTCGCCCCCGAGGCGACGTGTTCACGCGCTTCCGACCGGCGCATCGGGCGGTACGGCGAGAAGATCGAGCTCGGCGCGCCGCAACAGCTCCTCTGCCACACTGCCCAGGAGGAGCTTCCCGAAACCGGTGCGGCCTCGGGTGGCGAGGAGGAAGAGATCGGCGCGGATCCGCTGCGCCGCCTCGAGCACGAGATCGGGCACCGGTCGTTCGCCGGGCAACACCGAGCGATGCGCGCGCACGAGCCCGACCTCGGCGAGAAAGCGGGCGAGGCTCTCCGCCGCCGCGCGTCGCTCTTGCGCGCGCAGCGGCTCGATCGCGCCCGCGGCGAGAGGGGTGCGCACGAGAAGCGAGGCGGCCGCGAAGGGAAAGACGTGAACGGCGAGGATCGAGGCCGAGCGGTCGAGGCCGAGCGCGCGCGCCACCGCCGCCGCGCGCGCCGAACCGGGGGAGAGGTCGGTTGCGAAGAGGATCCGCCGGTAAGGGCCGGCGGGCACACCGTTGGCCACGAGCACCGGCCGCTCGCCGGCGCGGAGGACGCGCTCCACCGTCGTGCCGGTGATCACCCCGCGCAACAGCTGCCGGCGCGGAGGCCCGAGGACCAGGAGGTCGGCGTCGAGCTCGGCGGCCGCCGCGAGCACGCCCTCGAAGGCTTCGCCGAAACGCAGCTCGAAGCGACAGGCGACCCCGTCCGTGCGGGCGAGGGTCTCGGCGAGCGCGCGCAACAAGGCCTCCGCTTCGCGCGCTTCCGCGTCGACCAGACGCTCCGGCCGGTCGGAGTCGACGACGTGGACGAGGCGGAGTTCCGCATCGAGCCCCTGCGCCAAGATCAGCGCGCGGCGGATCGCGCGATCCGAGCGGGTCGAGAAGTCGGTTCCGACCAGGATCTTCCGCACTCTCTCGCTCCCGCCTCGGCCCTCTCCTCCGCGCCATGATCGCGCCCGGACGGGAGCGATCAACCGAAATCGAAAAAACCCGGGGGAAGCGCGCGCTTCGATCGATGCCGGCGCGTCTTCCGGCAGACCGCCGCATCGGCGTCGCGCGGAAGCGCCCGAACACGCACCGTGCCGCGGAACCGGGCTTCCTCCGCACCCGCTGCCGAGAGCTTTTCACCTCGGCGCCGTCCCGCGCGAGGCGGGAAATCCGCTGCGACGAAGCTCCCCACCTGGTCGCGTCTTTTCGCGCTCGCGGGCGCTCGTCCGCCGCGCGGCGGAAGCGGAGCTCGCGGTCTCGGAAGAGGGGCCGTCGACCTCCCTCGCCGACCGTCTCGGCACCGATCGGGGCCTTCTCTCCGACCGGGACGGCTCGACCCCGCTCGAGCCCGCCACCATCCGGGCGGGCGAGAACGGAAAACGCCGGGGAACCGAAGAGGTCGACAGCCGGGGCCTCCGAGGTCTCCGGATCCCGCGCTGCGCGCGTGCGCGCTCGCGCTCTCGCGAAGGAAAACACCCCGCCGGCGCGTCTTGGGGGCGATTTCGCGGGCGAGGCGACCGGCCGTCGCCGGGGCGGGATGGGGCGGGGCCCTCGGCCGGCCACCGTTTCGGCGATCCGCGTCGACGGCATCACGGCGGCGATCGGAGGCCGAGTGGTGCGGCCGGAAGCGGCGCCGGTCCCTGCCGGCCCGCGCGCCGCTTCCGGACGCGGCGCCGCGCGCGGCTCCGCCTCATTCTCGCCGCAGCGCCTCGATCGGATCGAGCCGCGCCGCGCGGCGGGCCGGAAGCCACCCGAACAAGACCCCGATCGCGGCCGAGAACAAAAAGGATCCCGCCACCACCTCGGGATCGATGCGGAAGGGCACGGCGAGCGCTTCGGTCGTCGCCCCCGCCACCGCGAGCCCGAGGATCACCCCGATCGCTCCGCCCACACCAGAAAGCACCACCGCCTCGATCAGGAACTGCGCCATGACCTGTCCCTCGAGCGCGCCGATCGCGAGGCGGATGCCGATCTCCCGCGTGCGCTCGGTCACCGAGACGAGCATGATGTTCATGATCCCGATGCCGCCCACGATCAGGCTCACCGCCGCCACGAAGCCGAGCACGGCGGTGAGCGCCCCGCTCGTCGCCTCCACCGTGCGCACGAGCTCGCGCATGTCGCGGACCGAGAAATCGTCCTCTTCGCCCGGGCGGATGCCGCGCCGCTCGCGCAGCAGCCGCTCGAGCTCGGCTTGTATGCGCGCGGTATCCGCCCCTTCTCTGGCGGCGACGTAGATGCGCGGGATCTCGGTGTTCCCGGAAAGCCGGCGCTGGAAGGCGCGGAGCGGCATCACCACGGTGTCGTCGAGATCGGTGCCGAAGCTCGATTGGCCTTTGCTTTCGAGCACGCCCACGACCTCGCAGGGAACCTTCTTGACCCGGATCGTCTTTTCGATGGGATCCTCCGCGCCGAAGAGCGCGTCTTTGACGGTCGCACCGAGAATGCAAGCCGTCCGGCCCGAGCGCACCTCGCCTTCGGTGAAGAACCGGCCGGAGGCGAGCTTCCAGTCCTGCACGGCGAAAAGCGCGTTGTCGGTGCCGGTGATCGTGGTGATCCGGCTGGCGCCGGCGAAGGTCGCGGTCGCGGGCAGATGCGCGACCGGGGCCACCGCCTCGAGACCGCCCACCTGTTCCCGGATCGCCTGCACGTCGCGGTCGGTGAAGGGCCGCGCGGCGACCGTCGCGCGGCCGGGCCCCACTTGGCCCGGGAGGAGGAAGAGCACGTTGGTGCCGAGCCGGGCGAGATCGGCCGTCACGCGGGCCTGGGTGCCGCGGCCGATGGTGACCATGGCGATCACCGCGCCCACGCCGATGACGATCCCGAGCACGGTGAGAAACGAGCGCAGCGGGTTGCGCGCCAGCGCGCGCAGCGCGAGCCGCAGGGCCTCGACGATCATCGGCGCTCTCCGCGGCGCAGATCCGCGACGATGCGGCCGTCGCGAAACCGCAGCTCGCGCGCGGCGTAAGCCGCGATGTCGGGTTCGTGGGTGACCATCACGATCGTCAGTCCGCCGCGGTTGAGCTCGCTCAGAAGCGCCATGATCTCGTGGCTCGTCTTGCTGTCGAGGTTGCCCGTGGGCTCGTCGGCGAGCAGGAGAACCGGCTCGGAGACGAGGGCGCGGGCGATCGCCACCCGCTGCTGCTGCCCGCCGGAGAGCTCGGAGACGGAATGGCGCTCGCGGTCGGCGAGGCCCACCCGGGCGAGGGCCGCGCGCGCCCGCGCGCGCCGCTCGGCGGCCGGCAGTCCCCGGTAGACGAGCGGCAGTTCCACGTTCTCGAGCGCGCTCGTCCGCGGCAACAGATTGAACCCCTGAAAGACGAAGCCGATGAAATGACGGCGCACCAGCGCCAGGACCTCGCGCGGGGCGCGCTCGAGCGGGCGGCCGGCGAAGCGGTAGCTGCCCGAGGTGGGCCGATCGAGACAGCCCAGGATGTTCATCGCCGTCGACTTGCCGGAACCCGAGGGGCCTGTGATCGCCACGAACTCGCCCGCTGTCACCGCGAGATCGACGGAATCGAGCGCGCGCACGGCGGCCGTCCCGCTCCCGTAGACCCGGCTCGCGGCCTCCAACGCGACGAGAGGGCGCGCAGCCTCGCTCATCCGCTCGTCCGCCGCGGCAAGACCGCCTCGGTCACGACCCGAACCCCGGGCTCGAGCCCGCCGCGGATCACCGTCTCGCGCCCGTCCGTGGGCCCGATCTCGACCCGCACCGGCTCCGGGCGGCCCTCGCGCAGCACCCAGAGCGTGCGCTCGGGCCCGGTCTCCTCCCGCGGGCTCGGCTGGCGGAAGCGCGGCATCGCGGGCATCAGCGCGCGCAGCAGCCCCGGCCGCTCGGCCCGCTCCTCGAGAGGCGGGGAGAAGCGCAAGGCGGCGTTGGGCACGAGCACCGCATCCTCGACCGTCTGGACCGCGATCTCGGCGGTGGCGGTCATCCCCGGCCGCAGCGCGAGGTCGCGGTTGTCGACATCGAGGATCGCCTTGTAGGTGACCACCCCGGCCTGGAGCTCGGAGGCGAAGCGCACCTCGCGGATGGTGGCGGAGAAGCGCCGCTCGGGCCAGGCGTCCACGGTGAAGGTGGCGGGCTGGCCCGGGCGCACGCGGCCGACGTCCGCCTCGTCGACGTCGACCTGCACCTCCATCTGGGCGAGGTCCTCGGCGATCGTGAACAGACGCGGAGCCTGCAAGGTCGCGGCCACCGTCTGGCCGGGATCGACGTTGCGGTGCAGGACTACCCCGTCGATCGGGGCGAGGATCGAGGCCTTCTCGAGATCGACTTCGACCAGACGGAGCTCGGCCTCGGCCACCGCCACGTCGGCCTTGGCGCTTTCGAGGGCGGCGCGCGCCCGCTCGAAGGCGGCGGAAGCGACGTCGAGCTCGGAAGGCGGCGCCACCCGACGGCCGACGAGCTCGCGCTTGCGCTCGAGATCGCGCGTCCTTTCGGAAAGCGTCGCCTCCGCCTCGAGCACGCGTGCGCGTGCCGCTTGCACGCGCGCCCGCGCGCTCGCGAGCCGGGCTTCCAAGCGCGCGGTGTCGAGCCGGGCCAGGAGCTGGCCTTTTTTGACCGGGCTGTTGAAGTCGACGAACACCTCCCGCACGATGCCCGAAAGCTCGCTCGAGACTTCGACGAGCCGGCGCGGCTGGACCGTGCCGGTGGCGGTGACGACGACGGACAGCGTACCTTTTTTGGCCGGTACGGCGATCCAGCGGATCTCGCCCCCGGCCGGGCGGGCGAGCCAGAAGGCCACGGCCGTCGCGAGGGCGAGACCGCAGAGGGCGAGAAAAAGGCGCACGAGCCATCGCCTTCGGCGCAGCCTCGCCAGCGCCCGCTCGCCCAAGACCGCCTCGATCCGTTCTTCCAGTCCCCCGAGCGTGCCGACCGCCATGCCCTTCCGCCCGTCCGTCGCCGGCCGGCGCACCGGCCCGCGATCGCTTTTCGTTCGCGTTCGAACTTAAGCGCGCGGACCGGGTGTCGTCGATCCGCCGCGCGGGCGCGGCGTCGAGCGGGCGGAAGCTCCGGGGACGAAAAGGGCCGCATCCTGCGATGCGGCCCTCCGCTGTGTCCGCACTCGGCTCTTGGGCTCAGATCGAGCGCTTGAAGAGATCGAGCCAGGTCGGGTTCATGACGACTTGGTGCAGGACCTCGACCGAGCGCTGGGCCGGCTCGGCGAAGCTCACGCGATGGACGAGCGCCTTGCCGTTGGGGACGTCGACCGTGACCGTGTAGACGTTCTGCTTGGCGGCGAGATACTTGCCGATGACGGGGTCTTCGGCGGCGGCCTTTTCCGCGAACTTGGGGACCCAGATGCGCAGGTGCAAGAACAGAGCGCCTTTGTAGTCGGCTTCGGCGAGCGCGCGCAGCGCGGCCTTGGTGAGGGCGTAGTTCTCCTCGGGGCTCATCTGGCCGCCGAAGATCAAGGCCACGGCGTTCCGATCCTTGAAGGCGGCGACGGCCGGCGCCGCGTCCTCGGGCTTGGCGAGCGCGGCCACGGCGAAGGCGTCGGGGGCTTTGCTCGTGCTCACGACCTGCGCGCCCATGGCGCCCACGAGGCTGCCGCAGATGCTCGTGGGGTTGGTGAGGACGCCCACCCGCTCGGCCTTGGAGATGCCGGTGAGCACCTGGCCCATGGCCGCACCGGTGTACGAGCGCAGCGCGAACTGTTCGCCCAGGCTCAGCGGTTGGGCGGAGGCGGGAGCGCCGGGCACGAGGCTCCAGGCGGCGAGGGCGAGCACGCCGGCGAGGGCGAGCCCGCGGAGGTCGCGAGAACGGTGCATGGCTCTCTCCCTTGGTGGAACGGTCGTCGACCGGGGCGGGCGGCGGCCCGCCGCCCGGTCATATCAGCACCTGCACATATAAGAGAACCGTGACATGTCGAGGGCGCTCCGCCCCGCCGCGACCCCCGGTCGCGTGCGCGTTTCCATCTTCTTCGAAGCGAGGATGGTACCGCACCGATACGATCACGACGCCTCCTCCGCTTCAGCCGGGTGCCTGACCGGAACTCCGATCGGCAACGTTCCGGAGCTCGATCGTGCGACGCCGATCCATCGGGTTCCTCCCGGCTTGGCGCGATCTTTCGGGACGTGCCGCCTTTACTCGGGCTACGCTGGATATGCGAGTGTTCGTCGGATGAAATCTCGGTTCGAAGGAGCTCTCGGAGAGCCCCCTCGCCATGCTCGGGCCGGCGGATTACCGAGATCTCGAGTCGGAGCTCGAACGTCAGCTCGCCGAAGACCGTTGCCTGCTCGACGAGCTTCGCGACGACGTGCGCACCGGTCTCGGTCCACCGAAACGCATTCAACCGCGTTCGTCTACAGCCATCTCGGTCGTCGCCACCGACGGCGGGAACAATCAACTCCGCTTCGATCCGTTTCTGATCCAATTGGTCCGCGTCGTCGACAGCAGCGCGAACGAATATTGCCTGGAGATCGTCTCGCCCACGATGAGCGTCCGACGCCTGTCGCAGCGCCAGCTGTCCGGACGCGAGGGGCCCACGCCTCTGGGTCGAATGATGCAATTTTTGGGCGTCGCCGACCTCTCCGAGCTGAGCCCGATGATCCCACCCGACGCTCCGGGCAGGCTCCGTTCACCCAGCTGGATCCAGGTCTACCGCGAGCTGGTCGAATGGGCGGTTCTCCTGGCGATCGCCCGCGAAAAAGACTTCGCGACCGACACGGTGATCGTCTTCGACGGTCTGCTCCGATCGAAAGTCTTCGCCGGCGACCTTTTCGCTCGATATCGTAGCGGCTTGCGCGATGCGATCGATCTCCAGTATCAGCGCCGTCGGCGTCAGTTGTTCGTGGTCGGGCTGGCGAAGCGAAGCAAGGTCCTCGATCGTTACCGTCTGGCGATGGCGCTCGAAGGAATCATGCAGGAACCTTTCCCCTGCTTCGTCGAGGTGCCACGTGCACTCGAGGAGAAGGTTTATCGCTGGTCGGAATACGCGAGAGGAGACGACCGTGCTGCCGAAGGGGGAGAGATCAACAAGTTCGTCGCCGGTAAATTGTTCTTCGTCAAGTTCGGCCATGGTCGTTACGATCCGATATGGCCGGTAGACATCTTACAAGATCAGGCCGACCTGGCAGACACGATTTTCGGATGCCTTCTCGCGGACGCGCGCGACGGTTTTCCCATCCCGCTTTATCCGCGCTCCCTTCAAAAGGCCCACGAAAACGCGGCCCTTATGGACTTCGACGCCGCAGTTTTGCAGGACATGATCCTGGACACGTTGAGGAAGGGGCTCGGATCGGATTGTGGCATATTCGACGAATTTCGCCTGCTCGACGACGATCTGACCCCCCGTCGTTACGGTTGAGCCGATCATGGAGCTCTTTCCGCGCGACCGGATCGTCGGTGTCTTTCGAGGCTTCCGCGAAGGCGGCCTCGAGTTCCACGCGGATCTCGTACTTCCCTATCGCAGCGATTTTCAACGCATCCCGATGCACGGCCAATTCCTTCTCGTGCAGCTCGAAAATCCCCTAGAAGCTGTTCTGGGCCGGATCGCTTCCTTCTCGTCCGAGGGCAGGCTCGCTTCTGGAAGCGGCGAGGAATTCAACATTCGCGCCTTGCAGGAGAACCGACCGATACCGGAAGACATACGAGAAAAGTACGTCAAATATCGTGTCAACATCCGCGTACTGGGGGTTCTGAGAGCCGACCGCGGGCGGATCACCTTCGTACCTTCCCACCGCCGTCTTCCGCATGTCGGCAGTGCAGTCGCATTTCCCGCCCCCGAGATCCTGCAGGAGATCTGCGGTGCGAACATCGAAGGAGCGCCGATCGGCCATTTCGCATTGGGGGAATACGTTTACGCGAAAGAGGGTAATCTGCCGGACTGGGCTCGGCGGATGGAGCCCGAGATCCTCGTGCGCTTTCCGATCGCCAATCTCGTCGCGCGGCGGACGTTCGTGTTGGCGCGGGCGGGCTTCGGCAAATCCAATCTCAACAAGCTTCTCTTCAGCACGCTCTACGAAACCACCCCGACCGTCGTGAAGAGGGGAGGCAAGCGCGTTCCCGTCGGCACTGTGCTCTTCGATCCCGAAGGCGAATACTTCTGGCCCGACGACAAGGGCAGGCCCGGCCTTTGCGACGTGCCCCACTTGCGAGACAAGTTGGTGGTGTTCACAGCGCGCACCGCTCCGAGTGCGTTCTATCAATCGTTTGTGGCAGGCGGCATCAGGCTGGATATCCGTCAGCTTCGGCCGGCCGATGTGATCTCGATCGCGGTACCGCCGGAAAGACAAGATCAACAGAACGTCGCGAAATTGCGCGCTCTCGCTCCGAGCAAGTGGAGCGATCTCGTCGATTTGATTTACCAACACAAAGGAGGCGCCGACCTTAAAGAGATCGGCAAAATCTTACAACTTTCACTACCGCAACAGGAGGCCGAAGCGATTGCGGCAAGATCGAACATGATCAACATCGTAAATTTGTTGCATGATCCCAGTAGCCGCTTCCTGGATTTGCTCTTGTGGGCGCTCGAGGAGGGTAAGCTCTGCGTAGTGGACTTGTCCCAGATGCGGGGCCATCAAGGTTTCATCCTCGCGGGTATCGTGTTGCGCCGTATTTTCGACAAGAACCAGGACGAGTTCACTCGACGAGAGCCGCGTTCGATTCCGACCATTGCCGTGATCGAGGAAGCCCAAGCGGTACTGAACGAACGAGCTGCGGCGGCCGAGCCGTTCGTGACTTGGGTGAAGGAAGGGAGGAAATACGATCTCGGTGCCGTCATGATCACCCAGCAACCGAGCTCGATCCCCGAAGAGATCTTGAGCCAAGGCGATAACTGGTTCGTTTTTCACTTGCTTTCGGCCGGCGACCTCTTCGCTCTGAAAAAGGCCAACGCTCATTACAGTGACGATCTCCTGAGCTCGCTTCTCAACGAGCCCATCCCCGGCCACTGTGTGTTCTGGAGCTCGGCCGGCGGCAAGGCTTACCCGATTCCGATCCGGGTGCTGTCGTTCGAGGCGCGCTACACGCCCCTCGATCCGACCTACTCGCGCTCCAGAGAAGAAACCTACG
>JANXAZ010000002.1 GCA_025062095.1 Geminicoccaceae bacterium
GTCGAGCGCGTAGCCCTCCGCCCGCACGGTCCGGACGAGGTCTTCTTCGCCGCCGGCGTTGAGGGCTCGGCGCAACCGTCGGATCGCCGCATCGACGGTGCGCAGTTCGATATCGACCTCGTTGCCCCAGACCCGGTCGAGCAACTGCGATCGGCTGAACACGCGCCCCGGATTTTCCAAGAAATGGCGCAGCAATCGGAACTCCGTGGGCGACAGATGAACCTCCCGATTGCCTCGGAACACGCGATGGGCCGCCACGTCCATGCGGATGTCGCGGAATTGCAACACCTGATCCGCCAATGCCGGCCGCACGCGGCGCAGCACCGCCCGGATCCGCGCGATCAACTCGGCCGGCGAGAAGGGCTTGGTGACGTAATCGTCGGCACCGCTGTCGAGGCCGCGGAGCCGATCTTGCTCTTCCGCGCGCGCGGTGAGCATGATCACCGGCACGTGGGCGAGTTCGGGGCGCCTTCGGATCCTTCGCAGAAGCTCGAGCCCCGACAGCCGGGGGATCATCCAGTCGATCACGACGAGATCGGGGACGCGCTCGGCCAGAAGCGTGAGCGCCTCCTCGCCGTCGTAAGCCTGCGCGACGTCGAACCCCGCCGCCTGCAGATTGTAAGCGATGAGTTTTTGGAGCGCGGCTTCGTCCTCGACGACCAGAACGAGAGGTTTCACGGCATCACTCCACCTCGTGTCGCGGTCGATTGATCTCGGTGCCGTGGATGATGTAAACGATTTTTTCGCCGATGTTGGTAGCGTGATCGGCGATCCTCTCCAAGTTCTTCGCGACGAACAAGAGGTCGATACAGGTGCTGATCGTGCGCGGGTCCTCGAGCATATACGTCACGAGCTCGCGGAACAAGCTGGTATATTGTCGATCGACCTCTTTGTCGCGATGCCACACCGCGGTCGCCTTGTCGGCGTCGCGTTCGACGTACGCATCCAAGACGTCCTTCACCATCCCGAGCGAGAGATGGCCGATCGCGGCCACCTGCTGCAGCGGTTTCGGGACGGGATGTTCGGCGAGCCGCTGCGAACGCTTGGCGATGCTCACCGCGTAATCGCTGATCCGCTCGAGATCGTTGCTGATCTTGAGCGCCATCGCGATCATCCGCAGGTCGATGGCCATCGGTTGACGCAGCGCCAAGAGCTTGATCGCGTCTTGATCGATGCGCTCTTCGAGCTCGTCGACCTGACGGTCGGTCTCGATGACCCGCGCCGCCAATTCGACGTCGCCTTCGAGCAGGGCCCGCATCGCATCGGCGACTTGGCGTTCGGCGAGTCCCCCCATCTCCACGATCGTGCTCGTGAGACGCGCGAGCTCTTCGTCGAAGGCGCGGACGATGTGATGGTGCTCGAGCGCCTCGGGTTTGGCGGGCATGGCGGTGTCCTCAGCCGAAACGACCGGTCAGGTAGTCGCTGGTGCGCTGCTGACGCGGTCGGGTGAAGAGTTCGTTGGTCGGCCCGTACTCCACGAGCTCCCCCAGGTACATGAACGCCGTATAGTTCGAGACGCGCGCCGCTTGCTGCATATTGTGCGTGACGATCACCACGGTGACGTTGCCCGACATCGAGATGATCAAGTCCTCGATGCTCGCCGTTGCGATCGGATCCAAGGCCGAGGTCGGCTCGTCGAACAGGATGATCTCGGGGTCCGTAGCGAGCGCGCGGGCGATGCACAGTCGTTGTTGCTGGCCGCCGGAGAGCGCGGTACCCGGTTCGTCGAGCCGATCCTTGACCTCTTCCCACAACGCCGCACCGCGCAGCGCGGCCTCGACCCGACCGTCGAGTTCGCTGCGGCTCTTGATGCCGCGCACCCGCAGTCCGTAGGCCACGTTCTCGTAGATGGACTTGGGAAACGGGTTCGGCTTCTGGAACACCATCGAGATGCGCATGCGCACCTCGATCGGATCGACGTCCGGGCTCACGATGTTCACGTCGTCGGGATAGAGACGGATCTCGCCCTCGTAGCGCGTATGCGGGGTGAGATCGTGCATCCGATTGAAACAGCGGAGCAGCGTCGACTTGCCGCAGCCGGACGGGCCGATCAGCGCCGTCACCGCGTGCTCGTAAATATCCATCGTGATGTTCTTGAGAGCCTGAAGGTGCCCGTAATAGAAGTTCAGATTGCGGATGCTGCTTTTGACTTTGGGGTCGGCCGCCGCCACGGGCCGAGGCGCGGCGGGAGCGGCGATGGCGATAGATGGTTGCATCGGCGCACTCACCAGGTGATCCGCTGGCGCAAACGGTAGCGCAGCCAAATGGCGAAGCCGTTCATGACCAGCGTCAGGACGACGATCACGATCCCCGCCGCCGCGGCGTTGGCGTGGAAGGCGGTTCCCGGACGCGACACCCAGTTGAACATCTGGATCGGCAAGACGGTGAACCCCGACCACAGCCAGTCGAAGCTCACGAACGGCGGCGTGCTCGTGAAGGGAGGATCGGGGAGATAGGCGATGAAGGTGAGCGCGCCGATGGTCACGAGAGGCGCGGTTTCCCCGATCGCCCGCGCGAGGCCGATGATCACGCCCGTCGCGATGCCGGGGATCGCGTAAGGGAGCACGTGGTCGCGCGTGACCTGCCAGCGCGTGGCACCCACCGCATAGGCCGCCTCGCGGATCGTGTGCGGAATGGCACGGATCGCCTCGCGAGTGGCGACGACGATGATCGGCATGATCATGAGGGCCAGCGTGAGCCCGGCCGAAAGGATGCTCTGACCGAAATTCAAGGCGTAGACGAACAGCCCGAGCGCGAGCAGACCGTAGACGATCGAGGGCACCGCGGCCAGGTTGCTCACGTTGATTTCGATCAACGCCGTCACCCAATTCCGCGGCGCGTATTCTTCGAGATACACACCCGCGCACACGGACAGCGGCACGCCCACCGCGGCGGTGACGAGCATGACGAGACAGGTCCCGACCCATGCGGAGAGAATCCCCGCCTGATCCGCCCGGCGCGACGGATAACTGAGGAAGAACTCCGGGGTCAGGCGGTGGTAGCCGTCGAGGAGGAGATCGACGAACAGCGCCAGCAGCGTGATCACCCCCACCGAGGTGGCGAGCAGGCCGACGGCCGCGAAGACGATGTCCCACCGGCGACGGCGGGCGACGTTGAGGCGCAGCTCGTCGATCCCGGCCGCGGCCCGGGTGACGGTTACCGGAGGCGACAGGCTGGCCATCAATAGGCCTCCCGGAAGCGCATGCGCAGGAGATGGGCGAGGACGTTGAACAAGAGGGTGATGACGAGGAGCACGAGGCCGGCGGCGAAGATCGACTGGTAGCCGATCGAGCCGTGCGGCAGGTCGCCGAGGGCGACTTGGACGATATAGGCGGTGATCGTGGCCGCCGGCTCGCGCGGATCGAGGGTGAGGTTCGGCTGCTGGCCGGCGGCAATCGCCACCACCATGGTTTCGCCGGTCGCCCGCGCGATGCCGAGCATGAAGGCGGCGACGATGCCCGAGGTCGCGGCCGGCACGACGACCCGCAGCGTGGTCTGAAGCCGCGTGGCACCGCAAGCGTACGAGGCCTCGCGCAGGGAGTTCGGCACCGCCCGCATCGCGTCTTCGCTCACCGACGCCACGTAGGGGACGATCATGATGCCGATGACGATGCCGGGACTGAGTACGTTGAAACCCGGCAAGTCCGGGATGAAGTTGCGCAGCAGAGGCGTCACGAACAAAAGCGCGAAATATCCGTACACGACCGTCGGCACGCCCTCGAGGAGCTCGAGAAAGGGTTTGATCGTCTCTCGCACCTTCACGGGCGCGAATTCGCTCAGATAAAGAGCCACCATGAGCCCCAGAGGCACGGCGACGATCAGGGCGACGCCCGCCGCCAGAACCGTTCCGCACAGAAGCGGCAAGATCCCGTAGCGCGCTTCGGCGAACAGCGGCGTCCACATCGTGTCGGTGAGGAAATCGACGATGGACACCCGCTCGAAGAAGCCCGCCGATTCGACGAGGAGGACGACGACGATGGCGGTGGTGATCGCCACCGCCGAGGCGGCACAGGTGAAGAGGATCGCCTCGACGATCCGCTCCCGGAGATCCCGATGGTGCACGCGCGGACGGATGAGCGATCGGGTCGTGGAAGCCATCGTCCTGCCCCGAAAGGCCGGCCGAGCCCTTCGCGCTCGGCCGGCCCCGTTCGATGCCGATGCGGTGGGGTTAAGACCTCAGCTCGCGCTCGAGCAGCTCCATGATCTGGATACCGACCTCGGGAACGCCGCCGAACACGGTACCCGTCTTGCGCTCCTGGAAGCGCGCCCAAGCCGCCTTGTAGGCGGCGTCGGGCAGCGGCGTGTAGCCGACCTCGCGCGCGAGTTTGGAGACGTTGACGAGATAATACTCGATGAACTCGGCCACCTCCGGCCGGTCAGCGGCCTTGCGATTGACGTAGATGAACAGCGGCCGCGACAGCGGCTGGTACGAGCCGTTGATCACGTTGTCCATGCTCGGCTCGACCGCCTTGCCGGTCTTCGGATTGACGATCTTGACCGTCTTCACCTTACCGGGATTCTCGTGGACGTAAGCGAAGCCGAAGAAGCCGAGCGCGAACTTGTCACCGGAGACGCCTTGAACGAGAATGTTGTCGTCTTCGCTGGCCGTGTAGTCGCCTCGGCTCGACTTCGCCTTGCCGACGATCGCTTCGGTGAAGTAGTCGAACGTACCCGAGTCGGCACCGGCGCCGTAGAGGGAAAGCTTGGCGTCCGGCCACTCCGGGCGGACCTGATTCCATTTAGTGATCTTGCCCTGGGCTGCCGGCTCCCAGATCTTCTTGAGCTCCTCGACGGTCATCACCTCGGCCCAGTTGTTCTGGGGGTTGACCACGACCGCCAAGGCGTCGAAGGCGACCGGCAACTCGATGTACTCGATGCCGGCCTGCTTGCAGGCCTCCATCTCTTGCGCGAGGATCGGCCGCGACGCGTTCGAGACGTCGGTCTCGCCGCGGCAGAACTTCTTGAAGCCGCCACCGGTGCCGGAAATCCCGACCGTGACGCGAACCGCGCCTTTCTTGAACTTCTGGAATTCCTCCGCGACCGCCTCGGTCACCGGATAGACCGTGCTCGAGCCGTCGATCTTGACCTCGGGAGCGGCGGCCCGAGCGACCTCGGTCGCGAGCAGGGCAGCGGCCGCCAAACCGGCGGTTGTGAACAGGGGTTTCATGGCGATGCCTCCGTTCAGAGCGGTGACCGCGCGAGCGATGACCGACCCCGATGCGTCTGTTATGACGAACGCGTGACGATTTCGTGACGACCGTCCGCGGGCACGGGCAGGAAGACGGCGAAGCGCGAGCCTTTGCCGAGCTCGCTCTCGATCGCGAGGTGCCCCTGGTGCCGGCGGACGATGTGCTTGACGATCGCCAGGCCCAGTCCCGTGCCCCCGATCTTCCGCGACCGTCCCTTGTCGACCCGATAGAAGCGCTCGGTCAGCCGGGGCAGATGTTCGGGCGCGATCCCCTCGCCCTGATCGACGACGGCGATCTCCACCGCCTTGCGCTTGGCGACCGGCCCGGCGCCGGGCGGGGCGGCCTCGAACAGGCGGACCTCGATCCGCACCTCTTTGTCGGGCCCACCGTATTTGATCGCGTTGTCGACGAGGTTGCCGAACAGCTGGTGCAGCTGATCGGCGTCCGCGACGACGTCCGGGAGATCGGGCGGGGCCTCGAGCACGAGGCGGACCCGTGCCGCCTCCGCCATCGGTCGCATCCGCGCGAGCGTTCCTTCGAGGACGTCGCGCAACGAGACGCGACCGGCGGGCGGTCGCCGGGCGGCGAGTTCGATCTGCGACAAGGACAAGAGGTCCTCGACCAGCCGCTGCATGCGGCTCGCCTCTTCCGCCATGGTGGCGAGGAACATCTCGCGCGCCGCCGGATCGTCGCGAGCCGGTCCGCGCAACGTCTCGATGATGCCGATGATCGCGGCGAGCGGCGTCTTGAGCTCGTGACTCGCGTTCGCGACGAAGTCGGATCGCATGCGCTCGATCAACAGCTGTTCGCTCTGCTCGCGCAAGGCGATGACCGCCCCGCCTCCGCCGTCCGGGGTCTCGAGCGGAGCGATGTACGCCGCGAAGAGCTTGAGGCGATCGTCGATCGGGCTGAACGATACGCTGCTCGCCGCCTTGGTCGCGAGCACCGAGTTGAGCGCGGCGAGCACGCCGGGATCGCGCGTGACGCGGGTGAGCGGCACACCGGCCCGTTCGATCTCGAAGGTGCGCCGTGCGGCGGCGTTCGCCTCGACGATCGTCGAGCGCTGATCGACGAGCAGGACCGGATCGGCCAGCGCGTCGAGCACCGTCGACAGCCGGCGCGCGTGCAACGCCGAGAGCCGCTCCGCGCGCTTGAGCCGGCGCGCCAGATCGAGGGTCGGCCACAGGATCCACTCGAGGGCCGAGCCGAGCACGACCGCCGGCCGTTGCCCTTCTTCGCCGCCCCCCAGGCCGATGATCCAGCGGGCCAGTGCGCTCGCTTGCCCGATCCAGTGGCGCGCGAGAAGGAAAGCGCAGAGGCCGCCGGCCGCCACCCCCGCCGCCAGCGCCCCGATCTCCCCTGCGCCGAGCGCGAGCGCGACGCCGGCCGCGACCACGGCCGGCAGCGCACTCAACGCACTATCGCGCAGAAGACTGACGGTCGGAGCGGGTCCTCGCAGACGCGCCGGCGCCGACACGCGATCCTCAAGTCTTGAGTTCGGGCAGGTCGCGGAACAACTCGAGGGCCTCCGGATTGGCCAAGGCTTCGACGTTGGCCACCGCGCGCCCGTGGATCACGTCGCGCACCGCGAGCTCGCTGATCTTGCCGTTCATCGTGCGCGGGATATCGGCCACCTGAATGATCTTGGCGGGTACGTGACGCGGCGTGGTGTTCTCGCGAATCTTCTTGCGGATCTTTTCGCGCAGTGCGTCGTCCAGGACCAGCCCGTCGCGCAACTTGACGAACAGGACGACGCGCACGTCGCCCTCCCAGTCCTGGCCGACGCAGACCGATTCGAGCACCTCGTCGATCTCCTCGACCTGACGATAGATCTCCGCCGTACCGATGCGCACGCCGCCCGGATTGAGCGTGGCATCCGAGCGGCCGTAGATCACGACTCCGTCGTGCTCCGTGATCTCCGCCCAGTCGCCGTGGCACCACACGCCGGGGAAGCGCTCGAAATAGCTCTTGCGGTAGCGTTTGCCCTCCGGATCGTTCCAGAAGCCCACGGGCATGGACGGGAAGGGCCTGGTACAGACGAGCTCGCCGCGTCGGCCGCGCACCGGTCGGCCGTGGTCGTCGAACACCTCCACCGCCATGCCGAGCCCGCGCATCTGGATCTCGCCGCGCCACACCGGGCCCGCCGGATTGCCGAGGACGAAACAGGACACGATGTCCGTACCGCCGGATATCGAGGCGAGGTGGACGTCGCGCTTGATTTTCTCGTACACGTAATCGAACGAAGGCGGTAGCAGAGGCGAGCCGGTCGACAGAATCGCCTTGAGTTCCGCGAGATCGTGGGTGCGCCCCGGTTCCGCCCCCGATTTTTCGAGCGCTTGGAGATATTTGGCGCTCGTGCCGAAGACCGTGATCCGCTCGCGTTGGGCGAGATCCCACAAGCTCTCGGGACCGGGATGAAAAGGCGAGCCGTCGTAAAGCACGAGCGTGGCTTCGCTCGCCAGCCCCGAGACGAGCCAGTTCCACATCATCCAGCCGCAGGTCGTATAATAAAAGAGCCGCTCCCCCGGTCTGAGATCGGTGTGCAGTCGGTGCTCCTTGAGATGCTGTACCAGCG
The DNA here is from genome assembly GCA_025062095.1 of Geminicoccaceae bacterium. Lineage (GTDB taxonomy): Bacteria > Pseudomonadota > Alphaproteobacteria > Geminicoccales > Geminicoccaceae > JANXAZ01. Next base: position 7,765 of record JANXAZ010000002.1, read on the forward strand.
TCCCGCCCTGACCGTGGACGATGGCCTTCGGCATGCCCGTCGTACCCGAAGAATAAAGGATATAAAGAGGATAGTCGAAGGGAAGCTGTTCGAAGCGGAGCGGCTCGGGCGTGCGCGCACAGAAGGCGTCCCAGAACATCGCCTTGGGGATCGAAGCGATATCCGGCTTCTCCTCGAGGAACGGGACGACCACCACGCGCACCAGGCTCGGCAAGGCGGCGACCACTTCCGCCACTTTCGCGCGGATGTCGATCCGCTTGCCGCCGTAGAGATAGCCGTCGACCGTGAAGAGGATCTTCGGTTCGATCTGACCGAAGCGGTCGAGCACCCCCCGCACCCCGAAATCCGGCGAGCAGGAAGACCAGATCCCGCCGACCGCCGAGGTGGCGAGCGCACCGACCACGGTTTCGGGGACGTTGGGCATGAAGGCCGCGATCCGGTCGTCGAGGCCGACGCCTTGGGCGCGCAGCGCAGCCGCCAGCCGTTCGACGGCGTCCCACAGCTCGCTCCACGAGAGCTCGCGGCGCAACCCGTCCTCGCGCGCGAACAGGATCGCCGGTGTCGCGTCGCGCCGGCGCAAGAGGTTCTGGGCGAAGTTGAGCCGCGCCCCGACGAACCAGCGGGCACCGGGCATGGCGTCGGGATCGACCAGGACCTCGTCCGCTTCCCGCGTCGCCACGACGCCGGCGAATCTCCACACGTCCTGCCAAAAGCGCGCGGGATGGTCGACCGACCAGCGCCAGAGCTCGGCCACCGCATCGGCGCCCGTGAAGCCGTGCTCGGCCGCGAAGCGCGTGATCTGCGCGTTCGCCGCCCGCTCGGGATCCGGTCGCCAGATCGGCTCGCTCATCCTCGTCTCTCCGATACGCGATCGCCGCAAGCGACCCGCATTCTCGAAAGACACGGGGGAAATGCAACGCCGTCGGCCCTCCGGGCGTCCCCGCCGGGGCCGTGCGCGGCGCGAGGGAAGGTTCGGCGGAGGTCGCCGCGGCGCGCTCCGCGGAGCGGCACCCGCCCTCAGCCCGACCTGCGGCCGGGTGTGTTCGCCGTGCGCGAACGCTCGAAGAGGAATTCGCGGCCGACCTTCACCCGCGGCACCCCGTCGTAGGCGATCACATCGGCCGTCGCGTAAGTCTCGCTCCAACGCTCCGGCAGAAACGAGCCGGTACCGATGATGTCGATGGGCGCACGCACGCTCGCCATGAGCTTGCATTTCTGCGGGGAGAACCCCGAAGAGGCGATGATCTTGACCTTGTCGAACCCCGCCGCGTCGAGTTGCTCGCGCATATGGAAGATGGCCGCGGCGGTCACCCCGGTTCCGGTGAGCCAGGCGAGCTCCTCGGGCGTGCGATAGGTGCGGATGGCTTGCGGTGCGTGGCGCTCGAGCACGGCGTAGGATGCGGCCACGTCGAGCCCCTCGACGAACCGACCGCCGTGGGTGTCGAGACGCACGCCCAGGCGCCCCGTGCGCGCGAGCTCGGGAAAGCGCCGACAGACTTCGAGGGCATCCGTGATCTCGCGCCCGAAGTAGTCGACGAGCACATAGAGCGGATCGTCGGGAAAGGCGGCGTGGAACATCTCGGCCGCGCGCACCGTCGATCCGGCGTAACCGATGAGCGCATGCGGCATGGTGCCGAGACCGCGCTTCTGACCGAAATAATGCGCGGTGGCATCGGTCGCGTTGCCGATGAAGCCGATGGCGTTGGTTTCGGCACGGGCGCGTTTGGATCCCACGCTCGCGGCGTAAGCCATCATCTCCGCCATCTCGAGCCCGGCGCAATGCCGCGCGTCCATCGCCAGAAAGGCGACATAGGGCAGATCGATGCACATCGAATAGGCGTTGAACGCCGCCACGCAGGCCGGGCCGATCTTCTGCAAGAGATTGGTTTCGAGATCGACCAGGTGGCGGAACGAGCCGGTGATGTACATGAGCGGCTCGCCCGCTCCCACCCAATCGCCCTCCTCGAACAGGAGTTCGACCTCGAAGCGGGTGCCGCGCTCGCGTTCGACGCGCGCGAGCCATTCGAGCGCGAGCCGCGGCGCCGAGACGACCGGGCGGCGCATGAAGACGGCGTACGTGACCCGACAATCGCCGAACCGCTCGATGATCGCCTTGGTTTTCGAGAAATAGGCATCCGCGTAGCGCGGGATCTCCGCATCCGACGGACGCGCGACCGCGAGCTCCTCCGAAGGCGCGCCAGCCTTCCCGGCGCCCGACGGCACCGCCTCGTCTTCCGCGCCGCGATCCTCTCGTCTCGTCACGATGCCGCGGCCACCCGCTGCGCTCGGCGCTCTTCCTTGAGCGCTTCCGCCATGATGAAGGCGAGCTCGAGGCTCTGCTGCGCGTTGAGCCGCGGGTCGCATTGCGTGTGATAGCGCGAGGCGAGGCAAGCCTCGGTCACCGTCTGGGAACCGCCCAAGCACTCGGTGACGTCCTCGCCCGTCATCTCGAGATGGATGCCTCCGGCGTGCGTACCCTCGGCCTTGTGGATCGCGAAGAAGCTCTCGACTTCCGCGCGGATGCGGTCGAAACGCCGCGTCTTGAAGCCGTTGGAGGTGATCGTGTTGCCGTGCATGGGATCGCAGGCCCACACGACGATCCGTCCCTCGCGGCGCAAGGCGCGGATGAGCGGCGGCAGCTTGGCCTCGATCTTGTCGGCCCCCATGCGGGCGATGATCGTGAGCCGGCCCGGTTCGTTGCGCGGGTTGAGGACGTCGCACAGGCGCAAGAGCTCGTCGACCGTGATCGTCGGTCCGGCCTTGACCCCGATCGGGTTGGCGATGCCCCGGCAGAACTCCACGTGCGCGCCGTCGATCTGGCGGGTGCGGTCGCCGATCCAAAGGAAATGAGCGGAGGTGTCGTAGACCTTCCCGGTGGTCGAATCGACGCGCGTGAGCGCTTGCTCGAACCCCAACAAGAGCGCCTCGTGCGAAGTGTACAGCGTCGTGCGTGCGATCTCGGGGGTGTTGGCGTCCGAGATGCCGCACGCGCGCATGAACTCGAGAGTCTCGCTGATGCGATCGGCGAGATCGCGATAGCGCTGCCCCCAAGGCGTGCGCGCGACGCTGTCGATCATCCAGGCGTGCACGCGGGTGAGCGCGGCGTAGCCGCCCTCGGTGAAGGCGCGCAACAGATTGAGGGTCGCCGCCGCCTGGGTATAGGCCCGCAACATGCGGGCGGGATCGGGGCGGCGCGCTTCTTCGGTGAACTCGATCGCGTTGACGATGTCGCCGCGATAGGCGGGAAGTTCGCGATCGCCCCGCCTTTCGGTCGGGGCCGAGCGCGGCTTGGCGAACTGACCCGCGATCCGACCGACCTTGACCACCGGCATGCCGGCCCCGAAGGTCAAGACGACCGCCATCTGGAGGAATACGCGCAACCAGTCGCGGATCTTGTTGGCGTTGAAATCGGCGAAGGCCTCGGCGCAATCCCCGCCCTGCAAGAGGAACGCCCGACCGGCCGCGACTTCGGCCAGCTTCTCTTGAAGCGTTCGTGCTTCACCCGCGAAAACCAGCGGCGGATAGGTGGACAGCTCGCGTTCGACCGCGGCCAGCGCCGCCTCGTCTTCGTAGACCGGCATCTGATGGGCCGGTTTCGACCGCCAGCTGTCCGGCGCCCAATTCGCGCTCATCGCTTCTCGTCCCGCGCTGCGGCTTCCTTCCGCCGTCCTCACTCTTCCACCGGCCGCCACATGGTGACGAGCTCCTCCGCGGCCGTCGGATGCAATGCCACGGTGGCATCGAATTGCGCCTTGGTGGCCCGACAGGTCAAGGCCACTGCGAAGCCCTGGACGATCTCCGCCGCCTCGCCGCCCAGGATGTGGACGCCCAGCACCCGGTCGTCCTCGGCGTCGACGACGAGTTTCATGAGGATGCGCTGCTCTCCGCCACCCAGGGTCTCCAACATCGGTCGAAAGCGCGTCCGGAAGAGCTTGATCCGCCGTCCCTCGCCGCGCGCGGCCTCCTCGCTCAGGCCGACCGATGCGACCTGGGGCAGGGCGAAGACGGCGGTCGGCACGGTGGCGTAATTCACCGTCATGGGTTTGGCGTTGAACAGACGCTCGGCGACCGCGCGTCCCTCGGCGATGGCCACCGGCGTCAGATCGTGCTGCAGGGCGTCCAGGCGGTGGCCGGCGTGGTCGGAGCAGTCCCCGACCGCGAACAGGCCCTGCACCTTGGTGCGATAGGCGACGTCCACCGGGATCGACCCGTCGGGCAAGAGGCGGATCCCGAGCTCTTCGAGCCCGAGATCGCGCGTATTCGGGATCGCCTGTCGTCCCGTCGCCAGGAGCACCGTGTCGGCTTCCACGGGCCCGGCCGAAGTCTCGAGCACGCATTCGTCGGCGGACCGCGCGATCCGCTCGGGTCGAGCCCCCGCCATCAAGCGAATTCCCGCGCGCGCGAGAGCGGCGGCGAGCTCGCTTCTCAGTTCCCGGTCGAAGCCGCGCAGCGGCAGATCGCCGCGGTAGACGAGCGTGACCTCGCTACCGAGGGCGCGAAAGATGCTCGCGAACTCCACCCCGATGTAGCCCGCGCCGACGACCGCGAGCCGCCGCGGCATGGGATAGATCTCCTCGAGCAAGTCGTCCGAAGTGACCGCGTGCTCGACCCCGGGGATCTCGGGCAGGCTCGGTCGCGCTCCGACCGCAACCAGGACCCGATCGGCGAGGATCTCGGTGTCGGCGACCTCGACCCGGAACCCTTCGGCGGTCTTCGCCAGGATCCGCGCGCGTCCCGCGAGGATCCGCACGCCCGCGCTCTCCAGCATGTCGATGTAGACGCGGTTGAGCCGCGCGATCTCCGCGTTGCGGTTCTCGAGCAGTTTCCGGAAATCGAGCGTGGGATCGTTCGCTCGCCAGCCGTAGCCGCGCGAAGCGCGGAAAGCCTCGCGAAAATACGCGCCGAAATACATGAGCTTCTTGGGCACGCAGCCCCGCAGCACGCAGGTGCCCCCGACGCGCCCGGCCTCGGCGATCGCCACCCGGGCGCCGTATTGCGCGGCCCGGCGCGCACAGGCCACGCCGCCCGAACCCGCACCGATGACGAGGAGATCGACCTCAGCCACGACCGCTCGCGTCCGATCGACGTCGCCGCTTCTCTAGCGGGATCCGCCCCGTACCGTCGACGGCCGAGCGCGCGTTGTCGGCCACCGGAGCCGCTCCGGATGCGCGCTCGCGTCCGGAAGAGCTTCTCGGGCTCGGCCGTTCGCGGCGTCGACTCACTCTTCGATCGCCCGGTCCTCCTCGAGGAGGCCCATGGCGACGGCGCCCACGCCCGCCTTCTCGCGGATCGCTTTTTCGAGTTCGGCCGCCGCTTCCGGATGCTCCTTGAGCCAGGCCTTGGCGTTCTCGCGACCCTGCCCGATCCGCTGGCCGTTCCAGGCGAACCAGGAGCCCGACTTCTCGACCAGTCCCGCCTTGAGGCCGAGGTCGATGAGCTCTCCGGTTTTCGAGATCCCCTCGCCGTACATGATGTCGAAGTCGACGACCCGGAAAGGCGGGGCGACCTTGTTCTTGACGACCTTGACGCGCGTCTGGTTGCCGATGACCTGGTCTTTCTCTTTGATCTGGCCGATCCGCCGAACGTCCAAGCGCACGCTCGCGTAGAACTTGAGCGCGTTGCCGCCCGTCGTCGTCTCCGGGCTGCCGAACATGACCCCGATCTTGCTGCGAATCTGATTGGTGAAGATGACGATGCACTTCGACCGACTGATCGAAGCGGTGAGCTTGCGCAGCGCCTGGCTCATGAGCCGCGCTTGGAGACCCGGCAAAGGCTCCCCCATCTCGCCTTCGAGTTCGGCCTTGGGCACGAGCGCCGCCACGCTGTCCACGACGATGACGTCGATCGCTCCGGAGCGGACGAGGGTGTCCGCGATCTCGAGCGCCTGTTCGCCCGTATCCGGCTGGGAGATCAACAACGCGTCGAGGTCGACGCCGAGCTTTTTGGCGTAGCCGGGATCGAGCGCGTGCTCGGCGTCGATGAACGCGCAGGTGCCGCCCTGCTTCTGCGCTTCGGCGATCACGTGCAGCGCGAGCGTCGTCTTGCCCGAGCTTTCGGGGCCGTAGATCTCCACGATCCGGCCGCGCGGCAAGCCGCCCACCCCGAGCGCGATGTCCAATCCGAGAGAACCGGTCGAGATCGTCTCGATCTCGGCCACGCGCTCGGACTGGCCAAGGCGCATCAACGAGCCTTTGCCGAAGGCGCGTTCGATCTGCGCGATCGCGGCTTCGAGAGCGCGCTGGCGGTCGCTGCCTTCGCGGCGGCTGACGAGAGCTTCGGCCATGAGGGATCCTCGGTGCGATGGAAAACTCGTTGCTACTATATGAGGAGCGCGGCGCGGCGGCAAAAGGCCGCCCGCCCGCTCAGCCCGCCCCCGGACGCGGCGCCCGCGGCACGAGGACGAGACCGATCGCCGCGACCACGAGGAGGAGCGCCACGAGTTCGCGCACGCCCGCGGGCTCGCCCAACAACCAGGCCGAACTCGCCACGCCGACGACGGGAATGGCGAGCGTGCTCATCGAGGCGACGATCGCGGGCAAGGATCGCACGATCCGGAGATAGGCGGTGAAGCAGAAGACGAGCGCGACGAAGACGACGTAAAGAAGAGCCAGCACCCCCTCCCAGGTCACCCGCTCCGGATCGGGCCAGGCTCCGAGCACGAACCAGACGAAAAGGATCGGAAGGCCGCCCGCGAGCAATTGCCAGGCGGAAAGAGCCATGGTCCCGATGCCCCAGTCGAAGGCCTTGGTCGCCACGGTTTGAACCGCCCAGACGAAGGCCGCCGCGAGCACGAGCAGAGAACCGAGCGGTTCGCGGCCGATTCGCACGAGTTCGGGGCCGACGAGCACGCCGAGCCCGGCCATGCCCGAAACGAGGGCCAGAACCACCCGAAAAGTCGGCCTCTCCCGCAAGAAGAGGACGGAAAGCAAGGTCGCCCAGAGAGGCATGGTGAAGGCGATGATCGCCGCTCGGCCCCCGCCGATGAGCAGAAGCCCGTAGGCCGTCAGCATGTGCCAGAGCGTCACGCCCGCGAAGGAGATCGCGAGGTGCGGCAGAACCAATCGCCGGGGCAGGCGCCAAGGCTCGCCCGAAATCCGAGCGAGCGCCAAGAGCGTCGTGCCGGCCCCCAGGACCGAGACGACGCGGAAGGTCCAGGGCTCGAACTGATCGACGGCGAGCTTCATCGCCGGCCAGTTGAGACCCCAGAGGACGGTCACGGCGGCGACGAGAAATCCCACGCCGGCGCGCCGTCCGGCCTCGGGTTCTTCTCGGACACCGAGGGCTCCGGTTTTCACCCGACGCTCGACCTCCGGATGCGCATCGCTCGGATCGCACGGTAGAGCGATCCCGCGGCGTTCGGATCGGCCGAGCGCGCCGACGAGCTATGCAGGGTTGAGGGTGGCGCGCTCAGAAGTCGGTGCAGCGACCCCCGCGCTCCCAATCCCCGTAGCGGGTGGGCTCGAGACCTTCGGGCCCTCCGATTTCGCCCGGGGGCTGAACGGGTCCGCGAAGGGGTGCCGGCTCCGGCCGCGGGGGAGGGTTCGCAGAGGGAGGTGCGACCGGAGCGGGATCCTTCACTCCTGCATGATCTGTTGCTTGGCGATCTCTTCGCATTCGTCGAGGTGCTTCTTGAGGAGGTGATCGGACAGGCTCTTGCCGGCCTTGGCGAGGTCGGCCTTGACTTTGCTGAAGAGGTCTTCGTCACCGGGCAGGTCGAAGTCGGCCATCACCACGTCCTTGGCGTAGGCCAACGCCTCCTCGCCCTTGAGGCCGAGGTGTTCTTCCGCCACCCACAAGCCGAAGAGCTTGTTGCGTCGGTTGCGGATCTTGAAAGCGAGCTCCTGTTGATGTCTGAACTTCGCTTCTTCGGTGCGCTCGCGCTCGTCGAAGCCGCTCATCGGCTCTCGTCCCCTTGGTCGCGTCCCCGCCCGCGCTCATATAGGTGCGGCGCGCCGAGCGCGCCACCCGCCATCGCGTCGCGAGTTTCGATCCCTTGTGCACGCTCGTTCTGTTGCATCGCCCCGACCACGCCTGGCCGCTGCTCGTCGCCGCCAACCGCGACGAGCTCGCGCACCGCGCGAGCCGCCCACCGGCGCGCCACTGGCCCGACCGGCCCGAGGTCCGCGCGGGGTTGGATCTCGTCGCGGGCGGCAGCTGGCTCGGCGTCAACGACTGGGGCGTGATCGCCGCCGTCCTCAACCGGATGGGCACGCTCGGGCCGGAAGCGGGCAAGCGCTCGCGCGGCGAGCTCGTGCTCGAAGCCCTCGATCACGCCGAGGCCGCAGCGGCGGCCGCCGCTCTGGCCGATCTCGACCCCCGAGCCTATCGACCGTTCAATCTCGTCGTGGCCGATCGGGAGGAGGCGTTTTTCCTGTGCCATGCCGGCGACGGGGCGATCCGCGTCGCGCGGCTGCCACCGGGCCTCACCATGCTCACCGCCCACGGGCCCAACGATCCGGCCTGCGCACGGATCCGACGCTACCGACCGCTGTTCGCGACGAGCGCCCCGCCCGATCCCGAGCGCGGCGATTGGTCGGACTGGCAGTTGTTGCTCGCCAGCCGCGCGAGCGCGACGGGGGATCCGCGGGACGCGCTGTGCATCGTCACCGAGGGTCCTTACGGTACGGTGAGTTCGAGCCTGATCGCGCTGCCAGCGCGTCCCGATCGGGGCGCCGTGTTCCTGCACGCCGAGGGTCGGCCGGGGGAGGTGCCCTATCTTCCCGTCCCGCCCTGACCGCGCGGCTCAGCGTCCGGTGCGCAGGAGGATCTTCCCGATGTGCACGCCCGATTCCATGAGCGCGTGGGCCTCCGCGGCGCGCTCGAGAGGATAGGCCCGATAGACCGGCACGCGCAGCCGGCCCGCCGCGAACAGCGGCCAGACCTTTTCCTCGAGCGCGCGTGCGATCGCCCCTTTTTCTTCCACCGAGCGCGGCCGCAAGGTCGAGCCGGTCCAGGTCAGACGCTTGAGCATGAGCTTGGCGAAATCGGCCGTAATCGTCGAGCCCTGGAGCCAGGCGATCTGGACGATGCGGCCCTCGAGCGCGGCCGCTTCCATGTTGCGGGCGACGTAATCGCCCCCCACCATGTCCAGGATCAGATCCACTCCGCGTCCCCGCGTCGCCTCTTTCACCGCCGCCACGAAGTCCTGCTCGCGGTAGAGGATGGCGAGATCGGCGCCGAGCTCGCGACAGGCCCGCGCCTTCTCGGCGTTGCCGACGGTCGTGAACACGCGGGCGCCGAAGGCCTTGGCGAGCTGGATCGCCGTGACCCCGATCCCCGAGCTGCCGCCGTGGACGAGGAAGGTCTCGCCCGCGCGCAGACGCCCGCGCTCGAAGACGTTGGTCCACACGGTGAAGAAGGTCTCGGGCACGCCCCCCGCCACTTCCGGCGGTATCCCCGGCGGCAGGGGCAGGGCCTGCGGCTCGGGCACGAGGCAGAACTCCGCGTAACCGCCACCCGCGACCAGCGCACAAACCAGATCGCCCACGCGGAACCGCTTCGTTTCCGGTCCGAGCGCGACCACGCGGCCCGCGATCTCGAGGCCGGGGATGTCCGTGACCCCCGGCGGTGGCGGATAAACGCCTTTCCGCTGCAACACGTCGGGACGGTTGACGCCCGCGCTCGCGACTTCGACCAGGATCTCGCCCGGGCCCGGCCGCGGCACGGGCACCCGCACCGGCTTCAGGACGTCGGGCGGTCCGAAGCCTTCGCAGCGGATCGCGATCATCGTCTCCGGTATCGTGGCGCTCATCTTCGGATCCCCGTGAACCGAGCGTTTCTTGGTCCTCCGTGCGCCCGCGAGCGGGCGCCGCGGGGGCGCCGTCGATCGCCGCACGGCGCGCGGGCCCCGCTCTCGGATGCGCCGTGCCGTCTTCGTCGGCGAAAAGAAAGGGCCGCGGTCGCCCGCGGCCCTCGCGGATAGTGGTGCGTGGGTCCGCCTCAGAACTCCATGTCGCCCATGCCGCCACCGGCGCCGGCGCCCGCGCCCTGGGTCTTCTTCTCCGGCTTCTCGGCGACCATGGCCTCGGTCGTGATCAACAGACCCGCGACCGAAGCGGCGTCCTGCAGAGCGGTGCGGACGACCTTGGTGGGGTCGATGATGCCGCGCGCGACGAGGTCGCAGAACTCGTTCGCCTGGGCATCGTAACCCCAGTTGGGATCCTTGCTCTCGAGCAGCTTGCCCACGACCACCGAGCCGTCGACACCGGCGTTCTCGGCGATCTGCCAAGCCGGGGCCTGGATCGCCTTGCGCACGATCTTGATGCCGTGCGCCTGGTCGTCGTTGGCCGGCTTGAGGGCATCGAGCGCCTTGACCGCGTGCAGGAGCGCTACGCCGCCCCCGGGCAGGATGCCCTCCTCGACCGCGGCACGGGTCGCGTTCATGGCGTCGTCGACGCGGTCCTTGCGCTCCTTGACCTCGACCTCGGTCGCCCCGCCGACGCGGATCACCGCCACGCCACCGGCGAGCTTGGCCAGCCGCTCCTGCAACTTCTCGCGGTCGTAGTCCGAGGTGGTCTCCTCGATCTGCGCCCGGATCTGGTTGCAGCGGGCCTTGATGTCCTCCTTGGAGCCGGCGCCGTCGACGATCGTGGTGTTCTCTTTCTCGACCACGACCCGCTTGGCGCGGCCGAGCATGTCGAGGGTCACGTTCTCGAGCTTGATGCCGAGGTCCTCGGAGATCACCTGGCCACCGGTGAGGATCGCGATGTCCTCGAGCATGGCCTTGCGCCGATCACCGAAGCCCGGCGCCTTCACGGCAGCGACCTTGAGACCGCCGCGCAGCTTGTTGACGACGAGCGTGGCGAGCGCCTCGCCCTCGACGTCCTCGGCGATGATGAGCAAGGGCTTGCCGCTCTGCACGACCTGCTCGAGCACCGGGAGCAGCGGCTGCAGCGAGGAGAGCTTCTTCTCGTGAATGAGGATGTAGGGCTCCTCGAGCACGCAGCGCATCTTGTCGGCATCGGTGATGAAGTAGGGCGAGATGTAGCCCCTGTCGAACTGCATGCCCTCGACGATGTCGAGCTCGGTCTCGAGGCTCTTGGCTTCTTCGACCGTGATCACGCCCTCGTTGCCGACCTTCTGCATCGCCTCGGCCAGCATCTTGCCGATCTCGGTGTCGCCATTCGCCGCGATCGTGCCGACCTGGGCGATCTCCTCGGAGGTCGTGACCTTCTTCGACCGCTTCCGGAGATCCTCGACCACGGCCTCGACCGCCATGTCGATGCCGCGCTTGAGGTCCATCGGGTTCATGCCGGCGGCGACCGCCTTGAGGCCCTCGCGGACGATGGCGGCGGCGAGCACGGTCGCGGTCGTGGTCCCGTCACCGGCGACGTCGTTGGTCTTGGACGCGACCTCGCGGACGAGCTGCGCGCCCATGTTCTCGAACTTGTCGGCGAGCTCGATCTCCTTGGCGACGGTCACGCCGTCCTTGGTGATGCGCGGCGCACCGAAGCTCTTCTCGAGGACGACGTTGCGGCCCTTGGGGCCGAGCGTCACCTTGACCGCGTCCGCGAGCGTCTGCACGCCGCGCAACACCTTGGCGCGCGCTTCGGTCGAGAACCTCAGTTCCTTGGCAGCCATGGTCTCACCTTTCTCCGCGAAACGTGTTCAAAGGTTCCGGGTTCAGGCGGCCTTGGCGGCAGCCGCGGTGTCGGGCTCGAGGATCCCCATGATGTCGGACTCTTTCATGATCAGGAGCTCCTCGCCCTCGATCTTGACCTCGGTGCCCGACCACTTGCCGAAGAGCACCCGGTCACCGACCTTCACGCCCATCGGGATGAGTTCGCCCTTCTCGTTGCGGGCACCGGGGCCGACGGCGATGACCTCGCCCTGCTGCGGCTTCTCCTTGGCGGTGTCGGGGATGATGATGCCGCCCTTGGTCCGCGGCTCCTCCTCGATCCGCTTGATGACGACGCGATCGTGCAACGGCCTGAACTTCATACCACCTTGCTCCCGGTCGTTGGTGTGGCGCCTGTTAGCACTCGCGCCCGGTGAGTGCCAAATCCGGCTCGCCATGTAGAGGCGCCCGCCGCCTCCTTCAAGGGGTCCGTGCGCGGATCTTGTCAGCGGCCGCCGGTACCTGCTGCTAACACCTTGATTCCCGTACGCTTTTCGACCCTCGCCGCTTGACGACCGAGCCCCGGCCTGCATCATCGCGAGCATCGGCATCGAGCCGGAGGTCTTGGATGAGCCGTCGCGACCACGAAGAGCTCCGCCGCCAACTCGAGGGTTGGCGGCTCGCCACCGCCGAGATCGTCTACCACATGCCCGACCACCCCGGGGTGCTGCAGACCTTCGTCTGGCAGCATTACGATCTCGCGCCGCACTATCCGGTCCTGCGGCGCTTTCTCGATTTCTGGGTGAAGAACATCGACGCCAAACTGCACTCGGTGACGGTCGGACGGACCGAGATCTTGACGCCGCCGCGCTGGACCCACGCGGCGGGGATCTTCCAGCTCCACTGAGCGCTCGGCTCCCGGCGCGCGCCTTTGTCGCCTTTCGTCGCCCCCGGCGCGCGTCGTAAATCCCGCGCGGACGTGGAGGATCGGGAGGAGTCGCGCCCGTGCCGGAAACCGTCGCCGTCGCCTCGGACCACGCCGGCTACGCGCTCAAGGAGAAGCTCAAGGAGCTGCTGATCGAGCGCGGCTTCGAGATCCTCGACCTCGGGACCTACTCCCTCGAGCCCGCCGACTATCCGGACCAGGCGGACGCGGTGGCGGCGGCGCTCGCCGACGGCCGGGCGCAGCGCGGGCTGTTGATCTGTGGTACCGGCATCGGCATCGCGATCGCGGCGAATCGACACCGCCACGTCCGTGCCGCGCTCTGCCACGACGTGACCACTGCGCGCCTCGCGCGCGAACACAACGACGCGAACGTGCTCGTTCTGGGCGGGCGCATCATCGGGGAAGCCACCGCCCGCGACTGCTTGGCGACCTTCCTCGACACGCCTTTCGCCGGAGGCCGGCACGCGCGCCGGGTCGCCAAGCTCGGCTGAACCGGCGTGGACGCCTTTGCCGGCCGCGGGAGCTGGGCTAGGACTGCCCGCGAGCCCCCCCGCGTCCGTGTTCCGTCGATGCGCTGTCCGTTCTGCGGTTCCGAGGACACCCAGGTCAAGGATTCTCGCCCGGTCGACGACGGCAGCGCCATTCGTCGCCGCCGCCAGTGCCCCAAGTGCGGCGCCCGTTTCACCACGCTCGAACGGGTGCAGCTGCGCGAGCTCGTCGTGGTCAAGAAAGACGGGCGCCGGGTCCCCTTCGATCGCGACAAGCTCGCGCGCTCGTTGCGGATCGCGACCCGCAAACGCGGCATCGACGACGAACAGATCGAGCGTCTCGTGAACCAGATCGTGCGCGAGCTCGAACAGAGCGGCGAAACGGAGATCCCCTCCACGCGCATCGGCGAGCTCGCGATGGCCAAGCTCGCCGCCCTCGACCAGGTCGCCTACGTCCGTTTCGCGAGCGTCTACAAGGACTTCTCGACCGCTCGCGATTTCGAGGAGTTCATCCGCGAGCTGCCCGCGCGGCGAGGGGACGGCGCCCCCGAACCATGAGCCCCGCCGACGAGCGCTTCATGCGCCTGGCCCTCGCCTTGGGCGCGCGGGCCCTCGGAGCGAGCTGGCCCAATCCCGCGGTGGGATGCGTGATCGTCCGCGACGAGCGCATCGTCGGCCGGGGCTGGACCGGGCCCGGAGGCCGCCCGCACGCCGAAGCCGTGGCGCTCGCCCGCGCCGGCGCGGCGGCGCGCGGGGCCACCGCTTACGTCACGCTCGAGCCCTGTGCCCATCACGGCCAGACCCCGCCTTGTTGCGAGGCGCTCGTGGCGGCGGGGATCGCGCGCGTCGTCGTGGCGATGCTCGACCCCGATCCGCGCGTCGACGGCCGCGGGGTGGCCGCCCTGCGCGCCGCCGGCGTAGCGGTGGAGGTCGGATGCCTCGAGCGCGAAGCGCAGCGCGCGCATGCGGGTTTCGCGACCCGCATCCGCCTCGGCCGGCCGAGCGTCACCCTCAAGCTCGCCACCAGCCTCGACGGCCGGATCGCCGCCGCGAGCGGTGCGAGCCGCTGGATCACCGGGCCCCGAGCGCGAGCGCGGGCCCATCTCTTGCGCGCGGAGCACGACGCGGTGATCGTGGGCAGCGGCACGGCGCTCGTCGACGACCCCGAACTGACCTGCCGGCTCCCGGGGATGGGCGATCGCCAGCCGGTCCGGATCGTCTTCGACCGTCGCCTGCGGCTCGGGCCCGACAGCCGCCTCGCGCGCACGACGGCGCTGGGGCCGGTCTGGCTTCTCACCCGCACCGACGCGGAAGACGCACGCGCGGCCGCGTTGCGCGCGCGAGGCGTCGTCGTCCTCGAGCTTTCGGCGGACGAGGAATCGTGGCTGGAGCGCGCCTTGGCGCTTCTCGCCGAACGGGGTATCACGCGCACGCTCGTCGAGGGCGGGGGGCGGCTCGCTGCGGCACTTCTGCGCGCCGGTCTCGTCGATCGGCTCGCCTTGTTCCAGGCGCCGATCGTGATCGGTTCCGACGGCCTGGATTGGGCGGGCGCACTCGGTCTCGCGAGCCCGGAGCGGGCGGCGCGCTGGACCGTGCGCGAAGAGGCGCGCTTGGGCGAGGATCGCTATCTCTTGCTCGAGCCGGTCGCGCGTTCGGCGGAGCGCGCAGGCGAAGGAACCTCATGTTCACCGGGATCGTGACCCATCGCGGGACCGTCGAGCGGATCGAGGGTACGGCGACGAGAACCCTCGAGATCGCCCCGATCGGCGACTTCGGTCCGGTCGCCCTCGGCGCCTCGATCGCCCATTCCGGGGTCTGCCTCACGGTGGCGGCGCTCACCGAACGCGGCTGGCGCATCGACGCGTCTCCCGAAACCCTCGCGCGCACCACGATCGGCGATTGGCGCCCGGGCACGCTCGTCAACCTCGAGCGGGCGCTGCGGCTGGGCGACGAGCTCGGCGGCCATCTCGTCTTCGGCCACGTCGACGCGATCGGCACGGTTCTGGCGATCGACGAGCTGGCCGACAGCCGGCGGCTCGTGATCGGGATGCCGGCCGAACTCGCGCCGATGGTCGCGGTGAAAGGCTCGATCGCGCTCGACGGCGTCTCCTTGACGGTCAGCGAAGTCGGCGAAGATCGATTCGCGACCGTGATCGTTCCCCACACCTGGAAGGTCACCACGCTGAGCGAGCGCAAGCCGGGAGACCGGGTCAACCTCGAAGTCGACATGCTCGCGCGCTACGTCGCTCGGTGGCTCGCCTGCAGCGGTGGAGCGTCCCGTGGCTGAGGTCGCCGTTCCGCCGTCGACCGATTCTCCGATCGCGCCGATCGAGGAGATCATCGAAGAGGCGCGGCGCGGTCGCATGGTGATCCTCGTCGACGACGAGGATCGCGAGAACGAGGGCGATCTCGTGATTCCTGCCCAGTTCTGCGACGCCGAGGCGATCAACTTCATGGCTCGCTACGGCCGCGGTCTGATCTGCCTCGCGCTCACCCGCCAACGCTGCGAACACCTGGGTCTGCCGTTGATGGCCCAAGGTAACGAATCGCGGCGCAGCACCGCCTTCACCGTCAGCATCGAGGCTCGCCACGGAATCACGACGGGGATCTCGGCGGCCGATCGCGCTCGCACGATCCAAGTGGCGATCGACCCCGCCACGCGGCGGGACGATCTTTCCACCCCCGGTCACATCTTCCCCCTCATGGCCCGCGACGGCGGAGTCCTCGTCCGCGCCGGGCACACGGAGGCCGCGGTCGACATCGCGCGCCTGGCGGGGCTCGATCCTTCGGGAGTGATCTGCGAGATCATGAACGACGACGGGACCATGGCGCGGCTGCCGGATCTCGTCGTCTTCGCCCGCAAGCACGGCCTCAAGATCGGGAAGATCGCCGATCTCATCGCCTATCGGCTGCGCCACGATCGGCTCGTGGAGCGCGAATTCGCGGCACCTTTTCACAGCCGTTGGGGCGGGGACTTCCGCCTCGAAGTCTTCACCAACGTCCTCGACGGGGTCGAGCACGTGGCCCTCGTCAAGGGCGACGTGACCACGCCCGAGCCGGTGCTGGTGCGGGTCCACGCCGTGAACATCCTCGAGGACATCCTGGGCGGCGGGGAGAGCGGGCGCGGCGATCAACTCCATCGGGCGATGGAGCTCGTGGGCCGAGCCGGCCGCGGCGTGGTCGTGGTCTTGCGCGAGCCTTCGCCCAAGAGCGTCTCCCAGCGCCTCGTCCTCGGCGGCCAACGGGAGGGCGGGGCGGCCTCGGATTTGCGCGTGTACGGAATCGGCGCGCAGATCCTCCGCGCCCTCGGCGTCCGCGACATGATCTTGCTGTCGAATACCGGGCGCACGATCGTGGGTCTGCAAGGATACGGCTTGCGCGTCGTCGAGACCCGACCGCTCGGCCGCGAGGAGCCGTCCTGATGGCCGGTGCGGCGCAGGCTTTCGAGCTCCCGGGCGAAGTGGCGGGAGCGCGGGTGCTCGTGGTCGTGGCCCCCTCCCCCGGCGGGGGGCGGGATCCCGGGCGCGGGGGCGCGCGCGGGGGGCGCGCGGGGGCGGCGGGCCCACCCCAACGGGTCTAGGGGCGGGGCGCGCTGGCGACCCCCCCGGCGATCGCGAGCGCCGCCGACACCGGGCGTTTCGATGCTTACGTCGCGCTCGGTTGCGTGGTCCGCGGGGAAACGATCCATTTCGACCTCGTCGCCGGAGAGAGTTGCCGCGCCTTGGCCGAGCTCGGCATTCGGCAGCGCCTGCCGATCGGCAACGGCATCCTCACCGTCGACACCCTCGCCCAAGCCGTGGAACGGGCCGACCCCGCCCGGCAGGACAAGGGCGGACACGCCGCGCGCGCCGCTCTCGCGTTGCTCGCGCTCGCGCGGCGTTGGCAGGGGAAGGCCGGAAGGTGAACGGAGGAGGGCGCGCCCCGGCGGCCATGCGCCGACGCCACGAGGCTCGGCTCGCGGCGGTCCAGGGCCTCTATCAACTCGATCTCGCGGGCGGCGATCCGGCGGAGGTGGCGCGCGAAATCGTCGAGCACCGACCGCCCGATGCTCCTCCTCTCGAGGAAGCCTGGCTGCGCAAGGTGCTCGTCGGTGCCTGGACCGCCCGCGCGCGCCTCGATCCCGAGATCGCCGCCGTGCTCGCCGAGGGATGGACGCTTCCGCGCCTGGGCGCGGTCACCCGCGCCATCCTGCGCGCCGGCGCCTACGAGCTCGCCGAGCTCGTCGAGGTCCCGGTGCGCGTGGTCATCAACGAATACGTCGAGATCACTCATCTGTTCGCCGCCGGCGGCGAGCCCGCCTTCGTCCACGCCGTCTTGGATCGCCTCGCCGGCAAATTCCGCCGATCCGGAGAGGACGCGTGAGCCTCGGTGAGTTCGAATTCATCGCTCGATTGCTCAGGCCTTTGGCGCGGGGCTTCGCCGGGGCGCTCGATCTCGGCGACGATGCTGCGCTCGTCGACGTCCCCGCGGGATATCAGCTCGT
Organism: Geminicoccaceae bacterium; assembly: GCA_025062095.1. Lineage (GTDB taxonomy): Bacteria > Pseudomonadota > Alphaproteobacteria > Geminicoccales > Geminicoccaceae > JANXAZ01. Next base: position 25,239 of record JANXAZ010000002.1, read on the forward strand.
CGTCGCCAAGGACGCGATCGTCGAGAACGTGCATTTCTTCTCGGAGGACCCGCCCGAGCAGGTCGCTGCGAAACTCCTGCGGGTCAATTTGAGCGATCTGGCGGCGATGGGCGCCGATCCGCTCGCTTATCTTACGATGATCGCCCGTCCTCCGAGTGCGAGCGATTCTTGGCTCGAGGCTTTCGTACGCGGTCTCGCCGAGGATCAGTCGCGGTTCGAGGTGCATCTGATCGGCGGAGACACCGTCGCCACCTCGGGCCCGCTCGTGCTTTCGCTCACCATCCTCGGGCTCGTGCCGCGCGGAGCGGCCCTCGAGCGGCGCGGGGCTCGGCCCGGCGATCTGGTGTGCGTTTCGGGCACGCTCGGCGACGCCGCGATGGCGCTGCGCATCCAACGCGGCCTGGCGGTGCCCGAGGACCTCGTGGAACCGTTGCTCGCGCGCTACCGCCTGCCCACCCCGCGCATCGCGCTCGGGCGCGCGCTCCGCGGCCTGGCCACCGCCGCCATCGACGTCTCGGACGGTCTTCTGGCCGATCTCGGCCACGTCCTCGAACGATCCGGAGTGGGTGCGGAGATCGAGGTGGCGCGGCTTCCGCTCTCCGAGGCGACGCGCGGGCTGCCGGGAGCGCGCGCCTGCGCGCTCGCGGGCGGCGACGACTACGAACTTCTGTTCACCTTGCCCCCCGATCGCGCCGATCTCCTGCCCGATCTCGCGGTGCGCGCGCAGGTCCCGCTCAGCGTCATCGGCCGGATCACCGCCGAGCCCGGCCTGCGCGTGCTCGACGAGAACGGCCGGCCGCTCGCGGTCGAGCGAACCGGCTATCGCCACTTCTGAAGGAAACGCGGAGCGCGCGTTCGGCCCGGGCCTCAATCCGAGCCGATCGCGCGCTCGTGCGTGCGCACCACCGAGCAGGGGAGTTTGCCCCGGCGCAGGATCGCGCAGGCGGCGAGCGCGTCCTGCCGGGTCAGTCCGACGATTTGCGCGGCGAACCGGCGCGAACGCCCGCCGGCCGGGCCCACCGCCGGCTCCCCACCGCGCAGCGCCCGCACCTCGCCGGCCAAGCGCCGCGCGTGCGCGACGGCCGCGCGGCGGTCCCGGAAGCTGCCGAGGGCGACCGCGTATCCTCCCGCCGGCCGCTGGGCCTCGGCGGTGCCGCGCGGCCCGCTCGCGCCGTCCGGCACGGCTGCGATCGAGGATCCCGCACCCGCCGCTGCCACGGGCACGGGAGCGCTGTCGGGCCTGGTCGCGAAGCCGTGATCGAGCAAACGCACGATCTCGCGGTTGCGCTCGGCGGAGGTCGAGCCACCGAGCACGACCGCGACGAGACGACGACCGTCGCGTACGGCGGATGCCGCGAGATTGTAGCCCGAGGCGCGGGTGTAGCCGGTCTTGAGCCCGTCCATGCCCTCGTAGGTCGCGAGCAGGCGGTTGTGATTGTGCAGCGTGCGACCTCTCCACACGAAATAGGGCAGGCCGAAATAATGATAATACTCCGGAAAGTCCGAAATCAACCGGCGCGCCAGCGTGGCCATGTCGCGGGCAGTGGTCCGCTGCTCTTCGTCGGGTAGACCCGACGCATTGACGAAGCGCGTACGCGTCATCCCGAGCTCGCGCGCACGGTAGGTCATGAGCTGGGCGAAGCGCGGTTCCGAACCCGCCAGGTTCTCGGCGATCACGCGCGCGACGTCGTTCGCCGACTTCACCGCCACGGCGCGAATGGCGTCGTCGAGCTTGATCGTCGAGCCGGGCTTGAGCCCGAGCTTCGACGGCGGCTGCGCGGCCGCCTCGGGGGAAACCCGCAGCCGGCTGTCGCGGCTGACGCGCCCCGCGCGCATCGCCTCGAAAGTCAGATAAAGTGTCATCATTTTGGTGAGCGACGCGGGATAGGCGAGCTGGTCCGCTCTCTCCTCGGAGAGGACGGCGCCGGTCGCGTGATCGACGAGGATCGAGCTCAGCGTCTGAGCGTTCGCGCCCGTCGCCAAGAGCGCGCTCAACACCGCCCCGACCATCCCGCCCGACCGTCCGAGAACGCGCATCACCGAGCCGCCTCCCGCCGACGTCGCTCCGAGCCCGCCCTTCAGATTACCGCTCTCGCTCAAGGCTGTCGATCGTTATGCGCACATGCTCGGGCTCGTATTTCAACCTCTAGGTTAGACAACGCCTTCCCGGTTCACTCCCGCGGCTGTTCGATCGCTTCGAGGAACCGCCGATAGACCCATCCGGTACGCCCGCTCGAAAGCTCGACCTTGTACCAGCCCCGTTCCTCGCCGCGCACCGTGACTTCGCTACCACGGCGCAGCGAGCCCACGGCGGCGCTCGCGGTGGCCGGCTCGGCTCGCACGAAGATGTCGGTGGTCACCCGGAAACGCGTCGCCCCCGCCTCCGGCGGAACCCCGCCGGCCGCCGCGGCCGTCCGTCCGAGGCTTCCGTCTCCGGGTGCGGACGCGCTCGCCGGGGAAGGGGCCGCGCGCTCCGGTGCAGGTGCGGCGGACGCGCTCTGCGGGGCCTCCGGAGCCGGTCTCGCGGGGGCGGTCTGGCGCGCCGCCAAGGCGGCGCGCGCTTGCTCGAGCCCTCGTTTGGCCTCCGTCGGATCCTTCGCGAGGCGGACGGCGGTCTCGAGGTCGGCGATGGCGCCCTCGAGTTCGCCCCGCTCCAACCTGAGCTCGCCCCGCCGCATCCAGGCGGTCGGGTGCTCGGGCTCGAGCTCGATCGCGCGGCCGAAGTCGGCGAGCGCACGGTCGAACTCGCCCGACCGGTACGCCGAAAGGCCGCGTCGGAGATGAGCGATGCGCAGATTGCGTCGCGTCTTCGGATCCGCCGGTTTGAGCTCGAGGGCCCGCTCGTAATCGGCGATCGCGCGATCGAAATCGCCGAGTTCGGTGAGCGCCACGCCGCGGTTGTTGAGCGCCAGCGCGAGACTTTCGCGGTCCAGCCCGGGGCTGTCGATCGCGCGGCTGAACGCGCCGACCGCTTGCTCGAATCGCCCTTCCGCGAACGCCTGATTGCCCGCTCGGATCTCGGCGAGCGGATCGGCCGTCGCGGGCAGGAGGGGCAGGCCGATCAGACCCGACGCGATCAATAGAGCGCGCAGCATCTCCTTCCCTTCGTTTCTCGACGCGCTATGCCACGGTTGCCGTGGCACGGCAAAGGCTTCAACCGGCCTCGCGCGGGCGCGCTCTCTTCTGCAATCGTTGGCGGAGCAGCGCCGCCCGTCCCGGGCGCGTCTCCTGGCGCGAGCGCGCGATCGCCAGAGCATCGTCCGGCACGTCCTCGGTCACCGTGCTGCCGGCGGCGACGAAGGCTCCTTCCCCGATGCGCACCGGCGCGACCAGCGCCGAATTCGATCCGATGAAAGCTCCGGCGCCGATCTCCGTCCTGTGCTTGGCGAAGCCGTCGTAGTTGCAGGTGATCGTCCCGGCACCGACATTCGCGCCCGCGCCCACGCTCGCATCGCCGAGATAGGCCAGATGGTTGGCCTTGGCGCCCGCGCCGATCCGCGCCGCCTTGGTCTCGACGAAATTGCCGATGCGCGCGCCCGCCTCGACCACCGTCCCCGGGCGCAACCGTGCGAAGGGGCCGATCGCGGCTCCCCCGGCGATCTCCGCCCCTTCGAGATGCGAGAAGGAATGGACCACGGCTCCGGCTCGGATGCGCACCCCGGGACCCAAAACGACGTAGGGCTCGATGATCGCCCCCGGCTCGATGTCGCAATCGGCACCCACGAACACCGTATCGGGTGCCGGCATCACCACGCCCGCTTCCAGGAGCTCGGCGCGCCGACGCTCCTGCCACAACCGCTCGAGCTCGGCGAGCTGACGTTGGCTGTTGACGCCGAGCCCTTCGATCCACGGCGCCTCCACGGCACGGCACCGCCAGCCGCGCGCCACCGCGAGCGCGACGGTATCGGTGAGGTAATACTCGTTCTTGTCTGCCCGCAGCGGCAGCTCGGCGAGAAGGAGCGGAAGTCGCCGCGCATCGAACGCCACGACCCCGGAGTTGCACAGGCCTCGCGCCGCGAGGTCGGGAGAGGCGTGCCGTTCTTCGACGATCTCGACCAGATCGTCCCCCGAGAAGCGCAAGCGGCCGTATCCGCTCGGATCGGGCGGCCGGATCGCGAGCACGGCCACCGCCGCGTCCGCTTCCGCGCGCGCGGCGAGCAGGCGCGCGAGCGTCGTGCGCGAGAGCAAGGGCGTATCGGCGTAGAGCACGAGCACCGCACCGGCCTCGGCGAGTTCCTCGCGCGCCGCGGCGACCGCGTGCCCCGTGCCGAGGGGGGGATCTTGGATCGCGATCCGCGCCTCGGGAGCACGAGCGCGCACCTCGCGCGCCACCTCCTCCATGCCCGGGGCGAGAACGACCACGAGCCGCTCGGGCTCCAGACTGCGCGCGGTCGCGAGCACGTGGCGGACGAGCGGCCAGCCGGCCAGCGGGTGCAGGACCTTGGGACGCCCGTTGCGCATCCGCGTCCCCTTGCCGGCGGCGAGAACGACGATCGAGAGCGGCTCCTGCGACACGGAACCTCCGTGGATTGGTCGGTACCCGACGAGCGCCTATGTCTCGCCGGGACGACACGCGCGGGCAAGGACCGACCGGCGCTCCGCGACAGTCCGGTGCGAGGGAACGCGACGATATGCGACTGGAGGCGGTGGTCTTCGATCTCGACGGCACGCTCGTCGAAACCGCGCCCGATCTCCACGCCGTGCTCGCCGAGCTCTTGGAGCGCGAAGGTTTGCGCGCACCCCCGCTTTCCGCGGTCCGCACGATGATCGGCGACGGAGCCAAGCAGCTCATCCGGCGGGCCTTCGCATGGCAGAACCTCGCGCTCGAGGAGGACCGGCTCGAGAATCTCTACGCCTGGTTCCTCGAGCGTTACACCGAGGAGCCGGCACGTTGGAGCGCTCCTTATCCCGGCGTGCCCGAAACCCTCGCGGAACTCGCCGCGCGCGGGCTGCGCTTGGGCGTGTGCACGAACAAGCCGCAGCGCCCGAGCGAGCGTCTGCTGGCCGCGCTCGGCCTCGCCGAGAAGTTCGCGGCGATCCTGGGCGGCGATGCGCGACCGTACCGCAAGCCCGATCCCCGCCATCTCGCCGCCACCCTCGAGGTCTTGAGCGTTTCTCCCCGGGCCGCGGTCATGGTCGGCGACAGCGCCAACGACGTCGCCGTCGCCCGTGCGCTCGGCATCCCCTGCGTGCTCGTGAGCTTCGGCTACACCGCCGTCCCGGCCCGAGAGCTCGGTGCCGATCGGGTGGTCGACCGCTTCGACGAGCTCCCCGACGCCCTGCGCGCGCTTTCGGGCTCGCCTTGACAAGCCGCGAAGCCTCTTCCTACATGCCGCGAACGCGGGGCGCTTAGCTCAGTGGTAGAGCACCGTCTTCACACGGCGGGGGTCGCTGGTTCGAGACCAGCAGCGCCCACCACCTCCCGCGAACCGTCTCCGACCTCGCTCCTTCCTCGCGGCCGCTTTCGTTCCCGCAGCCGCCTTCCGCTCACGGCATCCGCAACGCTTCCGCGACGCTGCGGTTCGAGAGCCGCCAGACGCTCAGCGCTCCGATCGCGAAGACGAGCGAGAACACGGCCGCGGAGACGAAGAGAAGCGGCGGCCAGGCGATCTGCCATTCGATCGCGAACACGAACCGCGCGATCCCCCACGCCGCGAGGCCCCCCGCGACCGGCCCCACGAGGGCGGCGATCGCCGCGAGGAGCAGCTGCTCGCAGGCGAGAACGCGCAAAATCTGGCCTTTCGGGGCACCCAACAGCTTGAACAAGACCGTATCCCGCAGATGGCGGCGGCGGGCGAGGAACAGCGAGGCGGCGAGCACCATCGATCCGGAGACGAGCAGGACGCCCGCGACCGAGCGCACGGCGAGCCCGATCTTGCCCAGGAGCTCTTCGAGCGTGCGGGCGATCGTGCCGACCTCGATCGGGGTCGCGTTGGGCAACTCCCGAGCGAGACGATCGAGAAACGCGTCGGCGGCCCGCGGGGTCAGGGCGAGCGCGGCGATCCGCACGTGCGGTGCGCGCTCGAGAACTCCGGGGCTCAAGACGAAGACGAATTCGAGGCGGCCGGAGGTCCAGTCGACCTCGCGACGGATGTTGGCGATTTCGGCCTCGATCGTGCGGCCGAGGACGTTGAAGGCGAGCTTGTCGCCCACCTCGACGCCGTAGCCGCGCGCGACCTCACCCTCGATCGAAACGAGGGGTGGTCCGGCGTAATCGGGCGGCCACCAGCGCCCGGCGAGAAGCTCGGCCCCGGGAGGAGGTTCCGCGCGCCAGGTCAGACCGCGGTCGCGATCGACCGTCCATCGAACGTGCTCGGCGATCGTCGCCCGATCGACCGGCTCGCCCTTGATCTTCGTGATCCGCGCGCGCAGCACCGGAGCCCATTGAAGGAGCTCCGCCTCCGGTGTTTCGGCGAGAAGACGCTCGAAGCGCTGCCATTGGTCGGGCTGGATGTCGAGGACGATGTGGCTCGGTGCGCGCTGCGCGAGCCGGGCTTCGATCTCGCGCGAAAGGTTCGCTTCCAGGAGCACGACGGTGACGAGCGCTCCGAGCCCCGTTCCCAGACCCACGATCGCCGGGAGCGCCCCGCTCCGTTCGCGCGCGAGACTGCGCGCGGCCAGGCGCAGGGCTACGGGAGCGGTCGCCAACGAGCGCGCGGCGAGGGCGAGCAGCGAACGCCCGAGCCCGAAAAGAAGCGCCGTCGTCGCGCCCGCGCCCGCGAAGAACGCGAGCGCGAGCGGCCACCGATCCACCGCGAGCGCCGAAAAGCCGACCAGACCCGCGGCTCCGATCGCGAGTGCGGGCCACGGCTGCCTGCGCCGACGCGTGGCCGCGGAATCTCCGCGCAAGAGGTTCCCGGCCGAGATCTCGCGGATCCGCGCGAACGGAAGAGCAGCGAAGAGAATCGCGGTGAACAGACCCGCGGCCGCGGCGAGGACGAGAGGTCGGAGGTGCAATCCCACCTCGGCCCGCAACGGCACCCATCCTTCCGCGAGCGAAGCCAGAAGCGCGGCCGCGAGCTGGCCCGCGGCGAGGCCGAGGGCGATGGCCACCGCCACCGCCGCGCCGAGGAGCGATCCGTAAGCCGCCTCGACCTCCGTCGAGGTCGCCCCGAGCGCCTTGAGGACGGCGATCGTCGGGCGCCGGCTCGCGAGATAGGCCGACACCGACAGGGCGATCCCGAGCCCGCCCAGCAGCAGAGCGGCGAGCCCGGCGAGCGTCAGATAACTCGCGAGCCGATCGGAAAAACGCGCGAAGGAGGGTTCGACCGCGGCGGCGGTGCGCAGCCGCCAGGACGCTTCCGGCTCGCGGGCGCGCAGCCGTTCCAGAATTTCCGGCAGGCGCTCCTCGGGGACGAGCGCTCGGTGTTCGAAGCGCAAGAGCGCTCCGGGGCGAACGATCTCCGCCGCCTCGGCCGTCTCGCGGCTCACGACAAGCCGCGGGCCCAAACCCGCGAAGCCGACGAGGCGGTCCGGTTCGCGCCGGACGACGCCGCGGATCTCGAGCTCGAGCGCACCGAGCCGCAGACGATCGCCGACACGGACGCCCAATCGGGAAAGGAGATCGGGCGCCACCACCGTCCCCGAGCGCACGAGGGCCTCGGCGAGCGGGATCGGCGGGTCCAGCTCGACCGCTCCCAGAAGCGGCCAGGCCTCGTCGACCGCTTTGAGCGCCACCGCGAGCCGGCGCCCTTCTGGCGTCGCGACGAGGGCGGTGGTGTGGACGACCGTGGAAATCCGCGCATCGGGTCCCAGAAGCCGCGCGAGCTCGTCCGCCGGAACGGGTCGGTTGGCGTTCTCGAGCTCGAGGTCGCCCCCCAACAGCATCCGCGCGTCGCGACGCACGGTCTCGCGCAACGCTTCGGCGAAGACCCCGACCGCGGCGATCGTACCGACCCCGATCGCGAGCGAGGCGACGACGAGCAGGAGCGGCCGCAGCGCGCCCCGGATCTCGCGCTCGGCGATCGTCCGGGCGAGGGCGAGAAGCCTCATCGGACCGGGCTCGCCACCGACGAGGGTGCGACGTCGATCGCCGTCGTTTCCGCGAGCCGGCCCGCGTCCATGACGAACCGGCGCGCGCAGCGGGCGGCGAGACGCGCATCGTGGGTGACGAGCACGAGCGTGGCCCCGTGGCGCGCCCGGACGGCGAAGAGGAGCTCGACGATCGCCCGTCCGGTCGCGGCGTCGAGATTGCCGGTCGGCTCGTCGGCCAGAAGCAGCTCCGGTTCGTTGGCCAGAGCGCGCGCGAGCGCCACCCGCTGTTGTTCGCCTCCCGAAAGTTGCGCGGGGAAATGGTCCATTCGGTGTGCGAGCCCCACCTCGGCGAGGAGCTCGGCCGCGCGGGCGAGCGCACGCGGTCGGCCGGCGAGTTCCATCGGCAAGGCGACGTTCTCGCGCGCGGTCATCGCGGGCACGAGATGGAAGGCCTGGAACAGGAAGCCGACGTGGCGACGCCGGAAGCGCGCGAGAGCGTCCTCGTCGAGCCGGCCCAGGTCCTCCCCGCACACGACGACACGGCCGCGGCTCGCCCGTTCGATTCCGCCGATGATCGCGAGGAGGCTCGATTTGCCCGAACCCGAAGGCCCCACCACGCTCGCGGTGGTCCCGGCCTCGACCTCGAGGTCGATCCCGCGCAGGATCGGAACCGGCCCGTTCGGGCCCTCGAGCACGAGATGAACATCCTCGAGATCGATCATCACCGGAACCGTCGCTTTCTCGAGAAGGCACGATCACGCTCGGACATGGAACGCATGCCCCTCCTCCGCAAGCTCGCGTCCTCGTTCCTCGCCACGGCTCTGCTTTTCGCGTGCCGGCTCGCGGTGGCCGAATGCCGCATCGCCGTGCTCGGCGATTCCTTGACCGCGGGCTACGGTTTGCCGCTCGCCGAGGCCTTTCCGGCGCGTCTGGAGGCCGCGCTGCGGGCGCGGGGCTTTTCCTGTTCGTTGATCGATGCCGGCGTCTCGGGCGATACGAGCGCGGGCGGTGCAGCGCGCGTGGACTGGGTGCTCGCCGATCGACCCAGCCATCTGTTGGTCGAGCTCGGCGGCAACGACGCTCTGCGCGCCCTGCCGCCCGAGCAACTGGAGCGCAACCTCGAGCGCATCGTCGAAGCGGCGCGCGCTCGCGGCGTGCCGGTGATGATCGCCGGCATGCTCGCCCCGCCCAACCTCGGTCGGGAGTACGGAGAAGCCCTCGCCCTCGCCTTTCGGCGCGTGGTCGAGCGCTACGGCTTGGCGTTCTATCCTTTTTTCCTCGACGGTCTCGTAGGCCGACCGGAGCTCTTCCAGCCCGACGGCATTCATCCCAACCGAGCGGGGGTGGAGGTCGTGGTCGAGAGGATCCTGCCGACGGTCGAAGCGTGGCTGCGGGCGAGCGGGATCGAGCCCGGGCGCTGAGGCCGGACGGGCTCTGCGCGCCACACCAAGCCGTTACCCACAAGCTGTTGAAGATTTTGGGGAAAAACCCGGCGGAGGCGCTCTTGCGGCATAACGTCCCCGTGTGCTTGAAATCACAATCGACGACCGGATAAGTCGCCTCGCCGAACGGAGCGAAGGCAGGGCGGGTCCATCGGGGAGGGACCGATGAGCGAAATCTACAAGGTCGATCCGCAGTGGGCGGCCAGTGCGCATTGCAACCGCGAGCGCTACGTCGCGATGTACCGCCGTTCGATCGAGGACCCGGAAGGCTTCTGGGCCGAGATGGCGGAGCGGATCAACTGGTTCAAGAAGCCGACCAAGATCAAAAACACGACCTTCGAGGGTAACGTCTCGATCAAGTGGTACGAGGACGGCGAGCTCAACGTCTGCTACAATTGCGTCGATCGTCATCTGCCCCATCGTGCCAACCAGGTGGCCATCATCTGGGAGGGCGACGATCCGGCGGTCGACAAGAAGATCACCTATCGCGAGCTCTACGATCGCGTCTGCCGCCTCGCCAACGTCCTCAAGAGCATGGGCGTCGAGAAGGGCGATCGGGTCACCATTTATCTGCCGATGATCCCCGAGGCCGCCTACGCGATGCTCGCTTGCGCGCGTATCGGCGCCATCCACTCGGTGGTGTTCGGCGGCTTCTCCCCCGAAAGCCTCGCCGATCGCATCAACGACGCCAAGGCGAAGCTCGTGATCACCGCCGATGGCGGATTGCGCGGCGGCAAGGTCGTGCCGTTGAAGGCGAACACCGACGAAGCCCTGAAGAAGTGCGATCCGAACATCAAGGTCTTGATGTTCCGGCACACCGGCCTCGCCGTCGACACCGTCCCGGGTCGCGATTTCGACGCCCGCGAGCTCATGGCCAAGGCGGACGGGCACTGCCCGCCGGAGGTGATGAACGCCGAGGATCCGCTGTTCATCCTCTACACTTCGGGCTCGACCGGCAAACCGAAGGGCGTGCTGCACACGAGCGGCGGCTACATCGTCTACGTGTCGCTCACGCACCAGTACATCTTCGACTACAGGGACGGCGACGTGTACTGGTGCACCGCCGACGTCGGCTGGGTCACGGGCCACAGCTACATCGTCTACGGCCCGCTGGCCAACGGGGCCACGACCCTGATGTTCGAGGGCGTGCCGAACTATCCGACCTATTCGCGGTTCTGGGAGGTCGTCGACAAGCACCACGTCACGATCTTCTACACCGCGCCCACGGCGATCCGGGCGCTCATGCAAAAGGGCGAGGGGCCGGTCAAGGTCACCTCGCGCAAGAGCCTGCGCCTTCTGGGTTCGGTGGGCGAGCCCATCAACCCCGAGGCCTGGCGCTGGTACCACCGGGTGGTCGGGGAAGGGCGCTGCCCGATCGTCGACACCTGGTGGCAGACCGAGACCGGCGGCATCCTCATCAGCCCCTTGCCCGGCGCCACCGACCTCAAACCCGGCTCGGCGACGCTGCCCTTCTTCGGCGTCAAGCCGGCGATCGTCGACGGCGAGGGCCGTATCCTCGAGGGTCCTTGCGAGGGCAATCTCGTGCTCCTCGACAGCTGGCCCGGTCAGATGCGCACCGTGTTCGGCGATCACCAGCGCTTCGTCCAGACCTATTTCTCGACCTTCAAGGGCATGTATTTCACGGGTGACGGCGCGCGTCGCGACGAGGACGGCTATTATTGGATCACGGGGCGCGTCGACGACGTGATCAACGTCGCCGGTCACCGCCTGGGCACGGCCGAGATCGAGAGCGCGCTCGTCGCCCATCCCGCGGTGGCCGAGGCGGCGGTCGTCGGCTATCCGCACGAGATCAAGGGTCAGGGCATCTACTGCTACGTCACCCTCAAGGCGGACATCGAGCCCTCCGAGGCTCTGCGCAAGGAGCTCGTCGCCTGGGTGCGCAAGGAGATCGGCCCGATCGCGACCCCGGACGTGATCCAGTGGGCACCGGGCTTGCCCAAGACCCGCTCGGGCAAGATCATGCGCCGGATCCTGCGCAAGATCGCCGAAGGCGAGTTCCAGCAGCTCGGGGACACCACGACCCTCGCCGACCCGGCGGTCGTCGACGATCTCATCGCCCGCCGCGCCGAGGCGATGGCGGCGCACTGAGCCGACCGGCGGCGGTCACTCCCGCCGCCGGCCGAGCGCGCGGTCCTCGACCCGAACGCGAAGGGCGAGGAGCGCGAGGTTGGCGAGGCCGAAGGCGAGCGCGAGCCCGGGTTCGTCGCAGGCGAGCGCGATCGCGGGCACTTCGAGCGCGACGATCAGATAGTTGGGATGGCGCAGCCACCGATAGGGACCGCGCGCGACGAGGGGCGCACCGGGAAGTACGAGCACCCGCGTCGTCCAGCGCTCGCCCAGGCTCGCGATCACCCACAACCGCGCCGGCTGCAGCAGGAGCCAGAACGCGAACCAGCCGAGCACGAGTGGCCGCTCGATCGGAGCCGAGAGCCACAGCGCGACGAGCAGGCCCGCGTGCAAGGCGACGAACGCCGGATAGTGACGTCGGCCGTGCTCGACCGCGCCGCGGGCGCGCAGCCGCCGCTCGTTGCGCCACGACCAGACGAGTTCGGCGGCGCGCTGGGCGGCGACGAGGAAAAGGAAGAGATGGACCTGGCCCACGCTCAACGCTCGACGATCGCGAAAGCGGCGGTGAAGCCGGGTCCGAGCGCGAGAAGCAGCGCTCGTTTCCAGTCCGGCTCGGCGAGCGCGCGGTCGAGAACGAAGAGCACGGTGGGCGCCGACATGTTGCCGAACTCGGCGAGCACCGCGCGGGCGTGCTCGAGCCCCTTGGCCGGTGCCGGCAACACCTCTTCGAGCGCGCTCAAGACCTTGGCGCCCCCGGGATGGCACAACCACCGATCGACGTCGGCCGGTGCCAACCCCTGCCGTTCGAGGAACGCGGCGAGCGCGCCGCCGAGCCGCGAGCGCGCGATCTCGGGCACGGTCGGGGCGAAGAGCACGCCGAGCCCGTCGTCTTCGACCCGCCAGCCCATGACCTCGAGCGTGCCGCGGAACCGATGCTCGCCCGTGGGCCCGATCCGCGGGCCGGTGCCCGCGCTCGAGAGGATCGCCACCGCCGCTCCGTCGCCGAAAAGGGCGCAAGCGACGAGATTGGCGAGGCTCGCATCCGAAAGACGCAAGGTGAGCGAACAGAGCTCGACGACGAGCAGGAGGACGCGGCTTCCGGGCCGCGCGCGGGCGAAATCGGCGGCTCGAGCCAGACCCTGCACGCCACCCGCGCAGCCCAGTCCGAAAAGCGGCGCGCGCAGGACATCGGCGCGCAGACCCAGCCGTTCGGCGAGATGCGCCTCGAGCGAGGGGGTGGCGATCCCCGTCGAGCAGACGGTGACCACGGCATCGATCGCTTCGGCTTCGAGGCCCGCTGCGGCGAGCGCCCGCCGCGTCGCGTCTTCGAGGAGCGCGAGCGCGCTCGCGAGGAACAGCGCGTTGCGGCGACCGAAACCGGCGGGTTCGAGATAAGCGTCGAGCGGCAGGGCGATCCGCCGCCGCTCGATTCCGCAGCGATCGAAGAGCCGCAGTCGACGCTCGAGCTCGTCGAGGCGGCCCCCGAACAGACGCCGCGCCCCTTCTTTGGCCGCGGCTTGCGTGAGAAGATGTGGCGGATTGGCCGAGGCGAGCGCGAGCAGCGCGACCTCGGACACGCTCGCCTCAGACCTCTTCGAGCTCGGAGGCCAGGATCGCGCCGCGCGAGGCCATGAAGTACAGCCCCATGTGATGGGCGGGCCACTTGGGATGCGCCGACGTGGGCGGCAAACCGAGCTTTTCCGCCGTCTCGCGCGGCAGATCGTAGGTAGCGCAGGCCGGCTCGTAGACGACGATGTCGCGCAAGGTGGGCGCGAGCCCGTGGTTGCGCGCGGACAACAAGGTCAGCACGAGATCCATCACGCAGATGTCGGTACAGATGCCGACCACGACCACGGTTTCGAGCCGGTGGAGGTTGATCCAGTCCAAGAGCTTGTTGTGCGAGAGCCCGTGCTGGCCGCGCGCGGTCGCCGGTTCGATCGCCCCCACGAAGCCGTTGATGCAGTCCTTGCGCACGAGCACGACATCGGGATCGCTCTCCAGCCAAGCGAGCTGCGGAACGAGGTTCTCTTCTCCCGTGCCGCGGATGCAGTGCGGGGGATAGGGAGGCTCGGGCCGGTCGGGCTCGTGGGTGTCCAGAAAAGCCAGGACCGGACGCTTCTTGGCGCGGAAGGCGCGGGCGAGCGCGTCCGTGCGCTCGACCATCCGCGCGATCTGCTCGTCCGGCGCCGGCGGCGCCAGGTTGCCCGCCCCCACGGTGCAGAAGCCGTTGACCTCGTCGACGATGACGAGCCCGGCATCTTTGGGCAGCCGGTAGCGCACGAGCCGCACCGGCAGCTGCTGCCTGAGACCCTCGAGGATCGTCTCGACCCCGTTCATGGCGCTCCCCCGATTCCGCTCACCGATCTACAAAATCGCGCCCTCGCCGGTCGGTTCAATGGCCCGACCGCCTTGACAGGCGATTTTCGGCCCGGGCTTCTGGCACGGACGACGGAAGGAGCGAGCGATGCGGATCGGGGTGATCGGCTGCTGCGGTCGGATGGGGCGGACGGTGATCCGCGAGATCGTGCAGGCTCCCGATCTCGAGCTCGCGGGCGGCATCGACCGCCCGGACCACCCCGAGCTCGGTCGCGATCTCGGGGAGCTCGCCGGGCTTCCTCCGCTCGGTCTTAGGGCCGGTGCCGATCTCGAGACGCTTCTCGACGGCGCCGGAGCGGTCGTCGAATTCTCCACCGCCGAGGCCTCGATCGCCCACGCGCGCCGGTGCGCCGCCCGCGGCGTGCCGCTCGTGCTCGGCACGACCGGGTTCACGGCGGAGCAGGACGCGGAGCTCTCGGAGCTCGCCCGCGTCTTCCCGCTTCTCGTCGCACCGAACATGAGCCTAGGCGTGAACCTCTTGCTCGCTCTCACCGAGCGCGTGGCCCGGGCTCTCGGGCCCGAGTTCGACATCGAGATCTTCGAGATGCACCACCGGCACAAGGTGGACGCGCCATCGGGAACGGCCCTCGCGCTCGGCCGCGCCGCCGCCGCGGGCCGCGGGGTGCGCCTGGAAGAGGTCGCGGTGCGGGCGCGCGAGGGGATCACCGGCCCGCGCGTTTCCGGCACCATCGGCTTCGCGAGCTTGCGCGGAGGCGACGTGGTGGGCGATCACGCCGTGATCTTCGCGGGCGAGGGCGAGCGCATCGTGCTCCAGCACCTCGCTTCCGACCGCAAGATCTACGCCAGAGGCGCCCTCGCCGCGGCGCGCTGGCTCGTCGGCCGGCCGCCCGGCCGCTACGGGATGCGCGACGTGCTCGGCCTTTGAAAGCGGTCTTCAGGCCGCGAGCTCGTAGCCGAGCTCGCCCGCGAGGATGCCCAAGAGCTCGATCGCCGCGTCGGCGATCACCGTGCCGGGCGGAAAGATGGCGCACGCCCCCGCCGCCTTGAGCGCCTCGAAGTCCTGCGGCGGGATCACGCCGCCCACGGCGATGAGGATGTCGCCGCGTCCTCTCGCCTCCAACGCCTTCTTGAGCGCCGGGACGAGGGTGAGGTGACCGGCGGCGAGCGAGCTCACGCCCACCACGTGGACGTCGTTGTCGACCGCTTGCTGGGCCACTTCCTCGGGGGTCTGGAACAGCGGCCCGATGTCCACGTCGAAACCGAGGTCGGCGAAGGCGGTGGCGATCACCTTCTGGCCGCGGTCGTGCCCGTCCTGGCCCATCTTGGCGACGAGAATGCGCGGACGACGGCCTTCCTGGGCCGCGAACGCCTCCACCATCCGGCGGGCTCGGCGCACCTTCTCGACCTGAGCCATCTCGCTCATGTAGACCCCGCTCACGGCGCGGATCGCCGCGGTGTGACGGCCCCAGACCTTCTCGAGCGCGGCGGTCATCTCGCCGACCGTGGCCTTCCTGCGCGCCGCCTCGATCGACAGCTCCAAGAGATTGCCCTCGCCCGTCTCGGCCGCCCGCGTCAAAGCGTCGAGGGCCCGGCGCAGAGCGAGCTCGTCGCGTTCCGCCTTGAGCTGGTGCAGGCGGGCGAGCTGGGCCTCGCGCACCGCGCGGTTGTCGACCTTCAGCACCTCCACCGGCGGCTCGTTCTCCGGCTTCCAGCGGTTGACACCGACGATGACGCGGGTGCCGTTGTCGATCTGCGCCTGGGTGCGGGCCGCCGCTTCCTCGATCCGGAGCTTGGGCAGACCGGCCTCGATCGCCTTCAACATCCCGCCCAAGGCCTCGATCTCGCGGATGTGGGCGAGCGCCCTGCGACAGAGCTCGGCCGTGAGCCGCTCGACGTAGTACGAGCCGCCCCAGGGGTCGATCGTGCGCTCGATCCCGGTCTCCTCTTGGATGAGGAGCTGGGTGTTGCGGGCGATGCGAGCGCTGAAATCGGTCGGCAGCGCCAGGGCCTCGTCGAAGCTGTTCGTGTGCAGCGACTGGGTGTGCCCGTGGGTGGCGGCGAGCGCCTCGAGACAGGTGCGCACGACGTTGTTGAAGACGTCTTGGGCCGTGAGGCTCCAGCCCGAGGTCTGGCAATGGGTGCGGAGCATCAGGGAACGGGGATCCGCGGGTCGGAACTCCTCGTAGACGAGCTTCGCCCACAACAGCCGGGCGGCGCGCAGCTTGGCGATCTCCATGAAGACGTTCATGCCGATCGCCCAGAAGAAAGAGAGACGGGGCGCGAAACTGTCGACGTCCAGCCCCGCCTTCAACCCGGTCCGGATGTATTCGATCCCGTCCGCGATGGTGTAAGCGAGCTCGAGGTCGGCGGGAGCCCCCGCTTCCTGCATGTGATAGCCCGAGATGCTGATCGGGTTGAACTTCGGCATGTGCTTCGCCGTCCAGGCGAAAATGTCGGCAATGATCCGCATCGAGGGCTCGGGCGGAAAAATATAGGTGTTGCGGACCATGAACTCCTTGAGAATGTCGTTCTGGATCGTACCCGACAGTTTTTCGGGCGGCACTCCCTGTTCCTCGGCCGCGACGATATAAAGCGCGAGGATCGGCAGGACGGCGCCGTTCATCGTCATGCTGACACTGATGCGATCGAGCGGGATGCCGTCGAAGAGGATCCGCATGTCCAGGATCGAATCGATCGCCACGCCGGCCATACCGACATCGGCGACGACGCGTGGATGGTCGCTGTCGTAGCCGCGATGCGTCGCGAGATCGAAGGCGATCGACAGCCCGCGCTGACCCTGGGCCAAGTTGCGCTTGTAGAAGGCGTTCGATTCTTCGGCCGTGGAGAAGCCGGCGTATTGCCGGATCGTCCAGGGCTGGGTGGTGTACATCGTCGGATACGGTCCGCGCAGATAAGGCGGCTGACCGGGAAGGGTGGCCAGGAAATCGAGCCCCGCCACGTCTTCGGACCCGTAGGCGCGCGAAAGCGCGATCCCTTCCGGTGTGACGAAGGATCGGCGCGGATCGCGCCGTGACCCGCGCGCCCCCTCGCCCCAGAGGTCGATTCGGTGCAACGGCGGGATCCGGCTGTTCATGAGCGCTCTCCTTCGCCCCTGTCGACGATCCCGAGTTCGCGGTGCAACGCTTCGTGGAACGCGAGCACGTCCATGCCCGGGGCGAGGCGTTCGTCGCCTTCCGCGCCCTCGGGGACGGCCCCCGCGAGCCTCAGGCGCGCCACGCCCGCGGCGCGCAGCGCGGCGACGAGCCCGGGTACGCGGGCGGCCGCGCTCTCGCCCGCGCACACGATCAGCGAGCGGACGCCGCGGGCGCGCACGAGATCGGCCGGCTCCTCCGCGGCCGGAAGCCGCTCGGCGGCGATACCGCCCACGGCCAAGAGATTCTCGACCCAGGTCAGAAGATCGTGGAGTTCGCCCGCGCGTCCGATCCCGAGCACCGGCAGGCTCGGCCGCGCACCCGTCGCTCGCGTCGCCGCGTCCGATCGCGCGCGCAGACGTTCGAAGGGTTCGGCGAGGCGGATCGCCGGCAAGGGCTCGATGCCCGAAGCACGACTTCCGGTGCCGCGATCGGCGAGCACCGCCCGGGCGGCGGCGAGCGAAGCCGCGAGATCGAAGGGTTCGGGAGGCGGCGGCGCGCGTTCTTCGAGGGTCGGGAAAGCGGAGACGCCGGTGAGCTCGAGGGCCCGCGTGGCGAGCAGCCGGGCGCGTCGGGCCCGCGTCTGCGCGACCTCGCGCTGCAGCACGCCCGCGCGCGCGGCGGCGATCGCGCCGCCCGCTTCCTCGATCCGACGCAGGCGATCGAAAGCGGCTTCGGCGAGGGCGCGGGTCAAGTGCGCCACGTACCAGCTGCCCGCGGCCGGATCGCGCACCCGGCCCGTGCCCGCCTCTTCGCGCAAGACGAGCTGGACGTTGCGCGCGAGCCGCCGCCCGAGAGGGCTCGGCTCTTGGAGCGGACGGTCGAAAGGCGTCACGGTGAGCGCATCCGCTCCGCCCGCCACCGCGGCGAAGGCGGCGACCGTCGTGCGCAGGATGTTCACCCAGGGATCCGGCTTGGCGAGCATGCGCTCGCCCGTCTCCGCCCGGATCCGCACGAGCCCGGCGGGATCCGCGATCCCCGCGGCGGAAAGGATCCGTTCGGCGAGAAGGCGCCCGGCGCGGATCTTGGCCAGGGACGGGAAGAGATCGTCGTCGACCGCGAAGACGAGCTCGAGCCGCGCGGCGGCCTCCTCGAGCGCGAGCCCGGCTCCCTCCAGAGCGCGCAGGTAATGCAACCATGTAGCGAGGACGCCGGCGAGCTCCTGCGCCTCGCTCGCACCCGCCGCGTGCCACGGCCGCCCGTCGGCCAGGAGCCGGAGCCTCGGATCTCGGCGCATCGCCGCGAGCGTGTCGCGGAGCTCGGCTTCGGGTTCGATCGCTGCGCCTTCGAGTGCGGCTCCGAGCGGATCGGCGAGGATGCACACCCCGGCCTCGGGCAGGAGTGCCGCCAGCTCGCGCGCGCGTTCCCGGCATTCGAGGAACAGGGCCGGCTCGGGCAGCCCCTCGAGCAGCCGCACGAGGGCGGGGCGATCGTAGGCGAGCACGCCGTCGGGAAGAGACCGACCGCGGGCGAGGGCGCAATCGAGGCGCACGAGCGCGGCATCGGCGCCGTTCGCGAGATCGTCGCGGATCGCGCGGTTGGCGAGGGCGGGATCGGGATGGCGATGGGCCTGCGCGATCGTCCAGGCGCCCGGCCAGCCCCCGGCGGGGGCGACGTCGGGTACGGTGTTGCCGAGGGGTGGCGCGTAGAGCGGCTCGATCGCGATCCCGTCGAGAGTGCGCCGGATCAAGCGCTCGAGCCCGCCCGCACCCGCCGCCTTGAGCGCCGCCTTCCGCCAGGCGTCCACGTCCGCCGGCGCGAAGATCGAAGCCAAAGGCTCGAACGCGCTCGCTTCCATCACCCGTTCCCGATCGCCGCCCGCACCCTCCGTCGTCGTTTTCTCGCAACGCAGCGCAGGATGCCAGAGGGTCCCGCTCCGTCCTCGCGATCGGTCTCAGAGAAGGCGCGGGCCGAGGTCTTCGAGCCGCGAGGACGGTGCGGGCCGATCGCCCGCGAGCGGGCGCACGAGCTCGGGTCCGTCGTTGCGCGGATCGTTGACCGCGCGGCTCACCTCGACCGCTTCGAGGTCGACCGGCTGCGCGAGCGCTTCGCGCAGCGGCGCGTCGACGGGCTCGGCCGCGAGCCAGCGCGCGCGCAAGGCGGCCGGTACGACCACCGGCATGCGCGGGTGGATCGGTGCGAGCGCGGGATCGGCGTCGCGGGTGAGGATGGCCACCGTATCGAGCAGGCTGCCGTCGGCTAAACGGTTGCGCCGCCAGATCCCGGCGAAGGTGAGGATGCGCGCGTCGCGCGGGCGGACGAAGAACGGCCTAGCGGGTCCTTTCGGTTGCTTTTGCCACTCGAAAAAGCCGTCGGCCGGCACGAGGCAGCGGCCTTTGAGAAAAGCCGCCCGGAACGCGGGCTTGGCGGCCGCGGTCTCGATGCGGGCGTTGATCTGCCGGCCGGGATCGCGCGCCTCGACCGCCCAGGGGGGAAGGAAGCCCCAGCGCAGCATCGCCGCCCGGGGTCCCGCGGAGCCCGCGCGGAGGACGAGGATCGGGCTGTCGGGTGCGATGTTCCAACGCGGTCGATAGCCCTCGGGTGTCGCGACCCCCAACAGATCGGGGATCTCGCCGGGAAGCACGGAAAGCGCGAACCGTCCGCACATCAGCCCACCTCTTCGAGGATCGCGCGCGCGCGGGCGAGGGTCGCCTCCGGGGTTCCCGAGGCGTCGATCGGCACCCAGCCCTCTTCGGGCGCGGGTCTCTGCACGGTTTCGGCCTGCCGGCGGACCACCGCGACGTCCGCATCCGAAGCGTCGCCGCGACGCGCCGCCACCCGCGCCTCGAGCACCGCCTGGGGAGCGTCGAGCCAGAGCGCGGTGAAGGGAACGCCCGCCCGGCGCGCGGTCTCGGCGATCTGGGCGCGCTGCTCCGGAAGGCCGTAGACGGCGTCGCATACCACCGCCACGCCCGCGCGGGCGAGGCGTTCGGCGCGCGCGGCGATCGCCGAGAACACCCGCCGCGTCGTCTCGGGGCGATAGGCTTCTTCCGGAAGGCGCTCTTCCGGCCGGCGCCCGAAAAGACGTTTGCGGACGACGTCGCTCCTGAGCACGAGCGCTCCGGGCGGGAACCCGAGCCCGAGCGCGAGGGCGGCGGCGAGGTGCGATTTGCCCGTGCCCGAGCGCCCGCCGATGGCGAGGAGCCGGACCGGTCGGGAAGCGAGCACGGCGCGGGCGAGCGCGAGATAGCGCAACGCCGCCGCGCGATGGGCGGCTTCCTCCGGACGCCCCCGGGCGGCGCGCGCGCAAAGACCCTCGACCTTGGCCCGCACCTGCGCGCGCACCGCGAAGAGAAGCGGCAACAAGCCGAGATCGGCCTCGTCCAACCGCGCGTCCACCCAGGCCTGGAGAACCGCGCGCGCGGCATCCGCCCGATCGCGCGCGAGAAGATCCATGATCAGAAAGGCGAGATCATAAAGGACATCCGTACAGGCCAGGTCCTCGTCGAATTCGAGACAGTCGAACGGAACGGGCTCCCCTTCCAACAAGACGATGTTCTGCAAGTGCAGATCACCGTGGCCGTGGCGGACGAGCCCGGTTCGTCGGCGCAGGTCGAGCGTCGCGGCGCGTGCGGCGAAAGCCTCGTCGATCGCGGCACAGGTCGCCTCGACCGCCGCTTCGGGCAAGAGATCGGGAACGAGAGCGCGCAGATCGCCGGCGTTGCCGGCGATCACCGCCCGCAGCGCGGAAGCTCCGCCCTTGTCGGGGCGGATCGCGGCGTCGGCGTGCAGCTTGGCGACGATTTCGCCCAACCGCTCGGCGAGGGTGCGATCGAGCCCGCCTCCGGCGGCGACGCGATCGAGGCGCGCTTCGGAGGGAAAACGGACCATTTCGAGGAGCCAGTCGACGACCTCGCCCCTTCCGTCGAGGGCCAGGCGTCCGTCGCGTTCGCGGGTTACGGGGATCAGGCGACGGTAGAGGGCGGGTGCGGTGCGGCGGTTGAGGACGAGTTCGGCTTCGAGCGCGCGTCGCCGTCGTTCGACCGTAGAGAAGTCGAGAAAGCTGTAGCGAACCGCCTTTTTGAGCTTGAAGGCCCGATCCGCGACGAGAAAGACGATCGCGGCGTGCGTCTCGATGCGCTCGGCCACGGGACCGAGCCCACCGCCCTCGAGGAAGGCCAGGATCTCGGCCTGCTCGTCCACCGCGCGTCTCCCGAACGCGATCTCGGTGACGCGGGCGGGACGCGCCACGGCCCTGCGACGCCGGGTCGCACACCGGCGCGCGCGGCGGCTCGACGGTCCCCTGCACGCGCGCTAGAGCCTCGCGACCGACGAGGAGACCTCCGATGATCACGAAAGACGTCGAAACCGGCCTTCGCCAGCTCGGCCGACCCGTCCCGATCCCCGCGAGTCCGGAAGAAGCCCTGCTCGAGACGGTACCCGATCCGGAACCGGGGCTCGTCTATCTCGTACGCTTCACCTGCCCGGAGTTCACCACGCTCTGCCCGATCACCGGTCAGCCCGATTTCGCCCACTTCGTAATCGACTACGTTCCGAACGGACGGTTGATCGAGAGCAAGTCTCTGAAGCTGTTCCTGGCGAGCTTTCGCAACTATCGGGCCTTCCACGAGGCGTGCACGCTTCTGATCGCGCGCCGGCTGGTCGAGGCGGCGGCACCGCGCTGGCTCAGGATCGGCGGCTATTGGTACCCCCGCGGCGGCATCCCGATCGACGTGTTCTGGCAGACGGGCGAGCCGCCGGCGGGCTTGTGGCTGCCGGATCAGGGGGTGCCTCCCTATCGGGGCCGCATCTGAGCGTTTCGCCGCCGCGTTAGGGGTCCTTTAACGGGTACGGGCTAGGCTCGCTCCCGTCCGCGGGGCACACCGCCCGCGGGCGAAGCGGGAGCGAGCCGATGGCGCAGAACACCGAGACTCTCGAGCTCGAGGCACCGGGCATCGGAGAAGCTCGGGACGGAGGGGGGTACGCGATCGACGAGCTCGAGGAAGAGCGCTGGCCCCTCTACAAGACGGCGCTCTTCGTGGTCGCGAGTTCGGCGCTTTTGTGGGCCGGGATCGTCGCGTTCATCGGCTGGCTCCTCTGAGCGCCCGCGGTCGTCCCGGCGTCCGACGCGCCGCGCGCGGGCGCGCCCGCCCTTGAGGTGCTCCCGGCGCATCGCCATCATCCTCGCTCGGTTGCGAGGAGTCCGCGTCGATGCGCAGCGAAGCGCTCAACGTGTTGGATCGGCTGCAGGGCCGGGCGGCCGAGCTCGCCCTCATCGACCGTCCCGAGGGCGGGCGACGGTTCGAGCTCGTCTCCGATTACCGACCGGCGGGCGATCAGCCGCAGGCCATCGAAGAGCTGGTGCGGGGTCTCGAGCGCGGGGAGCGCGACCAGGTGCTCCTGGGGGTCACCGGCTCGGGCAAGACCTTCACCATGGCCAACGTGATCGCGCGCGTGCAGCGGCCGACGCTGATCCTCGCGCCCAACAAGATCCTCGCCGCCCAGCTCTACGGCGAGATGAAGAGCTTCTTTCCGAACAACGCAGTCGAGTACTTCGTGAGTTATTACGATTATTATCAGCCCGAAGCCTACGTTCCGAAAACCGACCTGTACATCGAAAAAGCCGCGACGATCAACGAACAGATCGACCGGATGCGGCACAGCGCCACCCGTGCGCTGTTCGAGCGCGACGACGTGATCATCGTCGCCTCCGTCTCCTGCATCTACGGTATCGGCTCGCCCGAGGTCTATTCGCGGATGACTCTGACCCTCCGCGAAGGTCAGAGGATCGATCGTCAGCAGCTCTTGCGCGCGCTCGTCGAGCTGCAGTACCGGCGCAACGATCAGGATTTCGCGCGCGGAGCATTCCGCGTGCGCGGCGACGTCGTCGAGATCTTCCCCGCGCACCTCGAGGATCGGGCGTGGCGCATCACGCTCTTCGGGGATGCGATCGACCGCATCGCCGAGATCGATCCCCTGACCGGCGAGCGCACGGCCAGGCTCGAGATCGTCCGGCTCTATCCCAACAGCCATTACGTGACGCCGCGGCCGACGCTGCACCAGGCGGTCGAGGGGATCAAGAAAGAGCTCGCCGAGCGCCTCGCCGAGTTCCGCGCCCAGGGCAAGCTCCTGGAAGCCGAGCGACTCGAGCAGCGCACGCGCGCCGATCTCGAGATGATCGTGACCACCGGTTCCTGCCCGGGCATCGAGAACTATTCGCGCTATCTCACGGGCCGCAAGCCCGGCGAGCCTCCGCCCACGCTCTTCGAGTACCTGCCCGAGAACGCGATTCTCTTCGTGGACGAGAGCCACGTCACGGTGCCGCAACTCGCCGGGATGTTCCGCGGCGACTGGCACCGCAAGTCGACGCTCGCCGAGTACGGGTTCCGCCTGCCTTCGTGTTGCGACAACCGTCCGCTCAAATTCGAAGAGTGGGACGCCATGCGGCCGCAGACGATCTTCGTCTCGGCCACCCCCGGTCCGTTCGAACTGTCGCGAACGGGCGGCGTGTTCGTCGAACAGGTGATCCGACCCACGGGCCTCGTCGATCCCGAGTGCA
Source organism: Geminicoccaceae bacterium (assembly GCA_025062095.1). Taxonomy (GTDB): domain Bacteria; phylum Pseudomonadota; class Alphaproteobacteria; order Geminicoccales; family Geminicoccaceae; genus JANXAZ01. Next base: position 48,731 of record JANXAZ010000002.1, read on the forward strand.
TCGTCCGACCGGTCGAGAACCAGGTCGACGATCTTCTCGCCGAGTGCCGGATCGCACGCGAGAAAGGTTACCGCGTGCTCGTGACTACGCTCACCAAGCGCATGGCCGAAGACCTCACCGAATATCTGCACGAGCAGGGCGTGCGCGTGCGCTACATGCACTCGGATGTCGATACCATCGAGCGTATCGAGATCGTCCGCGACTTGCGGCTCGGGAAATTCGACGTTCTCGTGGGCATCAACCTCCTGCGCGAGGGGCTGGACATCCCCGAATGCGGGCTCGTCGCCATCCTGGATGCGGACAAGGAGGGCTATCTGCGCTCCGAGACCGCCCTCATCCAGACGATCGGGCGGGCCGCACGCAACGCGGAAGGGCGGGTCATCCTCTACGCGGACACCATGACCCGCTCGCTCGAGGCCGCCATTCGCGAGACGAACCGGCGCCGCGCCAAGCAGATCGCCTGGAACGAGGCGCACGGGATCACCCCGCAGACGGTCAAGAAGCACATCAACGACATCTTGGGATCGGTGGCCGAGCGCGACTACGTCACCGTCGACATCGGCCCCGATGCGCCCCAGACTTTGGTAGGCAAAGACCTCGCCGCGTACATCGCGGAGCTCGAGCGCAAGATGCGCGAAGCCGCGGCCGAACTCGAATTCGAAGAGGCCGCGCGCCTCAGAGACGAGATTCGGCGCCTCGAACGCGGCGAGCTGGGCCTTCCCGTCGCGGCACCCCGACAAGCGACGCCGCTGCCCCAAAAGCGCGATCTGCGCGAAGAAAAGCGCAAGAAAGCGCAAGCCGTGCGCCGCGCGCGCAGCCGCAGGCGCAGCGGCGTGTGAGCGCTCCCGGGGCCTTTGGGCGCCGAGCCCGGATCGGCGCGCATCGTGACCTTCCGCATCCCGCGCGCGCCGGCTTCCGCGCCCGGCCGAACGGCGATCGCTTCGCCCTTCTCGGCCGCGACCTCGCCTCGCGACGAGGACGGCCGCGGCACGAAGCGCGCGGGCCGCCTCCCCGCCGCGAACCGACGAAGGGGCGCGCGGTCGCGCGCCGTTCGGTTCGCCCCGGGCTCGGGGCGGTGGCGAGAACGCCGAGCTCCGGGACGGGATTTTCGGCCGTCTTCCCCGCAAGCCCGATCGGGAACCCGCGGCCGCGGCCGCGGCGCGAAACCCGCGATCTCGCGAACCGTCCGCGCTCGGCGCCCGGCCGGCGTGGCGAGGCGGATCCCGCCGGTCGCGGCCGGAGGGCGGCGGGCGAGCCGTTTCTCGCCCGACGGGCGCGATCCCGGGCGGGACGGAGCGGAGGCGAGGGTTTTTCGGTGCGATCGCGGATACGGGCGCGGGGCGTGGCCTCGCTCGGACGCCGATCCGGGCGCCTGCGGCGGCACGGCTGGCTGCGCACGCCCGATGCGCGCTCGGCGGTCGCGACGCCGGCGAGCGTCCGGTGCCGTCTTCAGAGCCCGCGACGATCGTAGGGTCGGACGATCGGAGCGGTTCTCATCCGCGTCTCGGGCCTGTACGTGTAAGAGCGGGAGCCGGACGCCGCGCCCTTCGTCCCGTTGCACCGTTTCGGTGCCGGACGGGGCGTCGCTTGTCCGGGCGTGTGTGGAGAACCGCCGATGCCCTGGGCGAGCACCCGTGATCTGCCGCCTTCGGTGCGCGATCACATCGCCGAAGAAGAGGGTCGCCGCCTGTTCCTCGAGGTGTTCGAGTCCGCCTGGGCGCGCGGGTACGACGAAGCGTCCTGCTTCCGTCAGGCCTGGGGCGCGCTCAGACGCGCGGGCTGGCGCCGGGGACCGGACGGGATGTGGCGGCGGGTGCGCGGGTCGTCGCCGCTCGCGCGCAGCTGAGCCGCCGCGACCGCCGGGTCGGGCGCGTTCCTCGGGGCGAGCACAACTTTCAGTGGATAACTTCTAGAGTTTGTATTTCGAATGGTTGACCTCAGCCGAGATCTTGGGATCATAGGGGCGCGAGGAGAACCACGAGGAGAGCGCAGCGGCCGACCGGCGCGGCCGATCGATCGGAGGATCGACGCCCTCGTCCGGCGAGCCCGAACCCGCTTGCCCCGCCCACCACGCGCTGCCCAGCGTCGTCCCCGGAGCCGGCCGCCCCGTGCGGCCGGTTCCGTTTTCGCACGCTTCGGGCCCGGCCTCAGGCCGTGCCGTAGAGCTGTTCGAGCACCGCCGCGTGACGCTCAAGGATGCGGCCGCGACGCAGTTTGAGCGTGGGGGTGAGAAGTCCGTTCTCGACCGTGAAGGGCTCGCTCAGGATCTCGACCCGCCTGATCCGCTCGATCGCCGAGAGCCGCGCGTTCGCCCGCGCCACGGCCGCCTCCACCGCGCGGCGCAGCTCGTCGTCGCGGGCGAGTTCGGGGCTGCCCAGGGGCACGCCGCGGCGCGTCGCGGCGGCCTCGAGGAGCTCCTTGGAGGGCACGACGAGCGCCACGAGATGCGGCCGGGCGTCGCCGAAGACGACCGCTTGGGCGATCTCCGGCTCGAGCAGGAGCACGCCTTCCACTTTCTGCGGTGCCACGTTGTCCCCGCCCGAGAGCACGATGATGTCCTTCTTGCGGTCGGTGATCGTGAGGTAGCCGTCTTCGTCGAAGGTGCCGACGTCGCCGGTGTACAGCCACCCGTCGCGCAGGACGGCGGCGGTCGCCTCGGGATCCTTGAAATATCCTTTCATGACCAGCTTGCCGCGGACGAGGATCTCCCCGTCCTCGGCGATGCGCACCTCGACCCCGTCCAGAGGCGGGCCCACGGTTTCGATCTTCACCCGCCGCGGGCGATTGGCGCTGATCACGGGTCCGGCTTCGGTCTGCCCGTAGCCCTGCAAGAGCGGCACGCCGAGCGCCAGGAAGAAGCGACCGACCTCGGGGTTCAAGGGAGCCCCGCCCGAGACCATGGCCTTGAGCCGACCGCCGAAGCGCGCGCGGATCTCGGCGCGCACGAGCCGCTCGAGCAGCGCATCGAACGCGGCGCGGGCGGGATCGAGACGACCGCCCTGCGCGAGCCGGCGCAGCCCGAGGGCGAGAGCGGCGCGGAACAGCCGCGCCCGGATCCCGCCGCGGCGTTCGACCGCCGCGAGGATCCGTTGGCGCATGAGGTCGAGAAGGCGCGGCACGCAGGTGAAAATCGTCGGACGCGCCTCGAGGAGATCGCTCGCCACCCGCTCGACCCCGTCGGCGTACCAGATCTCGGCACCGATCGCGATCGGCAAGAACTGGCCCACGGTGTGCTCGTAGGCGTGGCTCAAGGGCAAGACGGAAAGAAACGCGTCGTCGCCGACGCCGACCTCCTCGAGCAGGCTCCAGACGCCTTCGATGTTCGCCAAGATGCTGCGATGGGGCAGCATCACTCCTTTCGGCCGCCCGCCGGTGCCCGAGGTGTAGATGAAACAGGCGATATCTTCCGGACCCGCGCGCGCTCCGCCCAGTTCGGCCGTCTCCTCGGCCCCGCGCGCGAGCGCCGAGCGCCAGTCGAGGAGCCGGGTCTCGGCCGGGACCGCGGGCGGCTCTTCGAGAGCGATCACGAGGGCGGGCGCGGGCGCTCGCCCCAACGCGCGCGCGAGGCGCTGCGGGGAGGCTCCTCCGCCGACCACCACGGCGCGCGCCTCGCAGTGTGCGAGCACGTAGGCGAGATCCTCGGCCGTCCAGGTCGTATAGGCGGGTGCGGTGACGGCGCCGAGCGCGAGGCAGGCGAGATCGGCGATGCACCATTCCGGGCGGTTCTCGGCGACGATCACCACCCGATCCCCCGGGCCGACCCCGTGAGCGCGAAGGCAGCGCGCGAGGGCGCGGGCTTCTCGGGCGACCTCGGTCCAGGAGCGCGCCCGCCAGCTGCCGTTCTCGCGCCGGTACAAAAAGGGCCGATCTCCGGCGCGCGCCGCCACCCGCTCGAACATCACCCACAGGTTGGTGCCGAGATCGGGCGCTGCCACCTTCGGTCCTCCCCGCTTCCCGCCTGGATCGCGACCGCCGCGGCCATATATGAGCCGGTGTTCGAAGCCGGGAGTCCCGCACGATGAGCGCGACCGCCGACGTCTCGATCGCGAGCGGCCTCGAGAGCCGGCCTCCCGCTCCGCGCTGGGACCTCTCCGACCTGTTCTCGGGGCCGCGGGACCCGCGCATCCGAGCCCTGCTCGAGGAAGCCTCCGCCGAGGCCGCGCGGCTCGAAGAGAACTTCAAAGGGCGGCTTTCGAGCCTGTCCGGCACCGAGCTGGGAGCGCTCCTGCGCACGTACGAAGCGCTCGAGGAGCGGCTCGCGCGGGTTTCGAGCTACGCCTCGCTGTTGTTCGCCGCCGATCGCGAGGATCCCGAGATCGGGCGCTTCTACCAGGACGTCGAGGAACGGGTGAACGCGATCGAGACCCGACTCCTGTTCGTCACCCTGGAGCTCAACAAGCTCGAGGACGCCGAGCTCGAAGCGAAGCTCTCGGAGAGCGCCGAGTTCGCCCGCTATCGTCCGTGGATCCGCAATCTGCGCGCCTTTCGACCGCATCAGCTGTCCGACGAGGTCGAGCGGCTGTTGCACGAGAAACAGATCACCGGTCGCACCGCCTGGGTCCGCCTGTTCGACGAGACGATGGCGGCGCTGCGCTTCCCGGTGCGCGGCCGCGATCTCAGCGCCCAAGAAGCCTTCGATCTGTTGCAGGCGAAAGACCGCGAGCTGCGCGAGGCCGCCGCCACCGCGATCGGGACGGTGCTCGGCGCGAACATCAAGCTCTTCGCGCGCATCACCAACACCCTCGCCAAGGACAAGCAGATCGAAGACGAATGGCGGAAGTTCCCACGGCCGATCAGCGCCCGCAACCTGGCCAACCAGGTCGAAGACGAAGTCGTCGACGCGCTGATCGCCGCCGTGCGCGACGCCTACCCGCGCATCTCGCACCGATATTACGCCTTGAAAGCGCGTTGGCTCGGGCTGGACAAGCTACAGTACTGGGACCGCAACGCCCCGCTGCCTGAGGACGACGACCGGCGGCGGCCCTGGAGCGAGGCCAAGGCCGTCGTGCTCGACGCCTACCGCCGCTTCTCCCCGCGCCTTTGCGCGATCGTCGAGCGGTTCTTCGAGCGGCCGTGGATCGACGCCGAGGTCCGACCGAACAAGGACAGCGGCGCCTTCTGCCATCCCACCGTGCCCTCCCTGCATCCTTACGTGCTCATGAATTATCAGGGCAAGACGCGCGACGTCTTGACCCTCGCCCACGAGCTAGGCCACGGCGTCCATCAGATCCTCGCCGCCGAGCAGGGCTATCTCTTGTCCGCGACCCCTCTGACCTTCGCCGAGACCGCTTCGGTGTTCGGCGAACAGCTCACCTTCGAGGCGCTGTTGGACCGCGAGCGCGATCCCGCCCGCCGGCGGGTGCTCCTGGCCGCCAAGATCGAGGACAAGATCAACACGGTGGTGCGCCAGATCGCCTTCTGCGAGTTCGAGACCATCCTGCACGAACGGCGCAAGCAGGGCGAGCTCACTCCCGACGAGATCGGTGCCATCTGGCTGGACGTGCAGAGCAGGAGCCTGGGACCCGCGTTCGAATTCCGCGAAGATTACAGAGTGTATTGGTCGTATATTCCACACTTCGTGCATGTCCCGTTCTATGTTTATGCTTATGCGTTCGGAGATTGTCTGGTCAATTCGCTCTACGCGGTCTACGAGCAGCGACCCGAGGGCTTCGAAGCCGCCTACGTCGAGCTCCTGCGCGCCGGGGGCACCCTGCGCCACCGCGAGCTTCTCGCGCCTTTCGGGTTGGATGCGAGCGATCCCGGCTTCTGGGCCAAGGGCCTCGGCTTGATCGAGCGTCTCGTCGACCGGCTCGAAGCGGAAATGCCGGTCGGCGCGCGGGGGAGCTGATGGCCGCGCCTTCCCATCGCAGCGAGAACAGCCTGAGCGGGCGGATCCGCCGTTACGCGCAGGTGAGCACGACGGTCGCGGGGCAGGCCGCGAAACTCGCCGGCGCGAGCCTCCTGGGCGGCCTCGACCGGGGCACCCACGCGGCCGAACTCAAGGCGGCCCTGGGCGGGCTCAAGGGTCCTCTCATGAAGGTCGCCCAGATGATGGCGACCATTCCCGATGCGCTCCCGGCCGAATACGCTGCCGAGCTCGCCCAGCTGCAGGCCAACGCCCCGCCCATGGGACGTCCTTTCGTCCGCCGCCGCATGGCGGCCGAGCTCGGTCCGGACTGGGAGCGACATTTCGCCGACTTCCCGCTCGAGGCAGCGGCCGCCGCCTCCTTGGGCCAAGTCCACCGCGCGCGTCTGCACGACGGCCGCGAGGTCGCCTGCAAGCTCCAGTACCCGGAAATCGAGGCCGCGGTCGAAGCGGACCTCGCCCAACTGCGGCTCGTGCTCTCGATCTGGCGGCGCATCGATTCGGCGATCGACACCACCCGCATCTACGAAGAGATCTCCGCGCGTCTGCGCGAGGAGCTCGACTATTCGCTCGAAGCCAGACACATGCGCCTTTACGGTCTCATGCTGGCTTCCGAGCCGCGGGTGCACGTCCCCGAGCCGATCCTCGAGCTCTCGACCCGGCGACTCCTGACCATGAGCTGGCTCGAGGGCCGGCCTCTTCTCGAGTTCCGCAGAGCCGATCAAGCGAGCCGGGACCGCCTCGCGCTCGCTCTCTTCCGCGCCTGGTACGTACCTTTCTATCGGTTCGGTGTCATCCACGGCGATCCGCACCTCGGCAACTACACGGTGCGGCCGGATCTTTCGATCAACCTTTTGGATTTCGGCTGCATTCGCATCTTCCCGGCCCGCTTCGTCAAAGGGGTGATCGATCTGTACTGGGCGCTCCTGCGCGACGACCGCGATCTCGCGGTCCAGGCTTACGAGAGCTGGGGCTTCGCCGGTCTCACGAACGAGCTCGTGGACATCCTCAACGAATGGGCGCGGTTCCTCTACGAACCGCTCATGGAAGACCGCGTGCGCCGGATCAGCGAAACCAACGCCGGGGAGGCGGGACGGCGGGTCGTCGAGCGGGTCCACCGCCGCCTGCGCGAGGCGGGCGGGGTCACGGTCCCGCGCGAGTTCGTGTTCATGGACCGAGCGGCGATCGGTCTCGGCTCGGTGTTCCTCCACCTCGGCGCCGAGCTCAACTGGCACCGACTGTTCGGCGCGCTGATCGAGGATTTCGCACCGGAAGAGGTGGCGGCGCGCCAGGCCCGCGCTCTCGCCGAAGTCGGGCTCTCGAGCCGCGACGCGACCGGCTAGCCCCGGTTTCACGCGCTCGACGGGGGCGCGACGAACGGCCGGATCCGCACGCCCGCCCGCTCGAGCGCGGTGCGCACGGCGCGGGCCATCGCCACCGCCTTCGGATTGTCGCCGTGCACGCAGATGGTGTCGATCCGCACCGGGATCTTCTTGCCCGAAGCGCTCGTGACCGCGCCTTCCTCGAGCATGCGCACGACCCGCCGCGCGGCCTCCTCGGGGTCGTGCAACACCGCCCCCGGGTGCTTGCGCGAGACGAGCATGCCGCGGTCGTCGTAGGCGCGATCGGCGAAGACCTCGCGCGCGACCTCGAGCCCCTTGCGCTCGCCCGCCCGCTCGAGCGCGCTGCCCGGCATCGCCACGAGCACGAGCTCGCGCCCGCACAGACGCGTCGCTTCCGCCACCGCCTCGGCGAGCCCCTCGTCCTCGGCCGCCATGTTGCCGAGCGCGCCGTGCGGCTTCACGTGCGTCACTCGGTGACCCACGGCCGCAGCGATCGCCTGCAGGGCTCCGATCTGGTACACGCAGTGCTTCACGATGTCCTCGGGCCGCTCGCCCAGGATCGGCCGCCGTCCGAAGCCCCAGAGATCGAGAAAGGAGGGATGAGCGCCGATCGCCACACCCCGCTCTTTCGCGCGCGCGCAGCTGCGCCACATCACGAGGGGATCGCCGGCGTGGAACCCGCACGCGAGATTGGCCGAGCTCACGATGTCGAGCATCGCCTCGTCGTCGCCCATGTTCCAGGCCCCGAAGCTCTCGCCGAGATCACTGTTGAGGTCGACCGTGGTCTGCATCGTCCCCTCCTCCGCGCTCCGGTGCCGCGAGCCTAGAGTTCGCGCACGCCTCGGCAAGCGCTCGCCCGGAGCCTCTTCCTCGACCCGTCCGCGGCCGTGACCGACTTCCCGAACGCCACTTTGCGCGCGCGCGTGGTCCCGGTGGGCGACAGCGCGATCCTCGTCGAGTTCGGGGAAACCATCGACCCGGCGATCAACGCTGCCGTGCTCGCGCTCGATGCCCGCATTCGGGCCATGGCGCTCGAAGGGGTGGTCGAGCTCGTCCCCACCTATCGCTCGCTTCTCGTCCACTACGATCCCGAGAAGATCGACGGCGCTGCGCTTCTCGCGCGTCTTGCGAGCCTCGACCTCGACCATCCCGGCCCGCCCCCGGAAGGTCGCTCGTGGACGGTACCGGTCTGCTACGGCGGGGAGTTCGGCATCGACCTCGAGGCGGTGGCCGAACGCCACGGCCTGACCCCCGAAGAAGTCGTGCGCCTGCACACCGCTCCCGTCTATCGCGTCTACATGGTGGGTTTCGTTCCCGGCTTCACTTATTTGGGCGGCCTCGACCCGCGCCTTCATACGCCGCGGCTGCCCGAGCCCCGCCCGCGCACGCCCCCGGGCAGCGTCTCGATCGGGGGGATCCAGGCCGGGATCGCGTCCCTCGCCATTCCTTCGGGATGGCACCTCCTCGGGCGCACGCCCGTGCGCACCTTCGATCCCGAACGCGATCCGCCGCTTCTGTTGGCACCCGGCGACCGCGTGCGCTTCGTTCCGATCGACCCCGCGACCTTCGCCGAGCTCGATCGGCGCGCGGCCGCCCACGATCCCCTGATCGCCCCGGAGCCGTCGTGAGCGCGTCGTTCCTCCTGGTCGAGCATTGCGGGCCCTCGACCACGGTCCAGGACGCGGGGCGGTTCGGGTACCAGCGCTTCGGCGTCACCCCTGCGGGACCGATGGACCCCTGGTCCTTCCGCCTCGCCAACCGCATGCTCGGCAATCCGGAAGGCGAAGCCGGCCTCGAGGTCGGCCCCGGCGGTCTCGGGTTGGCGGTCGAAGCCCCACGCGTCCGGCTCGCTTTCGCCGGCGCCGAGCGTCCGTTGCGCATCGACGGTCGGCCCGTCCCGTGGTGGTCGGCCCTGAGCCTGCGCGCGGGCCAACGCGTCGAGCTCGGGCCGAGCGCGCGCGGGGTGTGGTCGTACGTCGCCATCCGCGGCGGGCTCGCGCTCGCTCCGGTGATGGGCAGTCGCGCCACTCATACGCTCACCGGTCTGGGCGGGCTCGAAGGACGCGCCTTGCGCGCGGGCGACCGCTTGCCGCTCGCCGTGCCGGTCGCCGAGCCCGAGGAACCGGATCTCGTGCTCGCCGCACCGCCCCGCGGCGAGGACGGACCGGTGCGCGTGCTCCTCGGCCCGCAGGAGGCCTGGTTCACGGAAGCGGGCATCGCCACCTTTCTCGGAGCCGAATGGCGGGTCTCGGCGAAGAGCGACCGCATGGGCTATCGCCTGGACGGACCGCCCGTCGAGCACGCCCGTTCGCCCAACATCGTCTCCGACGGCATCGTCTTCGGTGCGGTCCAGGTGCCCGGGTCCGGCCGGCCGATCGTGTTGATGGCCGATCGTCAGAGCACCGGCGGCTATCCCAAGATCGCCACCGTCATCGGAGCCGACGTCGGTCGGCTGGCGCAAGTGCCGATCGGTGGTGCGGTCCGCTTCCGGCGGATCGCCTTCGACGAGGCGCGCGCCGCCCGCCGCGCGGCCCGCGCCGAGCTCGAGCGGGCGCTCGCGAGCCGTCGCCCGCTCGCCGCGAGCGGCCGGCTCGATCCCGACTTCCTGCTCTCCGTCAACCTCGTGAGCGGGGTCACCACGGGCGAGCCCTGATGGCCGCGGGGCTTCGGCACCGGCGTCTTGCCGGAGCCGGCACGGGCGGGCAAAGCTCGCGCCCCGCGGAGGAGGGAGGGCATGAAGGTCGTCTTGCAGACCAGCTGGAACACGGCGGCGGCCTGGCGCGCCGAGCTCCTCCGCCAAGCGCCCGACCTCGAGGTCCGGCTGTGGCCGGAGATCGGCGATCCGGCGGAGATCGACGTCGTCTTGTGCTGGCAACCGCCCCCCGATCTCTTCGCCGGGATGCGCAATCTGCGCCTGATCCAGGTGCTGGGAGCCGGTGTCGACGGTCTGTTGCGCAAGGTCCCGGTGCTGCCGCCGGTGCCGATCGCGCGGCTGGTCGATCCGGTGATGGCGCAGCGGATGGCCGAATATTGCCTTTATGCGACGCTGCGTTTCCACCGTCGGTTCGACCTGTACGAGCGTCAACTCGCGCAAGCCCGCTGGGAGCGCCACCAACACCTCGATCCCCCGGAGATCGGTGTGGGCGTCATGGGTCTCGGGGCGATCGGGTCCACGGTCGTCCGCGTACTACGCCAGTTCGGGTACAACGTCGCCGCCTGGACGCGCTCGCCGCATCCGGATGCCGAGGTCCCGGTCTTCGTGGGCGGCGAGGGCCTGCCGGCGTTCCTCGCCCGCACCCGCATCCTCATCTGCGTGCTGCCGCTCACGCCCGAGACCGCGAGCATCCTCGACCGCCGCGTCTTCGAGCAGATGCCGCGCGGCAGCTATCTCGTGAACGCGGCGCGCGGCGAACATCTCGTCGTGCCCCACCTCCTTTCCGCCCTCGAGACCGGCCGGCTCGAGGGCGCGATGCTCGACGTCTTCGCCCACGAGCCTTTGCCCAAGAGCTCCCCGCTCTGGCGCCACCCGAAGATCTTCGTGACCCCGCACACCGCCGGCATCACCAATCCGCGCACCGCCACGGCCGTCATCGTCGAACAACTGCGCCGCCTCGAGCGGGGCGAGCCGCTCCTGCACCTCGTCGATCCCGCGCGCGGCTACTGAGGGCGGACCGTGCAGGGGGACCAGCGCGCGCACGCCGCCGTCCGGCTCGAAGGGGTGTCGATCACCTACCGCCTCCCCGACGGCCGCCGCTACCCGGCGGTGTCGGCGACCGACCTCGCCGTCGCCTCGGGAGAGTTCGTGGCCCTCGTGGGTCCCACGGGTTGCGGCAAATCCACCCTTCTCAACGTGGTCGCCGGGCTCGTGGCGCCGAGTACCGGTCGGGTCCTGATCGACGGCGACCCGCTTTCCGGGATCAACCACCGTGCCGGCTATCTGTTCCAGCAGGAAGCGCTGTTCCCCTGGAAGACGGCGCTCGCCAACGTCGCCTTGGGCCTCGAGGTCAAAGGCGTGCCGCGCGGCGAAGCCCGGGCGAAGGCCGAACGATGGCTGGCACGGGTGGGTCTGGGGGCCTTCGCCGACCGCTATCCGCACCAGCTCTCGGGCGGTCAGAAAAAGCGCGTCGGCCTGGCGCAAGTCCTCGCGCGCGAACCCTCGATCCTGCTCATGGACGAGCCCTTCGGGCCCCTGGACGCGCAGACCCGGGCGATCATGGGCGAGCTCTTGCTCGAGCTGTGGAGCGCGGAAAAAAAGGCCGTGCTCTTCGTCACCCACGATCTCGAGGAGGCGATCGCCCTCGCCGATCGCGTGCTCATCATGTCGGCCGGGCCCGAGGCGCGCATCATCGGCGATCACCGGGTGCCCATCGCGCGCCCGCGCGACATCCACGAGGTCCGCCTGACCCCGGCCTTCCTCGAGATCCATCGCGCGCTCTGGCACGAGCTGCGCGCCGAAGTCCTCAAAGGCTACGCCCGCAGCGAAGGAACCACGGATCGCCTACCGTGAGAGCCCGTGCGACGCTTCTTTTCTGGCAGGTCCTCGTATTCGTCCTGTTCCTCGCCGGTTGGCACTTCGGAACGGCGACGGGCGTGCTCGATCCTTTCTTCTTCTCGCGCCCGTTGGATGTCTTGGAGCGCACCTGGCGCGACTTCGCGTCCGGGGTCATCTGGCGCCATTTGTGGATCACGCTCGTCGAAACGATCCTCGCCTTCGTGCTCGGCTCGATCGGCGGCGTCCTCGCCGGCTTCTGGCTCGCGCGCCGGGAGCTGCTCTCGGCGATCTTCCAGCCCTATCTCAAAGCGATCAACGCCATGCCGCGCGTGGTCTTGGCGCCCATCTTCGCCTTGTGGTTCGGGCTCGGCATCTGGTCCAAAGTCGCCTTGGGGGTCACCCTCGTCTTCTTCATCGTGTTCTTCGCGGTCTACCAGGGCGTGCGCGAAGTGAACCCGGTGCTCGTAGCGAACGCCCGCATGCTCGGGATGAACGAGCGCCAGATGTTGCGCCATCTCTACATGCCCGCGGCTCTGTCGTGGATGTTCGCGAGCCTGCACGCCGCGGTCGGCTTCGCCCTCGTGGGCGCGGTGGTGGGCGAATATCTGGGCTCCGCCGCCGGCCTCGGCTACCGCATCCAACAGGCGGAGGGCAGTTTCGATGTCACCGGCGTCTTTTCGGGCATGCTCGTGCTCGCGGTCTTCGTGCTCGTGATCGACGCGCTCGTGAGCTTCGTCGAACGGCGCTTGCTCGTCTGGAGACCGCAGGCCGCGGTCACCGGCATCGAAGCCTGAAGCCGACGCGGAGGCTTGCCGACCGACAAGGCAACCGCCAAGCTCGGAAGCGAGAGTGCGAGCGAGGGGGGAGGTTCGACCATGCGCCGACGGACGGTTCTCGCGAGCGGATCGAGCGCGGCCGCGTTGCTTTTCGTCGACCCCGTGCCGCTTTTCGCACGCAATCCCGAGAAGAGCCGGGTGGTTCTCGGCGTGGGCGGCAAATCGCTTCTCTATTATCTGCCGCTCACCGTCGCCGAGCGCAAAGGTTTCTTCACCGAGCGCGGCCTCGAGGTGGAGATCAACGACTTCGGCGGCGGTGCGAAGGCCCTGCAAGCGCTCGTCGGCGGCTCGGTCGACGTGGTCACCGGCGCGTACGAGCACACGATCCGCATGCAGGCCAAGGGCCAGGACATCCGGGCCGTGGTCGAGCTCGGCCGGTTCCCGGGCATCGTCCTCGCGGTCAAGAAGACCCTCGCAGGCAAAGTCAGATCCGCCAAGGACCTCGAGGGCATGAAGGTGGGGGTCACCGCCCCGGGGAGCTCCACGAATTTCTTCGTCAACTATCTGTTGGCCAAGGAAGGCGTGGCCCCGGACAAGGTGGCCTTCATCGGGGTGGGCGCCGGACCCACCGCCGTGGCGGCGATGAAGAAGGGAGAGATCGACGCGATCGCCAATCTCGATCCCGTCATCGCCAAGCTCGAGCAGGACGGCGACGTCTTCGTGCTCGCCGACAGTCGCACCGAAGAGGGCACGAAAGCGATCTTCGGCGGCTCCAACCCCGCCGCCGTGCTCTACACCAAGGCCGAATTCATCGAGAAGAACCCGAACACGGTCCAAGCTCTCGTCGAGGCGTTCCTCGCCGCGCTCCGTTGGATCGACAAAGCGACCCCGGAAGAGATCGCCGCGGCCGTGCCCGAAGAATACTATCTCGGCGACAAGCAGCTCTATCTCGCCGCCGTTGCCAAATCCAAACCGATGTATTCGCGCACAGGTATCGTGCCGCCCGAAGGCATGCGCAACGCCCTCGAGATGCTGTTGCGATTCGACAAAGAGCTCGCCGGTGCCAAGATCGATCTGGCCAAGACCTTCGACGGCCGCTTCGTCGAGCGCGCGGCCAAGGGCTGAGCTCGTCAGCGCGGATCGCCGGTTCGCCAGCGCGAAGCGGCGGGAGGAGAAAGGCGCGGAACATGCGGCGGTTCGATCTCGTCTTGCGCGGCGGACGCGTGATCGATCCCGGCACCGGCCGAGACGAGATCGCGGATGTCGCCTTCCTCGACGGCAAGGTCGCGGCCGTCGGCGCGGAGGCCGCCGCCGGCTCCGGCGCGGTCGAACGGCGCGTCGACGGGTGTATCGTCACCCCCGGTCTCCTCGACTTCCACGCCCACGTCTATTGGGGCGGCACGTCCTTGGGCGTGGAGGCGGATGCGCTGTCGCGGCGGTCGGGAACGACGACCTGGGTCGACGCCGGCTCCGCCGGTCCCGGGAATTTCGCGGGCTTCCGCAAGCACGTCATCGAGCGATCCGAGACCCGCATCCTCGCTTTTCTCCACGTCTCCTTCGCCGGTATCTTCGCCTTCTCCGAGGACGTCATGGTCGGCGAATCGACCGATCTGCGGCTCCTCGTTCCGGAAGCCTGCGCCCGCGTCGCCCGCGAGCATTCGGACCTCGTCAAGGGCGTGAAGGTGCGGATCGGCGCCATCGCCTCGGGCACCAACGGCCTGGCGCCTCTTCATCTCGCGATCGAGGCGGCCGACCGCGCCGGTCTGCCGGTGATGTGCCACATCGATCGGCCTCCCCCGCGCTACGTCGAGGTGCTCGAGCTCCTGCGGCCCGGAGACGTGCTCACCCACTGTTTCAAGCCCTTCCCGAACGCACCGTGTTGGGCGGACGGCCGGGTCCGCGAGGAGGTGTGGAAAGCGCGCGAGAAAGGCGTGCTCTTCGATGTCGCCCACGGCAAAGGCTCGTTCTCCTTCGCCACCGCCCGCGCCATGCTCGCCGCCGGCTTCTGGCCGGACGTGATCAGTTCGGACGTGCACGCGCTCTGCGTCGACGGCCCGGCCTTCGACAATCTCGAGACGATGTCGAAGTTCTTGTGCCTGGGGATGCCCCTGACCGAGATCGTCCGTGCCGCCACCGCGACGCCGGCGCGCATCCTGGGTCGTCCCGACCTCGCCGATCTCTCCGTCGGCTCGACCGGCGACGCCACCGTGCTGCGCATCGTCGAAGGAGAGCACCTCTTCCGCGACGTGCTCGGCGAGACGATGACCGGCGATCGGCGGTTCGTCCTCGACAGCGTCGTGCTCGCCGGCCGGCTGTGGCACGTCGCCGAGCCGGCGCGCACGTGAGGGACTCTATTTCGCGGCGGGCTTGGGTGCGAGCGCCGGGGGCGGTTCGATCGAAATGCCGAACAGCCGTTCGCGGGCGATCCTGTAGTTGCGCTCGGGATCGTAGCGTTCGACCCTGAGCCCGAGATCTTCGACCGTGAGCTGGCCGATCGCCGCCTTCAATTGATACGCCGCGAGGATCTCGTCGCGCTCGGCGCGCACGAGATTGACGCGCGAGGTGAAGAGCTCCTGTTCGGCGTCGAGAACGTCGAGGACCGTGCGCGCCCCGACCAGATTCTCTTCCTGCACTCCTTGCAGCGCGATGTCGTTGGCGCGGACCTCGGCGCGGAAGGCCTGGATCGCGGCCGTGGCGGCGAGCAGCCGATCCCAGCTCGCCGCCACGGTCTGCTGGACGCTGCGGTAGCTGGCCTCGAGATCGTTGCGGCGTTGTTCGACCGTCTGGCGGGCGGCGCGGACGCGCGCGTGTTCGGCCCCGCCCTGATAAAGCGGTACGGTCACGGTGAGGCCGATCGAAGCCTGACGCGACCAGCTGAGCGTCGCCTGCGGCTCCCAGGCGCGCTCGGCGCGCAACAACAGATCCACGCTCGGCAAGAGCGCGGCCAAGGACAGGTCGACGTCGTCGCGCGCGGCGGCGAGGGCGAAGGTGGCGGCGATCACTTGCGGGTTGTTCTCGGCCAGCCGGCGCGCCTCCGCGAGGCTGCGGGGAAGTCCCGCGGGCTTGACGGGTTTGGCGAGGCGGCCCGGTTCGCGTCCCACGACGCGCTGGTAGAAGGCGACGGAAGCGGCGAGATTGGCCTTGGCCGCTTCGACGTCCGCGCGCGCCCGCGACAGGCGCGCCTCGGCTTGCGCGACGTCCGTGCGCGCCACTTCCCCGACCTGGAAACGGTCGCGCGTCGCCTGCAGCTGCCGACGCAGGCGCTGCTCGTTGTTGAGCGCGAGGTCGAGAACCGCGCGGTCGCGCCAGACCGCGGTATACGCGTCGACCCCGTCGAGGAAGAGCCGCTGCTCGAGAGCCAAGAGATTGGCGCGTTCCGCGCGCACGAGATTTTCCGCCCGGCTCGTCGCCGCCGTGGTCGCGCCCCCGGCGTAGAGGTTCTGGCGCAAGGTGGCGGCGATCGATCGGCTCCAGCGATCGGTGTCCTGGTCGATCCCGGTCCCCGCGAACCGGCTCTGGCCCGTCACGCCCTGGACGCCGGCATCGAGGGTGATCGTCGGCCGCCAGCCGCCGAGCGCTTGCGGCACGAGCTCGTCGGTGGCGCGCAGGCGTGCGCGCGCGGCCGCGAGTTCCGGGTTCCCGATGTAGATCTCGACGAGCGCCTCCTCGAGCGTCTCGCCCGCGACCGGTGTCGTTCCCAGGAGCAGGGCCGCAGCGATTGCCCCGGCCAGGCTCGTGCGCATGCTCTGCAATCACCCTCTCCCGGTCGCGCGACCGCGGATCGCGCTTTCCCCCGGCGCGCGAGCACCCCGCTTCGACAGCCGTGTGCAGCCTAATGTCGGCGCACGCGCTCGGGCAAGCCGAGCGGTCGACCGGCCGCGCGCCGTACGCTTTCCGGTAGCGCGGTCGTGGAAGGATCGACACAGGACCCGGAGGTCCCTGCCGCGATCAGGGATAATCGCAGATCTCGAGCCGCACCTCGAGCACCCCGCGGCGGTCGCCGGCCCGCGCCGAGAAGCGGTATTCGCGCCGTTCCAACACGAAGGCCTGCTGCAACGGCAACGGCCCCGCGGCGATCTGCGGGTCCTTGCCGGCTTCGCGGATCGTGAGCTCGACCGGCTGGGCGGGATCGAACCAGGCCTCCGCCCGTCCGGTCGGGCTCTTCGCCGGTACCCCGCGCGCGCTCACCGCGAACCGGTTCCCGGCGAAGCTCCGCGTGCCGGCGTCGCGGTTGGGGGTGATCGCGACCGGCACCGTCTTGGCCTCGATCGTCGCATCGCAGACCGGCGCCCGCGGCAGAGCCCGGATCGCGCGCGCGAGGCGATCGGCCGCCACCCCTTCCGCCAGGCGCTGCTCGAGCAGCTGCACCAGGGGCTCGAGTTCCGGCCGCGCCGGCGCCCGCGCGGGAGCGGGACCGCCGGCCCGCATCGCCCGCACGAGCCGTTCCTCGAGCGCCGCCGCGCGCGCCACCGCGGCCCGCATGTCCTCGCGCGCCGCCTCCAGCTCGGTCGACAGGCGCGCCCGCTCCCGCTCGCCCTGCGCGAGCCCGACGAGATAGGCCGTTCCCAGGGCGAGAAAGCCCGCGCCGAGCCCGGCGGCGAGGACGAGGAGGAAGAGCCACGGCCGCTGCTGGCGGCGTCGCGTCCCGAGGCCGAAAGTTCCGACGGTGTTCGCGCGCCACACCGCTTCGGGCTCAGCGTTCGGCGAGAAGAGCGTTGGCCTCGCCCACGAGCGCGCCGATCTCCGGCCGTTCGCGCGCTTGGAGGAGCTGGTACAGGGTCGCCGCCGTCTCTTCCACCGAGCGTCGCGTGACGTCGATCTCGGGCCAGCCCATGCGCGCGTAAAGGCGACGCGCCGCGACGATCTCGGCCTTCACCCGCTCGAGGTCGGCGTAATCGCCGCCGAAGCGGCCGCGGTCGCCCGCCCGCACGCCGAGCATGCGTTGCCGATTGGCCCGGATCTCGGCCAGTACCTCGGGGCTCACCCACAGCCCGACCACGAGCGGACGACGCAGCCGCTCGAGCACCGGATGCGGGGGCGCATCGGGCAGCAAAGGCACGTTGCCGGCCTTGATCCCGCGATGGGCGAGATACACGCAGGTCGGCGTCTTGGAGGTCCGCGAGGGTCCGACCAGGACCACGTCGGCCTCCTCGAGTTCCTCGGCGAACTGGCCGTCGTCGTGGCGCATGGCGAAGTTCATGGCCTCGATGCGGCTGAAATAGCCTTCGTCCATCGCGTGCTGACGGCCGATCTGGGGTCGTCCGGCCGAACCCACGAGCCGCGTGAGCGCCTCCATCACCGGATCGAGAACCGCCACGCAGGGGATCCCCAGACGCCGGCAGTGTTCCTGGAGAAGATGGCGCAGCTCGGGCGAGACCAGGGTGTAGAGCACGAGGCCCGGTAGGGTCTCGATGATCGGGAGCACCTTCTCGAGTTGATTGCGGGTGCGCACGAAGAACCAGACGTGCTCGACCGGGGTCACGTCTTCGAACTGGGACACGGCGGCGCGGGCGACCGTGGTCACGGTCTCGCCGGTCGAATCGGAGATGAGATGGAGGTGCAGCCGCAACGAAACCCTCCGGAAAAGACCGGGGACGAACGGGGGAGCGGCCTCCGCGCGGATCCCGGAGAACGAAACCCGGCGGGGCGCCCGCGGCCCGTTCCCCGGTTCTCTCCACTCCTTCGTGCCGCGCGGCCCTCGCCGTCGAGCCGTCCCGGGAACAGCCGATCGTCCGAGAATTATCCCCGTGATCCACCGCCGCGGCAAGTCCGCTTCCCCCGGGCTCTTCTTCGGCGCGCGGGGGCTTCGTCCCCCTACTTGTCCGCGCGCGGCCGACGTGCGAACGGATCGCGGGACGGAGCCGGGAGAAACGGTGGGAACCGTTGCGTCCCCGGTTTTCGCGCCTTCGCTCCTACAGCCTCCTTCTTCGAAGAAAGAAGACTCTTCGATGGCCGATGCGCCGGGGATCGACCAGCCGGAAAGGGCGGAAAAGCCCCTCCTCGCCGTCTTGCGCGGCCGGCGCCTCGATCCGCCGCCGGTCTGGTTCATGCGCCAGGCCGGACGCTACCTTCCCGAGTATCGCGCGATCCGGGCGCGGGCACGCGGCTTTCTCGACCTCTGCTACGATCCCGAGCTCGCGGTCGAAGTCACGCTCCAGCCCCTGCGCCGCTTCGCGCTGGACGGGGCGATCCTGTTCTCGGACATCCTCGTCGTTCCCCACGCCTTGGGGGTCGAGGTCGTCTTCGTGGAAGGCGAAGGACCTCGGCTGGCCCCGATCGAGGGTCCGCGCGAGCTCGCGCGGCTCGATCCGACCCGCCTGCACGAACGCCTCGAGCCGGTGTACGAGACGCTGCGCCGGCTGCGCCGCGCCCTGCCCCCGCTCGTGACGCTGATCGGCTTCGCGGGCATGCCCTGGACCCTCGCCGCCTACGTCGTCGAAGGCCGCGGCGCGAAAGACTTCGTGCGGGCGCGCGCGCTCGCGCGGCGCGAGCCGGCGTTCTTCGCCGCCCTCGTGGAGGTCCTGGAAAACGCCGTGCTCGCCTTCCTGGACCGGCAGATCGCGGCCGGGGCGGAGGCGGTGCAGCTCTTCGACAGCTGGGCCGGGGTCCTGCCCGAAAGCGAGTTGCGGCGCTGGTGCATCGAGCCGGCCCGACGGATCGTCGCCGCCTTGCGCAGCCGCCATCCGGAGGTGCCGATCGTTCTCTTCCCGCGCGGGGTGGGAGCGAACCTTCTGCACTATCGCGAGCTCGGCGCGAACGCTCTGGCCCTCGACACGAGCGTGCCGATGGCCTGGGCGGCACGAGCGCTGGAGGGCTCCGAGCCGCTCGCGCTTCAGGGCAATCTCGATCCGGTGGCGCTGCTCGGCCCGGAAGAGGCGCTTGTGGAGGAGGCGCGGGCGATCGTCGCGGCCGCCGCGGCGCGGCCGCACGTGTTCAACCTCGGCCACGGAGTACTGCCCGAAACGCCGCCCGAACGCCTGGCGCGGCTCGTCGAGTCCTTGAAATCCGGGTGCGGACGGGCGATGTGAAGAGCGTCGTGGTTACGGCCGATCGGACGGGTTCCGAGCGCGCGTCGGCGATCCCGAGACCACGAGCCGCCCGTTCGTCGATCGGGCGAGCGGGGCATCGGCGGCCTCCGTGACAACGAGACGATGACGAGCGGCCTGCTCTGGCTCAAGGCGCTGCACATCGTGGCCTTCGCCGCCTGGATGGCGGGGATGTGGTATCTGCCGCGCCTGATGGTCTATCACGCCGACACCTCGACCGGCTCGCCCGTCTCCGAGACCTTCAAGGTCATGGAGCGACGCCTCTTGAAGGCGATCACCACGCCGGCCATGCTCGTGACCGTCGCGGCGGGAGCGTGGCTCGCCACCGCCCAGGCGCAATGGCGCGACGGTTGGCTGCACGCCAAGCTCGCGCTCGTGCTCGCGATGCTCGCGACCCACGGTCTTCTGGCCCGCCACGTCCGGGAGTTCGCCGCCGATCGGCGCGATCGTTCGGCGCGCTACTTCCGGATCCTCAACGAGGTGCCGACGGTGTTGTTCATCGGCATCGTGGTCCTCGCCGTCTTGAAGCCGTTTTGAGGCCGGCTCGATGGGCGTGCCGGCAATCTGGGACGACGACGTTGGCCGAGAGCGATTTGACCGAGGGTAAGTTGCCCTTCGCCGAGGACGCCGGCCCCGCGAGCGAGGCGGCGGCGCCGCGCCGGCGCCGCGCCCGGGCGCGGGCGGAGCGGCCGGCCGAGGCGCAGCCCGCGGCGAGCGCGGAGATGGGACACATCCCGGCGTTCCTGCAGCCGCCGGCGGAGCGCCGGCCGGAACCCTCGAGCCCCGCCGAAGCGAGCGGCGAAGCGCCGAAGGCCACGGTCGCGGAAGGCGGCGCGCCGGCCGAGAGCGCGCCCGCCGCCTCCGAGCCCGGGCTTCGCGGCGCGAGCGAAGCGACGAGCGAGACGCCGGCGCAAAGCGACGCCGAAGCGCGGCTGCGCGATCGGCGCGAGCCGCGCTTCCCGCCGCGGCCGCCGCTCAAGCTCGAGCCGCGCGGGCGCGAGACGCGGCCCGAGGCGCGGCCCGCGGAGCGGATCGAGGTGCGCCCGGTGGAAGAGACGGCCGAAGGTCCGGCGATCCCTCCCGAGACCCCGGCGATCAACCTCACCGAGCTCAAGAGGAAATCGGCGACCGAACTCCTCAAGTACGCCGAGGAGCTCGGGATCGAGGGAGCCAGCACGCTCAAGAAAGGCGATCTGGTCTTCGCCATTCTCAAGCAGCTCGCGGCTTCCGACATCCCGATCCGCGGCGAAGGGGTCCTCGAGATCCTGCAGGACGGCTTCGGCTTCCTGCGCTCTCCCGATGCGAATTACGTCGCCGGTCCGGACGACGTGTACGTTTCCCCCTCGCAGATCCGCCGCTTCGGCCTGCGCACCGGCGACACGGTCCAGGGTCTCGTG
The DNA here is from genome assembly GCA_025062095.1 of Geminicoccaceae bacterium. GTDB lineage: Bacteria > Pseudomonadota > Alphaproteobacteria > Geminicoccales > Geminicoccaceae > JANXAZ01. The sequence continues at coordinate 69,651 of JANXAZ010000002.1, forward strand.
CGGGCGCCCAAGGAGGGCGAGCGCTATTTCGCCCTGGTGCGCGCGGATTCGATCAACTTCGATCCGCCCGAGGTCGCGCGGCACCGGGTGCATTTCGACAATCTCACGCCGTATTACCCGACCGAGAAGCTCAATCTCGAGATCCCGGGCCAAAAAGACCTCTCCACCCGCGTGATCGAGATCGTCGCCCCCCTGGGCAAAGGTCAGCGTGCGCTCATCGTCGCCCAGCCGCGGACCGGCAAGACGATGCTCATGCAGAACATCGCGCACGCGATCATGCACAATCACAAGGAGGTGTTCCTCATCGTGCTGCTCATCGACGAGCGGCCGGAAGAGGTCACCGACATGCAGCGCACCGTGCGCGGCGAGGTCGTCTCCTCGACCTTCGACGAGCCGGCCACGCGCCACGTCCAGGTCGCCGAGATGGTGATCGAGAAAGCCAAGCGCCTGGTCGAGCACGGACGCGACGTGGTGATCCTGTTGGATTCGATCACCCGGCTCGCGCGCGCCTACAACACCGTGGTCCCCTCTTCGGGCAAGGTCCTCACGGGTGGCGTCGACGCCAACGCTCTGCAGCGTCCCAAGCGCTTCTTCGGCGCCGCGCGCAACATCGAGGGCGGCGGCTCCTTGACGATCATCGCCACCGCGCTCATCGACACCGGCTCGCGCATGGACGAGGTGATCTTCGAGGAGTTCAAGGGCACCGGCAACGCCGAGATCGTGCTCGATCGGCGGGTGGCGGACAAGCGCGTCTTCCCCGCGATCGACATTCAGAAGTCGGGCACGCGCAAAGAAGAGCTCCTCGTCGATCGCGCCACGCTCGCCCGCATGTGGGTGCTGCGGCGCATTCTCAACCCCATGGGCACGGTCGACGCGATCGAGTTCCTCCTCGACAAGATGAAGTTCACGAAGACGAACGAGGAGTTCTGGGCCTCCATGAACCAGTGAGGTCGCGTCCCGATCGCGGCGCGACGGACTGTTACGAAACGGGGGCTGTCCCGGGAGCGCGCGCCCGCCTAGATTGAGGCGGTGGTCTCCAGCCCCGGGGTCGCGGCGTGTTGCGCTCCGTTCTCTCTCTCCTCGTCGTCTTGTTGCTGGGCTCGGCCGCGGCCGGAGCCTATTGGCAGTACGTGGCGCTACCGGCGCAACACAAGCAGCAGGCCGCCGCCCCCGGTCGGGGCGGTGGCGGCGGTCCGGTGCCGGTCGAAGCCATGGCGGTCAAGGTCGCACCGGCCGAAATCTCGATCGAGGCGGTGGGCACGCTTCTTTCCAACGAGCGGGTGAGCGTGCGGCCGGAAGTCTCGGGGCGCGTCGCCGCCTTCCATTTCGAGGAAGGCGGGAAGGTCGCGGCCGGCCAGCTTCTCGTCGAGCTCGATGCTTCCGTGGAGCGGGCGAGCCTGGCCGAGGCGAGAGCGCGGCTGTTCTTGGCCCAGAACAATCTCGAGCGGGCGCGCGAGCTGCGGCGGAGCAACGTCGGCACCCAGCGGGCCCTCGACGAGGCCGAAGCCGCCTTCCGCATCGCCGAGGCGGCGGTCGAGCTCGCTCAGGCGCAGCTCGCCAAGCGCCAGATCCGAGCCCCCTTCGACGCGCGCGTGGGTCTGCGGCGGGTGAGCGTGGGCGAATTCGTCGCCGCCGGTACCGAGCTCACCACCCTCGAGCAGCTCGATCCGATCAAGGTCGATTTCCGCGTCCCCGAACTCTTCCTGCCCGCGGTGCGGGTCGGCAACAGCATCCGCGTCGCGGTCGACGCCTTTCCCGGCCGGAGCTTCGAGGGCCGCGTCACCGCCGTCGATCCGGCGGTCGACGAGCGCGGTCGTGCGCTCGTCGTGCGCGCGACGATCCCCAACGCGGACGAACTCCTGCGGCCGGGACTTTTCGCCCGCGTCCGCCTCACCCTGTCGACCAAGCCGGAAGCTTATTGGATCGCCGAAGAAGCGCTCGTCCCGCAAGGAGCCGAACAGTTCGTCTTCCGTCTCCTCGATCAGGGCGACGGCAAACCCAAGAAAGTCGAGCGGGTGGCGGTCAAGACGGGTCTGCGCCGTCCCGGCGAGGTCGAGATCGTCGAGGGTCTGAGGCCCGGCGATCTCGTCGTCACCGCCGGGGTCACGCGGGTCCGCGACGGTGCGCTGGCGCTCGTGCGCCGGCTCGAGGAGACGCCGCCGCGGACCGGCGAGACGCCGGTTCCCACCGCGCGCTCCCCGGAGATCCCGGGGCGTCAGGGCTGAGGGGAGGGACCCGTGCTGCTCTCCGACGTCTCGGTTCACCGCCCGGTCTTCGCCTCCGTCCTGAGCCTGGTGATCCTGCTCGTCGGCCTGATGGCCTGGAGCCGGCTCCCGGTGCGCGAGTACCCCAAGATCGAAGAGCCGGTGGTCTCGGTCCAGACCACCTATCGCGGCGCTTCCGCCGACATCATCGAAAGTCGGATCACGCAACCGCTCGAGGAGGCGCTCTCGGGCATCGAAGGCCTCGACGTCATGACCTCCTCGAGCCGGCCCGAGCGCAGTCAGATCAACTTGCGTTTCCGCGTCGATCGCGATCCGGAAGCCGCCGCCGCCGATGTTCGCGACCGCGTGGCCCAGGCCCGCGCGCGCTTGCCCGACGACGCCGACGAGCCGGTGGTCCGCAAGGTCGAAGCCGACTCGCAGCCGATCATCTACATCGCGCTCGCCTCCGACCGGCACGGGCCGATGGAGGTGAGCGAGATGGCCGACCGGCTGGTCAAGGACCGGCTGCAGAATCTGCCGGGCGTGGCCGAGGTGCGCATTTTCGGCGAGCGGCAGCCTTCCATGCGGATCTGGCTCGACCGGATGCGGCTCGCCGGCTACGGGCTCACCCCGCAGGACGTCGAAGAAGCGCTCCGGCGCCAGAACATCGAGGTACCGGCCGGGCGCATCGAAAGCCGCGGTCGCGAGTTCGAGATCCTCGCCGAGACCGATCTCAGGACCGTCGAGCAGTTCAACGAGCTCATCATCCGCGACGCGGACGGTTATCTCGTCCGCCTCAAAGACGTGGGCGAGGCCCAGATCGCGCCTCTGAACGAGCGGGTGACCTCGCGCTTCAACGGTCGGCTCTCCACCTCCGTCGGGGTGGTCAAACAGGCGACCGCCAATCCGCTCGAAGTGGCCGCTGCGGTACGCGAAGTCCTCCCTAAGATCCGCGAGGTCCTCCCCGAAGGAGTAGTGGCGGAGATCGGCTACGACAGCACGATTTTCATCGAGCGTGCGATCGAAAACGTTTATCGTGCGATCGTGGAAGCGATCGTCCTCGTCGTTCTCGTGATCTTCTTCTTTTTGAGATCGCTGCGGGCCACGCTGGTGCCGCTGGTCACGATCCCGGTCTCGCTCGTGGGCGCCTTCGTCTTCATGTGGGCGCTCGGCTTCTCGATCAACACGCTCACGCTTCTGGCCATGGTCCTGGCCGTCGGCCTGGTGGTCGACGACGCGATCGTGATGCTCGAGAACATCGCGCGGCACGTCGAGATGGGCAAACGGCCTTTCCGCGCGGCGCTCGACGGGGCGCGCGAGATCGGCTTCGCCATCGTGGCGATGACCATCACCCTGGCCGCGGTCTACGCGCCGATCGCCTTCCAGACCGGGCGGACGGGGCGGCTGTTCGTCGAATTCGCGCTCACCCTGGCGGGAGCCGTGTTGGTCTCGGGCTTCGTCGCGCTCACGCTTTCGCCGATGATGTGCTCGCTCCTGCTCCGACACGAGCAGCGGCACAACGTCTTCTATCGGGCGATCGAGGCCTTTCTGGCCGGGCTCACCCGCGCTTATCGCGCGAGCCTCGCCTTCGCTCTTTCCGTGCGGCCGGCGGTCGTCGCGCTCGCGCTCGTGGTCGCCGGCTTCGCCGTGCTCTTCTTCCGGGGCCTGCCGAGCGAGCTCGCCCCGGTGGAGGACCGCGGCACGGTGGTGACGATCGGCGTGGCTCCGGAGGGCAGCACTCTCGCCTACACCGATCGCTACGCCCGCATGATCGAGGAGGTCTACCGCTCCCAGCCGCTTTTCGAGCGGATCTTCGTCGTCATCGGCTTCGGTAACGACGTCGCGCGGGTGACCGGCTTCGGACGATTGGTGGATTGGGACGAGCGGACGGTCAAACAGCAGGACGTCACCCGCGAGCTCGCCCCCAAGATGTTCCAGATCCCGGGCATCCTCGCCTTCCCGAGCAACCCGCCGTCCCTCGGGCAGAGCCCGGTGAGCAAGCCGGTGCAGTACGTGCTGCAGACCTCGCAGCCCTATTCCGTGCTCGAGCGCGCGGTCGAGCAGCTCCTGGCCGCCGCGCGCCGCAATCCCGGTCTTCTCAACCTCGATACCGACCTCAAGCTCAACAAGCCGCAGATCGCGGTCCAGATCGATCGCGAGAAGGCGGCGCTCATGGGCATCGACGTGCGCACCATCGGGCAGACGGTGGAGACCATGCTCGGTGGTCGCCAGGTCACCCGCTTCAAGCGCGACGGCAAGCAATACGAAGTGGTGGTCCAGGTGAAGCCGCAAGACCGCGCCACGCCCGGCGATCTCTCGCAGATTTTCGTGCGCGGTGCGGGCGGGGTCATGGTGCCCTTGGCCAACCTCGTGACCATCGAGGAAAAGGTCGCGCCCAAAGAGCTCAACCACTTCAACAAGCTGCGCTCGGCCACGATCTCCGCCACCCTCGCGCCCGGCTACTCCTTGGGCGAGGCGCTCGCCTTTCTCGATGCCGAGGCCGCCAAGCTCGATCCTTCGATCGTCACCGACCTCGACGGCCAGAGCCGCGAGTTCCGCCAGTCGGCGACGGGTTTGTGGATCGTGTTCCTTTTGGCGCTCGTCTTCATCTACCTCGTCTTGGCGGCGCAATTCGAGAGTTGGGTCGATCCCTTCGTAATCATGCTCACGGTGCCGCTCTCGATGACCGGGGCCCTGCTCGCGCTCCAGCTCACCGGCCAGAGCCTCAACGTCTACAGCCAGATCGGCCTCGTCACGCTCGTGGGTCTGATCACCAAGCACGGCATTCTGATCGTCGAGTTCGCCAATCAGCTGCGCGCCCGCGGCCGCTCCATCGCGGATGCGGTGCTCGAGGCCTCGGTTCTGCGCCTGCGGCCGATCCTCATGACCACCGGTGCCATGGTGCTCGGGTCCGTCCCCCTCGCGCTCGCCACCGGGGCCGGGGCGGAAGGGCGCCAGGCGATCGGTTGGGTGATCGCGGGCGGGCTGAGCCTGGGCACCTTCTTCACCCTCTACGTCGTGCCCGTGGCCTATACGCTCTTCACGCGCCGGACGTTGCCGCGCTGGGTGCGCGAGCAGGCCGAGCGCGAGCGGCGCGAGGCGGAAGGCGCGGCCGTCGCGCCGCCCCGTCCGGTGCCCGCGGAATAGACCTCAGCCGGCGGCGTACTCGGCGAACCGATAGGGTCCCGGCCAGTCGCCCACCGGCACGAGGTGGGTGACCCAACGCCCATCGGGCAGCCGGAGGTGGAGCTGAAACCCCGGGGGTTCGAAGGTGAAGGAGGACGGTGCGGTCGGATCGAGGACCAGGCCCACCTGATGCGCGGTGGCGGGTGCGATCGAGGCGAGCGTGCCCGCCCAGAGGGTCTGGATCGAGCGGTGGACGTGGCCGCAGAGCACGCGCTCGACCCGACCGTGCGCGCGCACGAGCGTTTCCAGCCGATCCGGTGCGGCGAGCGCGATCGCGTCCATGAAGGGGATGCCGGTCGCGAAGGGCGGATGGTGCAGGGCGAGGACCACCGATCGATCGCGCGCCTTCGCGAGCGCGGCTTCGAGCCAGGCGAGACGCCGCGCGCACAGCGCTCCGCCTTCCGAACCCTCGACGAGGGTGTCGAGCCCGATGAGGACGAGGTCGTCGAGCTCGACCGCGAACTGCAGAAACGTCGGGTCCTCGGTCGGACAGAAGCGGGGCACCAGATGCGCGCGGAAGGCGCCGCGCTCGTCGTGGTTGCCGGGAATGGCGAAGACCGGCATCGGGAGCCGCTCGAGCTCGCGGGCGATCTGCGCGTATTCCTCGGGGCGGCCGTCGCAGGCGAGGTCGCCCGTGAGGATCACGGCATCGGGCCGGGGACGCCGGGCGAGCAAGGTGTCGATCGTGCGCGCGAGCCCCCGGGCGGTATCCACGATGCGATAGGCTCTGCGCTCGGGGGAGGTGACGTGGGGATCGGAAACGTGGGCGAGCAGCACGACGCGCGGTCTCCTCGAAGGGTGCCTCCCGCCTACTCGCTTCGGGGCCGGTCCGGAAGCGGCGGCGCGATCCTGCCGCGTTGGAGCGGACGGCCCGAGGGTCTATATGCGGGACGACCCCGCCGGACCGGGGCGCTCCCCGCCGCGCGGCTCCCAGGACTGCGAGCACGAGGGACGAGTGCGATGAAGATCACGGGATCCGACAGCCTGGGCGTCCGCCGCACGCTCGAGGTCGGCGGTGTCGCCTTCGACTATTTCTCGCTCGCCGAAGCGGCGCGGAAGCTCGGGCCGATCGAGCGGCTGCCGTTCTCGCTCAAGGTGCTCTTGGAAAACCTCTTGCGCTTCGAGGACGGCCGCACGGTCACGCTCGCCGACGTCGAGGCCGTGGCGCGATGGCTGAAGACGCGCACGAGCGAGCACGAGATCGCCTTCCGCCCGGCGCGGGTGCTCATGCAGGACTTCACGGGCGTTCCCGCGCTCGTCGACCTCGCCGCGATGCGCGATGCGATGCTCGCGCTCGGCGGCGATCCCCGCAAGATCAATCCGCTGGTGCCCGTCGATCTGGTGATCGACCATTCCGTGCAGGTCGACGTCTTCGGCACCCCCGACGCCTACAAGAAGAACGTCGAGCTCGAGTACGAGCGCAACGCCGAGCGTTACGCCTTCTTGCGCTGGGGCTCCCGGGCCTTCGAGAACTTCCGGGTGGTGCCGCCCGGCACCGGCATCTGCCATCAGGTCAATCTCGAGTACCTGGCTCGGGTGGTGTGGACGGCGCGCGAGGGCAATCGCGAGATCGCCTATCCCGACACCCTCGTCGGCACCGACAGCCACACGACCATGATCAACGGGCTTTCCGTGCTCGGCTGGGGCGTGGGCGGGATCGAGGCGGAGGCCGCGATGCTCGGCCAACCGATCTCGATGCTGATCCCCGAAGTCGTGGGCGTGCGGCTGGTGGGCGAGCTGCCGGAAGGGGCGACCGCCACCGACCTCGTCCTCACGATCACGCAACTTCTGCGCAAGAAGGGCGTGGTTGGCAAATTCGTCGAGTTCTGCGGAACCGGCCTCGACCACCTGCCGCTCGCCGATCGCGCCACGATCGCCAACATGGCCCCCGAATACGGCGCGACCTGCGGCTTCTTCCCGATCGACCGGATCACCCTCGAGTATCTCGCGCTCACCGGCCGCGATCCGGCGCAGATCGCGCTCGTCGAGGCCTATGCCAAGGCCCAGGGGCTCTGGCGCGAGCCCGGCTCGCCCGACCCGGTGTTCACCGATCTCTTGGAGCTCGATCTGGCGACGGTCGAACCGTCCCTCGCCGGTCCCAAGCGGCCGCAGGACCGCGTGCCGCTCTCGGCGGTGGCGAAGAATTTCGAGGAGGCTCTGCCGAGCCTTCTGGGCGGAGCCGATCCGCGGGCCGCGGTGCCGGTCGCGGGCACCGACTACAGCCTGCGCCACGGCGACGTGGTGATCGCCGCGATCACCACCTGCACGAACACCTCGAACCCCGGGGTGATGATGGCCGCGGGTCTTCTCGCCAAGAAAGCGGTCGAAAAAGGCCTCGACCGCAAGCCCTGGGTCAAGACCTCCCTCGCCCCGGGCTCGAAAGTGGTCACCGATTATCTCGAGCGGGCAGGCCTGCAGCGTTATCTCGATGCGATCGGCTTCGACCTCGTGGGTTACGGCTGCACGACCTGCATCGGGAATTCCGGGCCCCTGCCCGAGCCGGTCGCGCGCGCGATCGAGGAGGGCAAGCTCGTCGTCGCGGCGGTGCTCTCCGGCAACCGCAACTTCGAGGGCCGGGTGCACCCGCAGGTCAAGGCCAACTACCTCGCTTCCCCCCCGCTCGTCGTGGCCTACGCGCTCGCCGGGTCGATCCGCTGCGATCTCGCCCGCGAGCCGCTCGGCATCGGCAAGGACGGAACACCGATCCGTCTCGCCGACATCTGGCCGAGCCCGGCCGAGGTCGCGGCGGCGATCCGCGAGGCGGTGAGCGCCGATCTCTTCCGCAAGTCGTACGCGGAAGTGTTCGCGGGCGACGAGCACTGGGAGCGGATCGGACCCGAAGAGGCGGGGCTCACCTACGCCTGGGACGAGCGCAGCACCTATGTGCGCCGTCCGCCCTACTTCGACGGCATGCGTCGGGAGCCCGAGGTCGCTCTCCCCGATATCCGGGGAGCGCGGATCCTCGCGATCCTGGGCGACAGCATCACCACCGACCACATCAGTCCGGCGGGCTCGATCGCGCGCGGCACTCCGGCGGCGCTCTACCTCGAGAGCTTCGGCGTGCAGCCCAAGGATTACAACCAGTACGGAGCACGGCGCGGCAATCACGAGGTGATGGTCCGCGGCACCTTCGCCAATATCCGCATCAAGAACGAGATGTTGGGCGGCAAGGAAGGCGGCCGCACGATTTTGCAGCCCGACGGTGTGGAGATGTGGATCTACGATGCCGCGATGCGCTACAAGGAGCGCGGCGTGCCCGTCGTGGTCGTCGGCGGCAAGGAATACGGTGCGGGCAGCTCGCGCGACTGGGCGGCCAAGGGTCCGGCTCTTCTGGGCGTGAAGGCGGTGATCGCCGAGAGCTTCGAGCGCATCCATCGCTCCAACCTCGTGGGGATGGGGGTGTTGCCGCTTGAGTTCACGGACGGCGAGAACCGCAAGACCCTGGGCCTCGACGGCAGCGAGGTGATCGACGTCCTGGGCCTTTCCGCCGGGCTCGAACCGCGCAAGCTCTTGGAGGCGGTGATCCACCGCGAGGACGGCTCGACGCGGACCATCCGGCTGCGCGCCCGCGTCGATACGGCCGAAGAGGTCGAGTACATGCGCCACGGCGGCATCCTGCCCTATGTCTTGCGGATGCTCTTGGCGCAGAGCGAAGCGCAGGGCCGGGCGTGAGCGCGGGCCGCGGAGCCGTGCGCGCGAGCCGAGAGGGGTAGCCGAGCGGACGCGCGGCGAGGCGCCCGGGGCGGTCGCGGGCCCCGCCTTCTTCGCTCGCGCGCGGTTTGGCGTTGCGAGGGCGGTGGCACTGGTCGGCGCGCGCCGGCGCTCTAATTCGTCGGCTGTGTGCGGCTGCGAGCGAGGTGGTCGATGGCGGATCGGGTCTTGAGCGAGGAGGGTCGCGATCTCCTGTTCTATTCCGGCCGTACCTTTTCCTACTGGCTCGATCGCGACGTCCCCGATTCTCTGCTCGAGGAGCTGTGGGATCTCGTCAAGCTCGGTCCGACGAGCGCCAACGGCCAGCCGCTGCGCGTGCTCTTCCTCAAGAGCAAAGAGGCCAAGAAGCGTCTCGAGCCGGCGCTTTCCGAGGGCAACGTGGCCAAGACGATGGCGGCGCCGGTGACCGCCATCCTCGCCTACGATACGCGGTTTTACGAGCTCCTCCCCGAACTCTTCCCGCACGAGCCGGAGGCGGTGGCCTGGTTCGCGGGGCCCGAGAACGCGCGCAAGGCGGAAGTGACCGCCTTCCGCAACGCGACCCTGCAGGCCGGATACTTCATCCTCGCCGCGCGCGCCCTGGGCCTCGATTGCGGGCCGATGTCCGGCTTCGACAACGCCATGGTCGATCGGGAGTTCTTCCCGGACGGGCGGTACCGTTCGAATTTCCTCTGCAACCTCGGCTACGGCGACCGCAGCCGCCTCCATCCGCGCAACCCGCGCCTGTCCTTCGCCCGCGCCTGCCGCATTCTCTGAGGCTCGGGGGGTGATGGCCGGCGCGTGAAATCCTCGTCAGCCGCTCGTCCGGCCCACGCCGAACCTCGGTTCTTTTCAAACCGTTGACGGTGACGTCCGGCGGTCGGGGGGCGGCCGCGCGTTCATGTGGGGCGTCCGCCCATTGATCCAGGACCAAATCGGTCCCGTATACTGGGGCAGCCGGGCCGAGGAGAAGCTCTCGGTTCCGGCGCTGGTACGGAGGCCCCATGGTGGTGTTGTCGGAGACGGCGGACACCGACCGCGCCAACCGCAAGCTCGTGCGCGATTCGATGGCCGCACCGCTTCTGGAACGCGACCACGAGCGCGAGCTCGCGATCCGCTGGCGGCAGCACGGCGACGAGAAGGCCCTGCACGAGCTCGTCCAATCCTACATGCGGCTCGTCATCAGCATGGCGAGCAAGTTCAAGCACTACGGGCTGTCGCAGGCCGATCTCGTGCAGGAGGGCGTGGTCGGGCTCATGCAGGCGGCCGCGCGCTTCGAGCCCGAACGCGAGGTCCGTTTTTCCACCTATGCCGCCTGGTGGATCCGCTCCGCCATGCAGGACTACGTGCTGCGCAACTGGTCGGTGGTGCGCACCGGAACCACCGCCGCCCAGAAGTCGCTGTTCTTCAACTTGCGCCGCCTGCGGGCGAAGATCGAGGAAGCCACCGGCGGTCGCTTGGACGACGAGGGACGAAGCAAGATCGCCGAGGAGCTCGGGGTCAGCCGCAGCGACGTCGAGGACATGGAGATGCGCCTCTCGGCGCCGGATCAGTCCTTGAACGCCGCGATCGGCGAGGACGGCGACGACGCCTGGCAGGACTTTCTCGCCGACGACCGCCCGAACCCCGAAGAGACGGTGGCCGAGCTCAAAGACGGCCGCACGCGTTCGGCCTGGATCGCCTCTTCGATCGCCGAGCTCAGCGAGCGCGAGCAGATCATCATCCGCGAGCGCCGGCTGCGCGAGGACGGTCGCACCCTCGAGGAACTCGGGGCCAGGCTCGGCATCTCCAAGGAACGCGTCCGCCAGATCGAGCACCGCGCGCTCATGAAGCTCAGGGCGGCGCTCCTGCGGCGCATCGGCCATCCCTCGGAGCTCGCTCTTCTGGGCGGCTGAGCCGGAACCCCTGGAGCGCGGCGTCCGCGCGGAGCGATCTCCGATCCGTGGGCACGCGATCCGAACCGTCGACCGGTTCGCGTCAGTGGTTGACGAAATACCTAAAGACTGCTACGGTTTCCTCGTGAACGGAGCAGGAGCGAGCCATGGCCGAGATCGCGAGGACCGACGTCCGCGAGCCGCGCGAAGCGACCTTCGACGAAGGGGCCGCCGCGCCCCCGAAGTCGGCGAGCGGCCTCGCCGATCTGCTCGAGGGCGAGGAAGCGCGCAGCTTCGCCGAGCTGCGGCTGGCGTTGGAAGCGCGCTACCGGCCGGTCGATGCCGTCGAGCACGCGCTCGTGGAGGCGATCGCCGCCGCGCTCTGGCGCCAGCGCCGCCTGGATCTCCTCGAAGAACGCGTGCTGTGCGCGCTCGCGGCCGGCCGGTCGGTCGCGGGGATGCCGAGCCTCGCCACGCTCGCGCGCTGTCGGGCGCGCATCGAGCGCGATCTCGCGGCGGCCGAGGCGCGGCTCGCCCGGCTCCAGGCGCAACGGCCGGAGCCGGCCGAGGAGCTCGCGCTCGAGCCGGCCGAGCTGGCCGAACTCTTCGATCGCCTGTGCGAACGGATCGCGCCTCCGCTCGCCGGCGGCGCGCAGCCCGCGGCCGGGGTCGCGCCGGTTTCCCGGGAGGAGGCGAAACCGCCGCCGAGCACCGCCCCGGTGGCGGCCTCGGCCGCGTCGTCGCAGGCCCGACCGGCGCATTCCCGGGTTCCGGGACGCGAGCAGGCGCATCGCATCGAACGCGCCGCGGCCTGAGCCGTGGCCCCTGGACAAGGGGCGCGCGGGGGGCATGATGCGCCTCGGTTGGACCGCGGTCGGAACCGCTCCCCGGCCGCGCGAGACGGACGGACGGCCGGTCGGCGGTGCCGGTGCGATCCCTCTCCGATCCGAGGAGGACCATGAACGACCCGATCCGTGCCGGCGCGGCGGCGCTCGCGCTCGTGCTTTCGGCGAGCGGTCCGCTCTTCGCTCGCGACAAGGACGGCAGCTTCGCCGTCAAGGGTCTCGGCAACGAGACCTGCGGGGCGCTCATGCAGGCGTTCAAAGAGAAAAAGCCGGGCGTGGAGGCCTGGATCAACTGGCTCGAGGGATATCTCACCGGGCTCAACGACGCCACGCCGCAAACTTATGACATCGCTTCTTGGCAGTCCCCGGTGGTTTTGTTCGAGCTCACCGCCCGCTATTGCTCGCAGAACGAGAGCCATCGCCTGATCCAGGCGGCCAAGGCGATCGAGGACCTGATCCGACCCTTCAAGCTCGCCCAGCGCTCGCCCGTGGTCGAGATCAAGGTCGGCGACCGCACCCTCAAACACTACCAAGAAACGATCCGCCGCGCGCAAGAGCTGTTGATCAAGCAGGGCTTCTTGCAGGGCAAGGCGGACGGTTCCTGGGGGCCCAAGACCCAGGCCGCTTTCGAGGCCTACCAGGAACGCTCGGGCCTGAGGAAAACCGGCCTTCCCGATCAAGAGACGCTCTTCAAGCTCTTCTTCGAGGCGCGTCAGGCCGGACTTCTGGAAGAGCCGCAGCGCGCGGCGGCGCCCGCCGCGTCCGAGCGCCCGCGTCCGCAAGCCCAGCCTCCGCGCGAGCAGCGCGCAGCGAGCCCCCCGCGCCAGGCCCCGAGCCCCGCTCAGAGCCCGGCCGCGCCGGCGCAGCCGCCCTTGAACCTCCAGTTACGCTGAGCCGGGGCTCGCGGCCCGCCAGGCGTCGAGGAAGGCGCGAGCGCGCTCGGCCACCCGCGCCGGGGGATCGCCCGGCCGGAAGAGCGCGGAGCCGATGCCGAAACCCCTGGCACCGGCGGCGCGGTAGGCGGCGAGGTTCTCGGGGGTGATCCCGCCCACCGGGAGAAGCGCGACCTCGGCGGGCAGGACGGCGCGGAGCGCGCGCACCACCGCCGGGCCGAGCATCTCGGCCGGGAAGAGCTTCAGCGCCACCGCTCCGGCGTCGAGCGCCGCGAAGGCTTCGGTCGGGGTGGCGATCCCGGGCACGGTCACGAGCCCGCGCGCCACACCGGCGCGGATCAGGGCGGGATCGGCGTGCGGGGTCACGAGCAGACGCCCGCCCGCGTCCACGAGCCGCTCGATCTCCTCCGCTCGGCGCACGGTGCCGGCGCCGACGAGCGCCCGATCCCCGAAACCGCGCGCCAAACGACCGATGCTCGCGAAGGGGTCGGGAGAGTTGAGGGGCACCTCGAGGATCCGGAACCCCGCCTCGAGGAGCGCGCTTCCCACCGCGATCGCTTCTTCCGGCCGCAGCCCGCGCAGAATGGCGATCAGGGGCGGATCGGGCAGACCCGGTGGCGGCGTCGGATCGTCTTTCACGCCGAGCCCTTCCCCAAAAGGCCGGCCAAGCGCGCGAGCCGCAGCTGGCCGCGCGCCGCGGCCTCGCTCGAAGCGATCGCACAAGAGCGTCCGGCGAGCACGAGTACCCGCTCCCAGCGCCGACAGAGCTCCGGCTCGCCCACGAGCACGACCTCGTCTTCCGCCCCGACGATCCCCGTCGCCTCGCGGATCTCGCAGCCGACGAGAAGACCGGAAAGAAAGGACGCCACGGCTTCCGGGGCGAGCTCGTCGGCGAGCGCGAGGGAGCGGGCGAAAAAGAGCCGTCGGAGCGTGCCCCCGCGCTCGGGCTCGGCTGCCAGACCGATCTCGGCGCCGCGCGAGAAAGCCGCCTCGTCCTCGGCGGCTTCCACCGCCAACCGACCGAGGATCGAATGGTCCTTGAGGACCGCGAACAGCTCCCCGGTCATGAAGGTCGTGAAGCTTTCGATGATCCCGGCGCGAATGCGCACCCATTTGCTGTGCGTGCCCGGCAGGCACAGAAGCCGAGCGTTCGGGAACTCGTCGAGCGCGCCGATGACCTGGACCTCCTCTCCGCGCAGGACGTCGGGCAGGCCCCGGCGGTCGCGGGCGCACAGGCCGGGGACGAGGTTGACGATGCGACCCGAGGATGAGAGGACCGGCAGAAGCGCCCCGGCGAGGGCTCGGGGGCTCACGGGGCACAGGAAATAGGCGACCTCGTGCCAACCCTGCCGGCTCCCGACCATCCCCGAAGCCAAGACCGGCAGCCGCGGATGAGCCTCGAACCAGGCGCCCAGAAGGCGCACGAGCGTCGCGTCGAAGCCGCCGGGCGGAACGGCGAGGACGCCGTCGCGGGTGGCGATCCGCGCGAGCACCGCACCTCGCGCGTCGACGAGAAAGGCGCGAAAAGAACTCGACCCCCAGTCGATGCCGATGAGGACCGGGTCGCTCATTCGGTGCCCTCCGCAGCGCGCAAGAGCGCCTCGACCCGCGCGCGCGTGGGCAGCGGGGCGACGGCGCCGAAACCGGTGGTCGCCAGCGCCGCCGCGGCATTGGCGAAGCGGCCGGCGCGGAAGGGATCGCCCGTGCGCAGATATTCGGCGAGGAACGCCCCGTCGAAGGCGTCGCCCGCGCCCGTCGCGTCGACCGCTTCCACCCGATGGCCGGGAAACCGCTCGCGTCGTCGGGCCGTGGCCACGACGGCGCCGCGAGGACCCAGCGTCATGGCCACGATCTCGGGCCCCCAGGCGAGGACGCGGTCGAGAAGGGCGTCGGGGTCCTCGAGCCCGAGGAGCGCGCGCAGGTCGTCGAGCGCGGGTAGCAGGATGTGAGCCATGGCGGCCGCTTCGCGGACGATCGCGCGCGCTCGCGGCACGGGCCACAGACGTGCCCGGTAATTGGTGTCGTAGCTCACGAGTCCGCCCGCGGCGCGGACGATCTCGAAGGCTCGGAAGACGGCATCGCAGGCCGAAGTCGAGATCGCTTGGCTGATCGCCGAGGCGTGCAGGACGCGGGTGTCGCGCACATAGGCCTCGGGCAGGTCCTCGGGAGCGAGCCGGCTCGCCGCCGAGCCGGAGCGGAGATACGAGAAACCGTGGCCGGTGGGGCCGTGCCCGACGAAATAGGCCCCGGTGGGAGCCGCGGGGTCGCGGATCACGGCGGAATGGTCGACCCCTTCGCGGCGCCACAGCTCGAGGAAGGACTCGCCGAAGGCGTCGGTGCCGATGCGGGTGAGGTAGCCGACCCGAAGCCCGAGGCGGGCGGCGGCGACGGCGACGTTCGCGGTATCGCCGCCGTGGCCCAAGAGCACCCAGGGCTCGCCCGGACGCGCCTGGTTGAGCTCGACGAGAGGCTCGCCCAGGCAGAGAAGATCGAGGCTCAAGCGCCTTCGCCCCGGGCCAGACGCTCGAGGGCGGCGCGGTGCAGCGCCGCCGATTCGGGCGAGAAGCAGCAGAAGATCACCCTTCGGGGCCAGCTCGCGCGCTCGAGGAACTCGGCCACCGTGCGCACGGCGATGGACGCCGCGCGCTCGGGCGGAAAGCCGTAGATCCCGGTCGAGATGGCGGGAAAGGCGACGCTTTCGAGTTCGTGATCGAGAGCCAGCTCGAGCGAGCGTCGGTACGCGGAAGCGAGCTTCTCGTCCTCGCCGGCGGTCCCGCCGTGCCAGATCGGGCCCACGGCGTGGATGACCCACAGCGCCTTGAGGCCGAAGCCCGGGGTGATCACCGCATCGCCCGTGGGGCAATGGCCGATCTTGGCACAGGCCTTGGCGAGCTCGGGACCGGCGGCGCGATGGATCGCCCCGCTCACGCCCCCTCCCGGCGCCAACCGCTCGTTGGCGGCGTTCACGATCGCTTCGACGTCGAGGGTCGTGATGTCGCCCTCGACCACCGTCATGCGCGCGAGCGCGCCCGGGCTTGCTCCGCTGCCCGACATCCCCCAACCTCCCTTTCGTGGCGGCCACTGTAGCACGCGGCCGCGCGGGGCGAGGAGGGATGATCGCGAGCGTCCCGGTGTTCGTGCTGAGCGAGCGCCAGCGCCGCCGGCACAAGCTGCGCAACCTCGCGCAATCCGCGCTCCTCGTCGCCGCCATGCTCCTGATCCTGGGCCTGTGCGCGTATCTCCTCTGGGGTTGGAGCGGCGTTTTCTGGACTCTGGTGTGGGCCGGGCTGTCGCTTCTGTTCATGCCGAGCGTGGCCCCCGAATGGGTCATGCGGGCCTACGGCGCCGTGCCGATCCGTCCCGCCGAGTTCCCCGAGGGCTACGAACTGTTGCGCCGCTTGAGCGCGCGCGCCGGGCTCGAGCGCGTACCCCGGCTCTATTGGCTACCCTCGGCGATCCTCAACGCCTTCGCCGTCGGCCGGCGCGATCGCGCGGCGATCTGCCTTTCGGACGGGCTCTTGCAGGCTCTGAGCGCGCGCGAGCTCGCCGGGGTGATCGCGCACGAGCTCAGCCACATCCGCAACGACGATCTGTGGATCATGGGCCTCGCCGATCTCGTGAGCCGGCTCACGAGCCTGCTTTCCTGGCTGGGTCAGCTGTTGCTGCTGATCAATCTCCCCTTCGTGCTCGCGGGCCAGGCGGTCGTCCCCTGGCTCGTCGTCCTGCTCCTGGTCTTCGCGCCCACGATCGTGGGGCTGTTGCAGCTCGCGCTCTCGCGCGCCCGCGAGTTCGACGCCGATCTCGACGCCGCGGGTCTGACGGGGGATCCGCGCGGTCTCGCTTCCGCGCTCGCCAAGCTCGAGCGCTATCAGGGCCGGTACTGGGAGGAGATCCTCTTCCCCGGCCGGCGGATCCCGGTACCCTCGCTGTTGCGCACCCATCCGCCGACCGAAGAGCGGATCAAGCGGCTGTTGGACCTCTACGAACGCTTCGAGCCCGTGTTCGTCTTGCCCGAGCGGATCGCGGTGCCACCGCCGCGCCGCCGGGTCCACCCCACCCCCCGCTGGCACTGGCCGGGGTCCTGGTACTGAGGCGCGGGCGCCACAGCGTGTCGCGCTCGGTGCCGCACCCGGCTTGCGGCGGGAATGCGCCGGCGACATAGCTCCGCCGGCCCCGGAGGAAACGCCGAAGAGCTCGCGTCCGGTCCGCGGGGCGGACGGGTCCCGAGCGCGCGTCCGGGAGCGAGCGAGCGGACGTGCGTCAGGACCAGGATCTCCGTTTCCGAGCGATCGCGCCCGAGCCGGAGCCCGCGGCGCTTTATCTTTTCGGGCGCGAGCTCGGGGCGCGGCTGCGCGGTCTCGCGCGGACGCGGGCGCTGCCCTGGTGGCTCGCCTGGCCGGCGCTCTTCGCCGGCTGGTTCGTCCTCGTCGCGCCCTGGATCCTGGGCGGGGCCCTGGTTCCTTGGGACGCCAAGACGGAATTCTATCCCACCGTCCGCTTCCTCGCCCGGGCCTGGCACAGCGGCCAATCGGCGCTGTGGAACCCCTTCGTGTTCGGCGGCTGGCCGCTCGTCGCCGACCCGCAGTCGCTGATCTTCGAGCCCCTCTTCGCGCTCCTCGCGCTCCTCGACCCCGAGCCCTCGATGCACCGGGTCGACGCGGTGCTCCTCGTCCACCTTCTGATCCCCGGTGTCGGCGTGCTCTTGTGGTTCCGCGGCGCGGGCTCGCGGGCGGAAGGTGCGCTGCTCGCGGCGCTCGTCGCGATGATCGGCGGGGCGGTGGGGGCCCGGCTGCAGCACGTGGGCCTCGTCCTCACGTACGGTTGGCTCGTCCTCGCGCTCGCCCTTCTCGACGATCTCCTCCGCCGGCCTCGTTTCCGTTCCGCGCTCGGCTTCGCTCTCGTCGCCGCCCTCGTGGTGTCGGGCCGCAATCAGCTCGCGATGTTGGGCGTTTGGACGTTGCTCGGCCTGTTCTTGTACCGTTGGTTCGAGGCCGAGCGTCCGATCCCGTGGCTGCGCGAGCGGCTGATGTATCTCGTCGCGAGCGGTGCGATCCTGATCGCGCTCGCCGCCGTGCCGGTTCTTTTGACGATGCAGCTCGCGCGGCTTTCCAATCGTCCGGCGATCGACTTCGCCGAGGCCGCCCGAGGCTCGCTGCATCCGATCAATCTCCTCACTCTCTTCGCCGCCGACTTCCTCGGTTCGTTGGGCTCGCATCTACGCTATTGGGGGCCCAACAGTTTGGTGTGGCCGTGCTGCGACCTCACCGATCGGGCGACCAACTTCCTCTACCTCGGCATCGTGCCCGCCGCCCTTCTCTTCTGGCAGGGCTCGGTGCTCGGGAGGCTGGCCGAGCCCGCGCTGCGTTTCTGGGCGTGGCTCGCGGCGATCGCCCTTTTGTACGCGCTCGGCGAGCACACGCCCTTCTTCCGCTTCGCCTTCGAGTGGGTGCCGGGGGTGGACCGTTTCCGCCGCCCGGCCGACGCCGCGTTTCTGGTCAACCTGGCCTCGGCCGTTCTCGCCGGGATGCTCTTGAACCGCGCCCTCGAGGAGCCGGCTCGCCCGTGTCGTTTCCGCCTGATCCTGAGCGGCGCGATCCTCGTGGCCGGGCTCGCCGCGGGGCTCGCGTTCGCCCGTGCCTTCGACGCCTTCGGGCAGAGCTGGCCGGTCCTCGCCACGAGCCTCGTGCTCGTCGCGATCGCCGTGCGCGTCGTCGAGGAACTCCCGCGTCGGCCCTGGCTCGCCGCTCCGCTCGTGGCGGCGGCGCTCCTCGATCTGCGCCTGCACAACGTCGGCACGGCGCTCAACGCCGCTTCGGCCGGCGATCGCCGGGAGCTCGCGCAGATCGAGAACGGCCCGCTCGGTACGCTCCTCGCCTCGCTCGTCGCGGATGCGAGCGGCGGGGCGCACCGCGCCCGGGTCGAGATGATCGGCCTCGGGGGATATTGGCAGAAAGCCTCCACGCTCTGGGAAGTCGAGAACACCCTCGGTTACGGTCCTCTGCGCCTGCGGGCCTACGGCGAGCTCTTGGGGGTCGAGCAGAACAGCCACGGCCCGGTGCGTCGGTTCACCGCGTTCGCCCCCGGCTATGCGGCACCCCTCGTGCGTCTCCTGGGCCCCCGCCTCCTCGTCACCACGGTCGAGCCCGAGCGGCTCGATCCGCGCCTTCCGCCCGGCACCTTGCCGCTTCTCGCTGCCCACGGCGCGGTGCGCATCTACGAGAATCCCTGGGCCCTGCCGCGGGCGATGCTGGTCCGCCGCGGTGTCGTCCTCGACGAGGACCGCATCCGGGCGCGCGGGCTCTGGCCGGCACTCGACCCCGAGCAAGCGGTGATCCTCGACCGCAAGCCGGCGGAATGGAACCGCTGGGCGACGCGCATCGACGGCTCGGTCGTCGAGCCCGAGGTCGAGATCGTCCAGTACCGGACCACCGAGGTCCAGCTGCGCGCCGCGACCGCCTACCGCGCGTTCCTCGTCCTCAACGATCTCTGGTACCCGGGCTGGGAAGTCGAGGTCGACGGTCGGCCGGCGGAGCTGTTGCGCGCCAATCTGCTGTTCCGCGCGGTCGCCTTGCCGCCCGGTCGGCACGACGTGGTGTTCCGCTTCCGACCGTTCTCGCCCGCCAACCTCCTGGCCGCCGCCGGCTTCGCCCGGGCCGAGTGAGGCTCAGGCGGCCGCCTTCTCGAGCTCGCTTTCGCGCTGCAGACCCGCGGCGAGCCGGCGCAACGCGGCCTCGTCGAGGGTTTCGACCTGGAGCAGTTCCTTGGCGCAGCGCTCGAGCACCTCGCGGTTGCGAGCGAGGATCGCCAGTGCGCGCTCGAACTGCTGATCGACGATCCGACGCACGGCGAGATCGATCTCCCGCGCCGTGTCCTCGCTGTAGCTGCGTTCGAAGGCGAACTGGCCGGGCGCGGGCTGCAAGAAGGGGCTGCGCTCGACGTCGTAGGCGATGGACCCCAGCCGCTCGTCCATGCCGTAGCGGGCGACGATGGCTCGCGCGATGTCCGTGGCCCGCACGAGATCGTCGGCGGCACCGGTGGAAAGATGGCCGAAAACGAGTTTCTCGGCCGCGCGCCCGCCGAGGATCACGGCGATCTTGTTCAAGAGCTCGTCTTTGGTCATCAAGAAACGATCCTCGGTCGGCCGCTGGATGGTGTAGCCGAGAGCGCCCACCCCGCGCGGGACGATCGAGACCTTGTGCACGGTGTCCGTGCCCGGGAGCGCGAGCGCCACGAGCGCGTGCCCCGTCTCGTGATAGGCCACGATCTCGCGCTCGCGCGGATTGAGCACGCGGTTGCGCTTCTCCAGCCCCGCCACGATCCGCTCCACCGCCTGCGTGAAGTCCTCCATCGTCACCGCGTCCGCGCGCCGGCGGGTGGCGAGCAGCGCCGCTTCGTTGACGAGATTGGCGAGATCGGCACCCGAAAATCCGGTGGTGATCGCCGCGATCTTCTCGATGTCTGCGTCAGCAGCGATCCTGATCTTCTTGATGTGGACTTTGAGTATCTGGATGCGCCCGTTCTTGTCCGGCCGGTCGACCAGCACTTGACGATCGAAACGTCCGGCGCGCAGAAGCGCGGGATCGAGGATCTCCGGCCGGTTGGTGGCGCCCAACAGCACCACCCCTTCCGAGGGATCGAAGCCGTCGAGCTCGGCCAGGAGCTGGTTCAGGGTCTGCTCGCGCTCGTCGTGCCCGCCGATGCCGGTGAGCGTGCTGCGCGCACGACCGAGCGCGTCGAGCTCGTCGATGAAGATGATCGCCGGCGCCGCCTTGCGCGCCTGCTCGAACAGGTCGCGCACGCGCGCGGCGCCCACGCCCACGAACATCTCCACGAACTCGGAACCCGAGATCGAGAAGAAGGGCACCCCCGCCTCGCCGGCGACGGCGCGGGCGAGGAGCGTCTTGCCCGTCCCGGGCGGACCCACGAGGAGCACGCCTTTGGGAATGCGGGCGCCCAGCCGACCGTATTCTTTGGGGTTCTTGAGGAACTCGACGATCTCTTTGAGCTCGGCTTTGGCTTCGTCGACCCCGGCCACGTCGTCGAAGGTCACCTTGGTGTCCTTCTCGACGTAGATCTTGGCCTTGGATCGCCCGACCGACATGAAGCCGCCGAGCCCTTGCTTCTCGGCGAACTTCCGGAAGACGAAGGCCCAGATCGCGAAGAAGACGAGAACCGGGACGACCCAAGACAACAGATCGCGCAAGAACGTGGTCTCGACCACGCCCGTGAACTGAACCCCGCGCTTGGCCAGATCGTTGGCGATCGCCGGGTCGACGCGCGGGGTGACGAACTGGGTCTTTCCCGCTTGCGGTTCTTTGAAGAAGCCGGTGATGTACTGATCGCCCACGGCGATCCGGTCGACGAGGCCCTTGTCGAGATAGTCCAGGAACTCGGAATAGGGGATCACTTCCGTGGTGCGCATCTCGCGCCACCAGCCCTGGAACAGGAGCAGAAGGAGCGCCGCCGCCACCACGTACCAAAGGTGGAGTTGCTGCTTGCGGTCCATGGCTGGTCCCTCCGCGCGGCCGACGGCTTCGTGCGCCTAGATAAGCAGCCGTCGGTCGGTCGGCCAGCCGTGCGCCGGCCGCATCGCGCGCGGGCTCGCGCCGAGCCCGTCGAGCCGAGGCGGGTGCGGGCGGAGGCCGGCCGCGCCCGAGGGCCCGCGAACTGCGAAGCCCTCGGCACGATCCTCGTGGTGCGATCGCGCTCAACCGCGCGAACCGGCGAGCAGCGCCTTGAGCCGATAGACGAGCTCGAGGGCGGCTTTGGGCGTGAGCTCGTCGGGGTCGATCTCGGCGAGGAGCTTCTCGACCGGCGAGGGCTCGGGCGGCGGCGGAGGGTCGAGCCGGGCGAGGCGCGCCGCGGCGGCGGCGAACAGCGGCAGGTCTTCGGCCAGGCGCGCGATCGCCGAGCGCGGCTCGCCCTCTTCGAGGAGCCGCAACACTCGCTCCGCTCTGCGGACCACGGAGGGGGGCAGACCCGCGAGCCGGGCGACGTGGATGCCGTAAGACCGGTCGGCCGCGCCCTTGGCGACCTCGTGCAGGAAGATCACCTCGCCCTGCCATTCCTTGACCTTGACCGTGTGGGTCGAGAGCGCCGGCAGGCGCGCCGCGAGCGCGGTGAGCTCGTGGAAGTGGGTGGCGAAGAGCCCGAGGCAGCGGTTGACGTCGTGCAGATGCTCGAGGACCGCCCAAGCGAGCGAGAGCCCGTCCCAGGTCGCGGTGCCGCGGCCGATCTCGTCGAGGATCACGAAAGAACGCGGCCCGGCCTGGTTCAGGATCGTCGCCGTCTCCACCATCTCGACCATGAAGGTCGAGCGGCCGCGCGCGAGATCGTCGGAAGCGCCGACCCGCGAGAAGATCCGATCGACGAGGCCGATCTCCGCTTCTTCGGCCGGGACGAAGCTGCCCATTTGAGCGAGGACGAGGACGAGCGCGCACTGGCGCAAAAACGTCGACTTCCCGGCCATGTTGGGACCGGTCAGAAGCCACAGTCGGTCCTCGGGCCCGAGCTCGAGATCGTTGGCGACGAAGGTCTCGTGGCGGGCCTCGAGGGCCGCTTCGACCACCGGGTGACGGCCGCCCTTGATGCGGATCCGCGGCCGGTCGTCGAGGCGCGGCCGGGTCCAGCGGCGTTCGCGCGCGAGTTCGGCGAGGGCGGAAGCGACGTCGAGCTCGGCGAGGACCGCGGCCGTGCGGGCGAGCGGCTCGGACGCCGCGAGCACCGCGCGGCGCAGCTCCTCGAAGATCCGCAGTTCGATCGCGAGCGCGCGCTCTCCCGCCGTGGCGATCTTCTGGGCGAGCTCGGAGAGCTCGGCGGTGCCGAACCGTCCGGCCCCGGCCATGCTCTGGCGCAGCCCGAAGCCGCTCGGAACCTTGGCGAGCTGGCTCTGCGGCACTTCGACGAACCAGCCGAGGACCTGGTTGTGGCGGATCTTGAGCGAGGAGATCCCGGTCTCGGCGCGGTAGCGCGCCTCGAGCGCGGCGAGGTGGCGGTGCGCCTCGTCGCGCAAGGAGCGCTGGAGATCGAGTTCGGGGTCGGCGCCCGGACGCACGAGGCCTCCTTCCCGCGCCACGATCGGCGGCTCGTCGACCAGCTGGGCGGCGAGCCGTTCGCGCAGCTCGTCGAGATCGGGAAGCTCGGCCGCGAGGGCGGAAAGCGGGGGGGCGGCGTCGGCGAGGCGGAGGGCGATCGTTCGGGCGATGGCGAGCGCCTGGCGGATCGCGGCGAGATCGCGCGGCCCGCCGCGACCCAAGGAGAGGCGGGCGAGCGCGCGCTCGAGATCGGGCAGACGGGCGAGCTCGCCGCGCACGGCCGCGCGCGCGGGAGGGTCTTCGAGAAAGGCCTCGATGCGATCGAGGCGGGTGCGGATGGTGTCGAGATCGCGCGAAGGTGCGGCGAGCCGCTCGGCGAGGAGCCGCGCACCCGCCGCCGTGCGGGTGCGGTCGAGGACGGAAAGCAGACCGGTCGCGGGATCGCCCGAAAGCGATCGCGTGAGCTCGAGGTTGCGCCGCGTGGCGGGATCGATCTCGAGCACGGTGCCGGGCGCGATGCGCCGCGGCCGCGCGAGGCGCGGCAGGACACCTTTCTGGGTGAGCTCGAGATAATCCATGAGCGCGCCCGCGGCGGCGAGCTCGGCATCCGAAAAGGCGCCGAACGATTCGATCGTGGCCACGGCGAAGCACGCGGCGAGCCGCGCCCGCGCCGCGGCCGGCGCGAAAGCCGCCTCGCGCAGAGGGGTCACCCGTTCGCCCCGCTCGGCGAGGGCGCGGGCGAGCTCCTCGCTGCCGGCGAGGGGCTCGGGAACGAGCACCTCGCCCGGCTCGAGCCGCGCGAGAAGGGCGGGAAGGCCGCGGGCATCGGTGGGCTCGGTGAGGAAGTCCCCGGTGGAGATGTCGACCCAGGCGGCGCCCCAGCCGCGGCCCGCGCGCGCGAGGGCGAGGAGGTAGTTGTGCCGACGGGCTTCGAGCAGCCCGTCTTCGGTGAGCGTGCCGGGAGTGACGATGCGCACCACGGCCCGCTCGAGCAGCCGTTTGCCCGGTCGCTTGCGGGCTTCGGCGGGATCCTCGAGCTGCTCGCAGATCGCCACTTTGCGCCCGCGGCGGATGAGCTTGGCGATATAGGGCTCGGCGTTGTGCGCGGGCACGCCGCACATCGGGATGTCTCTGCCCATGTGCCGTCCGCGCCGGGTGAGTGCGATGTCGAGAAGATTCGCCGCTTCGATCGCGTCTTCGAAGAAGAGCTCGTAGAAGTCGCCCATCCGGAAGAACAGCAGGGCGTCCGGATGGGCCGCCTTGAGCTCCTGGTACTGGGCGATCATCGGCGAGGCGAGCTCGCTCGGCGCGGCCGCGACCGCGGTCACGCGTTCGTCGTCGTTCCGTCCTCGGGCACTCACGGCACGCGACGATGCTCGACCATGCCCGATCGAGGGTTGACCGCTTTTCGCTTTATAGTTGAAATGGGCCCGCGGAGCTCGCGACGGAGCGGGCCCGGGCGACGAGCGGGTTCGGGCTCGATCGGGTAGAGGTGGTCCATATGAGCGTGGATCCGTGCGCAAGAGGCGCGCCGCGCTCGGCGTCGGGGGGGCGGCGATGACCGCCGGGCCGGCCGAGCTTTCGGCCCTCCTCGCGGCCGCGCTGCCGAAAGACTGGCCGATGGCCCTGGCCGCGGCGGAAGACCTCGCGCAACGGCTCCGATATCTCAGCTGGCCGGATCGGGCCAGGGTCCTCGACGACTATCTGTGGGCGCAAGCGCGCGAGCGCTTGTCCACCGATGGGGTGACGGCGGTGGTCAACCGCCACGCCGAGGCGTTCCGACCCGGCCATCCGAGCCGAGGCTACGCGGTCTGGTGCCAGAGCATCGTGTCCGCGGTGTTGGTGTTGCTCGAGGAGGCGGGTCCGGTCCTGTGCGCGCCTCAGGCGCTCACCTGTCTTCTTTCCGTGCGTCCCGAGCACCGGGCTCTCGTCGACCCCTGGCTCGCCGAGACCACGCCGGAGGAGCTGCACCGCGAACTCGCGCGGCTTCCCGGTTACGCCTTTCTGTTGCTCACCCTCTGCCCCAACGACTCGGCCGAGAGCTTCATGGCTCGGGACGCGTTCTGGAGGGCGATGTTGGGCTGAACGCGCGTCTTTTTTCCCGCCGCTCCACGGCGATGGCGATCGCATCGCTGCGCCCGAGCGCGTCGACCACGCGCAGCCGCGCGAAGCCTTCCTCCTCGGGCGACCACGAAGGCGGAGCGCGGCGCGGGAGGGCGAGCGGGCGGTCGTCGACGAGCCAGCGATAAGGCGGGCGGCCGCCCGTCGCGCGCAAGGGCACCGCCTCCTTTTCCCCGAGCAGGAGGAGGCTGCCGTCGACCGGAAAGGTGATCCGCGGTGGCTGCTCCCGCTCGGGGACGCGGGCGAGCCCGCGCGGTGCGAGGCGCGCGAGGGCGGGAGGCGGCGGGCCGAGGAGCGGATGGTCGGGGGCCGGGGGCGCGCGCGGGCGATCGGGCAGAAGTGCCGCCACGCGGAAGAGAAGCGGTGCCGCCGTGCCGGGCCCGTTGCAGACCGCGCAGGCCGCACCGTCCGCACGACCGACCCACACGCCGACCACGTGGCCGCCGTCGAAGCCCACCGCCCAGCCGTCGCGGAAGCGGTGCGAGGTGCCGGTCTTGTAGGCGATCCGTCGCGTGCTCGCGGGAATTCCGGCCGGGCGCGGCACCTCGGCGAGGACGGCGGCGAGCGCCTCGGCGGTAGGCGGGGCGAGAAGGGGGATCGGCTCGCCCGCCGGGCGGAGCGGATCGTCGTGCGGCTCCACGACCGTGCCGTCGCGGGCGAGCGCGCCGTAAGCCGCGACGAGATCGACGAGGCGCGTGCCCACGCCGCCCAGGACCAGAGGCAGAGCCGGGGCGCTCGCGGGGGAGACGAGCCGGATCCCGGCGGCGGAAAGCCGCTCCGCGATCACCCAGGGTCCGAGGTGATCGGCGACGAGCACCGCGGGGAGGTTCGAGGAGGCGATCAGCGCCTCGCGCAAGGTGACGTCGCCCTCGAAGCCGCGGTCGAAGTTCTGCGGGGCGTAGTCGTCGAAGCGCAGCGCGCGGTCGCGCACGAGCGTGCCCGGATGCGCGATCCCGGCGTCGAAGGCGAGGCCGTAGACGAAGGGCTTGAGGGTCGAGCCCGGGGAACGGACGGCGCGGACGAGATCGACCTTGCCCGCACGGCGCGGATCCGCCCAGTCGCCCGAGCCGATCCAAGCGCGCACGGCACCCGTGGCGTGTTCGACGACCAGGACGGCGAGATCGACGGGCGGGGGCAGCCGATCGAGCTCCGCCCGTGCGAGCCGCTCGAGCGCGCGCTGCAGGGCACCGTCCAGGGTCGTGCGCACGACCGATCCCGGCGGGGCGTCCCGCGCCCGCCGTTCGCTCAGGTGCGGGGCGTGGAAGGGCATGGCGCGGCGCGTGCGGGGGATCGGCGCGGCGCGGGCGGCGGCGAGATCGGCGGCATCGAGAAGACCCGCGCGGAAGGCCCGCTCGAGGACGCGGTCGCGCGCGCGCTGCGCGCGCTCGGGGAACAGATCGGGGCGCAGGCGCGAAGGCGCTTGCGGAAGGGCGACGAGAAGAGCCGCCTCCGCCGGGCTCAAGGAGCGCGGCTCGCGCCCGAACCAGGCGAGCGATCCGGCGCGCACGCCCTCGAGATTGCCGCCCATCGGGGCGAGCGCGAGATAGGCGGCGAGGACGCCCGATTTGCCCAGGCGCCATTCGAGCTGGAGGGCGCGCGCGATCTCGAGGAGCTTGGCGGAGAGCGTGCGCGGGCGGGGCTCGAGCAGGCGGGCGAGCTGCATGGTCAGGGTCGAGCCGCCCGATACGATCCGACCGTGGCGGAGCGCCTGGTAGAGCGCGCGCGCGAGCGCGAGCGGGTCGACGCCGGGATGCGAGAAGAAGCGGCGGTCCTCGACCGCGAGCAGAAGCGCGCGATAGAAAGGGTCGACGTCTTCGGGTCGGACGAGCAGACGCCAAGTGCCTTCCGGGCTCGGAAAGGCGCGCAAGAGTTCGCCCTCGCGGTCGACGACGAGCGTGGAAGCGGTGGCGAGCCGCTCGAGCGGCGGGGGGAAGGCGCGATCGAGGGCGAGAAGAGCGAGCACCGCCGCGCCGATCGCGCCCGAGACCGCGAGCGTGCGGCGGAAGGCGGGCATCAGCGGGCGGTGATCGCGATCCTGGCGGATGCCGTGCGCGCGAAGCGCGCCGGATCGTACATGTCCTCGACCTGGGCTCCGGGGAGCTCGAAGCTGCCGGGGGTGACGGCCCGCACGAGATAAGCGAGGCGGAAGGCCGACCGGTCGGGTGCGAGATCGAGCGCGGCCACGAAGCGATCGTCGCGGAGCGCGAGATAAGTCGGCTCGTCGAGTTGCCCGAGCCAGGCGAAGCGCTCGAGCTCGGTGGCGCCCACCAGCCGCACCGGTTCGAGCTCGAGGCCGGCGGGCAGGGGATCGACGAGGAGCGTCCGACGGTAGCCGGGTTCGTCCGCGGCCCCTTCGAGGAGCACGACGAGCTGTTGGTTCTGGCGCAGCCGGGCGAGGTCGACCGGCCGGCCGTCGGGGGCGAAGAAGCGGCGCTCGAGTCGATAGCCGCGGCTTTCGGCCCGACCGGCATCGGCCGGAAGCCCGGTGAGCGCGATCGACACCCACAGACGATCCCTGCCCGTGTTGCGCAACGTCACGGGCTCGCGCGGTGCAGGCGCGGAGCGCACGACGGCGCCTTCGCCTCGCAGGGCCTCGGCCCCGAGCGTGGCCGAGATCGCGCGGTCCGAGCGCAGCGCCGCGGCGGCGCGGAGCAGCCAGGCCTGCTCTTGGGTGGAAAGATGGCGCGTGGCGGCGGCGCGCCGGGCGGCGCGATCGGCGAGGGCGAAGAGCCGCTCGGGTCCCAACAGTCGGGCTTCGCCCGCGACCGCGAGGACGAGCGCGTCGTCGCGCAGAGGCGAACCGTAGTCCTCGAGACGATCCGCGACGGCCGTGCGCCCCTCGCCGAGCGCGGCCAGAAGGCGGGCGACGAGCGCGCGCTCGCCCAAGCTCGCGAGCGCCGCGGCGAGCTGGATGCGCGCGGCATCCGTGGGCAGCCCCTGTTCGGCGCGGAGGGCGAACCACCGCAACCGCGAGGGATCGGCCGCGCCCTCGCGGGCCAGGACCCAAGCGGCGTAAGCCCCGGCGGCGAGATCCGCGGGTCCCTCGCCGAGAGCGGCCAACCGCGCGGCGAGGAAATCGCGGGTGCGCGCGAGCATGGTCTCGGGAACCGGCACTTCCGCCGCCTTCGCCGCGAGCAGGAAGTCCTGGACGTAAGCGGAAAGCCACAGCTCGTGCGGACCCGAAGCCGTCCAAGCGGCGAAGCCGCCCGCGGCCGTCTCCAAGGACGCGAGCCGGCCGATGGCACTCTGGACGATCTCGCTCCATCGCTCGCCTCCGTCGAGCGCACCCGCGCGTCGCGCGGCGAGGAAGGCGAAGGCGCGGCTCGCCACCTGCTCGGCGCAGCCGTAAGGATAGCCCTCGAGCTCGCTCAAAAGTCCGGGGACGTCGAAAGCGGGGAGACTGGCCAGGCGCAAGCCGAGCCGAGCGGTCCCGGGGAGGAACTCGGCGGCGAGCTCGGGCCGCAGAACCAGGCTCTGACCGGGCTCGAGGACTTCGAGCCGGCGGCGGGTCAGCACGGGGCGCGGGGAGCGCACGGAGAGCCGGTAGCTGCGCTCGAGCGCGATGCCCTTGGGACCTTCGAGGGTCAGCCGGACCACCGCATCGCCCGGCGCCGGGCCGGCCGCGAGCTCGAGGCTCGCCGAGCCTCGGCGATCGGCCGCCAGGCGCGGAAACTCCAGGCTCGTGCGGTCGAGAGAAACCGGGCCCTCGGTGGCGAGGCGCGCGCGCCAGGTTCCGGGGGGCAGGTCTTCCGCGGGGAGGAGGTCGAGGCGGACGCGCGCGCGATCGCCGGGGGCGAGAAAGCGGGGCAAGGCGAGCTCGGCGACCAGCGGAGGCCGCACGACCACCGTGGTCTCGGCGGCGCCCACGCGCGACGGACCCCACGCCACCGCCACGAGACGCAGCCTTCCGGCGAATTCCGGCACCGGGAAACGCGCGCGCACGACCCCCTCGGGGTCGGGCACGAGGGGTGCGGTCATGGTGGCCACGGTTTCGCGACGGCGCAGGTTCGGGTCGGCGATCTGCAGGGCGATGCGCCGATCGCCGCCGCTTTCGACCCGGCCGATCTCGCCCGCGGGATCGACGAGCCGCCCGTAGACGTCGCGCAGCTCGACCCCGAGCGCGCGTCGTCCGAGATAGTGCGCGACCGGATCGGGGGCGGAAAAGCGGGTGAGGGCGAGGATCGCGTCGTCGACGAGCGCGAGCACGACCCGGCTCGGCTCGTCGCGGGCACCGGTCAACCGCACCGCGACCTCGAGGTTAGAGGAGGGCCGAATCTCCTTCGGCGCCTCCAGAGCGAGGTCCAACCGTCGCTCGGCGAGCGGGCCCGGCAGCCAGGCCACGCCCACCGCGCGCACCGGCAGGCGCGGGAGAACGGCGCCGGCGGCGCTCACCGCGACGGCGAGCAGATGCGCGCCTCCCGGTCCGATCGTCCCGACCTCGATTTCGTGCTCGGCGCCGCCTCGCGGCACCTCGAGCTCGTGCACCGCACGGACGGCGTGGTCGGCGAGGAAGAGCGCGACCCGGGCGTCGAAGGCGGGCTCGATGCGGACTCGCATCCGACCGGGCCGCTCCGCCGGCCGGACGTCGAGGGGCAGTTTGTCCGGGCGTTCGGCGGCATCGGTGCGGACCTGCCAGCCCACGGAAAAGCGCAGACCCGTCGCGGCGCCGGCGGCAGGATCGAAGACCTCGAGCCGGTAGCGGCCGAAGGGCAGCGGGGAGAGCTCGAGCCGTCCGCGTCCGTCGCCGGCGACGGCGATCTCGCCCGAGCCGATCACCCGATCGTGAACCACCTCTTGCCATTCCCAGCGCCCGCCGCGCTGGAACCAGACGTAGTCCCAATCCTCGGCGAAGAGCTCGTAGGCGAGAGGCGCGGGTCCGTACGGACGGCCGTCGCGGTCGAGGAGGAGGAGGTCGAAGAGCGGTGCCGAGCCTTCGCCCAGGGTCTGCCCGAATGCCGCCCGCAGGCCGATCCAGCGCTCGCCCGTGGAAAGCGGAGCGGTCGTCTCGGCCGTCACCGGGCGGCCGTCGATATCGAACAGACGCGCGCGCAAGAGCACTTCGAGCGGTCGGCTGGTCTCCGGAACCTGCTCGAGTTCGAAGGCGAGCTCGGCGCGGCCGCGCGCATCCGTGGCGAAGGCCGAAGCAGGGAGGGCTTCGGGCAGCGGCTCGTCGCCGACGAGCCCGAAGACGTAGCCCGGGGCTTCGGGGAAAGGCTCTCGGGCGGAGCGGACCACGACCTCGAGCTCGCCCGGGAGCTCCGCCGCGGGCGCACCGAACAGATAGCGGCCTTCGACGCGGACGGTATTCGCGCGCGTCGGATCGACGCGCGGCTCGACGGGGCGCAGAGCGAGCTCGAGCCGAGGCGGCACGAAGTCTTCGACCACGAAGCTCGCGGAGCCGATCGCCGGAGCGTCGGCGCCGGCGTGCGCGGTGAGCGTCCACACCCCGCTCGCCGCCTCGCTGGCTACGGGAAAGCTCAGCCTGCCCCCGCCGAGCGGGTCGGCGGGAAGGAGAAAGCGCGCCGCCTCGAGCCCGTCGGGGCGGAAGAGCTTGACGGTGACGGGCAGGTCGGGAACCGCGCGCGCCTCGGCATCGCGCACCAACACGCCGAGATGGACGGTTTCGCCCGTCCGGTAGACACCGCGCTCGGTCCACAGAAAGGCGTCGAGCGGACCCGGCGGGGTGCGGCCTTCGATACCGAGCTCGACGAGATCCAGGGGCGGCTCGTCCAGGCGCACGAGCACGAGATCCCCCTCGCCTTTTCGGGCGAGGAGAAGACGCGGCGCGGCGCCGCCGGAACCGCGCAGCCGTCCGGCCGGGATCCGCGCGAGTCCGCGCTCGTCGGTCGCGGCGGTGGCGAGGACCTCGTTGTTGCGGGCCAAGAGTTCGATGCGGACGCCCGAAAGAGGTCGCGCGTCCTCGAGCGCACGGGCGAGAAGGGTGAGGCCGTGGGAGCCGCGCACCGCCGAAAGCGCGAGATCGGAGAGCGTGAACCACTGGGTGGCGCGGTTCTCCCAGGGCTCGGGCTCGGCGCCCTCGGGCACGGCCACCGCGACGTACAAACCGGGTCGCGGTGAAGGGAGGAGGCTCTCGAGCGGCACGAGGGTGCGGACCGTCTCGTTGGGGCGCCGGGGCAGGGCGACGCGCACCGCGCCGACGCGTTCGCCGAGGGTCTCGGCGATGCGCTCCTCGCTCCACGCCTCGAGGGCGCCGCCGAACACCCCCTCCTCGAGGACCGCCGGCAGGTTGCGGTCGCTCACGCGATAAAGGGTGATGCGGGCCGTGCGAACGTTGACGCTCTCCAGCGGAAGCCCCGTGCCCGGGCGCAGGGGCAACAGCGTTCCCCGGCTCTTGAAGGCGAGGTTCGGGGCGCGGTCCGGCACCGAAAAGGCGATCGCGATCGATCGGTCGAGGCGAGCGCCGTCCGCCGCCGGCAATCCGGCCTCGACGGTGAGCCGGTAGCGCTCGCCGTGGACGAGACCGCTCGCGCACAGCCGCGTGCCGCGAGCCACCAGAGCGAGCTCCGCGGTCGGTTCGATCCGCACGAACGGCGCGAGCTCGGCCTGCCGCAGGCGCGGCAGCGCGCGGTCGAAGAGCAGGCACACACCCGGCGGGCGCTGTTCGACCGCGAGCTCGTAGCTCAGATATTCGAGGGCCGCGGCCGCACCCGCGCGCGCGACGAACGCGATCAGCGCGCACGCGAAAAGACGCGCGAGGAAGTATCGGCGCATGGTCTTCCTCCTTTCTCGCCGAGCTCGCGCGCGCGGTCCGGGTCGCGTCCGGCGAGCGCCGCGCGGACCGGAGCGAAAGCGAGCCGATGGTGGGGTGTGGGGCCGAGGGCGAAGAGCGCGTCGCGATGGGCCTTCGTGCCGTAGCCGGCGTTGGTGGCGAAGCCGTAGCCCGGCCAGCGGCGATCGAGCCGCGCCATGAGGCGGTCGCGGAGGACCTTGGCGACGATCGAGGCGGCAGCGATCTCGGGAACCCGCGCATCGCCGCCGACGATGCACCGGGTGGGGATCGAAAAGCCCGGGTCCTGGTCGCCGTCGACGAGCACGAGATCGGGGACGACGGGAAGCCTGGCCACGGCGCGGCGCATGGCGAGAAGGCTCGCGCGCAGGATGTCGAGGCGCTCGATCTCGCGCACCGAGGCCGCGCCGATGCCGATCCAGGCGCTGTCCGCGAGAAGGCGGGCGAGGCGCTCGCGCGCGCGAGGGGAGAGCGCTTTCGAATCCGCTAGCCCCGGGATCGGCCGGCGCAGGATCGCGGCGGCCGCGAGCACGGGCCCGGCGAGCGGGCCGCGCCCGACTTCGTCGACACCGGCGACGAGCTCGTGGCGCGTGCTCACCGGGCGAACTCCCGTGGCCAACCCTCGACCGGTGCGACGCGACCGACCGGTGTTCCGGCGTGATTGTAGAGGACGGGACGGGCCCGGGGCGAAAGCGCCGAACGGGCTTGGGGGGACAGCCAGCCGAGCGCGTCGAGAGCGGCCAAAAGCGCGACTTCGGCCGCGCGGGCGGCGCCGTCCTCGACCTTGAGGGCGAGCCCGAGACCGCTTCCCGGAGCCGCCGCGAGGTACACCCCTTCCGCCCCGGTCTTGGCGAGAAGCCCCTGCTCGAGCAGGAGCGTGCAGAGCCGGCCGCGACCGGCGACCAAGAGCGGTTCCGCGCGCATCGCCCGGGCGATCCGCGCTGCGGCCGCGGCGCGCTCGGGAGCGAGCCCGTCGGGCGTGGCGAAGCGGGCGAAGGCGGTGGCGAGCGCGGAAAGCGGCACGGCCCAGGTGGGCACCCCGCAGCCGTCGATCGCCGGCGGTTCCTCGAGCCGTCCGTCGCAGAGATCGCACAGGACGGCGCGGATCGCCCGCTGCACCGGATGATCGGGCCGCTCGTAGCTCGAAAGCGGCGCCCCGAGACGGCGCGCGAGGGCGAGCATGCCGGCGTGCTTGCCGGAGCAGTTGTTGTGCAGCCGCGAGGGCGCCTCGCCCGCGCGCGCGAGCCGCTCGGCCGAGGGACCGTCGAGCGGGGGATGGGGGCCGCAGACGAGCACGGTTTCGTCGCAACCGAGGCGAGCGAGCCAGGCCGCCACCGTCGCGACGTGGATCGGCTCGCCCGCGTGCGAGGCGCAGGCGAGCGCGAGCTCGGCGGCGCTCAGCGCCCAGGCATCGGCCGCACCCGATTCGACGAGGGGCAGGGCCTGGAGGGGCTTGACGGCGGAGCGGGGATAGACGGGGCGTTCGGTGTCGCCCACCGCGAGGCGCAACCGGCCGCCGCGGTCGGCGACCGCGAGGCTCGCGCGGTGGCGGCTCTCGACGCGATCTCCGCGCCAGACCTCGACCGCGACCGGAACCAGCGCCCCCTCCCCTCGTGCGCCCGTGACAGGGTGCGAGTGCCAGGATAAGGGTCCGCGGCGGACCAGGCGAGGTGGCGCGTGAAGGGTTCGGTCGGCGGTCGCGCGATCCTGGTCGCGGCGGCTCTGCTCGGTGCGCTCGCGGTCGCCATGGGTGCCTTCGCCGCCCACGGGTTGCGCGCATCGGGCGATCCGCGCGCGGTCGAGCTGGTCGAGACCGCGAGCCGCTACCAGCTGATCCACGTGCTCGCGGCGTTCGCCGCGAGCGCGCTCGCCCCGGAACGCCGGGCCGCACCGCTGCTGTTCGTGGCGGGCGGGATCCTCTTTCCCGGAAGCCTCTACGCGCTCGCCCTCGGGGGCCCGCGCGAGCTCGCGCTGGCGGCCCCGGTGGGTGGCGGGCTCTTCGTCCTCGGCTGGCTCGTCTTCGCCTTCGGCCTGGCCCGCCGAGACCCTCGGCGCGAGGGGAGCCGCGGGGGCGGCTAGTCGAGCGGACCCGTCGCGGCGCGCCGGAACGGGGCGAGGCTCGCAACCGAGAGGCTCCGGCCGTGCTCGGGATCCAGGCTCACGGCGACCACCCGACCGTCTTCGAGGACGGGCTCGCCCGCAGGCGGCAGGGATGCGCCGGAGAGGTCCCGCGCGATACCGAGCGGAAGAGGCGGGCCCGCGCGGGGCACGTGGAGGAGGACGAGGTCGGGATGGGCGGGCGCGTCCTCGATCGGCACGCCCCAGGTCGCGAAGCCTTCCGCCGTTTCGACGCGGACGAGGCTCGAGGCGCCGAGCACGCGCCTGAGGGTCACGACGGCGTGGCGGCCGAGATAAAAGCCGCGGGCGGTACCGCCCCGGCCCTCGACCCGGACGAGAGCCGCGGCCGCATCGCGAGCACGCGGCACCGTTTCCCGCGACCCGAGCGGAGGAGCCGGCGAAGACCGGGAGGGGGGCGGAGCGGGATCCGCTGCGGGCGGAGGTGCCGCGGGTTCGACCCACAGTCGGGCGAGCGCGCTCGCCCCGCCGGTCTCGCCCGCGTGCGTCCGCACCGCGTCCGCGAGGGGGGCGAGAAAAGCGGAAAGACGCGGGTGCACCGGCGCTCGGGCGAGTTCCTCGAAGCGCTCGCGGGGCAGGAAGGGAGCCGTGCCGGCGGCGAGGCGCTTGTCTTTAGGATGGACGCGCTCGGCCACGGCGAACCGCAGGCGTTCCGCGAAGGGCTCGGCGATCGCCCAGAACCGTCCGCCGCGGCGATCGAGGAGGGCGAGGCGGAAGGTGCCGGTGCGCCGGAGCTCGGTATCGACAACCGGCACTTCGTAGGTCTCAATCTTCTCCTCTTCGACCCAGCGCGGGATCGCCGCGAGCTCGGCCTCAGCCCGTTCGATCTCTTTCGCGCGCGCGAGCGAATCGATCCCGCTCAGAACGAACCCGCCCAGAAGAGCGAGGCCGCCCGCGAGCGGATCGTCGGTCGCCCCGAGCCGGCGCAGATCGCGCGCTCGGGCACGCTCCTCGCGCTCGTGGCGCTCGCTCGATCGAGAAAGCGCGCGCCGGGCGGCTTCGTATTCGGGGTTGAGCCGGCGCTGAACGGCAGCGACCCGCTCGGACCATTCCGTCCGCCGGGCGAGCTCGCGTCGATCGACCGTCACCTCCGGCGGATCGAGGACCAGAAGACACTCGGCCGCCTCCGCCCTCTCGCCCGAGACGGCGGGGAGGGGCAGATCGAGGACCCATGGGGCGCCTTCCGACCGCGCGGGACGCTCGAGCAGGGCGATGGGCGCATCGTCCGAAAGCGCGGGCGGCGTGCCGCGCGCGACGGCCTCGGCGAACCAGAGGAAGAGATCGCGACAGGAAAGATCCCGCGGCCAGGACGGTGGTTCGGCCCGCACCGGCGGCGCCGGCTCGACGGCGGTCGGAGCGCCGTCCGCCGTCGGCCCCGAGCAGGCGGATGCGAGAAGGAGCGAACCCAGAAACGGGCCCGCGGCGAGGACCGGCCGAGGAGCCATGGCGACCTCCGCGGATGCGGAGGCTAGCAGAGATCAACTTTTAGTTGAAGAGCTCGGCCCGGGCTTTCGCGCGCCGTTCCGCGCGGCCGAGGCGGCGCCCCGGGGTCGCTCGCTAGGCCCGTGCGCGGGCCTCGATCGCCTCGGCGACGTTCGCGAGCACGGTTTCCAGAAGGGTTTCGTCTTCGGCTTCGACCATGACGCGGATCACGGGTTCGGTGCCCGAGGGGCGAACGAGGAGGCGGCCGTGGCCGTCGAGCCGGCGGCGTTCGCGTTCGAGCAGGCCGGCGAGGCTCGGATCGGCGAGGTCGACCGGACGTTCGGTGCGCACGTTGCGCAGCTTCTGCGGGACGGGCTCGAAGACGCGGCCGATCTCGCTCAAGGGGCGTCCGGCGCGGACCATGACCGCGAGCACCTGCAACCCGGCGAGCAGCCCGTCGCCGGTGGTGGCGAGATCGGCGAGGACGATGTGCCCGGACTGTTCGCCGCCCAGGTTGTAGCCGCCTTCGCGCATGGCCTCGACCACGTAGCGGTCGCCCACGCGCGTGCGCTCGAGGCTCAGGCCGAGGCGTGCGAGGTGACGCTCGAGTCCGAGGTTGGACATGACCGTGGCGACGACACCCGGCCGCGACAGGCGGCCCTCGCGCTGCCATTCGCCCGCGATCAGCGCCAGGATCTGGTCGCCGTCGACGAGCTCGCCGTGCTCGTCCATGAGCACGATGCGGTCGGCGTCGCCGTCGAGGGCGATCCCGAGATGCGCTTTGTGCTCGAGCACCGCCGTGCGCAGCGTCTGGGGATGGGTCGAGCCGCAGCCCTCGTTGATGTTGAACCCGTTCGGCTGACAGCCGATGCGCACGACCTCCGCGCCGAGCTCCCAGAAGAGCTCGCCGGCGAGATGGTAAGCGGCTCCGTGGGCGCAATCGACGACGAGCTTGATCCCTTCCAGGGTCAGGCCCTTGGGGAAACTGCTCTTGAGGTTCTCGAGGTAGCGACCGCGGGCGTCCTCGATCCGTTGAGCGCGGCCGAGCTCCGCCGGCGGGACGCGACCTTTTTCCCCGTTCTCCTCCATGAGCGCTTCGATCTCGGCTTCGACCTCGTCCGAGAGCTTGTAGCCGTCCGGCCCGAACAGCTTGATGCCGTTGTCGGCGAAAGGATTGTGGGAGGCCGAGATCATCACCCCGAGATCGGCGCGCAGCGAACGGGTGAGAAAGGCCACCGCCGGAGTGGGCATGGGGCCGGTCAGGACGACGTCCATGCCGGCGGAGATGAACCCGGCGGTCAACGCCGGTTCGAGCATGTAGCCGGAAAGCCGGGTGTCCTTGCCGATGACCACCCGGTGGCGATGGTTGCCGCGCCGGAACCGCCGTCCCGCCGCGAGCCCCAGCCGGAGCGCCGTCTCGGCGGTCATCGGCTCGACGTTGGCCGTACCGCGGATCCCGTCGGTGCCGAACAGCTTGCGAACCATGAACCGATCCCGTTCGATCGCGTCTCATGCTTGCGGGCGAGCCACACGGGGATGCGGCAGCGGACGGTTTCCCCCTGGCTTCCCGCCCGATCTATGCGGCATTCGTGGTAAAGGAATCGTTACCGAACGCGCAACCGTCCGAACCGTTCCACGATCGGGAGGGCGAGCGATGAGCGAACCCGTCGGTGCTCTGGTTCCCTGCTCCGCGGCCGATGCCGCCGTCGCTCCGGTGCGGCCCGCCTCCGGCCCGGGGCTCGAGCCCGAAAGCGGAAGCGAGGCGGGTGCGCGGCGCGCGCCCCATCCCTGCGAGCGCAGGCGACGCGCGCGGCTACCCGATCGTCTCTTGCGCGGGCTGGTGTTCGATCGGCTCGTCTGAACGCTCGTATTCGCGCAGCGCGAACCTCCCGGGAGCACAGCGTCGCCAGCCGGGCCAGACCTCGGCCGCTCCGGCGCGCAGGCGACGCAGCGCACCGAGCGGGACCGCGCGCGCGAGCAAGAGCGGCCCGGGCCCGCTCGTGTGCGCGAGCGGACCGGTTTCGGCCCACACCCCGGTCGAGCCGAGGTCGGTCTCGCAGGGCACGTAGAGCCCCGCTCCCGAGACGTTGGGGCGTTCGGGCGGCACCGGCACGGTGCCGACGCCGCCGGCGACCGCGACCGCGCAACACAGCTCGACCGCGCGTGCGCGCGCGCAAGCGACCACGCGGTGGTAACCCGAAAGACGGGCCGTGTCGGTGGGAACGAGGACGAGATCGGGCGGGTCGCGCGCGAGCCGGGCGGCGAGATCGGGCTGCTCGACGTCGAGACAGACGAGCACGGCGATGCGGATGCCGTTCCAGCGGAAGACGCGGAGCTCCTCCCCGGGTTCGAGCATCCAGGCCGCGGGATCGCGCTCGTCCGGGGTGAGCGCGAGCTTGTCCTGGTAGAGGGTGCGTCCGTCGGGAAGGCGGAGCACGGCGCGGTTGCGATAGCCCGCGCCCTCGCGGGCGGGGAAGCTGCCGGCGAGACAAACGAGGCCCAACCGTTCGGCCGTATCGAGGAGCGGCGGCACGAGGATCTCGGCTTCCCGTGCGATCCAGGGGATCTCTTCGCTCTCGGGCAGGCCCGGCGGCGCCCATTGCAGCCAGAGCTCGCCCAGATGCTCGGGCATCACGACGATGTCCGCACCGAGCGCGCGGGCGCGGCTCATCTGCGCGCGCACCAGGGCCAGGAAGGCGTCCCGACCGGCGAGGCGGAACGCCATGTTCGTAGCCCACAGCGCGAGCGTGACCCGGTCCATCTCTTTCTCCCCGGCGGCGCGCGCTTTCGCGCAAACGGACGGCGCTGTCGAGGTGGCGCTTGATCGTGGTGCGCCGCGGGTTAGCGTGGGAGCGATGAGCGAAGCGCCCCACCGTCCGTCCGTGCTCGCGAGCCTGCCCAACGGCGAGGCCGTCCGCGCCGAGGAGGTGCGCCGGATCCTGATCGAGCCGGCACCGGCGCCCCCGCGCCTCGAGGGTCAGCGCTTCTCGGTGGTCGTCGAATTCGCCGCGGGCGAAAGGCGGGTGATCGCGACCGGGCTCGCGCGCCCCGAGGCTCTGGACCTCGCGCGCCGGTGCGCCCGGGCGCTGCAGGAAGCGGAGAAACCGACGAAGTGAGCCGCTGGCGCGGCTGGCTCGCGCGTCTGAGAAGAAAGTCCGAGCCGGTGGCGCCGCCGCCGGCCCCGAGCCCGCCTGCCGCCGAAGGCGGGGTGGTCGTGGTGACCGTGCTCGGACTCGGGGGGGAAGCGCTCGAGAAGGTACTCGAGATGGTCCACCGCGAATGTCGGGCCCTGGGCCGCAAGCCGGTGTTCGTGACCGACGGCGCCGACTTCGCCCCCTTCCGGCGGCGCAGGCTCGTGGTCGAGCAGGTCCCCGATGCCGCGCTCATGCGGCTGCGCGTCCCGGATCTGCCCTGGTGGCTCTACGAGGAGCGTCTGTTCGCCCTCATCGGCAAACGCTGGCGCGCGAGCGCGGTCGTTCATTTCGGCCGGCGTCCCTCCGAGGGCTGTCTTTCGGCGCTCAACGAGCGCTGAGGAGGGAATCGCGCGCGGCGGCGGGGAGCCGGTCGGGTCTGCGCTCGCGCGGCCAGCTGCGCGCGAGCACGGCGAGGAGCACCGCCGCCTCGCGCGCACCGGTGAAAGCGGGCAGGCGGGCGGCGCGTGCGCGCAAACTCTCTCGGAACGATGGGTCCAGAAGCCGCTCGATCGCGCACGCGATCCGATAGGGCTCGCTCGTCCGCCCGCAGAGCGCGAGTCCCGCGCGCTCGGCCCACAACGCGCGCCGTTCCTGCTCTTCCATCATCGGGTTCTCGTTGGGCACGAAAAGGGTCGGCACGCGGGCGGCCAAGAGCTCGTGGAAGCTGTTGTAGCCGCAAGCGGCGATCGCTAAGTCGAAGGCCGCGAAAAAGCGCGCGATCGGGAATCGGACGAGCCGGCGCACGCCTGCGGGCAGGCTCGGTTCCGCTTCGCTGATCGGCCAGTCGAGGGCGACGACCTCGACCTCGGGGCGCGAAAGGAGCGAGCGCGCGACGATGCGATCGACGATCCCGTAGTCGTAATTGTTGCGCGAGCCCAAGAGCAAGAGCACGGCCGTGCGACCCTCGGCGATCCCCAGTTCCGTCCGCGCCGCCGCGCGCGGAAGGAGCTCTTCGGGATCCGAGAACACGATCGGAGGAACGAGCACGCGTTCGAAGATCCGGCCGGCCGTGATCCCGCGGTCGTAGGCGGCGGCGAGGTCGCCGGGCTCGATCACGAGGTCGAAGTAGCGGACCCGGTCGATCGTGTCGTGCCCCGCATCGGGGCGCCAAAAGCCGCGGCGGATCCACACGAACGGCCGGTCGGCGCAGGCGAGCCGGCATTCGACGAGCGGCTGGTAGGGCACGTTGCCGTCGAAGACCACGCAGGCCGGATCCCAGAACGCGATCGCTTCGAGGAGCCGCGCGCGGAAGCCTTCGGCCCAGCGCTCGGGGCTTTCGCGGCTCGCCGCCTGGGCCGGCGTGTACTCGGCGAGAAAGCCGAGGCGGCGGAGCAGATCCACCGCCTGGGAAAGAGCCAAGAAGACGGGCTCGATCCCTCCCGGCAGGCGGCGGGCGATCGCGGCCGTGCGCACGAGATGACCGATCCCGATCCCGTTCGGGATCACGAACAGGAGGCGGCGCGGCCGCTCGTGCTCGCGCCGGAGCCAAGGGCGAGGAGCATCCGGCCGCGGGGCGCCGAGCTCGTCCTCGAGACGCGCGCGCAGACGCTCGGGGCCGAAGAGCTCCCGCACGAAAGCGCCCGCGGTGCGCGCGAGACGGACCACGGCCCCGCGGTCGAGCTCGGCGAGGGCTTCGCCGACACCTTCGGCCGACGCGGCGAGCGCGGCATCGCCGAGAACAGGTTCGAGCGCCGGCGGCACGAGGCAGGGAACCCCGGCGGCGAGGGCTTCGAGGAGGGCCGGGGGCAGCCAGGCATCCCAGTCTTCGGGTGCCACCGCGACCCAGGCCGCGAGCTCGGCCAAGAAGCTCCCGAGGTCGGGGAGATCGCCCGGGACGAGCGCGAGCGCCGCCGGGGTCCCGGGCTCGAGGAGCGCGCGTTCGGCGGCTTCTTCGGCGAGGATCCCCCGAGCCTCGGAGGGAAGGCGTCCGAGCGGTGCCCCCGCGCGAAAAGGCCCCTCTCCGTGTCGGCCGACGAAGCGCTTCGGACCTCGTTCCGGTGCGGGCTCGGTGTGCTGGACGAGAAACGGCCAAGGTTCGGAAGCGCGGGGCAGATCGCGCCAAGGCGCGGAGCGCGCGAGCGCGCGGGCGAGAAGCGGATCGGCCGGCACCAGAGCGGGAGCGGCGCCCAGCACCTCCTCGGCCTTGGCGAGCAGTTCCGCGGGGTCGAGAAGGAGCGCGGTCCAAGCCGAAGGCGGAGCCTCGAGGCGCACGAGCGCCTTTTCGGCGCGAAGGCGCGGTGGGCGAAAGGCGAGCCCGAGGAGCGGGGTCGCCTCGTAGGCCAGGGCCAGGCGGCAGAATGCCTCTCGCGCAGGATCGAGGAGCAGAACGGAGCGGGTCTCGAGCAGAGCGCGCAAGCGGGGCTGGATCGGGCGGGCGGGCAGGACGGGCGGGGAGGCGAGCGGCAGGAAGCCGCAGCGCCAGCCGCAGGCGGCGGCGAAGTCGAGAAGGGCGGCGAGTTGGCGCCCCGCGGCACCGCCGCGGAAGGGATCGGCGGCGACGACGAAGTCGAACTCGAGCCGCGTGCTCACGGGCGAGGCGGTTGTCGGGAACGGAGCCGTCTCCTAGGAGCGGGCGAGCGAGTCGAACACGGGCTCGCCGAGGCCGTCTCATGCCGCATCGTCTGGTCTTCTTTCCCGATTATCGCGGCGCCAATCCCTACCAGAGCCTTCTGTACGCGCACAGCGCGGAGGAGCTGTATCCCGAGCCCGGGTCGATCGCCGAAGCGATCGCGGTGCGCCGCCGCCAGGCTCCGGAAGAGGCGACGATCTTCCACCTCCACTGGGAGGACGCGGTCTATCGCAACGAGCCCGACGAGGCGTCGGCGCGCACCGCCGCGGAACGCTTCGCGGCCGAACTCGAGCGGTTCGTGGATTCGGGCGGGACGGTGCTGTGGACGCTGCACAACGAGATCCCGCACGACGATCGGTTCCCGAGCGTGCGCGCCGCGCTGCGCGCGGTCCTCGCGCGCCTGGTCGACCTCGTCCACGTCCACGGGCTCGCGGGGGTGCGCTTCGCCCGTGACGAGCTGGGGATCGGCCCCGAGCGGCTGGCCGTGGTGCCGCACGGAAACTATCGACCCCACGTGGCTCCGCTGCGCGGGCCGCGCTCTTCGAGCCGCAGCGCGCTCGGGTTGCCCGAGGACGCCCGGGTTCTCCTCTTCTTCGGCCGCCTCGACGCTTATAAGGGGGGCGCGGAACTGCTCGAGGCCTTCGGTGGGCTCGATCGTCCCGAGCTCTGGCTCGTCGTCGCCGGCAAGCAGGTGGCGCCGCTCGACGATTCGCTCGCGGCGCTGCCGGAGCGGGTGCGCGGGCGCGTTCGCGTGGAGGCCGGACAGATCCCGCGCGAGCGAATCCCGATTTTGTTTCACGCGGCGGATGCGCTGGTGGCGCCCTATCGGCGGGTGCTCACCTCGGGAGCGGCGATGCTCGCGCTCACCCTCGCGCGGCCGGTGATCGCACCGGCCCATCCCGGCCTCGGGGAGCTCGTGCGCGACGGCGTCGAGGGGCTTCTCTACGATCCTGCCGAGCCCGCAGGCCTCGAGCGCGCGATCGAGCGCTTTCTCGCGCTCGACGTCGAGGTGCGGCGGGCATTGGAAGTGCGCGCCGAAGAACGCGCCGGGCTCTTCGATTGGCGCATGCTCGGCAATCTGTATCGCGGTCTGTTCGCGATGCTCATCGCGGCCCGCCGGCCGATGCGTCGGCTGGATTGAGCAGCTGCTCGGCCGCCCGCACCACGGCCTGTTCGAGCCGGCCGCTCGGCCGGCACACGAGACCCTGAGCGAAACGTCCCGTGGTTCCGGTCTCGAAGGCGGCGGTCTCGCGCTGGGTGTCCAGGACGCGGCCGTCGAGGGCGACGCGGTCGACCGTGCGGGTGAGCACGTAGGTCGCGCGCACCTCGAGCCGGCTTCCCGGTTCGCTCGGGCGGGCGATCGCGAGCAGCCGGCCGTCGAGACGCAGTTGGCGCAAGAGCACCTCGCGCCGCTCGGGCGGCGCGAGCGGGATGCGCAGGTCGAGGCGGGCGGCGGGGATGCGCCGCGGCGGCGCGCCGGGCTCGTGGAGCTCGAAGCTGCCGCAGTCCACGAAGGGCTCGGGATCGCCCGAGCTCGTGAGCTCGAGCCAGGCCGTGCCGTCTTCGGCGGTGCCGCGCCGCATCCGGCTCTTCTCCGCACCCAGGGCTTCGGCGAGACGTGCGATCGCCGCTTCGGGAGGTACGGCGGTGGCGATCACCGGCACGGGAGGCGGAGGGTCCGCGGGCGGGAGATAGTTGCGCTCGACCGGCTCGCGCCCGAAACGCGGAGGCGTAGGCGGGGCGGTCGCGCAAGCCGCGAGCAGGCTCGCGAGCAGGAAAGGGAAGCCGAAGCCGTGGCGGTGCGGGATCAATAGAGGTCCTGCGCCCGACCCGGTTCGGCGGCCGGTCCGGCCGCCGGCTCGACACTGCTGTCCAGAGAACGCGCGATCAGCTGGCGAAAAGCCTCGGTCGCGTACCGACCGAGCGGATATTGGTCGAGGTAGCGCTGGAAGGCCTCCGGGGTTGCCTCTCGGACGACACTATCCCAGAGCTGTCGCTCGGGATCGGTGCTCTGAGCGCGCGCCGAACCGGCGGCTCCGTGCGCCACGCCGAGGGCAAGAAGCGCGCGCAGCGCCGCATAGACCGTCCTGAAACGTTCCATTCGCGCGACCCGAGGCGACGGACGGCGGCGGGCCACCGCCCGCTAGAGTTCTCCTATCCTGCGCCGGATCTGTCTAGGCGTTGGTGCGATCGGCTTCGGGTTCGCGTTCGGTCGAGCGCACCCGGGGTCGCACGGTGCTCGGCGGAGGCGCGAAGCCCACCGCCGCGAGGAGCCGGCTCACCGCCGCGGGTGCCGCGAGGCGTCCTTCGGCCACCGCGGTCTCGAGCGCAGGCAAGAGCTCGTCGAAGGACGGGTCGCGACGCAGAAGGGCCATCAGCC
The DNA here is from genome assembly GCA_025062095.1 of Geminicoccaceae bacterium. GTDB lineage: Bacteria > Pseudomonadota > Alphaproteobacteria > Geminicoccales > Geminicoccaceae > JANXAZ01. Next base: position 112,947 of record JANXAZ010000002.1, read on the forward strand.
GGTCCTCGAGCAGGGCGTGGAACCAGCGCACCTGCTGGGCCCGCCGGCGCGCCGCCCGCTCTCCGCTCGCCTCGAGCACGCGGCGGTGGCGTTCGATCTCCGCCCAGACTTCGGCGATCCCGCGGCCTTCTTTCGCGCTCGCGGTGAGCACCGGAGGGCGCCAGACGGGGCTCGCCGGTTCGAGGATCCGCAACGCCGAGCCGTATTGCCGCGCCGTCTGCTCGGCGGCTTCGCGCAGCGCACCGTCGGCCTTGTTGACGACGACGAGATCGGCGAGCTCGACGAGGCCCTTCTTGATCCCCTGGAGCTCGTCGCCGGCGCCGGGCAGCAGCAGGGCGACGAAGATGTCGACCATGTCGGCGACCACGGTCTCGGATTGGCCCACGCCCACGGTCTCGACGATGACGATGTCGTAGCCCGCGGCTTCGCACAAAAGCATCGTCTCGCGGGTGGTGCGGGCGACCCCACCGAGGGTGCCGGCGCTCGGAGAGGGTCGGATGAAGGCGTTGGGATCGGCGGCGAGCCGCGCCATGCGCGTCTTGTCGCCGAGGATCGACCCCCCGGTGCGCTGGCTCGAGGGATCGACCGCGAGCACCGCCACCCGATGCCCGCGGGCGGTGAGAAAGCTGCCGAACGCGTCGACGAAAGTGCTCTTGCCGACCCCGGGTGCTCCCGTGATGCCGATGCGCTCGCTCGCGCCGGTCGCGGGAAGCAGGCGATCGAGGAGGATCTCGGCGAGCGCCTCGTCTTCCGGATGGCGGCTTTCCACGAGCGTGATCGCGCGGGCGAGGACGGTCCGGTCGCCCGCCCGGATGCCCGCGACGAGGGTCTCGACATCGAGCGTTCGTCGGCGCTGCGGTCGGTCGAGGGAGCGCGCGGCGCTCGGCGCCATCGTCCCTCAACCCCCTTCCGCCGCGCGCAGCCGCCGTTCGGCGAGCAGGAGACGGACGCGCAGCACGAGCACGCAGACGAAATAGAGCTTGAAGACCACGGCCATGGTGAGAAGCGGCCAAAGCATGCTCGGATGAATGGTGGGGCCGTCGAAGCGGAACACGCTCGCCGGCTGGTGGAGCGTGTTCCACCAATCGACCGAGAATTTGATGATCGGCAGGTTGACGACGCCGACGACGGCGAGGATGGCCGCCGCGCGCGCTCCGCGGTCGGGGTCGTCGAAGGCTTCGTGGAGAGCGATGTAGCCGAGGTAGAGGAAGAACAGGATGAGGACCGAGGTGAGCCGCGCGTCCCACACCCACCAGGTGCCCCACATGGGCTTGCCCCAAATCGAGCCGGTCACCAGGGCCAAGGCGGTGAACACGGCCCCGATGGGAGCGGCGGCGCGGGCCACGATCTCGGCCATGGGATGGCGCCAGACGAGGGCCGCGGCGCTGCCGCCCGCCACCACGAGATAGGTGAACAGCGCCATCCAGGCGGCGGGGACGTGGACGTACATGATCCGCACCGCCTCGCCCTGCTGATAATCGGGCGGGGAGGCGACGAGCGCCATCCACAATCCGATCGGGGCGAGCGCGAGCACGCCGGCGAGCGCCCAAGGGTAGACGGCGTCGAGCAGACGCGCGAGGCGGAGCGGATTGGCGTAAGCGTGCATGGGGCCAGACCGGTCTGATCGAGACGGGAGGTAGCATCCCGTGCCCGGTGTTGGTAGAGCGGGCGCGCGCCGCGCGATCCGCCGGGGACCATGAGCCGGCTCGACTCCTTCATCCGTCGCCTTCTCGCCCAACGCGCCTGTCTCGAAGAGGCCGCCCGACTGGTGGCCGGCCTGCCCGGCCCGATCGTCGAGATCGGGCTCGGCAACGGCCGCACCTACGACCACTTGCGCGAGCTCTTCCCCGACCGCCCGATCTGGGTCTTCGAGCGCAAGCCGAAGCCGCATCCCGCATGCATGCCGCCCGAGGACAAGCTGTTCGCGGGCGACATCGCGCGCACGCTCCCGACGGCGCTCGCCCGCATGGGACGAAGAGCCGTCCTCGTTCATTCCGACATCGGCTGCGGCGATCCCGTGCGCACGGAGAGGAACAGGCGCAAACTCGCCCGCTATCTGCCGGCGATCGTCGCCAAGGACGCGGTCGTCGTCTCCGACCAGCCGATCGAGGGTCGCTGGCTCGTGCCGTTGCCGCTGCCCGAGGGCGTGGATCCCGGACGCTATTTCCTCTACCGCTGCGTCGGCTTCGGATGAGACGCCTCACTCGAGGGCGAGGCGCAAGGCGGCGGCGACGGCGAAGGGGGCGAGCGCGAGCGCACCTAAGAAGAAGGCGCCCAAAAAGAGCAGAGCCGCGCGCGCATCCGTCCCCGCGATCAGCGCCTCGGCGGCCGCGAGGCCGAAGATCAGGACCGGGATCTCGAGCGGGAGGACGAGGAGCGCGGCGAGCATCGCACCTCGCCCGGAGCCGGCGAGCAGCGCGGCCCCGATCGCGCCGACGAGCGTGAGCGTGGGCGTGCCGAGGAGCAGCGAAAGCGGCAGCGCCCAGAGCGCCTCGCTCGGGAGATGGGCGAGGATCGCCAGAAGCGGCGAGGAGAGCGCGAGGAGAAGGCCGGTGCCGAGCCAGTGCGCGAGGCAACGGACGGCGACCAGGAGCTCGAGCGGCGCGACCGACAACAGGAGCTGTTCGAGCGAGCCGTCCTCGAGGTCGGGTTGGAAGAGGCGCTCGAGGCCGAGGAGGACGGCGAGGAGCGCGAGCACCCAGATCACCCCCGTACCGATGCGGGCGAGGATGTCCGGAGAAGCGCCCACGCCCAAGGGAAACAGAGTGAGCGCGAGGACGAAGAAGGCGACCACGAGCAGGCTCTCGCCCGCGCGCCTGCGGGCCAGGCGCAGATCGCGCGCGAGCAGGGCGAAGACGGCCTTCAGCATGCCGAGCGGTCACCGAGCTCCAAGACGAGCGGATCGCGCACGGAGACGTCGCCGTGGGTCGCGATCACGGCGATGCCGCCTCGCGCGCGGTGGCGCTCGATCGCCTCTTCCAGGCGTGCGCGGCCCTCGCGATCGAGGGCGACCCCCGGCTCGTCGAGAAGCCAGAGCGGCCGCGGCGCCGCGGCGAGCCGGGCGAGGGCGAGGCGGCGGCGCTGGCCCGCCGAGAGCGTGCGCGCGGGCCTGTGGGCTCGGGCGGCGAGGCCGAAGCCCTCGAGCGCGCGCGCGAGCGGCTCCGCGCCGGGGCCGAGGAGAGCGGCGAGGAAGGCGAGATTTTCTTCGGCCGTGAGCAGGCCTTTGAGGCCGTCGGCGAAGCCGAGGAAGTGCACGCGGGTCCGGTGTCCGGCGAGGTCCTCGGCGATGTCCTCGCCGTCCCAGCGGATGACCCCCGCGGCCGGGCGCGCGAAGCCGGCGAGAAGGCGCAGCAGGCTCGTCTTCCCGGTGCCGTTGGCCCCGACGAGCAGGAGCGCATCGCCCGGCTTCAGGCGAAAGGCGAGATCGGAGAAGATCAGACGCCCGCCGCGCCGACAGGCGAGCTCTCGGGCTTCGATCAAGGGCCGGTCACGGGGAGGGGCGACGGTCGTCGATCACCTTCCCGTCCTCGGGCAACGTGCCGGGGGGCACGAGCTCGATCTCGGCCCGCAGACCGGTGGCGGCGCGCACGGCTTCGGCGAGGGCCTGTTCGAGGCCGCTCGGCGCCCCGGCCACTTCGCAGCGCAGGACCATGCGGTCGCGCTCCTCCTCGCGGCTGACCTCGAGACGCGCGCGTCCCACCATGTCGAAGCGCTTCAAGGCTTCGCCGATCTGGTGCGGATAGACGAACATGCCGCGGACCTTCACGCCCTGATCGACCCGTCCGAGCCAGCCCTTGATGCGCATGTTGGTCCGGCCGCAGGGGCTCTGGCCGGGCAGGACGGCGGAGAGGTCGCCGGTAGCGAAGCGGATGAGGGGATAATCGGGATTGAAGACGGTGACGACGACTTCGCCGATCTCGCCCTCGGGGACGGGATCGCCGGTACCGGGACGCACGATCTCCAGGATGACCGCCTCGTCGACCACGAGCCCTTCGCGCGCGCTCGTTTCGTAGGCGATGAGACCGACATCGGCGGTGGCGTAGCACTGGTAGGCGTCGATGCCGAACTCGCGCCGGAGCCGTTCGCGCAACGAGGCCGGAAAGGCCTCCCCCGAGACCAGGGCCTTGGTGATCGAGGCGGTCGAATAGCCGAGCTCGCGGGCTTTTTCGAGAAGGACGAGGAGAAAGGAGGGGGTGCCGACGTAACCTCTGGGCTTGAGATCGTGGATGACGCGGGCCTGGAGCTCGGTCTGGCCGGTGCCGCCCGGGATCACGGGACAACCGAGGGCGCGCGCGCCGCCTTCGACCATCGAGCCGGCCGGGGTGAGGTGGTAGGAGAAGGTGTTGTGGATGAGGTCGCCCGACCGGAAGCCGGCGGCGAAAAGAGCACGAGCGAAGCGCCAGTAGTCCAGGCGCGGGCCTTCGGGATCATAGATCGGCCCCGGCGAGGCGAAGATGCGCACGAGCCGCGAAGGCGGGGTAGCGTTGAAGCCGCCGAAGGGCAGCGCCGCCTGCTGCAGGCTGTGCAGCTGAGACTTCCTGAGGACCGGGAGTTTGGCCAGGGCCGCGCGGTCGACGATCGCATCGGGATCGACGTCGCCCAGGTGCCGGACGAAGGCCGGGGCGTTGTCGAGCGCGTGGCGAATCAGGCCGGGGAGGGCGTGGAAGATCGCCTGTTCGCGCTCGGCCGGCCTGCGCACCTCTTGGCGATCGTAGAACTCCCCACCGCTCTCCGCCATGACCGGTTCCTCCGTCTGGCCACCGCGCGACGGCCGCGCGTGTCTTATAGGCGCGACGCCCGTTTCGCGTAACGGGGAACGCGGCGGAACGGAAGGGTCGGCAGGATGCGGCACGAGGCTCGAGGCGGCGCGATCAGAGCCAACGCTTCCGCCGTTTGTAGCTCTTGATGTCGCGGAAGCTCTTCCGGCCCGTCGCGCTCAAGCCCAGATAGAATTCCTTGACGTCTTCGTTGTCGCGAAGGGCCTCCGCCGGGCCGTCGAGGACCACGCGACCGTTCTCGAGGATGTAGCCGTAGCGAGCGTAGCGCAAGGCCACGTTGGTGTTCTGCTCGGCGACGAGGAAAGTCACCTTTTCTTCGCGATTGAGCCGATCGACGATCTCGAAGATCTCTTCCACCAGCTGCGGCGCGAGGCCCATCGAGGGCTCGTCCAAGAGGACGAGGCGCGGGCGAGCCATGAGAGCACGGCCGATCGCACACATCTGTTGCTCGCCGCCCGAAATGTAACCGGCGAGGACTTTCCGCCGCTCCTTCAGACGCGGGAAATACGAATAGACCATCTCCAGATCGCGTTGGATGGCGGCCTTCCCGTCCTTCCGGGTAAAGGCGCCGGTCAGGAGGTTTTCCTCGACCGTGAGATGGCCGAAGCAACGGCGCCCCTCCATGACCTGGAGGCAGCCGCGGCGGACGAGCTCGCTCGGCGAGAGGCGATGGACTTCTTCGCCGTAGAAGGTGATCGAGCCTTTGGTCACCTCGCCGCGCTCGGCGTGCAGGAGGTTGGAGATCGCCTTCAAAGTCGTGGTCTTGCCGGCGCCGTTGGCACCCAGAAGGGTGACGATCGCCCCTTCCGGGACCTCGAGACTGACCCCTTTGAGCACGAGCACGACGTGATCGTAGACGACCTCGATGTTGTGGACGGCGAGCGCCGTCCGCGGGGTCGCGGGTTGATCGAAGGGAGCGGGGCGAGCGAGCGCGTTCATGGGGCGGCGACCAACGGCGGGAAATAGGCCGGGGCCACGGGGCCCCGGCCTTTTCGGTTCAGTTGCAGGTCCGCGGCGTGATACCCTTCTCCTTGGCGTAAGCCATGGCCGCGGCCTCGACCTTGGGACGGAGATACTCGTTGTTCGCCTCGATCCAGTCGGAGACGAACACCCACTTCTTGCCGTCCCACTGATGGATGCGGGCCTTGCGCGAGCCCTCGTGGTCGCGGCAGGAGACCTTGATCGGAGTGATCAGACCCTCGAAGCCGAGCTCCTTGATCCTCTGCGCCGTCAGCTCGAGCCGCTCGTAGCCTTCGCGCACCTGCTCGCCGGTGGGGACTTTGACGTTGAAGATCTTCTGAGCGTTGCGCACCGCCTCGAGCTTGAGCATGGCGTCGATCATGCCGCGATTGTAGAGGACTTCGCCCACTTCCTCGCGCTTGCCCGCGCCCTTGCCGGCATCGTAGACATACTTGAGGATGTCCTTGTGGACCGGGTAGTCGGCGCCGGCGGGATGCAGCGCCAGGCCCTGATATCCTTTGGCGTCGTCACCGGCGGGACGGACGTCGGGCTCGGCCGCGGCCCACCAGACACCGTACATCCGCTCGCGCGGATAGCCCACCGCCACCGCTTCCTTGATGGCGGTCGAGTTCATCACGCCCCAGCCCCAGAGAAAGACGAAGTCGGGCCGCGTCTGGCGGATCTTGAGCCAGGCGGCCTTCTGCTCGACGCCGGGATGGGTGACCGGGATGGCCTCGAAGGTGTAGCCGTATCGCTGCGCGTGCTCTTGAAGGACGGGGATCGGTTCTTTCCCGTACGGGCTGTCGTGGTAAACGAGAGTGATCTTCTTGCCCTGGAGGCCGCCCGCGATCTTGTTGACGTGCTGGATGAGGATATCGGCCGCGCTCCAGTAGGTCCCGAGGAGCGGGAAGTTCCAGGTGAACACGCGCCCGTCGGCCGATTCGGAGCGGCCGTAGCCCATGGTCTGCAACGGGATCTTGTCGACCGCAACCTTCTCGGTGAGGGCGAAGGTGATACCCGTGGAGAGCGGCGAGAAGGCGATCGCGCCTTTGGCGCCCTTCCCCTTCAGTCGCTCGTAGCACTCCACCCCGCGATCGGTCGCGTAGCCGGTTTCGCACTCCTCGAATTCGATCTTGACCCCGCCCACGCCGCCGTCGCGCGCGTTGATCATGGCCACGTAATCGGCGACGCCGTTGGCGAAGGGGATGCCGTTGGGGGCGTAGGGTCCCGAGCGGTAGACGAGCGAGGGATAGTAGATCGTTTCCGCTGCGGAAGCGGAGCCGGCGAGCACGGCGAGCGCCGCCGCACCGGCATACATCGCGGTCAAGAAACGGAGCCTCATCGTTTCACCTCCCGTTCTGCCGTGTCTTTTCCCGGCGCCGGGCCGCTCAGTAGGGGAACGGCCACAGGCGCATCTTCTCCTTGCCGATCTGCCAGAGCCGCGCGAGCCCGTGCGGCTCCCAGATCAAGAAGAGCACGATGAGCGTGCCGAAGATCATGAACTCGAGATGCGAGACCATCGCCGTCGACAGCCGAATGCCGATCATCGCCGGCGCCTGGTTCAAAAAGATCGGAAGGATGGTGATGAAGGCGGCGCCCAGGAAGCTGCCCAGGATCGAGCCCATGCCGCCGATGATCACCATGAAGAGAAGGCGAAAGCTCATGTCGATCGAAAACGCCAGGGGCTCCCACGACCCCAGATGCACGAAGGCCCACAGCACGCCGGCGAGACCGGCGACGAAGCTCGAGACGGCGAAGGCCGAGAGCTTGGCGTGCATCGGCCGGATGCCGATGATCTCGGCGGCGATGTCCATGTCGCGGATCGCCATCCAGGAGCGGCCGAGGCGCGAACGCACGAGGTTCTTGGCCAAAAGCGCGATCGCGCAGACGAAGGCGAGGCAGAGCCAGTACTTCTCGCGCTCCGTATCGACCACCCAGCCGAAGAAGTCGAGGACGGGGGCGGTGACCGAGCCCGAAGGCGTGTAATTGGTGAACCAGCGCACGCGCAGGAAAGCCCAGTCGGCGAAGAACTGCAGCGCGAGGGTGGCGACCGCGAGATAGAGGCCCTTGATCCGGAAGGACGGCAGGCCGAAGACGATGCCGACTCCCGCGGCGATCAGTCCGGCGAGGAAGAAATCGAGCAGAAGCGGCAGCTCGGGCAGGCGCAGAGCCAGATTGTAGGCGGAATAAGCGCCCACGGCCATGAAAGCGCCGGTGCCGAGCGAGATCTGACCGCAATAGCCCAAGAGCAGGTTGAGGCCGATCGCCGCGAGCGAGAGGATCAGGAAGGGGATCAGGATCGCGCGCAAGAGATACTCGTCGGCGAGAAGCGGGACGCCGACCCAGGCGATGGCGAGGATCGCGGCGATGCCGATGCGATCCTCGCGCAACCGGAAGATCGCCTGGTCTTCAGCGTAAGAGGTGCGGAACTGGCCGGTCTCGCGGTAGATCACGGCTCATACCCGCTCGATGATCTTTTCGCCGAACAGCCCTTGCGGCCGGACGAGGAGCACCGCAAGCGCGAGCACGTAGGCGAACCAATACTCGATGCCGCCTCCGATGGCCGGGCCGATGTAGAATTCGGCGAGCTTTTCGCCGGCACCGACGATCAGCCCGCCCAGGATCGCGCCGGGGATCGAGGTGAGGCCGCCCAGGATCAGCACCGGCAGGGCCTTCAGGGCGACGAAGGAGAGCGAGAACTGGACGCCCAACTTCGAGCCCCAGGCCATACCCGCGACGAGCGCGACGACGCCGGCGGTCGACCAGACGATGAGCCAGATCTGGTTGAGGGGGATGCCCACCGATTGCGCGGCCTGGTGGTCGTCGGCGACGGCGCGCAGCGCGCGGCCGATCTTCGTGCTGTGAAAGAAGATCGAGAGAGCGAGGACGAGGCTGCCGGCGACGGCGGCGGCGAAGACGTCGACCGGGCTCACGAGAATTCCGCCGGGGAAGAGGTTCTCGAGCAAGAACCAAGGAGAGGCGGAGATCCCGAGGTCGAGCTGGTAGACGTTCGAGCCCCAGATCGTCTGTCCGAAGCCGTCGAGGAAGAAGGTGACGCCGATCGTCGCCATGAACAAGATGAGCCCGTGCTGGCCCACGAGCGGGCGCAACACGAGCCGCTCCACCGCCCAGGCGAGGGCGATCATGATCGCGATCGTGAGCGCGATCGCCACCGGGAACGGCAGCCACTCGGAAAGGCGGACGAGGGAGAGGGCGGCGAAGAGGACCATCGCCCCCTGGGCGAAGTTGAACACCCCGGAGGCCTTGAAGATCAACACGAAGCCGAGAGCGACGAGGGAGTAGAGCACCCCGCTCATGAGGCCGCCCAACAGGACCTCGAGGACGGGGCCGAGCTCAGCCATGGGCGACCCCCAGATAGGCCTCGATCACCGCCGGGTCGTTGCGCACTTCCTCCGGCGTGCCGTCGGCCAAGAGGCGACCGTAGTCGAGCACCACGACCCGATCCGAGATGTCCATGACCACGCTCATGTCGTGCTCGATGAGCGCCACCGTCGTGCCGAATTCCTCGTTGACGTCGAGAATGAAGCGGCACATGTCCTCTTTTTCTTCGAGATTCATGCCCGCCATCGGTTCGTCGAGGAGCAAGAGCTCGGGTTCCATGGCGAGCGCCCGGGCGAGCTCGACCCGCTTCTGCAACCCGTAGGGGAGCTTGCCGACGGGGACGTGGCGGATGTGGGTGATCTCCAGGAAATCGATGATCCGCTCGACGAAGGCGCGCTCGCGCAACTCCTCGCTGCGCCCGCGACCGATCCGGAAGGCCTGCTCGAGGAAAGAGGCGCGCATCTTGAGGATGCGGCCGGTCATGATGTTGTCGAGCGTGCTCATCCCCTTGAAGAGGGCGATGTTCTGGAAGGTGCGCGCGATCCCGCCCTTGGCCGCCTCGTGCGGGCGCATGCGGGTGAACACCCGGCCCTTCCAGACGATGCGCCCTTCTTGAGGCTGGTAAAAGCCGTTGATGACGTTGAGCATCGAGGATTTGCCGGCCCCGTTGGGGCCGATGATGGCGCGGATCTCCCCTCGCCGGATGTCGAAGCTCACATTCGAAAGCGCGCGCACCCCGCCGAAGCGCAAGGAGATGTTCTCGACCGCGAGGAGCACCTCGCCGATCCGCCGCTCGCGCCGCGCGGCGCGCTCGGCGGAGGTCGCGACGGGCGCCGAAGCGACGGCCATCTCAGGCGGCCCGCGCGAGGCGGCGATGGGCCGAGGTGTCGCGGATCTCGAGCTCGGCCTCGACGCGACCCTGGCGCCCGTCCTCGAAGGTGACCACGGTATCGACGTGCACGCGTGCACGATCGGCGTAGATCGCCTCGATGATCTCGGCATAGCGCTCGTCGATCACGCCCCGGCGCACCTTCCGCGTGCGCGTGACCTCGCCGTCGTCCGGGTCGAGCTCCTTGTAGAGGACGACGAAGCGGCGGATCCTCTGGCTTTCCGGCAGGCTCGCGTTGACCTTCTCGACCTCGCCGGCGAGGAGCTCGATGACCTGCGGGTTGGCGGCGAGGTTCTGGTAAGAGGTGAAGCCGATCTGGCGATTCTCGGCCCACTTCGAGACCATGGAATAGCGGATGCACAAGATCGCGGCGAGCCAGGGACGACGGTTGCCGAGCACCACCGCCTCGCCGATATACGGCGAGAACTTGAGCTTGTTCTCGATGAACTGGGGACTGAAGCGCACGCCCGTCGTGGTGCGCGCGATGTCCTTGATGCGGTCGATGACCACGAGCCTTCCCTTGGCGTCGAAATAGCCGGCGTCGCCGGTGCGCATCCAGCCGTCGGGGGTCAAGGCCTCGCGGGTCGCCTCCTCGTTCTTGAAATAGCCTTTGAACATGCCGGGATGGCGGGTCACGATCTCGCCGACCCCGTTCTCGTCCGGATCGTCGATCCGCACCTCGGTGTCGGGGAAGGGAACGCCCGAGCTGTCGGTGTCGAGCTCGTCGCCCCGTTGGATCGTGTAGGCCCCGGCGAGCTCGGTCTGGCCGTAGAGCTGGCGCAAGGGCACGCCCATGGCGAGGAAGAACTTGAAGGTGTCGGGTCCGAGCGCGGCACCGCCGGTGGCCGCGGACTTCAGGCGCGAGAAACCGAGGCGATCGCGCAAGGCGCCGAACACCAACAGATCGGCGAGCCGGTGGCGGCGGCCCCGCTCGAGCGCCGCGGTTCCCGCGCGCACCGCCCAGTCGAACAAGGCACGCGTGAGCGGCCCGGCGTCCATGATCCGCGCCCTGAGATCGGCCGCCGTCTGCTCCCACACCCGGGGGGCGAGCAGAAGATGGGTCGGGCCGATCTCCCGCAAGTCGCGCATCGCGGTTTCGGCGCTTTCCGGGAAATTGACCCGAATGCGGCACAGAAGCGGCATCGCCACCGTGTAGACCTGCTCCATGATCCAGGGCAGGGGCAGGATGCTCACGTACTCGTCTTCGGGGCCGCGCGGGTCGACCTCGAGATAAGCGGCGATGTGAGACAAGAAGGGTCGGAACTGCAGCATCGCCAGCTTGGGGTTCGCGGTCGTTCCCGAGGTGGTGCACAGGATCGCGACGTCGTCGCCCCGACCCTCGGCGACCTCGGCTTCGAACAGACCCGGCTCTTTGGCCGCGAGTTCCTCGCCCCGCTCGCACAATTCGCGCCAGGAGACGAGCCGGGGATCGCGATATTTGCGCATCCCGCGATCGTCGTGATAGACGATCCAGCGCAGGCTGCGCCCGGATTCGCCCAGCGCGAGGATCTTGTCGACTTGTTCTTCGTCCTCGCAGACGATCGCGCGCGCCTCGGCGTAGCCCACGAGATAGCCCGCCTCGTGGGCGAGCACGTCCTCGTAAATACCGAGGGTCATGCACCCCAGGCTGTGGGCGGCGAGCTCGCTCCACACCCAGTTCGGCCGATTGCGGCCGATCAGCGCCACGACCTCGCCCCGCTGCACGCCGAGGCTCTTGAGCCCGAGCGCGATCGTGCGCACGCGATCGCGATAGTCGCGCCAGCTGTAGACGTTCCAGATCCCGAACTCTTTCTCGCGCATCGCCGGCGCGTCGGGCCAGCGCTCGGCGTTGTGCAGGAGAAGCTTCGGGAAAGTGTCGAGTTCCTCGGACCAGGCGGTGGTCGCCGTCCGCGCCCGCGGGCGGCCGGCTCGCTGCGCCGCCCCGACGCGACGATCGAGTTCTACGAGCTGATCCACCCCGCGTACCCCCTCGCCTCGAGCGTTCCCGCCCCGAGCTATACCAGGCCCGCAGGCGAGCGCATAGCAGGGTCGCAGCGATGGCAGAGCTCGCGCGCTTCAGGTCGTCGCGCGACGGTAGCGCCAGACCGTGGCCGGGGGCAGGTTGCGGAGCACGTAGCGGACGAGTTCGGCGCGGATCCCGAGCCGGCGCGCCGGAACCGGGGGAACCGGGGAATAGCTGTACTGCAGCATGGTGCCCGGCTCGCGCAGCGCCTTGAACCCCTGCTCGACGATCGCGCGCTGGAAAGCGAAAGGCATGCGCACCATGGGCAGGCCCGACACCACGGTCGAGACGTCGCTGACCCCGAGCTCGGCGAGGATCGCATCCAGGCGGGTGGCGTCACCCTCGACCACCAGGCAGCCCGGCACGCGGCGCCGGAGATAGCCCGCGAGCTCGGGGTCGAGCTCGACCACGACGAGACGATCGCGCGGAATGCCGCGCTCGATCAGGCCCTGGGTGATGGCTCCCGTGCCGCCGCCGAGCTCGACGACCCAACGGCCGGGTTGCCACAGCACCGCCTCCGCCACGGCGCGCGCGAGCGCCCGCGAGGACGGCTTGATCGAGCCGACCGAGCGGGGCGAACGCAGCCACTGACGGAAGAAAAGCTCGCTCTCCTTGACGAGATCGGCGCGCTGCATGCTCGTGATCCCGGCGGGTGCCGAAGGCTCGGCCTCGAGCCCTCCTTCCCCGACGAACGACCGTGAACCGTTTCGCCCGCACCGGTGCGCCTCGCACCCGCCCGCGAGCGTTGGCGCTGGATATCGGAGCGTGCACGGGCCCGCAAGCACGGAAGTGTCACATCACGGTCACGATGCGCGCACGGTGCGGTCCCCGGGACAGGCGAGTTCGGCGAGGGCGCGCTGGGCCACGACGAGCATGGCGATCTCGAGCACCGGTGCGGCGAGGAGCTCGGCGAGCAGAGCCCGCCAGCGGGCGAGGCCGCGGATCTCGGTTTCCAGGAACAGGCGCACCTCGCGTTCCGCCGCCGCCGGGTCCGCCGGCCTCAGACCGGCGCGCAGCGCACCGCCCGCGAGCCGCCGCAGATCGCGCGCGAGCTGGTCTTCGAGCCCGGCGAGCGCCATGCGATCCCAGCCCGAGCGCAAGGGCACCCCGGTCAAGCGCTCGCGCAGAGCGCCGAGGCCGAGGGCGGTCTCGAGAGCGGCGTAAACGCGCGCCGCGACGAGCGGAGCGACCGTCTCGTCCGCCCCCCGCACCGAAGGTTCGAGGGCGACGGCCGCGGCCTCCGCGGCCAAGCCGAGAAAAGGCAGGGCGGCGGCGCGACGAACGAGCCGGGGCTCGAGGCCGGCGGCCGCGAGCCGCGTCCACTCGCGCTCCAACGCCGCGAGGCGGTCGGCCGGCAGGACCTCTTCGAGCCGTTCGGCGACGGATTGCACGAGCGGGCGATACGCCGCCACGGTGTCGCGGATGACGAGGGGTCGCGGCAGATTGGCGAGGACCCATCGGGTCGCGTCGAGGAGCACGCGGCGGACCGCGGCGAGAAGCTCGATCTGGATCGCCGCCGGCACCGAGGCGGGCAGCTCCTCGAGCTCGGCCCGGAGGCTCCCGAGGCCGAAGGCGTCGTCGGCGACCGCGAAGGCGAGCGCGATCTCTTCCGCGCTCGCTCCCGTGAGATCCTCGAGCTGGCTCACGAAGACCTCGAGGCCGCGGTTGACGAGAGCGTTGGCGAGACGCGTGGCCACGATCTCGCGCCGCAGCCGATGGCGGGCGATCGCCTCGGGGAAGCGCTCGCGCAGCGGACGCGGGAAATAGGCGGAAAGATCGGCGGCGAAATAGGCGCGATCGGGCAGATCGCTGGCCAGCAGCCGATCGAAGAGGGCCATCTTGGCGTGCGCGAGGAGTACCGCGGCTTCCGGTCGCGCGAGGCCCTCTCCCGCCTCCCGCCGGCGCGCGAGCTCGCGCTCGTCGGGCAACCGTTCGAGCGCGCGATCGAGCCGGCCCGCGCGTTCGAGCTTGCGGATGAGGCGGGCGTGCGCGTCGAGGAGCTCGGGCGCGAGCGCCTGGCCGACCGAAAGCGCGAGGTTCTGGAGCACGTTGTCGCGCAGGACGAGGGCCGCCACCTCCTCGCTCATCGCGCGCAACAGCTCGTCGCGCCGGCGGCGGGTGAGCTCGCCCTCGGCCATCACGCTGCCGAGCAGGATCTTGATGTTGACCTCGTGATCCGAGCAGTCGACGCCGGCGGAATTGTCGATGAAATCGGTGTTGATCCGGCCGCCCCGGCGCGCGAAGGCGATGCGCGCTCTCTGCGTGAAGCCGAGATTGCCGCCTTCGATGACGACACGGCAGCGCAAGGCCTCGGCATCGACACGGACCGCGTCGTTGCTCCGGTCGGCCGCCTCGGCGTGGCTCTCGGCCGCGGCTTTGACGAAGGTGCCGATGCCCCCGTTCCAGAGCACGTCGACGGGTGCTTTCAGGATCGCTTGAACGAGCTCGTTGGGGGTCAGGCGCTCGGCGTCGACCGCGAGCAGCCGACGTGCTTGCGGCGAGAGCGGCACGCTCTTGGCGGTGCGCGGCCACACGCCGCCGCCCGGGGAGATCTTGGCGCGGTCGTAGTCGTCCCAGGAGGACCGGGGGAGAAGGAAGAGCCGACGACGCTCGGCGAAACTCACCGCCGGATCGGGGTCCGGGTCCAAGAAGACGTGGCGATGGTCGAAAGCGGCGACGAGCTTGATCTTGTCGGACAAGAGCATGCCGTTGCCGAACACGTCGCCCGACATGTCGCCGATGCCGACACAGGTGAACGGATCCCGATCCGGGTCGAGACCGAGCTCGCGGAAATGACGGCGCAGCGACTCCCAGGCGCCGCGGGCGGTGATCCCGAGCTTTTTGTGATCGTATCCCGTCGAGCCGCCTGAGGCGAAGGCGTCGTCGAGCCAGAAGCCGTATTCGCGCGCGATCTCGTTGGCGATGTCGGAAAAAGTGGCCGTCCCCTTGTCGGCGGCGACGACGAGATAAGGATCGTCGTCGTCGTAGCGCACGACGTCGGGCGGCGGGACGACTTCGTCGCCCACCCGGTTGTCGGTGAGGTCGAGCAGGCCGCGCAGAAAGGTGCGGTAGCAGCGGATCGCTTCTTCCTGGAGCGCCTGGCGATCGCCGCCGGCGGGCGGTTTCTTGACCACGAAACCGCCCTTGGCGCCCACCGGCACGATGATCGCGTTCTTGACCATCTGGGCTTTCATGAGGGCGAGGATCTCGGTGCGGAAATCCTCGCGCCGATCCGACCAGCGGATCCCGCCGCGCGCGACTTTGCCCCCGCGCAGATGCACCCCTTCCATCCACGGCGCGTAAACGAAGATCTCGAAAGCCGGCTTCGGCTCGGGCATGCCCGAGATGCGCGCGGGCTCGAACTTGAAGGACAGATAGGGCTTGCCGCGGCCGTCGGCGGGATCGCGCTGGAACCAGTTCGTGCGCAGCGTGGCCCGGACGAGCTCGAGAAAGCCGCGCAGGATGCGGTCCTCGTCGAGGGAAGCGACGCGCTCGAGGGCGGTGGCGAGTTCGGCTTCGAGCCGGGCGACGCGTTCGTCGCGATCGCCCGCGCCGGGCTCGAAACGGGCGCGGAAGAGGGCGACGAGGGCGCGGGCGATGTCGGCGTTGGCGAGCAGAACGCTTTCGATGTAGCTCTGGCTGAAAGGAACGCCGAGCTGGAGCCAGTATCGACAATAGGCGCGCAAGATCGTCACCTCGCGCGCCGAGAGACCGCAGGCGAGGATCAGTCGATTGAAACCGTCGATCTCGATTCGCCCGGTAAAGGCGTCGAGGAAGGCGCTCTCGAAGACGTCGCGGACCTTGTCGACGTCGATGTCGCCTCTCGAGATCGCGCGCGCGCCGAAATCGTGGACGGCGAAGGCGCGACCGTCGCTGTCGTGGACGATCGCCGGCTCTTCCGAGACCACCTCGAGCCCGAGGGATTCGAGGACGGGGAGCACGGCCGAGAGTTCGAGCGGACCGTCGGCGCGGATGAGCTTGAAGCGCACGAGCTCGCGGTCCTCGAGCCGACGGTACAAGCGCACCGCGAGGGGGCCGATCTCGCCCCGGGCGAGCCGGTCCATGGCGCGGATATCGGGAACGGCCGCGCGCGCCGGGCGGCTCTCCCGATACGAAGCCGGGAAGCCTTGGCCGTAGCGGCGGAACAGACGGTTCCCCTCTTCCTCGCCGCACTCGCGCAGCAAGGCCGCCCACAGCTGCTCGGTCCAGCCCTGGGCCGCCTCCGCCACCAGCCGCTCGAGCCGCGCGGGATCGAGCTCGGTCGGAAGACCGCGGGGAGTGCGGATCGTCAGAAGGATGCGCGCGAGCCGCGATTCCGAGACCGAGGCCTGATATTCGCTCTCGCCGCCGCCCAATTCGCGCTCGAGCAGGCGCTGGACGCGCTCGCGCAGGGCGGTGTTGTACTGCTCGCGCGGAACGAACAACAAGCAGGAGACGAAACGACCGAAGGGATCGGGGCGGACGAGCAGCCGCACCCGCGCCCGTTCTTGCAGGTGCAGAATGGCGAGCGCGTTGTCGTAGAGCCGGTCCTCGTCGATCTGGAAGAGCTCGTCGCGCGGGTAGGTCTCCAGGATGTGGGCGAGGGCCTTGGCCGCGTGACCGCCCTTGGGCAGCCGCGCGCGGGCGAGGACCGAAGCCACCTTGCGGCGCAGAAGCGGCACCTCGCGCGGGCTCGCGGCGTAGGCCGAAGAGGTGAAGAGGCCGAACAGGCGATGCTCGCCCACCACTCGGCCCTCGCCGTCGTAGCGCTTGACGCCGATGAAATCGAGCCAGGTCGGACGATGGACGGTCGAGCGCGAGTTGGCCTTGGTGATCGAAAGCGGGTTTCGCGGTGCCATCGCGGCTTCGCGCAACGCCCGCGGCAGGGCGGCGAAGCTCGTCGAACGGCCGGCGTCGACCCGCCGGGCGAGAATGCCGAGCGCGCTTTTCGCTTCGCGCTCGAGTTCGGGGCCGTCCTCGGTCGCGACGAGCCGGTAGCTCGCGGCGCCGAGGAAGACGAAGTGATCGGCCGCGAGCCAGTCCAGAAAGGCGCGGATCTCGGCGAGGAGTTCGGGCGGGACGGCGGTCGCGGGGGGGCGGCACTCCGCCGCCGCCCGCGCGACGAGCGCTTTCATGGGAGCGAAATCGCGCACGGCGGCGCGAACGTCTTCGAGCACGCGCAGAAGGTCGCGCTCGAGCGCGGCGAGCCGATCGGGGTCGCTCAAACGGTCGACCTCGACGTGCATGAAGCTCTCGAACGAAGCTGCGCTTTTCTCGTCTTCCGGAATCGCGACGAGGATCCCCTGCTCGTCGCGGCGCACCGGGATCACGGGATGAATCGTGAGGTGCACGTCGAGCCCGTGGCGCGCGATCTCCATGGTCGCGCTGTCGACGAGAAAGGGCATGTCGTCGTTGACGATCTCGACGATGGTGTGCCCCGACTGCCAGCCGTGGCGGTCGACCTCGGGGTTGTAGACCCGGACGAGCGCGGTCCCCGGCGTGCGCTTGCGGCCGAAGGCGAGATGGGCGAGCGCGGCCCCGTAGAGATCGAGCGGATCGATCCCGAGCAGGTCCTCGGGGGGAACGCCGTCGAGCCAGCGCTCGACGAACCGCCGGACGAGCGCGCGCTCGCTCGGAGCTACGCGTTCTTCGATCGTCTGCCGAACGGCTGCGAGCAGCCCGTTCACCTCGATCGCTGCGAGATCGGCCATCGCTGGGCTCCTGCTTTCCCGGCCGGGGCGAGTTAGAGCACGATCCGATTAACGAAACACCACCGTTGCGCGTCCCGTGCGGTTGCTCGTTCGGGCGGAAGGATTTAACGTGGGCGGTCGAGAAACGAGCAGCCGCCGAGCGGGCGGCGCGAGGGGAGGCGACGATGACGAAGTGGCGGTGGTCGCGGCGGACACTCCTTTCCGGAGCCTCGGCGGCGGCGGTCGCGGCGGGGCTCGGCCTGCGTCCGCGCACGGCCCGCGGCGCGGGCAAACTCTCGGTGGGCTTCTGGGATCACTGGGTCCCGGGCGCCAACGACACGCTCACGCGCCTGTGCCGCGCCTGGGCCGAGAAGGAGAAGGTCGATCTCACGATCGACTACATCCCGTCTCAGGGCAACAAGCTGTTGCTGACGATCGCCGCCGAGGCGCAGGCCCGCTCGGGCCACGACGTCCTGGCGATGTTCACCTGGCTTCCGGGCAGCCACGCCGAGCGGCTGGAGCCGGTCGACGACGTGATGAAGGAGGTGCTCGCCCGCAACGGGCCCACCAATCCGGTCGTCGAATATCTCGGCAAGCCCGACGGGCACTGGCGCGCGGTGCCGGCCACCCCGGGCTCGCAGATGAAGGGGCCGGCGACGCGCTTCGATCTGTTGAAAGAGCACGCCGGGATCGACATCCTCGCGATGTACCCACCCGACGGTCCGGCCGACCAGGAGAAGGCCAAGGCCTGGACGTGGGACGCGCTGCTCGCGGCGGCCGAGAAGTGCCACAAGGCCGGCTATCCCTTCGGCATCGGGCTCGGCACGACCTCGGACAGCACCGACACCTGGGGCTCGCTGTTCCACGCCTTCGGTGCGCGCCTCGTCGACGAGAAAGGGAACATCGTCGTGAGGTCGGACGCGACCCGCGCCGCGCTCGACTTCGCCAAGCGTCTGGCGGCCTTCCTGCCGGCCGATGCCATCGCTTGGGACGACGGCTCGAACAACCGTTGGCTGATCTCCGGCAAAGGCGCTCTCATCTTCAACCCGCCTTCGGCCTGGGCGGTGGCCAAGCGCGACGCGCCGCAGGTGGCCGAGAAGGTCTGGCATCATCCCGCCCCGCTCGGGCCCAAGGGGCGCTTCGGGCCCTATCTGCCCTATTATTGGGCGATCTGGCGCTTCAGCCCGAACAAGTCTGCGGCCAAGAGCCTGCTTCTGCATCTCTCGACGCGCGAAGCGGCCGAGCAGCTCGTCGCGGCCTCGCAGGGCTACGACATTCCCGGCTACGTGGCGTTCAACGATTTCAAGACCTGGCTCGAAGAGGGCCCGCCCAAGGGCACGTTGCGCCACTATCCTCCCGGGCCGGATCAGATCCTCTCCATCGCCGCGGCACCCGCACCGCACAAGATCGCCGAGCAGATCTACAATCAGGCGACGATCACCAAGATGATCGCGCGCATCGTGCAGGGCGGGGACACGATCGAGAAGGCGATCGCCTGGGCCGAGAGCGAACTCGAAGGGTTCATGCGCGGCTGAACGCATCCCGGGACGGACGCCGGCGGCCGGGAGAGTGCGATGGCTCGGGCGACGTTGGCGGAGGCGGCGCGGGCGACGCGCGCGGGGCCGATCGCGGCCGGCGGGCTCGCCCGCCGCCGGGCGGTGATCGCCTTCTTGTTCTGCTTGCCGCTCGTCTTGCTCGTCGCCGCTCTCGTCGTCTACCCGGCTTTTTATTCGTTGCATTTGGCGACGCTCAACAAGAGCATGACGCGTTTCGTGGGTCTCGCCAACTTCGCCTTCTTGTTCAAGCGCGAGACCTTCTGGATGGTGGTCGAGCAGTCGGTCATCTTCGCGGTGAGCGCGGTGATCTTCAAAGCGCTCATCGGATTCGTGCTCGCCCACGTGATCCACGCCTTGCCGGCGCGCGGGCAGCGGGCCTGGCGCGGTCTTCTGCTCGTCCCCTGGGTGATCCCGCCGGCGATGAGCACGCTCGTATGGTGGTGGATGTACGAGCCGTCGTACAGCGCGCTCAACTGGCTCCTGGTCGGCATCGGCTTCGCCCCTGTGCCCTGGCTGGGCGATCCCTATTGGGCGCGCTTCTCGGTCATTCTCGTCAACGTCTGGTACGGCGCGCCGTTTTTCATGATCATGTATCTCGCGGCGTTGAAGTCGGTCCCGGCCGAGCTCTACGAGGCGGCGGAGATCGACGGCGCCAACGCCTGGCAGAAACTCGTCTACGTGACGCTGCCCATGCTCCGCAACATCATCGCGATCACCGTGCTGTTCTCGCTCATCGTCACCTTCGCCAATTTCGACATCGTGCGCATCCTCACCGCCGGCGGGCCGCGCGACTTGACGCACGTCTTCGCGACCTACGCCTTCAAGCTCGGGATCGAATCCAACGACATCCCGCTCGGGGCCTGTGTGTCGTTGTTCATGTTCCCGATCCTGGCGGTGGCCGCGGTGTTCATCCTTCGGGACGTCCACCGCCGGTCGCGGGAGATCGCCGGTGTCGCGGCCTGAGGCGGTCGCGAGCGCGGGCGATCTGCGCCGGGACAGGCGCTGGGCTCTGTGGGCGGCTTACGGCTGTCTCGCGCTCTTCTGCGTGTTCTTCTTGGCGCCGCCGCTCTATGCGCTCGTCACCTCGCTCAAGACGAGCCAGGAGATCGCGGCGCTGGACGGCAATCCCTGGCTCGTGCGCGAGCCGACCCTGGCCAATTACGCGGCTCTGCTCGGCTCGCCCGTGTTTTTGCGCTTTTTCTGGAATTCCGCGCGCGTCGCGTTGATCGTGGTGAGCGTGACGATGATCATCAGCACGCTCGCCGCCTTTTCGCTGGCGCGCATGCGCTTTTTCGGCTCGACCGCGCTGGCTACCGGCGTGTTCTTGACCTATCTGATCCCGGAGACCTTGTTGTTCATTCCCAAGTTCCAGATCTTCACCTGGCTCCGGGACGTCACCGGCATCGAGTTCATCAATCGTTGGTGGGTGCTCTGTATCGTTTACCCGACGCTCACCGTGCCGTTCTGTACCTGGATTCTGATCGGCTATTTCTCGTCGATCCCCAAGGAACTCGACGAAGCGGCGATCGTCGACGGCGCTTCGTACTTCCAGATCCTGTTCCGTGTCTTCTTGCCGGTGGCGCTTCCGGGACTGATCGCGGCGACGATCTTCGCCTTCACGGTCTCCTGGGCGCAGTTCCTCTATCCCCTCGCTTTCACCACCTCCCTCGATCAGCTGGTGCTGCCGGTCGGGATCGTCACCAATCTCATCAAAGGCGACGTGTTCAACTGGGGACAGATCATGGCGGGGGCGCTGCTGACGGCGGCACCGCCCGTGCTGCTCTACGCGTTCCTCATGGATTATTACATCGCCGGGCTCACGGCCGGGGCGACCAAGGGCTGAGAGGCGGGGATCGCGGGCTCAGCCGCGGGCGCGCAGACCGAGGATGCGCAAGCGCAACGCGTTGAGCTTGATGAAGCCGGCGGCGTCGCGCTGGTCGTAGACGGTGTCCTCTTCGAAGGTCGCGAAATCCTGTCGGTAGAGGCTCGCCGGGCTCTTGCGGCCGACGACGCTCGCGTGTCCTTTGAACAGCTTCAGGCGCACGGTGCCGGTGACGTGCTCTTGGCTCTTGTCGATCAGGGCCTGGAGCATCTCGCGCTCGGGGCTGAACCAATAGCCGTTGTAGACCAGCTCGGCGTAGCGGGGCATGAGCTCGTCTTTGAGATGAGCGGCGCCGCGATCGAGGGTGATGCTCTCGATCGCGCGATGCGCGAGATGGAGGACCGTACCTCCCGGGGTCTCGTAGACGCCGCGCGATTTCATGCCGACGTAGCGGTTCTCGACGAGATCGACCCGCCCGATCCCGTTCGCGCCGGCGATGTCGTTGAGCCGCCGCAGGAGATTGGCGGGCGACAGCCGCTCGCCGTCGATCGACACGGGATCGCCGCGCTCGAAGCCGATTTCGATGTAGGTGGGCTTGTCGGGGGCGAGCTCCGGGTTGATCGTGCGGGTGAACATCTCCTCGTCGGGCTCGACCCAGGGGTCTTCGAGCGCGCGGCCCTCGTAGGAAATGTGCAAGAGATTGGCGTCCGTGCTGTAGGGCGGCTCGCCGCGCTTGCCGCGCGGGATCGGGATCTGATGCTTCTCGGCGTATTCGATCAGCCGTTCGCGGGAGGTGAGGTCCCATTCTCGCCAGGGGGCGATGACCTTGATGTGGGGATTGAGGGCGTAGCAGGTGAGCTCGAAGCGCACCTGATCGTTGCCCTTTCCGGTCGCCCCGTGCGCGACGGCATCGGCGCCGACCTCGGCGGCGATCTCGACCAGCCGCTTGGCGATCAGAGGCCGCGCGATCGCGGTACCGAGGAGATAGGCGCCCTCGTAGAGCGCGTTGGCGCGGAACATCGGGAAGACGTAGTCGCGGACGAACTCTTCTTGGAGGTCTTCGACGTAGACCTTCTCCGCCCCCATCATCTCGGCCTTGGCGCGCGCGCTCTCGAGCTCTTCGCCCTGGCCGAGATCGGCCGTGAAGGTGACGACCTTGCAGCCGTAGGTCTCCTGCAGCCAGCGGAGGATCACGGAGGTGTCGAGCCCGCCGGAAAAGGCGAGCACGACGCGCTCGACCTTGCCCTTCATCGCCGCGCTCCGCTCGAGGCGAGGCCGGAAGCGGCCTCGCCCGGTTCAAACCCGGGTGTCGACCGTCGCTCCTCTGGCGGTCGGCTCGGCGTTCTCGGCAGGGGGGGCCTTGGCCACGCCCACGAGTGCCGGCCGCAAGAGCCGATCGGCGAGCACATAGCCGGCCTGGAGCACCTCGGCAATCGCGCCGGCCGGCAAGGCGTCGGTGGGGACCTCGAACATCGCCTGGTGGAGGTTGGGATCGAAGCGGTCGCCCGGCTTGGGCTCGATCTTGCGGATCTGGTGACGCTCGAAGAGACTCAAGAGACTCTTCTCGGTCATCTCGATGCCGAGGACGAGCGTCTGCAACAGCGGGTCGCGGTTCTCGCCCGAAGGCGGAACGGCGGCGAGCGC
Organism: Geminicoccaceae bacterium; assembly: GCA_025062095.1. Classification (GTDB taxonomy): domain Bacteria; phylum Pseudomonadota; class Alphaproteobacteria; order Geminicoccales; family Geminicoccaceae; genus JANXAZ01. The sequence goes on from JANXAZ010000002.1 coordinate 135,609, forward strand.
GCGGCGCAGATTGTCCGCCACTTCGAGGAGCCCGCGGGCGAAATTCGCGATCGCGTATTTGCGCGTCTCTTCGATTTCGCGTTCTTTCTGCCGGCGCAGGTTCTCGAGTTCGGCGAGCGCCCGCAACAGCCGATCGTTGAGGCCGGCGATCTCGGCCTGCAGGCTCTCGACCGAGGGCGCGGGCGGAACCGCCTCCGGCCCGGCCTCGGGCTCGGGTGCGGGCGGGGTCGGAGCCGCCTCGACGGGTTGCAAGGCCTTCTCGTTGGGTTCGTTCATCACTCGAGCTCGCTTTCCGGTGTTCCTAGCAGGCGACTGACGACCCGGGCGGTATAGTCCACGACCGGGATGACCCGGGCGTAGTCGAGCCGGGTGGGGCCGATCACGCCGATCGCACCGACCACCGAACTACGGCGGCCGTCGCCGGCGCGATAGGGGGCGACGATCGTCGAGCAACCCGAAAGGCCGAAGAGCTCGTTCTCGCGTCCGATGAAGATCTTCACCCCTTTGGCCTTCTGGGTCGCCTCGACGAGCTTGAGAATGTTCTTCTTGGCCTCGATCGATTCGAAGAGAGCGCGGATGCGTTCGAGCTCGACGAGGCTGGTGACGTCCTCGAGCAGATGCGCGGTGCCGCGCACGAGGAGGATTCCGCCTTCGCGCTGGATGTCCTCGGCCCAGGTGGCGAGCCCTTGCGCCACGAGCTTCTGGGCGAGCTCGTCGAGCTGGGTGCGGCGTTCCTCGATCTCCTGGCGGATGAGCCGGCAGGCCTCCTCGAAGCTGCGCCCGGCCAGGCGGGTGGTGAGATAGTTCCCGGCTTCGACCAGAAGCGAGGGGGGCAGCCCCACCGGGATGTCGATCACCCGATTCTCGACCAGGCCGTTGTCGTTGACGAGCACGACGAGGGCGCGGCCGGGCGCGAGCGGCACGAACTCGACGTGCCGGAACGGCCGGTCGAGCGTCGGCGCGGCGACGATGCCGGCGCAGCGGGCGAGCCCGGAGAGGAGCTCGGAGGCCTCGCGCAACACGGCTTCGACGCTGCGCGCCGTGCCGGCGAGCCGACTCTCGATCTTGCGCCGCTCTTCTTCGGGAAGTGGCGCGCATTCGAGCAGACCGTCGACGTAAAGCCGCAGCCCGGCCTCGGTCGGCAGGCGTCCGGCCGAGGTGTGGGGTGCGTACAAAAGGCCGGCTTCTTCGAGGTCGGCCATGACGTTGCGGATCGTCGCCGGGCTCAACTGCTCGTCGAGCCGACGCGAGATCGTACGCGAGCCGACCGGTTCGCCGGTCTCGACGTAGGTGTCGACGATCTTGCGGAAGATCTCCCGGGATCGCGCGTTCAGTTCGACGATCATGGGCTCCTTGGTAAGGGGCTCGGCGGCCGTCATTTGGGGGCCGGAGCGCAAAGCTTCAACCGAGCGGTTCCGCGCATCCGACGGCCGGCCGCCGAAACGGCGGCGGACCCTCCCCCGGAAGCGGAGACGTCAGCCGTGCACGAGGTCGGTCATGAAGGCGAGCGTTTCCCGCGCGCAGCGCTCCCAGCTGAAATGGCGCGCGCGGGCGAGTCCTCTGGCGATGCAGGCGCGCCGGAGTTCCTCGTCGGTGAGAAGGGCCAGGAGTGCGCGGGCGATCGACTCGGGACGATGGGGATCGAAGAGGACCGCGGCCCCGGCCGTCACCTCGGGCAGGGCGGCGGCGTTGGCGGCCGCGACGGGGCAACCGCAAGCCATGGCCTCGACCGCGGCGAGACCGAACGCCTCGTAAAAGGAGGGAAAGACGAAGCAATCGGCGAGACTGTAAAGCGTGGGTAGATCGTCGTGAGAGACGAAGCCGAGGAAGCGCACGCGCTCGGTGAGGCCGAGTTCGTGAACGAGGGCGACGTCTTCTTCGTGATGCCAACGCGTACTTCCGGCGACGACGAGCTCGTGAGGGACTTCGTTTTCGAGCAGTTTTAGGGCGCGGACGAGATTGCCGAAATTTTTTTGCGGATAGATGTGGCCGACGAAGAGGACGAACCTCTCGGGAAGACCGAGACGATCGACCAGGGCCCGCTTGCGGGCGGGATCCTCGACCGGACGGAACCGCGCGCTGAGACCGTGGTGGATCGTGCGCACGCGTTCGGGCGGGATGCCGTAACGGGACGTCAGCGCCTCGGTCATGAACGCGGAGATCGAGATCAGGCCATCGCACCACCGCATGAAGAACTCGTCATGCAAAAACCAATCGATCCTGAGGCGCAAATTATAGTTCCTCTTAACGAGCTTGTTGATGCCGCATCGTTCTACTGCATGAATCGTCATAAGTTTTTTGCATGGTGCAAGTATCGGCGTGGTCCAGAACGGGTTGAATATGATATCCAGGGCATATTCGCGCGCCAACGGAGCCACCGTCACTTGATCCCACCAGGTTCCGGTCGGCAGGAGGCTTTCCTCGGTGACGACTTCTCGGACGTTGGGATAAGCGCGTGCGAACGTACCGCAACGCCGCGCCGCGGCGCCGAAGCGCGGATAGAAGAGAACGTATTCGTTCGTTCGATCGATCGAGAGAAGGTTTTTGACGAGTTCTTCGGTGTAGATGCCGATCCCGCCCCAAGTCGAATCGAGACTCTGGAGCATGATTCCGAGGCGTATGGGATTAGTTCGCTCCCTTAAAATCCGCGGGCGGCTTTCGTCGGGAAAACGGGACGGCTGAGGGGAAACGAGGGCGGCACCGTCCGCTCCCCGCGACCGGGTAGAAACGGAAAGGGGAAGAGGTACCAAGGCGAGATCAGCGGTGCCCAGTTCGCGCGAGAGGACGAGGAGGATGAGATAGAGACCCGAGCCGAGGAAGAGTCCCGGAACCACCCAGCCGCCGGCCGCGGGGAGGGCCGACACGAGGATACCGGCCAGCCCGGCAGCGGCGGCGATGCGCGCGACCGAGGCGAGCCGGGCGATCGACCCGAAGCGCCGAACAGTGAGGAAGCTCGCGGCCGCCAGGGCGAGGGCCATGAGGAGGGCGTGTCCCACGGCCGCTCCCTCGGCGCCGAACCGGGCGACGAACAACACCAAAAGGGGCATCGCGGGCACGAGCAAGCCGGCGAAGAGGCGAGAAGGAAGCGCCGCGATCCCGAACGCGAAAAGGGCGTGGAACAGCACGTCGACGAGCGCGAACAGAGAAAAGGCGGCCATCTGCCAGCGCAGAATGCTCGCGGCTTCGCGATAGCCGGGGCCGAAAAGGAACGAGACGAGGGGTTCGGCCGCGACCCCGACGAGCACGACGGCGGGTGCGACCATCAAAAGCGCGAGGCGCAGGGCGGCAGCGAGGTGCTCGCGGGCCTGCGCTTCCTCCGAGAGAGCGGCGGCGCGGGAGACCGCGCCGAACACGATCCCCGAAAGCACGGAGGGTACGAGGGTCAGGGTGCGGCTGATGTTGAGAGCGGCGACGAAGGCACCTGACGATGCGCGGCTCGACGCGACTGCCGCGAGGATCCAGAGTGGAAAATTGGCGTGGAGTTGTCCAGCGGTGTAGTACACGCTCAAGGGCAGGGCACGCTCGAGCAAAGCTTTCGCGAGATCACCGGCCGGTCTAGCCGGGCGCGGCGGAAAGCGCAGGAGAAGAAAGACGAAGACACCGAGGCTCGAGACCAGGTGCACGAGAAACGCGCTCTCGACGCTCAAAAGATCATGAGCCGCGAGCACCGCCATCCCGCCGACTTTCAAGAGGCCGTGGAGCGCGATCCCGAGGGCGAGAAGGCCGTAGCGCGCGGAGGCGTAGAGCGTGCCCTGCCAGGCGCCGACGAGCGCCATGAGCGGTAGATCGAACAGCGCGATGCGCAGCGCCGGGCCCAAGGAGGCGAGGCCGAAGAACCGCGCGATCGGCTCGCTCGCGGCGAAGCCCAAGAGAAGAAAAAACCCCCCGCACACGGTCACGAGCAGGAGCGCGGTCTGCTCGACCGCGGCGCGCCGGTCCGGGTTCTCGGCGACGAGCTTGGCCGTCGCTCCCGAAACGCCCCCGGTGAGCACGACCTGGAGCCAGGTGACGAGGGAGAAGACGAGGCCGTAGGTGCCGAACTCGGCCGGGCCGAGGATGCGGGCGAGGAGGATCGACGTGCCCAGCCCGCAGGCGAAGAAGCCGATTCGGGCGAGAAGCAAAAGAACCGTGCCGCGGGCGATCTGCTCGGGCGTATCGAGCGGCGGCCGCGTCGGTCGCGACGGACCCATGGCGCGATCGGAGGGTACGAAGCTCAAGGCGCGCGCCGCAGGACCGACGACCGAGCCGGCCTCTGTAAGCCCGGGGTCGCCGAAAGGCGCGGGAAACGTCGGTGCGGCACGAGCCGATCGGCGGAGGGAACGAGCGCGAGCCGCGAAGGACGGGGACGCGGGAGGAAGCGGGACGCGCGAGCGCACCGGGCCAGCGGGGCCGGATGCGCCCCCCGCCTCGCTCCGGTGGCAGCGGTCGTGATCGGCGGTCGACCGCGCGAGCGCGCACGATTTTGATCGCCCGAACGATCTTGGGCCTGCGGCATCGAGAGGTCTCGCGGGGCGCGTGAGGCGCGTCTCGCGCCGTCACGCTTTTTCGAACAAAGGGTCTGTTACGCGAGAGGCGGTCGCCGGTGAAGGCCGAAGCGCCGGAGTGCACATCGGCGGATGACACGTGGAGGTCGCACGCCGATTCGCCGGAGGACGGCGGAACCGCGGCGCAGAAGGCCGGGGCGGTCGCGCTCGGCTCCGCCCCGGCCCCGGACGACGCGGAAAGGCTCGGACGGCGCGCTCAATAATCGCCGCGGGGACCGCCGTAGCCGCCGTGGCGCGGTCCGCGCGGTCCGCGGGGCCCTCCGAAGCCTCCGCCCGGTCCGCGACGCTCGCCGTAACCGCCCCGCGGCCCTCCGAAGCCGCCCTCGCCCGGTCCGCCGGCGCGCGGTCCGCGCGGCCCGCGCTGCGGCCCGCCCGGCCCGCGCTCCTCGGCCAAGCGAACGGCGATCGCGCGGCCGTTCATCTGATAGCCGTCGAGTTCGCGGATCGCGGCCTCGGCCTGCTCGGGCGAGGCCATCTCGATGAAGCCGAAACCACGCGAGCGACCGGTCTCGCGATCGGTCGCGATCTTGGCGTAGACGACCTCGCCGTGGGCGCTGAACAAGTCGGTCAGCTGTTCGACGGTGGTGGTGAAAGGGAAGTTGGCGACGAAGAGCTTGCGGGACATCGGTCGGGTCCGGGGTACGTTGACGACGAAACGGGATCAGCCCGAGACGAACCGATCCGGCCACGATCCAACGAGACCCTGAACGCGATGATGACGACGCACCGAGAAGATTGGCGAGGCGGTTCACGCACACACCCGACCAGGACTGGCCTTCGCGCCGACGCTCGAAGCAGGGAAGCGATGGAAAGGGACCTCTCGACTCTGTGCCGTGCTGACCTCCGATGGCATTATAAGCGGGGAACCGGCTCGCGGCGAGAAAAAAACGGACCGCGCGAACAGCCGCGAAGGCGCGCGCTCGCACGGGCGCGCGCGGCGGCGCCGAAGGCGGCGAACAGGCATCGCGAGACGGGATCCTCGGTGACCCGCCATTCCGGATGCCACTGTACGCCGAGGGCGAAGCCCGGCGCGCCCTCGACGCTCACCGCCTCGATGGTGCCGTCTTCGGCCACGGCTTCCATCCGCAGACCCGGCGCCAAGCGGTCGATGCCCTGGCCGTGAAGCGAGTTGACGAAAATCGTCTCGGTCGATCCGAGCAGCGACGACAATCGCCCGCCGGGGAGCACGCGCACGACGTGCCGCGGCGCGTAGCGCTCGGCGTAGGGCAGGCTCTTGTCGGAGCGATGATCGGCTCGTCCGGGGACCTCGTGCAGCCGCGGGTGGAGGCTGCCGCCGAGCGCGACGTTCAGCTCTTGAAGGCCGCGGCAGATGGCGAACAGGGGAACGCCGCGGGCGAGCGCCCGCCGGACGAGCGGCAGGGTCGTCGCATCGCGCCGGGGATCGGCGGGATCGTCCGGCCGCGGCTCGCCGCCGTAGTGGCTCGGACAGATGTTCGAAGGACTGCCCGTGAGGAGAAGACCGTCGAGCCGATCGAGGAGCGCGTCCATGTCCAAGAGCGGTCCGAGCGCCGGCACGATCACCGGCACCGCGCCGCTGCCGCGCACCACGGCCTCGACGTAGCGGTCGAGCGCGGCGTGAAAAGGAGTGTGCTCGCCTTGTTTGACGCAAGCGGAAACGCCGACGAGCGGCGCCGAGGAGCACTCGTCCTCGAGCGACGCGAGCGGCGCACCGCTTTCGCCCGCGGACAGGTCGATCGCGCGCTCCATCGCCCTCAAGCCGAAGCGCCGTCGCCTTCTCCGGGACGGCCGATGGGGATCCTGCGCGGCCGCATCTGCTCTGGGACGACGCGCTCGAGCCGGATGTCGAGAAGGCCTTTGTTGAGCGTGGCGCCGATGACGCGGACGTGATCGGCGAGCTGGAAGCGGTGCTCGAACGCGCGCTGAGCGATGCCCCGGTGGAGATATTCGACGTCTTTCTCCGGCTCGCGGATCTGTCCCTTGACGGTCAGTACGTTGTCCTGAACCGTGATCTCGAGATCGTCTTCGCCGAAGCCGGCGACGGCCATGGTGATGCGATAGCGGTCCTGGCCCTGCTTGACGATGTTGTAGGGCGGATAAGAGGTATCGCGCTGGGCTTCGCGAAGGGCCGCCTCGAAGAGCTTGTCCAGACGCTCGAAGCCGATGGTCGAGCGGAAGAGGGGGGTGAGATCGAGACTGCGCATGTCCTTCGTCCTCGTGCGAGCGACGGGCCCGGCGCGCGCGTCGCGGCGACCGCACGGTCGGGCGTCTTGTCGGGGCGGACCCCGAAGGCATCCGCCGCCCGAGGATGTGGGCGGGTGGGGGCGCGCTTCAAGCCCGCGGGACGGGCGAGGGCGAAGACGCGCCGGCGGCGCGACCCGCGCGCGCCACGGGACGATCCTCGCGATCGGCCGCGCGAAGGGGCTCGCCGCCGGCCGACCGCGGCCGGGGCGGCGCGCGCGGACCACAATCTCTCGTCGCGGCGGCATCGTCGCGGAGGAGAGGCTGGCGGAGACGCGTCGCGTGCTGCGCGAAGGGTTGCACGCGGCTCGGGGATCCGGCACCGGAACCGGATCGTCGCCAGCCCCGGGCGGGGCCCAAGCGCCCCGTACGAGCGGGGGTTGCGCGCGGCGCGTGAGGGGGGAGGGCTCGGGGTGCTGCGCTACGTCTTCCATCGCGTGTCGGTGATGGTGCCGACGCTGTTGACGATCAGCCTGTTGACTTTCGTGATCATCCAGTTGCCGCCGGGAGATTTTCTGTCGACGCACCTCGCCGAACTGCAGGCTCAAGGCGAAGGTGTGCAACAGCAAAAGATCGAATATCTGCGACAGCTCTACGGGCTCGACCAGCCGCTCTGGATCCAGTACCTCAAATGGTTATGGGGGGTGTTGCACGGTGATCTCGGCTGGTCGTTCGAATACGATCGACCGGTCGCCGAGGTGATCGGAGACCGTATCTTTCTTACCTTCATCGTGTCCTTCGCGACGGTTCTGTTCACCTGGCTGATCGCCTTCCCGATCGGTGTGTACAGCGCGACCCATCAATACAGTTGGGCCGATCACGGCCTGACCTTTCTCGGCTTTCTCGGCCTCGCGACGCCGAATTTCCTGCTCGCGCTCGTCATGCTCTATTTCGCGAACGTCTGGTTCGGAACCTCGATCGGAGGGCTCGTCGACCCGGTGTATCTCGACCAACCGATGAGCTGGGCGAAGTTCCTGTCGGTGCTCGAGCATCTCTGGATCCCGGTGGTCATCATCGGCACCTCGGGCACGGCGGCGATGATCCGACGGTTGCGCGCCAATCTCTTGGACGAACTCCACAAGCCTTACGTGATCACGGCCCGCGCCAAGGGCCTGCCCCCCGGTCGCGCGCTGGTCAAATATCCCTTGCGCATGGCGCTCAATCCGTTCATCGCGGATATCGGGAATCTCTTGCCCGAATTCATCTCGGGCTCGGCTCTGGTCTCGGTGGTGCTCTCCTTGCCGACCACCGGGCCCGTGCTCGTGCGGGCGCTACAGACGCAAGACATGTATCTGGCCGGCTCGTTGCTCATGCTCGAATCTTTTCTCGTGGTCCTCGGTGTGTTGATCTCGGATCTCGCCCTCGCCTGGCTCGATCCCCGGATCCGTTTCGGGCGGGGCATGATGCGATGAGCGCCCGGCGCGACGTTCGGGACGAGGTTCCGGGGACCTGCGAAGAGCACTGGGTCGATCCGAGCCCCTTCGATCCGGAGGAGCGGGAAGCGCCGACCTCACCGGAGCAGTTGCGCTTGGCGACGGCCTCGCAGTGGCGTTTGATGTGGTGGCGGTTCCGGCGCCATCGCCTGGCGATGGTCTCGCTCGTCCTGCTCGCGCTCTTCTACGCGAGCACGCTGATCACCGAGTTCCTGGCGCCTTACGATCCCCACGTCCGCCATCCACAATACATCTACGCGCCGCCGCAACGCGTTCACTTCTTTCACGATGGCGCGTTCATCGGCCCGTTCGTGTACGGCTATACGGTCCGTCTCGATCGCGCGACCATGCGGCGCGAATACCTTCCGGATCGGAGCAAGGTACAGCCGCTGCGCTTTTTCTGTCGCGGCGAGCCTCATCGGCTGTTGGGCTTGGTGGAGACGAACCTCAAGCTCGTCTGCCCGGCTCCGCGGGGTACCTTCTTCTTGCTCGGGACGGATCGTCTGGGACGCGACCTCTTCTCGAGGATCCTCTACGGGGCGCGGGTGTCGCTCACCGTCGGATTGGTCGGCATCGCGGTGAGCTTCGTGCTCGGCATCGTGCTCGGCGGCATCTCGGGATATTACGGCGGATGGGTCGACAACGTCGTTCAGAGGACGATCGAGGTCGTGCGTTGCTTTCCCACGATCCCGCTTTGGCTTTCGTTGTCCGCCGCCATGCCGGTGACGTGGGATCCTCTGTGGGTGTATTTCGGGATCACCATCATCCTGGGCCTCATCGACTGGACCGGTCTGGGACGCGCCGTGCGCTCGAAGATCTTGGCGTTGCGCGAGGAGGAGTTCGCGCAAGCGGCGCGGCTGATGGGCGCGCGTCCGGCGCGCATCCTCGCACGCCATCTTCTGCCTTCGTTCGCGAGCCATCTCATCGCTTCGGCGACGCTGTCCGTTCCGGGCATGATCCTGGGCGAGACGGCGCTCTCCTTTTTGGGATTGGGCGTGCGCGCGCCGATGGTGAGCTGGGGGGTGCTGTTGAACGAGGCCCAGAACGTGAACGTGGTGGCGCTCTACCCCTGGCTCCTGTTTCCGGTCGCGCCGGTCGTGGTGGTCGTGCTCGCCTTCAATTTCCTGGGCGACGGCCTTCGGGACGCGGCGGATCCTTACGGCGGGCGCGCCGGCTGAGGGGCGGCCGGTCGGGGCGACGGAACGCGTTCAGTCGGGAACCAGGCGGCGGATCACGGCCTCGAGCTGCTCGAGGCTCGAATAACGGATCGTGAGGCTGCCGCCTCGGGCCTTGGGGCGGATGGCGATCGGCAGGCCGAGGCGGGTCGCCAAGCGCCGCTCGAGGGCGACGAGATCGGGGTCGCGCTGGCGGCCGCCGGCGGACTTGGCGCGGCGACGAGCGCGGGCGCGGACCAGGGCTTCGGTTTCGCGCACCGAGAGCTCGCGCCGCACGACCTCGAGGGCGAGGGCGACCGGGTCCTCGGCGCCCAGAAGCGCGCGCGCGTGCCCGGCGGTGAGCTTGCCCTCCTCGAGCAGCCGCGCGACCTCCTCGGGCAAGGAGAGCAGGCGCAAGGTGTTGGCGACGTGACTACGGCTGCGCCCGACCACCCGCGCCACCTCTTCTTGATCGTGGCCGAACTCTTCGATCAGACGGCGGTAGGCGCGGGCCTCCTCGAGCGGGCCGAGATCGGCCCGCTGGAGGTTCTCGACCAGCGCGAGCTCCAGGACTTCGCGGTCGGCGAGCTCGCGGACGAGAACCGGCAGTTCGTGGAGCCCGGCGCGCTGCGCGGCGCGCCAACGGCGTTCCCCGGCGACGATCTCGTAACCGGGGGCACCGGCCGGAGCGGGTCGGACGAGAAGCGGCTGGAGGAGACCTTTGTCGCGGATCGAGCGGGCCAGCTCCTCGAGCTCGGCTTCGGGGAATTGGCGGCGGGGCTGGAGGGGCGAGGGGCGCAGGAACTCGATCGGGACCCATTGCGCGGGCCGGCCGCCGGCCGCCGGGTCGAGAAGCGCGGGATCGCCGCCGAGAAGGGCAGCGAGCCCCATGCCCAGGCTGCGGCGGCGGGGAGCGCGATCGTCCTCGCTCATGGACGGCGGCGACGGGCGCGCGCGGCGCGGCGGGGGATCTCAGGCGGCAGGGGCGAGCTCCGGGCTTCGGCGCAACATCTCGCCCGCGAGCTTGGCATAGGCTTTGGCTCCCGGGCAGCGGAGATCATAGAGGAGCACGGGCAGCCCGTGCGAGGGCGCTTCGGAGACGCGCACGTTGCGCGGGATGACGGTCTCGAAGACGCGGTCGCCCAAGAAGCTGCGGACGTCGGTTTCGACCTGTTCGGAGAGATTGTTGCGGCGATCGAACATGGTGAGGAGCACGCCCTCGATGCGCAAGAGCGGATTGTAGGTGCGGCGTATCCGCTCGACCGTCCGCAACAACAGGCTCAGGCCTTCGAGGGCGAAGAACTCGCACTGCAAGGGCACGAGGACGGCGTGCGCGGCGACCAGGGCGTTGACGGTCAGCAAGCCGAGAGACGGCGGGCAGTCGATGAGGACGAAATCGAAACCGCCGGGGAAAGCCGCGAAGCGGTCCTTGAGCCGGTAGACGCGTCGGGGATCGGCGACGAGCTCGACCTCCGCCGCCGAGAGATCGACGGTGGCGGGCACGATCGCCAGACCGGGGACTTTGGTCTCAAGGATGGCCTGGGCGATCTCGGCGCGACCGAGCAAAAGGTCGTAGCTCGTGAGGCGGCGGGCGGAGCGGTCGATGCCGAGGCCGGTGGAGGCGTTGCCCTGCGGGTCGAGGTCGAGGAGCAGCGTGCGGCGGCCGGCGGCGGCGAGGGCCGTGCCGAGGTTGATGGCCGTCGTGGTCTTGCCCACCCCACCTTTCTGATTGGCGATGGCGAGGATGCGGTCACGGGTCATCGCTTGCGTCCCGGCCCGGCTCGCGCGGTCTCAGTCCTTCGATCTCCAGGATCCGCCCCTCTCCGGAGCTCAAGCTCGGATGGATCCGCGCAGTCATTGTCCAGCGGCGCAGCGCCTCGGTCAATTCGCTCTCCGCCTCGCGGCCCTTGAGGAACAGAAAACGCGTGTGGGGGGCGGCGAAACGGGCGGCGAGCGGCAGCAAACGCGGAAGGGGGGCGAGAGCGCGGGCGGTGACCACGTCGGCGGGAAAGGGCGGAAGCGCTTCGGCCCGGACGGGATGGACGACGACGCCCGCGAGCCCCAGCCGACCCTTGCATTCCAAGAGAAAGGCCGCCTTGCGGCGGTCGCTTTCGACGAGATGCACTTCCGGAACCCCGAGGATGGCGAGGACGAGACCGGGAAGACCGGCACCGCTGCCGAGGTCGACGAGGCGCTGCGCGGCGGGAGGCAGATAGCGGACGAGCTGGGCGCAGTCGAGGATGTGCCGGCGCCAGGGATCGCGGAGGGTCGAGGCTCCGACGAGGTTGATGCGGCTCTGCCAGCGGCGCAGGAGGTCGAGCCAGGCGCTCAGCCGCTCCAGAGTTTCACGTGAAACGGGAAGGATCGCGGCGAAGCCCTCGGGATCGAGAGGCGGCTGGCGTTTCACGCCGCCCGCCGCACGTAATGCCACAGCAAGGCGAGAGCGGCCGGCGTCATGCCCGGAATACGGCTCGCCGCACCCAAGGTCGCGGGTCGGGTCCGCGCGAGCTTTTCGCGCAGCTCGGCGCTCAGGCCGGGAAGACCCGCGTAATCGAGATCACGCGGAAGGTGGAGCTGCTCTTCGCGACGAAAGGCCTCGATCTCGTCCTCCCGGCGACGGTGGTTGGGGGCGTAGCGGGCCTCGATCTCGACCTGTTCGGCGACCTCCGGGTCGACGTCGCCGAGCTCGGGCCAGATCTCGGCGAGCCGACGCAAATCGACCCCGGGCAGGGCGAGGAGCTCGCGCGCGCTGCGCGGCCGGCCGTCCCGATTGACCACCAGGCCCCGGGCGAGGGCAGCGGTGGGCGTGAGGGCGAGCTCGGCCAGGCGCGCCTCGAGGGCGCGGATCGCGGCCTCCTTGCGGGCGAGCCGCTCGGCCCGCTCGGTGCCGACGCAGCCGACGGCGATCCCCTTGGGGGTGAGGCGGCGATCGGCGTTGTCCGCGCGCAACGACAGACGATACTCCGAGCGCGAGGTGAAGATCCGATAGGGTTCGGTCACCCCGCGCGTGACGAGATCGTCGACGAGAACGCCGATCATCGCCTCGGCGCGGTCGAGAACGAAGCGGCGCGAGCCGCCCGCGGCGCGGAGTGCTGCGTTGATCCCGGCCACGATTCCTTGCGCTGCCGCCTCCTCGTAGCCGGTGGTGCCGTTGATCTGACCGGCGAGGAAGAGACCGGGCAGACGCCGCAACTCGAGCGTGGGTTCGAGTTCACGCGGATCGACGTGATCGTACTCGATGGCGTAACCGGGGCGGAGGATGCGCGCCCGCTCGAGCCCGGGGATGGTCGCGAGAAGCGCCTGTTGGAGGGGTTCGGGAAGAGCGGTCGAGATCCCGTTCGGATAGACAACGGGATCGTCATAGCCTTCGGGTTCCAGATAGATACGGTGGCTCGCCCGATCGGGGAACCGCACCACCTTGTCCTCGATCGAAGGACAATAGCGCACGCCGGTGGCCCGGATCTGGCCGTTGTACATCGGCGCCCGGCCGAGATGGCGACGGACGAGTTCGTGGGTGCGTTCGGTGGTCCCGGTGATCCAACAGGTCACCTGGGGACGATCGATCCGCGCGGTGAGAAAGGAAAAGGGCCGCGGGGGATCGTCCCCGGGTTGGGTCGGGAGCCCGTCGAGGGCCAGGGAATCGCGCGCGAGGCGGGGCGGCGTGCCGGTCTTCAGGCGCCCGAGGGCCAGTCCGTGGCGCAAGAGACTGTGGGAGAGCCGCTGCGCGGCCGGGTCGCCCATGCGCCCGGCGGGCCAGCGACGCTCGCCGAGATGGATCTCCCCGCGCAGGAACGTTCCGGTCGCGAGCACGACCGCCCCGGCGCGCAACCGCTCGCCCGCGAGCGTCTCGAGACCCGCGCAGCGCCCGTCCTCGACGAGGAGTTCCGCGGCCTCGCCTTCCTCGATCAGGAGGCGCTCGTGACGCGCGAGGAGGTCTCGGACCGCACGGGCGTAGCGCCGGCGATCGGCTTGGGCGCGCGGCCCGCGCACGGCGTACCCTTTCCCGGTCCCGAGGACGCGGAACTGGATGCCGCCTTCGTCGATCGCGCGGCCCATGATGCCGTCGAGGGCGTCGATCTCGCGCACGAGCTGCCCGCGCCCGAGCCCGCCGATCGCCGGGTTGCAGGACATCGCCCCGATCGTGGCGCGGGAGTGGGTGAGCAAGAGAACCCGCGCGCCCATCCGCGCGGCCGCGGCGGCCGCTTCGGTGCCGGCGTGACCGCCGCCGACGACGACGACATCGAAGACCCTCATGGCCGCTTCTGTTCCGGGACGGCCGGGCGTCGTCAAGCCGCCCGGGGGCGGAGGCTCGCTCTCGCGCGCGATCGCGGCGATAGTGGCCCTCGGGCAGTGCGGGGGTCGGGACGCCCATGGGGCATGTCGCGCAGCTCGTGTTCGAAGTCGCCGGCCTGCTCGCGCTCGTGGCGCTCCTGCCGCGAGCGGCACAAGCCCTGCGCCTGCCCGCTCCCGTGCTGCTCGCCGCGCTGGGGATCGCCCTCGCACTCGCCGCGTCGCTGTGGGATCCGCGGGCAGACGGCGCCCCCGACCCGTTGCTCGATTTCGTGCGCGGGTTTCGCGAGCTGCCGGTCACCGCCGAACTGTTCTTGTGGGTGTTCCTGCCCCTGTTGCTGTTCGAGACCGCGATCGCTCTCGACGCACGAGCGCTGCTCGAGGAGCTGGGACCGGTTTTGGTCCTCGCCGTCCTCGCGGTCGTGGTCTGCACCCTTCTCGCCGGGCTCGCGGTGCACTTGGTCTCGGGGTACGGCCTGGCGGTCTGTCTTCTTGTCGCCGCGATCGTCGCCACGACCGATCCGAGCGCGGTGGTCGCGATCTTCCGCGAGGTCGGAGCTCCGCAACGGCTTTCGCTCCTCGTCGAAGGCGAAAGCCTCCTCAACGACGCCGCCGCGATCGCCCTGTTCACGCTGTTCCTCGGCGCCGTGCTCGGGCCCGGCGGATTCGCCGTCTCCTCGGCGACGGCGGAGTTCCTGGCCGCCTTCGCGGCGGGCGGCGCTCTCGGAGGCGTGCTCGGCCGGCTCGCCGGTCTCTTCCTCGGGCGGCTGGACCGCGGGGGACCGGCCGAGGTGACGATCAGTGTCGCCCTCGCCTACCTCTCTTATGCGGTCAGCCACGCCTATCTCGGTGCTTCGGGCGTGGTGGCCACGGTCGCCGCGGGGCTCGTGTTCGGCGCCGCGGCGCGCAGCCGCCTCACCGAGGAGGAGTGGCGCGGGCTGCGAGCGATCTGGAGCCAGGTCGGGTTCTGGGCGAGCTCGCTCGTCTTCGTCCTCGCCGCCGCGGTGGTCCCGCGCAACCTCGCCGAAGTCGGCGCGCGCGAAGTCGTCGCTCTGGCGGCGCTTCTCGCCGGAGCTTTCCTCGCCCGGGCCCTCGTGCTCTTCACCGTGATGCCGATGGTCACCCGGGCGAGCGGGCGTTCGCCCCTCGATCGCGCCTATCGGCTCGTGATCCTGTGGGGCGGGCTGCGCGGAGCCGTCACCCTCGCCCTGGCGTTGGCGGTGGCCGAGACCCAAGGGGTGGCGCCCGAGGTGCAGCGGTTCGTCTCGGCGCTCGCCACGGGGTTCGTCTTGTTCACCCTGCTCGTGCAGGGACCGACCTTGCGGCCGCTCATCCACGCGCTCGGGCTCGATCGACTCGGACCGGTGGAACGGCTCCTGCACGCCCGCGTGCTCGAGCTCGCCCGAAGCGAACTCCGCGACCGGCTGTCGATCGCGGCGATCCGCCACGGGCTCGAGCTCGGGCGAATCGAAGCGATCGCCGAGGCGCTGCCGCCCGCCGCGCCGGCAGCCGAGGCGGGGTCGATCGAGGCCGGTGGACGCGACCAGCTGGTCGCCGCTCTGGCGACCGTCACCAGCCGCGAGATCGAGCTCTACGTGGCGGAGCTCGCCGAGGAAACGGTTTCTCGCGCGAGCGGAACGACGCTCGTTCGACGCGCCGGGGAGCTTCTCGACGCCTTACGGCTGCAAGGTGTGCACGGCTATCGCCACGTCGCCCGCCGACAGGACGAGCCCGACACCGCGACGCGCGCCGCGGCGTGGGTGCACGTCCAGCTCGGCGTCGCGCGGCCGCTCGCGCGCCGTCTCGGGGGACGTCTCGAGGTCTTGCTCGCCCGCCGCAGGGTCCTCGAGGACCTGCTCGGCTTCGCGCGCAGCCGCATCCGTCGCCTGTTCGGCGAACGCGTGGCGAGCGTGGTCGAGGAGGTGCTCGAGGAGCGTCTCGAAGGCACGGAACGTCAGCTCGATGCGCTGCGGCTCCAGTTTCCCGAGCACTACGAGCTCGCCGCCGGTCGCTATCTCGCGCGTCTCGCGCTCCAGCTCGAGGCCCGGGACTACGAGCGGCTGCTCGCCGAGAGGCTCTTGTCGCCAGAGCTGTTCCGCCGCTTGCAGACGGACCTCGAGCGTCGACGGCGGCTCCTCGAGCGAACGCCCGCGCTCGACCTCGGCCTCGATCCCGATCGGCTGATCGCGCGCATCCCGCTCCTCGCTGCGCTTCCGCCCGAGCGGCGCGCCGAGCTCCGTCGCGCCTTGCGGCCGCGCTTGGCACTGCCGGGCGAGCGGATCGTCCGCCGCGGCGAGCGCGGCGACGCGGTCTATTTCATCGCCTCGGGAGCGGTGGAGGTCGACCTCGACGGGGAGAAAGTGCGCCTGGGCACGGGCGAGGTCTTCGGCGAAATGGCGCTTCTCCTGCATCAGCCGCGCCGCGCGGATGTCGTGGCCATGGGCTACTGTCGGCTCCTGGTGTTGCGGCGCGAGGCCTTTCGCCGCTTCCTGCGGCGCCATCCGGAGCTTCTCGAGAACCTGCGCCGCATCGCACGAGAGCGGCTCCACCGCCGCGCCGAGGCCGCGTACGAAACCGGGCCCAAGACCGGTCTCGCCCGCTGAGAACCACCCGGGCCGCGCGGCCGTTTCACGTGAAACGGGCGCCGGTCGCCGGGCGGCCGCCCATCGGCTCGGCGCCCGTCATTTTCCGATGCAGAAGCGCGCGAAGATCCGATCGAGCAGCTCTTCGACGTCCACCTGCCCGCTGACCCGCCCGATCGCCGCGGTGGCGAACCGGAGCTCTTCGGCGAGGAGCACCGGTTCCACCGCCTCGGGAGCCTCGAGGAACCGGTCGAGGGCGGCCGCCGCTTCCTCGAGCGCCTGGCGGTGGCGCGCCCGCGTCACCAGAGCCGATTCGCCGCCCGCACAGCGTTCGGCGGCACACAGCGCGAGCCGCTCGACGAGCGCATCGAGGCCCGCACCGGTGCGGCAGGAGACGGCGAGCACGTCGCCGCGACCCGAAAAAGCCTCGGGAAGCGGGGCGAGATCGATCTTGTTGACCACCACGAGCCGGTCTTCGGGTTCGGTCGCGAGTTCGGGGACGAGTTCCGGCCGGCTCGCATCGACCACGAGAAGACAGAGATCGGCTGCGCCGGCCCGGGCCCGCGCCCGCGCGACGCCCTCGCGTTCGACCGGATCGTCGGTGTCGCGCAAGCCCGCCGTATCGACGAGCGTCACCGGCACGCCGCCGAGCTCGAGCGCCACCTCGATGGGATCGCGCGTGGTTCCCGGAACGGCGGTGACGATCGCCACCTCGCGCCCGGCCAGCCGGTTGACGAGGCTCGACTTGCCCACGTTGGGCGCACCCACCACCGCCACCACGAGGCCCTCGCGCAACCGCTCCCCGCGCTCCGCGGTCGCCAGGGCCGCGAGGATCTCGTCCCGCACGTCCGCCACGAGAGGACGGATCCGCTCGCGCTGACCGTGGCCGACATCGGCCTCCTCGTCGGCGAAGTCGAGCTCGGCTTCGAGAAGAGCCGAAGCTTCGAGCAGACGCTCGCGCCAATGCGCGCAGGCCCGCCCGAGCGCGCCTTCGCTCTGACGCAGAGCCTGACGGAGCTGAGCGCGCGTGGTGGCACCGATGATGTCCGCCACCGCCTCGGCCGCGGCCAGGTCCAGCTTGCCTTTGAGAAACGCGCGGCGCGTGAACTCGCCCGGTCCGGCCGGACGCAACCCGGGCACGGCGGCCAGGGCCTCGGCCAGAGCGCGAGCCACGGCCGTTCCGGCGTGGTGGTGCAGCTCGACCATGTCCTCGCCGGTGTAGCTGCGCGGAGCCGGGAACCAGACGACGAGGCCGCGATCGATGGGCTCGCCGGAGCGCGGATCGCGCAGGGTGCGCAACGTCGCGCGCCGTTCCGGCGGCGGCGGACGCCCGGTGAGCGCCCGAAGCGCCGCGCCCGCATCCGGGCCCGAAATACGCAACACGGCGATCGCCGCCCGCCCGGGCGCGGTCGCCCAAGCCCAGATCGTGTCGCGAACCCGTCCTAAGATCAGCCCTTCCCCTCCCGCCGCGGCTTGGCGGCGAGGCCGGCGGCGGAGGCCGCCATCTGGGCCCACAAGCTCTGCCACTGCTCGAGGTTGCGCAAGGACAAGGGCAGCCACTGCTCCATGAGGGTCTTGGCGTCCATCGCCTTGATCGCTTCGAGCAAGCGCTCTTCGGCCGCCTGCAGCACCGCCTTCTGCATCGGCGCGACATCCGGCAGACCCAAAAAGGCGCGCGCCTCCTCGGGGGTGCAGTCGATCTCGATGTGGAATTTCATTGCGGCCCCGCTGGCTCTTCGGTTCGCCATGCACCACTATAGGTCACATGTCTGCGTCCGTCAGGAGCGCCGGAGCCCGCGGAGCGCGCCATGAACGCCCTCGCCCGAGCCACGAGCCCCTATCTCCGCCAGCACGCCCACGATCTCGGGCAGTTCGGCATCGCGTACGGGGGGGGCAGCTCTGTACCGCGCGAGACCCGCCGCCGGCGCCGCGCCAT
>JANXAZ010000030.1 GCA_025062095.1 Geminicoccaceae bacterium
GCTCGTGGCCGTTCCAGGTCTTCCATTTCGCGATGAATTCTTCCGGAGTCATGGCCGCTTTCTAGCACGAGGGGCCCGGGCGACGAAGTCGGCGCGGGCGCGGCACACCGGACCGGACGACCGGCTAGCTCGGGAAGGACGAAACGAGCCGCCCCCGCGGCCGACCCCGCCGCGGGCTCTACGATCAGCCCATCCGCTCGCGCAAGGGATCGGCGGGATAGACGCCCAGGATCTCGACGTGATGCGAGAAGAAACGCAGCTCCTCGAAGGCGTAGCGCACCCGATCCTCCTCCGGATGGCCCATGATGTCGGCATAGAACTGAGCCTGCGAGAAAGCTCCGTCGAGATAGGATTCGAGCTTGACCATGTTGACGCCGTTGGTGGCGAATCCCCCGAGCGCCTTGTAGAGCGCCGCCGGACGATTGCGCACGCGGAAGATGAAGGTGGTGATCACCGGTCCGTCGCGCCAGGAGGGCCAGCGCGGCTCGCGCGCGAGCACGAGAAAGCGCGTGGTGTTGTGCTCGGCGTCCTCGATGTCGGTGGCCAGGACCTGAAGACCGTAAATCTCGGCCGCGAGGCGCGAAGCGATGGCGGCCCGGGTAGGGTCCTTCGCGGCCGCGACCTCCGCCGCGGCCCCGGCGGTATCCGCCACCACCTTCGCCCGATAGCCGTGCCGGCGCAAGAACTCCCGGCACTGCCCGATGGCGTGCACGTGGCTCTCGACCACCTCGATCGTCTCCAAGCTCGCCCCGGGGATCGCCAAAAGCTGGTGGTTCACGCGCTGGAAGTGCTCGGCCACGATGTGCAGGCCGCATCGCGGCAAGAGATGGTGGACGTCGGCGACGCGCCCGGCGACGGAGTTGTCGACCGGGATCATCGCATAGCGCGCCGCACCCTCGCGCACGGCGGCGAAGGCGTCCTCGAAGGACGCGCAGGGCAGGGGCTCGAGTTCCGGATAATGGGTGCGGCAGGCGAGGTGCGAATAGGCACCGGGCTGGCCCTGGAAGGCGATGCGGTGTTCCGAGGGCAGCGCGCGCATCGGTGCCGAACCGTAATCGTCGAGCGGATTCACGGCAACGGCTCCTCAAGGATCGGCGAAGCGAACGGCGAGACGGGCTTCGAGGACGCGGCGGGCGCGCTCGAGATCCTCGGGCGTGTCGACCCCGAAGGGCGCGCTCGCGACGAGCTTGACCCCGATCGTCATGCCCGCCTCGAGCGCGCGCAGCTGCTCGAGCTTCTCGCGCCGCTCGAGCGGGCTCGGAGCGAGCGCGCAGAAGCGCTCGAGCGCCGCTCGGGTGAAGGCGTACACGCCGATGTGGTGCCAGATCGGCCCTTCTCCCCAGGGCGCGGGGGCGCGCGTGAAGTACAGCGCGCGGGCGAGGGTCGGATCTTCGGGCAGGAAACTCGGGATCACCTTGACGACCTGGAATCGCGCGCGGTCTTCGGGATCCGCGCTTTCCACGGCGAGGGTGGAGAGATCGCAGCCCAGGCGCTCCAGGGGCTCGACCACGCGCGCGAGATCGGCCGGATCGATGGTCGGCAGATCGCCTTGCAGATTGACGATCCGCGCGAAGCGCCGCTCCGGGTCGAGGCGCAGCAGAGCGCGGAAGATCCGATCGGTCCCGGAGGGCAGCTCGTCCGGTACGACCACCGCTTCCCCGCCCGCGCGCGCGACCGCCTCGGCGATCGGCGGATCGGCCGCGGCCACGACCACCCGCCCGAGATCGGCCTCCACCGCCCGCCGCCAGACGTGCACGATCATCGGCTCGCCGGCGATCGCGGCGAGCGGCTTGCCCGGCAGCCGAGTGGCGGCGAGCCGGGCGGGGATCAGGACGATCGTGCGCGACCGCGTGTCGCGGCTGGCGGGCTCGGACGTCATCCTCCATACTCGCGGCGCGCCGCCCGGGGCGGTGGCACCGGACCCGAGGCGCGGATGTCCGCGGGGCCGGTTCCTCGGGACAACGGAGCGGGAACGACGGCAGCTATGGCATCCTCTCTCGAAGGCAACAAGATCGCCGGCGCGATCCTCACGGCCGGGATCATCGCCGTGGGCTCCTCGGTGCTCACCCACGAGTTCCTCTACAAGCCCCATGTCCCCAAGGAACGCGCCTACGTCGTGGCACCGGCGGGCGAGGCGGCCCCCAAAGAGGCCGCGGCGGCCGCACCGGTGGCGCCGATCGCGGTGCGCCTGGCGAGCGCGGATGTCGAGCGCGGCAAGGCGGCGGCCAAGAAATGCGCTTCTTGCCACACCTTCGAGAAAGGCGGCAAGAACGGCGTGGGTCCCAATCTGTGGGGGGTGGTCGACGCGCCCAAAGGCCACGTCGCCGGTTTCGCCTATTCCGCCGCGCTCACGGGGATGGGCGGGACGTGGGATTACGAGGCGCTCGATGCCTTCCTCGCCAATCCCAAGGCGTACATGCCGGGGACCAAGATGAGCTTCGCCGGCATTTCCAAGCCCGACGAGCGGGCCGACGTCATCGCTTACCTGCGCTCGCTCGCCGACCGGCCCGCGCCGCTTCCCGGCGGTTGAGCCCCGGCCTTGGACCGCGTCCCGAGCGAACTCGTCGCCTTCGCCCATCGCTTGGCGGATGCCGCGGGCGAGATCCAGCGGCGCTGGTTCCGCCGGCCGGTGGCGGTGGACACCAAGCCGGATGCGAGCCCGGTGACCATCGCCGACCGCGAGGCGGAGGCGATCATGCGCGAGCTCGTCGCCCGTCACCGGCCCGAGGACGGGATCTTGGGCGAGGAGCACGGCCGCGAGCGGCTCGATGCCGAATGGGTGTGGGTGTTCGATCCCATCGACGGCACCAAGTCGTTTCTGGCCGGCCGGCCGCTCTTCGTCACCCTCGTCGGCCTGCTGCGCGAAGGCCGGCCGGTCCTCGGGCTCGTCGACCAGGCGATCGCGGGCGAGCGCTGGTTGGGCGTGGCCGGGCGCCCCACCCTCTTCAACGGCCGCCCCTGCCGCTGCCGCCCCTGTGCCGAGCTCGACGCCGCCTTCTTGGCGTGCACGAGCCCGCAGATGTTCCGCCGCGACGAAGAGCGCGCGGCCTTCGCCCGCCTGCTCGCCCGCGTGCGCCAGGCGATCTGGGGTGGGGACGCTTACGGCAGCGGGCTTCTGGCCCTTGGCTTTCTCGACCTCGTGGTCGAAGCCGACCTCGAGCCCTACGACGTCTTGCCGCTCGTGCCGGTCATCGAAGGTGCGGGCGGGCGCGTCTCCGACTGGCAGGGGCGGGCGCCGGGTCTCGCCTCCGATCAGCGCATGGTGGCGGCGGGCGATCCGCGCCTGCACGCCCGGGCGCTCTCGGTGCTCGCGGGGCGCTGACGCTTCCGCGAGCCGGCCTTCGCCTCTAGCTTTTCGAGGCGTACGCGAGGTACGCGGCGCGGAGGAATCGCGATGCTCGAGCGGGCGGTGGCATCGAGGGCGGCGCGGGCGACCCTTCTGGTCGCGCTGTGGGCCGCGTCCGCTGCGGCCGAAGAGGTGCGGCCGGTGCACGGGGTGGCGATGCACGGCGCACCGGCCCTGCCCCCCGATTTCGCGCATCTGCCCTATGCCGATCCGGAAGCGCCCAAAGGCGGCAGGCTCACGCTCGCCGCGATCGGCACCTTCGACAATCTCAATCCCTTCATTCTCAAGGGCAACGACGCCGCCGGCTCGGGCCTGCCCTTCGAGAGCCTCACGGTGCAGAACCTCGACGAGGCCTTCAGCGAATACGGGCTCCTCGCCGAGACGATCGAGATGCCCTCCGACCGCTCCTGGGTCGCCTTCACGCTCAGACCCCAGGCGCGCTGGCACGACGGCCGACCGGTGACGGTCGACGACGTCGCCTTCTCGCTCGAGATCCTGAAGTCCAAAGGCGAGCCGTTCTATCGCGCTTATTACGCGAACGTGGTGCGCGCGGAAGCGGCGGGCGAACGCCGCGTCAAGTTCGTCTTCGACGGCACGATCAACCGCGAGCTCCCGCTCATCGTCGGCCAGATGCCGATCCTGCCCAAGCATTACTGGCAGGGGCGCGAGTTCGACAAGACCACGCTCGAACCGCCGCTCGGCTCCGGCGCCTATCGCGTCAAGTCCGTCGATCCCGGTCGTTCGATCACCTACGAACGCGTGCCGGATTACTGGGGCGCGGACGTACCGGTCATGCGCGGCCGCTACAATTACGACGAGATCCGCTACGTGTATTTCCGCGACCCCAACGTCGCCCTCGAGGCGCTCAAGGCGGGCGAGTTCGATCTGCGCATCGAGAACAGCTCGCGCTTCTGGGCCACCGGCTACACCGGCCCGGCGGTCGAGCGCGGCCTGATCAAGAAGGAGGCGATCCCGCGCGAGGGCGGGGCGGGCATGCAGGGCTTCGTCTTCAACCTGCGCCGACCGGTGTTCAAGAACCGAGCGCTGCGCGAAGCGCTCAACTACGCCTTCGATTTCGAGTGGACGCAGAAAAATCTCTTCTACGGGCATTACGTCCGCACCGAGAGCTATTTCCCGAACAGCGAGCTCGGCGCCCGCGCGCCCATCTCGCCGGCCGAGCGCGCCCTGCTGGAGCCGTTCCGCGATCGCTTGCCGCGCGAGGTGTTCGAGAAGGTCTACGAAGCGCCCAGGACCGACGGATCCGGCAACATCCGCGAGAATTTGCGCAAAGCCTTCGAGATCTTGAAGGCCGGCGGCTACGAGGTGCGCCAGGGCAAGCTCGTCGAGGTCGCCACCGGCGCACCGGTGAGCTTCGAGATCCTCCTCGACCAGGGCGGGCTCTTCGAGCGCATCGTCGGGCCCTTCGTCAAGAACCTCGAAAGGCTCGGGGTCGAAGCGCGCGTGCGCGTGGTCGACGACGCCCAGTACCAGCGCCGACTCGAGGAGTTCGACTACGACATGGTCGTGGCGGTGTTCCCGCAGAGCCTCTCGCCCGGCAACGAGCAGCGCAACTTCTGGAGCTCGGCGGCGGCGCGCCAGCCGGGCTCGCGCAACTTGATCGGCATCGAAGATCCCGTCGTCGACCATCTCGTCGACAGGATCATCCAGGCCCCGGATCGCGAGGCGCTGATCACCGCCTGCCGCGCTCTCGACCGCGTCCTCATCTGGGGCCATTACGTCATCCCGCACTGGCACAATCGCGAGACCTGGATCGCGATGTGGGACAAGTTCGGACGCGCGCCCAGACAGCCGCGCTACGGCCTCGACATCTTCGCCTGGTGGATCGACCCGGCGAAGGAGCGCGCGCTTCTCGAAGCCCGCCGCGCCGCCGGGCTCGTGCCGCGCTGAGGTCGCGTTTCGGCCGATGCTCGCCTACATCTTGCGGCGGCTGCTCCTCGTCGTCCCCACGCTCTTCGGCATCCTCCTCGTCAACTTCGTCGTCGTTCAGGCCGCACCCGGCGGGCCGATCGAAAAGATCCTCGCCGAGCTCACCGGGACCGGGGCCGGCGCGACGGCGCGGCTCACCGGAGGCGGTGCCGGCAGCGAGACGGGGCCGCTCCCGGCCGCCCAACAAGCCCAAGGCGGCGGACCGGCGGGGATTTACCGCGGCGCCCAGGGCCTGCCGCCGGAGCTGATCGCGCAGCTCGAGCGCCAATTCGGCTTCGATCGCCCGGCGCACGAGCGCTTCTTGAAGATGCTGTGGGATTATCTGCGGTTCGATTTCGGCACGAGCTATTTCCGCGACCGCACCGTGATCGAGCTCGTCCTGGAGAAAATGCCGGTTTCGATCTCGCTCGGCGTGTGGACGACGCTCTTGACCTATCTCGTCTCGATCCCCCTCGGCATCGCGAAGGCGGTGCGCGACGGCACGCGTTTCGACGTCTGGACGAGCGGGGTAATCGTGGTCGGCTACGCCATTCCTTCTTTTCTCTTCGCGCTTTTGCTCATCGTCTTGTTCGCGGGCGGGAGCTACTGGCAGATCTTTCCGCTGCGCGGCCTCGTCTCCGACCATTTCTGGGAGCTGTCGTGGCCGGAGCGCATCCTCGATTACCTGTGGCACATGGTGCTGCCGATCTCGGCCATGGTCGTGGGCTCCTTCGCCACGCTCACCATGCTGACCAAGAACAGCTTCCTCGAGGAGATCAACAAACAATACGTGATCACCGCTCGCGCCAAGGGCCTTTCGCCTCGGCGCGTGCTCTACGGGCACGTCTTCCGCAACGCCATGCTCATCGTGATCGCCGGTTTTCCTTCCGCTTTCGTCGGCATGCTGTTCACCGGCGCGCTCCTGATCGAAATCATTTTCTCGCTCGACGGTCTCGGCCTTCTCGGTTACGAAGCGGCGCTCAATCGCGACTATCCGTTGATGTTCGGAACGCTCTACATCTTCACCCTTCTCGGTCTTCTCATGAAGATCGTTTCCGATCTGACCTATGTCGTCGTCGATCCCCGCATCGACTTCGAGGCGCGGACGGCTTGAACGATGCCGACCACCGTCGTTCGCCGCCAACGGGTGCGGTTCCTCGGGCTCACCTTGGCGTTGACGCCCATCGGGGCGCGGCGGCTGGCGAATTTCGAGCGCAACCGCCGCGGCGCGGTGAGCCTGCGCATCTTCCTTTTCCTTTTCGTTCTCAGCCTGTTCGCGGAAGTCCTCGCCAACGATCGCCCGCTGCTCGTCCGCTACGACGGGGCGTTCTACGTGCCTTTCCTCGTCGCCTATCCGGAGACGACGTTCGGCGGCCTGTTCCCCACCGAAGCCGACTATCACGATCCCGAGGTGCGCGCGCTCATCGAAGAGAAGGGATGGATGATCTGGCCGCCGATCCCCTATCGCTGGGACACCGTCGCCAAGGACCTCCCCGGCCCCGCCCCCTCCCCGCCCGACGCGCGCCATTGGCTCGGCACCGACGATCAGGCGCGCGACGTCCTGGCGCGCGTGATCTACGGCTTTCGCATCTCGGTCCTGTTCGGGTTGATCTTGACGCTTTTGAGCTCGAT
The DNA here is from genome assembly GCA_025062095.1 of Geminicoccaceae bacterium. Taxonomy (GTDB): domain Bacteria; phylum Pseudomonadota; class Alphaproteobacteria; order Geminicoccales; family Geminicoccaceae; genus JANXAZ01. The sequence goes on from JANXAZ010000030.1 coordinate 6,905, forward strand.
CATCGGGATCGTGATGGGCGCGATCCAGGGTTGGTTCGGGGGCTGGGTCGATCTCGGCCTCCAGCGTTTCCTCGAGATCTGGGGCGGGCTTCCCGTCCTCTATCTTCTGATCATCATCGCGTCGTTCTTGACACCGGGATTCTGGACCCTCCTCGGCGTCATGCTCTTGTTTTCGTGGATGAGCCTGGTCGACGTGGTGCGCGCCGAGTTCTTGCGCGCGCGCAACTTCGATTTCGTGCGCGCCGCGCGCGCGTTGGGCGCTTCGAATCTCGCGCTCATGTTCCGGCACGTCCTGCCCAACGCCATGGTCTCGGCGCTGACCTTTCTGCCCTTCGTCCTCAACGGCTCGATCACCACGCTCACGAGCCTGGATTTTCTGGGCTTCGGCCTGCCCCCCGGCTCGCCTTCGCTGGGCGAGCTCCTCGCCCAGGGCAAGAACAACCTCCAGGCCCCTTGGCTGGGTCTCACCGGCTTCGTCGTCGTCGCGACCATGTTGTCGCTTCTCGTCTTCGTCGGCGAGGCGGTGCGCGACGCCTTCGATCCCAGGAAGACCTTCCGGTGAGCCCCGATCCGCGCTCGGCGCCCCCGCTGCTCGAGGTCGAAGACCTCTGGGTCCGCTTCCACCTCGAAGGCGGCACGGTCGACGCGGTCCGAGGCGTCTCCTTCACCGTCGAGCGCGGGGAGACGGTGGCCCTCGTGGGCGAATCCGGCTCCGGCAAGTCGGTCACCGCGCTCTCGATCCTGCAACTTCTGCCCTATCCCCGCGCCGAGCACCCCAGAGGCTCGATCCGGTTCAAAGGCGAAGAACTCCTGGGCCGGCCGGAAGCCTTCATGCGGCGGATCCGCGGCGACCGCATCGCGATGATCTTCCAGGAGCCGATGACGGCGCTCAATCCCTTGCACACGGTCGAGCGGCAGATCGGCGAGGCGCTTCTCCTGCACCGGCGGATGAGCCGGGACGAGGTGCGCGCGCGGGTGGTCGAACTCTTGCGCCTCGTGGGCATCCCCGACCCCGAAGAGCGCCGGCTCGCCTATCCCCATCAACTCTCGGGCGGCCAGCGCCAGCGGGTGATGATCGCCATGGCGCTCGCCAACGAGCCCGATCTGCTGATCGCCGACGAGCCCACGACCGCCGTCGACGTCACCATCCAGGCCCAGATCCTGCGCTTGTTGCAGGATCTCCAGCGGCGGATGGGGATGGCGATCCTCCTCATCACCCACGACCTCACCATCGTCCGCCACGTCGCCCAGCGCGTGCTCGTCATGACCGAAGGCGCGCTCGTCGAGAGCGGACCCGTCGCGCGCGTCTTCGCCGCTCCGCGGCATCCCTACACCCAGCGACTGCTGGCCGCCGAGCCCCGCGGCCGGCCCGCACCCGTGCGCGAAGGAGCCCCCGCGGTCGCCGAGCTGCGCGACCTCAAGGTCCATTTTCCCATCCAGCGCGGCCTGTTGCGGCGTACCGTCGGATGGGTGAAGGCGGTGGACGGGGTGAGCCTCTCCTTGCGCGCGGGCGAAACCCTGGGCGTGGTGGGAGAGTCGGGATCGGGCAAGACGACCCTCGGCCTCGCCTTGTTGCGGCTTCTGCCCTCCACGGGCGTGGTGCGCATCTCCGGTGTCGACGTCCAGGGCTGGACCTGGCGGCAACTGCGGCCGCTGCGCCGGCAGATGCAGATCGTCTTCCAGGATCCCTTCGGATCCTTGTCGCCGCGGATGTCGGTGGGACAGATCGTCGAGGAGGGTTTGGCCATCCACGGGATCGGCACGAAGGAGGAGCGGGCGCGCAAGGTGGCGAAGGTGCTCGAGGAAGTCGGGCTCGATCCGGAATGGATGCACCGCTATCCGCACGAGTTCTCGGGCGGCCAGCGGCAGCGGATCGCCATCGCTCGCGCCCTCGTCCTCGAGCCGAGAATCGTCGTGCTCGACGAGCCGACCTCGGCGTTGGACATGTCTGTTCAGGCGCAGATCTTGGATCTGTTGCGCTCGCTTCAGGAAAAACGGGGGCTCGCGTATCTTTTCATCAGCCACGATCTGCGGGTGATAAGAGCGACGAGCCACCGGGTGATGGTGATGAAGGACGGGGTGGTGGTCGAAGAGGGACCGGTCGAGCGGATCTTCGAGGATCCGCGCCACCCCTACACCCGCGCCCTGCTCGCCGCGGCGCTGCGCGTCGAGGCGGTGGAGGGCGTGGTCAAGGCGTGAACCGTCCGCGGCCGCAAGGGTTCGCGCTGCGCTCTCGGGCAGCGGCTCCGACGACGAAGCGCCGCGCCGCGGCGAAAGCCCGAAAAGCCGCGCGGCGAGAAAGCCGATCGCGATCCGCGCGTCGGTGCGGCCGGCGGGACGAGGGCGATGCCCGCGGCTCCCTCGGGCGCGGGCCGAAAAGGCGCGACGATCGAAAGACGTCGGCCGAGCGCCCGAAGATTTCCCGCGACGCGGCGGAGGAGAGCCGGTTGCGATCGGCGAGCGAGGGCCGGTCGCTCGGGAGGACGCGCCCGATCTTCGCCGGAAGCGGTCGTTCGAACGCAGGGGCTCGGAAGGAAAACGGTTCTTCCGGTCCGAGCGCGAGGCCGAGGCCCGAACCGTGCGGTCCCGGCGCGCGAAGCGGCGTTCCGGCCTCGAGGAGCCGAAGGGGGAGGTGCCCCGGACGCTCGGGTGTTCGGGACCGAGAACGCGGGGCTCCTTCGCCGATCTCCCCGCGAGCGGTCGCACCCCAGACGCGGGCGTGTTTTCAATGATTGCGGCGCGGTGCGGGGCCGTGGGTTTCGACGATGCGGAGATGGAGCACCGCGGGCTCGAGACAGGCTCCGGTCGAGAGCTGGCCCACGAGCGAGCGGTAGATCTCCTGCCAGGGCGTCTGCGAGGGCGGGATCGGGGGTTTCGTGTGCGCCAACTCCGCGCGACGGCGCGCGATCTCCTCCTCGCTCAAGAGCACGTCGAGGCGCCGAGCGTGCAGGTCGAGCCGCACCCGGTCGCCGGTGCGCAGGATGGCGAGGTTGCCGCCCACCGCCGCCTCCGGCGAGGCGTTCAGGATCGAGGGGCTCTCGGAGGTGCCCGACTGCCGGCCGTCGCCGATCGTCGGCAGGGCCCGGATTCCTTTCTCGATGAGCCTCTTGGGCGGGCGCATGTTCACCACCTCGGCCGCCCCCGGATATCCCACCGGCCCACAATAGCGGATGAACAAGAACGAATTCTCGTCGATGTCGAGATCGGGATCGTCGATACGCGCGTGATAATCTTCCGGACCGTCGAAGACCACCGCCTTGCCCTCGAACACGCCGGGATGTTCGGGATGTTCGAGATACTTCTTGCGGAACTCGTCGCTGATGACGGAGGTCTTCATGACCGCGGCATCGAACAGGTTCCCCGAGACGATGAGAAAACCGGCTTCGGGCTTGAGCGGATCGGAATAGGGACGGATCACGCGCCGATCGCTCGCGAAAGGCACGCTCTCGAGGTTCTCGGCCACCGTCTTGCCGGTGCAGGTGAGGGCGTCCCCGTGGAGCCGACCGGCGGCCAGGAGCTCCTTCATCACCGCCGGCAGCCCGCCCGCGCGGTAGTATTCCTCGCACAGATATTCACCCGCGGGCTGGACGTTGACCAGAAGAGGCACGTCGCGGCCGAGTTCCCAATCCTCGATGGTGAGCGGCACGCCCATGTGCCGCGCGATGGCGATCAGATGCGGCGGACAATTCGTCGAAGCGCCGATCGCCGCGGCGCAGACGATGGCGTTTTCGAACGCCTTGCGCGTCATGATCTTGGACGGCTTGAGATCCTCCCGGACCATCTGCACGATGCGCTTGCCGGTGGCGTAGGCCATCTGCGCCCGCTCGCGGTAGGGTGCGGGAATGGCGGCGCAGCCGGGAAGGCTCATGCCGAGGGCTTCGGCCATCGCGTTCATGGAAGACGCGGTGCCCATGGTGTTGCAGTGCCCGATCGACGGCGCCGAAGCGAGGGCCATCTCCATGAACTCGTCGTAGCCGATCTCGCCTTTGGCGTAGAGCCGGCGCGCTTCCCAGATGATCGTGCCGGAGCCCGCGCGCGCCCCTTTGTAATATCCGTTGAGCATCGGCCCGCCCGAGAGCACGATCGCTGGAATGTCGACCGTCGCTGCACCCATGAGAAGAGCCGGCGTGGTCTTGTCGCAACCGGTCGTCAACACCACCCCGTCGATCGGATAGCCCCACAGGATCTCGACGAGCGAGAGATACTGGAGGTTGCGGTCGAGCATGGCGGTGGGGCGCTTGCCGGTCTCCTGGATCGGGTGGACCGGGAATTCGAGCGGGATCCCGCCCGCGTCGCGCACGCCGTCGGCGACGCGCTTGGCGAGCTCGAGGTGATGGCGGTTGCAGGGCGCGAGATCCGAGCCGGTCTGGGCGATGCCGATGATCGGCCGGCCCGACTGCAGCTCTTCGCGGGTGAGGCCGAAGTTCACGTATTTTTCGAGATACAGAGCCGTCATGTCCGGCTCGCTGCGATCGTCCCACCAGGCCTGCGACCGCAGCCGCCTTCCGTTTCCGCTCCCCTGCGCCATGACCGCGCCTCCGACCTTGCCGCGCGAGCTTCAACGCCGCGACCGCCGCCGCGTCAAGCGGCAGGCCCCGTCCCCCGAGCGCGACCCGTGCTCGGCGTCGACGAACGCTCAACCTCCGCCGGTCACGGGGAGGGCGTGCGACCGGCGACGAACTCCGCTCGACGCCGCGACCGCTTCGCGAGACGTTCTTTCGGATGCTCGCCCTCGTCGGGCCGGTGCTCGCCCGGCTCGGATCACGGGTGGCGAGACGGGGGCGGTTCGCGCATGGCGCGCGGCAGCTCGCCCAGGACACCCATCGCGTGCCGCATGAAGAACCGCTTGAGCGGGGGCAGCCGCTCGACCAGGCCGAGACCGAGGTTGCGCAAGAGTTTGAGCGGGCCGAGATCGTTGGCGAACAGGCGATCGATGCCGTGGGTGACGGCGACGAGGGCGAGACCGTCGAAACTCCGCCAAGCGGCGTAGCGCGCAAGGGCCGCCGCGTCGCCCGGATCGAGCCCGAGCGCGAGACGCTCCTCGACGATCTCGGCGAGCGCGGCCACGTCCCGCAGCGCGAGATTCCAGCCCTGCCCGGCGATGGGATGGATGCCGCGGGCGGCATCCCCGACGAGCGCCGCCCGTGGCGCGACGATGCGCTCGGAGCGCACGAGCACGAGCGGATGATACCAGCGTTCGCCCTCGAGCCGGATCGCACCCAATAGATCCCCGAAGCGCTCTTCGACCTCGGCCGCGAATTCTCGCGCATCCAGCGCCCGCACGGCGTCCGCCTTCTCGGCCTCCAGCGCCCAGACGATCGAGGATCGACACCCCGGCATGGGCAGGACCGCGAAGGGCCCGTCGGGAAAGAAGCGCTCGACGGCTCGGCCGCGATGGGGCCGCTCGTGTTCGAGCGTGCCGACGATGGCGATCTGGCCGTAGGCGAACCGCCGCGCCCCGATGCCCAGAAGCGCGCGGGTGGGCGAAAACCGCCCCTCGCAGACGGCGAGGAGCGCGCACCGGAGCGCCCGCCCGTCCTCGAGCGAAAGCCGCAGCGCCGCGGGCTCCGAAACGGCGGCGACGATCCGGGCGGGGGCGAGGACCGCGATCTCGGGACGCGCGCCCACCGCTTCCTGCAGGGCGAGGCGGAGGGTGCGGTTCGGGACGATCCAGCCCAAGGGTTCGCGCCCGACCTCGCGGTGATCGTAGCGCACCGTGACCGGACTTTTCGCTTCGCCCACGAGGATCTCGAAGATGGGTTGGGCGTCCGCGGCGATCGCCGGCCACAGTCCCAGGCGCGCCAGAAAATGCTGGCTGCCGCGCGCGACCGCGGTCACCCGACCATCGTGCGCGGGCTCGAGCAGGCTCGCGAGCGGCACCTGTTCGATCACGGCGATCCGGCAACCGGTGGGCGCGAGGGCGGCGGCGAGCGCGAGGCCGGTGAGCCCGCCGCCGGCGATCACGAGCTCGTAATCGGTTCCGCGCCCCGCTCGGGCCATCGCCGTCATCGCCGCGCGGGCCTTTGGGTCCAGGCCTTTTCTCGCGCGATCGTACGCGCGGCGATCGGCAGGCTCCTCGCGCCGCGCGCGGAGCCTCGACGCGGAGGGCCGCGTCGCGCGCCGCCGTCGAGCCGCACCGCCCGCGAAACGGGGGACAGGGAGCGCGCCCGCCCGGACTTCCGGCCGGGGGGAAAGAAAGTCGGGCCCGCCCCTCTCGGATCGCGCGAGCACCGGTTGCTCGCGATCATCGCATTGGTCGGGACGACCGCGGAGGCGCGGGCGCCCGTTCGCCCCCGCGCGCCGCGGCGGACCGGACGGTTCGCGGTGCTCGCCGTCTTCGGCAGGCCGCGCGCCTCGGCCATGGCCGACAGGGGGATCGCGCGGGGGTCTTCGTGCCGAAACACGGTCCTTTTCCAGTCATGTCGCTTTTCGGAACAGGGCGGCGCGATCGGCGAGGCCCGCGAGCGCCCGACGGCAGATCAGCGCCGCGTAAAGGCTCGCGCTCTTCGCGGCGCGTTCGGCTTCGAGAAGACCGACGAGCTCGTTCTCGAGCGCCGCGGACGGCCAGCGCCGCAGAACCGCCTCGACCTTCGGGCGGATGCGGAAATGGACGGGCGGTCGGGCCTCCTCGAGAACGGTTGCGAGCGGGGCGCCCGCATCGAGCTCCGCCCGCAACCGCAGCAACCGCACGATCAGGCCCGAGGCGACGCGCAGGATCCGCGCGGGCGCTTCACCCGCGCCCAAGAGCCGTTGGAGGTCCTGCTCGACCCGCCCGGTCTCCGCGAGCAGGGCCGCCAAGACGAGCTCCTCCGTGCCGAACGCGGCCGCTTCCTCCACGACGGCCTCGACGTCCGCGACCGTCACGCCCCGGCGATCGGGGCCGACATAAAGGGCGAGCTTGGCGATCTCCGAGCGCGAGAGACCGCGATCCGCGCCGAGCCTGTCGACCAAGAGGCGAAGCGCCTCGGGCTCCGCGCGCAAGCCGTGTTCGGCCAGCAGGTTGCGCACCGTCGCCGGCCGGTCGCGCTCGCTTTCCTGCCAACAGCCGATGGCGACCGCGTTCTCCGCCCGCTCGACGAGCTGGCGCAGCTTGGAGTTCGCCGCCAACTCGCCCGCTTCGATCACCACGAAACCGTCGCAGGCTTGGAGCCCGAGCAGAGCCGCCACGGCGGGAGCGAGCGCATCCTCGGCGCCGCGAATCCGCACCAGCCGCCGACCGCCGCCGAAGCACAGGGCCTGCGCTTCGAGCAACAGGCGCCGCGGCTCGCTCGCCACCCGCTCGGGATCGAGCTCGCTCACCCGAAAGGGATCGCCGGGATCGCCCGCGACCGCGCGCGCCAGACGCGCCGCCCGCTCGGCGATCAATCCGCCGTCGGATCCGAACAGGAGGACGAGGCGGAACGCGGGGTCGGGGGCATCGAGGAACCGCTCGATGCGCGCGCTCGGCAATTTCATCGGTCGCCTTCCGCGAGCTGCACCGCGAGGCGCGTGCGGATCTCGCGCGCGAGCTCCTTGGCGGCGCGACGCTCGGCGTCTTGTTCGGCGACGAGGGTGGCGAACGGTGCGCGCACGACATTGTAGCTCGCCACCCGACGGGCCGCACCGCGCATGACCACCGCGCGATCCGCTTCGCGCACGAGATCGAAGCGGGCGGCGAGGATCAGGTCGAAACGGGTGGTCACGTCGTCGAGCTGGACCGCGAGCGGCGTTTTCTCGCGTTCGACGCGAAGCAGCAGGCGATAGCGGGGCGCGCGCGGAGGGCCGAGGGTTTCGAACTCTTCGGCGAGCGCCCGCTCGAGGAGTTGGCCCAAGCGGTTGCGCGGGGCTTCGATCGCGATCTCCGAGAGCAGATGGTTGACCCGCTCGCCCTCGCTTCCTCCGTGCAGCGGCCGCAAGGTGCACGAAGCGAGCAGGAAAAGCGCGGCGATGGCGCAGGGGAAGAGGCGCTTCGCGCGAGCGCGGGCCGCGCACCGCCTCACGAGCGATCGCCCCGCCGCGGCCCGCGGCCGCGCTTCCGCCCCGAGTTCGCGCGTCGAACGGGCGGCGCGCGCACGGCTTCCCTTCGCGCGACGGGCTCGCGAAGACCGCCCATCGGCCGGCTCGGCCTCGAAAGGACGCGCCCGGGTGCCGGGTTCATACGACGAGATTGACGATCCGGTCGGGTACCACGACCACCCGCCGGGGCGGCCGTCCGTCGAGAACGCGACGGATGGCCGGATCGGCGAGCGCGGCGGCCTCGATCGTGGCCCGATCCGCGCCTTTGGGAACGCGGATCTCCGCGCGGCGCTTGCCGTTCACCTGCACGGGCAAGACGACCTCCTCCTCGACCAGGAAGGCCGGATCCGCGACGAGCCAAGGTGTTTCGGCGAGCAGCCGATCGTGTCCCAACCGCTGCCAGAGTTCTTCGGCCAGGTGCGGCGTCATGGGCTCGATCAGCCGCACGAAGGTCTCGAGCGCCTGGCGCAAGAGCGGTCCGTTGTCGCCGCGATAGTCCTCGATGCCGTTGGTGAGCTCGCGCACGAGCGCGACCGCCTTGTTGAAGTGGAAACGCTCGAGCGCATCGGTGACCGCGGCGATCGAGCGATGGACGAGCCGGGCGAGCGCCAGGTCCTCGGCCGAAAGCCCTTCGCGCGGCACGGGCGTACCCGGCGGCGGCAAACGGTCGAGGCGCTCGTCGACGATCCGCCACAAACGGTTGAGATAGCGCCAGGCACCGTCGATTCCGGCGTCGGTCCACTCCAGGTCGCGGTCGGGCGGGCTGTCGGAGAGCATGAACAGCCGCGCCGTATCGGCTCCGTAGGTCTCGATGATCTCGCTCGGATCGACGGTGTTGAGCTTGGACTTGCTCATCTTCTCGACCCGGCCGGGGATCACCGTGCGTCCGTCGCGGGTCCGCAACGCGCCGGTTTCGTCGCGGACGACCTCCTTGGGCTCGAGCCAATTGCCCTGTTCGTCGCGATAGGTCTGATGCGTGATCATGCCCTGCGTGAACAGGCCCGCGAAGGGCTCGTCGATGTCGAGATAACCGCAATCCCGCATCGCCCGTGTGAAGAACCGCGAGTAGAGCAGATGCAGAACCGCGTGCTCGATGCCCCCGATGTACTGGTCGACGGGCAACCAGTAGGAAACCGCCTCCTTATCGAAAGGACGATCGGGATTCTTCGGATCGCAGAAGCGCGCGAAATACCACGAGCTCTCGACGAAGGTATCGAAGGTGTCGGTCTCGCGCTGGGCCGGGCCGCCGCAGCGCGGACAGTGCGTGTGCTTCCAGGTGGGGTGACGATCGAGCGGGTTGCCGACGCCGGTGATGTCGACGTCGTCGGGCAGCAGCACCGGGAGCTGCTCCTTGGGCACCGGGACGATGCCGCAACGCGGACAGTGAACCATGGGGATCGGGCAGCCCCAGTAGCGCTGGCGCGAGACTCCCCAGTCGCGCAGCCGCCAGCGCACCTCCGCCTCGCCGGCACCGCGTCGTTTCAATTCCTCGACGATGCGCTTCTTGGCCGCGGGCACGTCGAGCCCGTCGAGGAAATCGGAGTTGAACAGCCGCCCGTCGCCCGTGTACGCCTCGGCGCCGATCGCGAAGGTCGCGGGATCGGCCCCTTCGGGCAACACCACCGGGATCACGGGCAGGCCGTGACGACGGGCGAACTCGAGATCGCGCTGATCGTGGGCGGGGCAGCCGAAGATCGCGCCGGTCCCGTATTCCGAGAGCACGAAATTGGCGACGAAGACCGGGAGGACCTGCTCGGGTCGGACCGGGTTGCGGCAGCGCAAGCCCGTATCGAAGCCGCGCTTTTCCATCGTCTCGAGCGCGGCTTCCGCGGTCACCCCTTTGAGACATTCGCCGATGAAGACGGCGAGCGCGGGATCGCGCCCGGCGAGCTCCTCGGCGAGCGGATGATCGGGAGCGAGGGCGATGAAGGAGGCACCGAACAGGGTGTCGGGACGGGTCGAGAAGACCTCGATGCGATCCGCGCGTCCCTCGATCGGAAAGGCGATGCGCGCGCCTTCCGAGCGGCCGATCCAGTTCCGCTGCATCGTGCGGACTTTCTCGGGCCAGCGCTCGAGCCGATCGAGGGCGGCGAGGAGGTCTTCGGCATAGGCCGTGATGCGGAAGAACCACTGCGGGAGCTTGCGACGCTCGACCGGAGCCCCCGAACGCCAGCCCTTGCCGTCGATCACCTGCTCGTTGGCGAGCACGGTCTGGTCCACGGGGTCCCAGTTGACCCAGCTCTCCTTGCGGTAGACGAGCCCCCGCTCGTACATGTCGAGGAACATCGCCTGCTCGTGCTTGAAGTATTCAGGGTCGCAGGTCGCGAACTCCCGGGTCCAGTCGATCGACAGGCCCATGGATTTGATCTGCGCCCGCATCTCGGCGATGTTCGAATAGGTCCAGGTCTTGGGATGGACGCCGCGTTTGATCGCCGCCCCTTCCGCCGGCAGGCCGAAGGCGTCCCATCCCATGGGGTGCAGGACGTTGTAGCCCTGGGCGCGCTTGAGGCGCGCGACCACGTCGCCGAGCGTGTAGTTGCGCACGTGGCCCATGTGGATGCGGCCCGACGGATAGGGGAACATCTCGAGCACGTAATATTTGGGCTTGCTCGGATCGACGCGGACCTCGAAGATCCGCCGTTCTTCCCAGATGCGCTGCCACTTGGCTTCGCTGGCACGGAAATTGTACCGAGACATGTTCCCCTTCGTTCCGACGTCGTCGGCTCCACCGGCGCGCGGCGGCGGCCTCAGCCGCCGGCGGCGATGCGGATCTGCCGGGCGCGGGTGAGGATCTTGTCCTCGAGCTCGGTGGCCACGCGCGGATCGGCCGGAACGTCCACCCAGCCGCCCTTGGCGTCGCGGCGCTGGCGCAACACCGAGACGCGCACGGCGTCCGCGCGCAACGCCACGTCGCGGATCAACACCTGGAGCTTGAAGCGCTCGTCCGGCGCTTCCGCGGGCTGGTACCAGTCGGTGATGATCAGCCCCCCGAAGGGATCGGCGGACAGAAGCGGTATGAAATCGAGCGTCTCGAGGCTCGCTCGCCAGAGATAGGCGTTGACCCCGATGCCGCCGCCTCCGCTCGCGTTCGCCGCCGTCTGGTCGGGCCCGCGCCGCCCCATCCCGAAGAGCGTGATGCCGTCGGTGCCGGTGATCGTGCCGTAGCGCTGGCGCCGCGCCTGGTCCTTGGGGTCGTACGGCGACCATTCCGGTTGTTCGACGGGAACCCCGGCACAGCCGAACAGGAGGATCGTGCCCAGGCAGAAGGCCCAGCGTGCGCGAGACGTTCGAGTCATGGCGAGGATCGCTTCGCTCGGGGCTCGCCGCGTCGTCCGCGGCGCGCGGAACATAGCACGCGCACCGACCCGCGCCAGCCGGTGCGGGGGTTCAGAACCGCAGCCGCAGCCCGATCCTGCCCGCGGTCGCCGACTCTCCTTCCGGCCCGTCGGTGATGGCCAGGTCGCCCTCGAGGGTCAGCCAGGAGCCCGTGGCGAGCTCGGTCCCGAACAACCACAACGCGCGCTCCCGGCCGCCGAACGCGTTCGTCTCGCCGTAGCCGAGCCGCGCCGTCACCGGCCCGTACCCGACGGCTCCGCTCCAGAGGTCGAAGGCGCGCGTTCCCACGGCACCGGAGGCGAAGCTGCCGCTCAGCGTCCAGCCGGACCACGCGAGCGCCCCGCCCACCACGAGCCCCCGCTCCGGCGCGCCCGTGCGTCCGAGCCCGTCTCCGCCGGGCACGAGCGCCAGAGCCTCGAGCCTTGCCAGCCCCGCGCGCGCCGGCGCGATGCCGAGGTCGAGCTCGATCGCTCCCGAGCCCTCGGCCCCCGGGCCGAAATAAAGGCCGAGCCCGCCTCGCGGCGTGAACCCCAGCCGCAGCTCTCCCGAGCGCCGCCGCATCGGTTCCGCTGCGAGCCCCGCGCGCTCTTCCGCCGCGTTCGCCGAACTTTCCCACGCTCCTCCGGTGCGCAGCCCGCCCGCCCGCGTCGGCGACGCTTCGGCGATGAACACCGCCGCCGCGCAGAGGATTCCCGGCACCAAGCGGTTTACGCGCATCCGACCCTTCCCGTTCGACGACTGATCTAGCACCGTCCCCGCTCGTCGGGGAGTGGCGCGCGCGCCGCACCACGGACCGAACGTGCGCCACTCACGAAAAGGGAAGGGGCGACGGGTCGCACCCGCCGCCCCTCGCAGCGTCGTAAACGGAACCGTTCGAGCCGGCTCAGAACGCGACGTTGAGCCGGACCAGACCTAGCACGCCGTCGTCCTCATCGGTCACCGGCGTCGGGCCGCGGTCCATGTCGAAGAACTGGAGATCGGCGTCGAGCGCGACACCCGGCAGGATCCCGACCGTCGCACTAAAGATCAACGCTCGTTCCTCTTGGTCCAAGTCGTCGTCGAGGACCTTGCCGAAGTTCACGGAGAGCTTGGCCGGCCCGAGCTCGGCCCCGGCACCGATGTTGAACCAGGTGTGCTCGCGGCCGAAGAAATCCTGCTTGCCGTAGCCGCCGCCGACCGAGAAACCGGCGAAGCTCAGCACGGCACCACCATAGAGCTTCCAGAAGTCCTCGTCATTGTCACCATCGGTGTTGTCACCGATGTGGCCGATGACACCGGCCCGCACACCCACGTCGCCGAAAGTCCCGACGTAGTTGAGACCAGCCTCGATGGTGTCCTTCAATCCGTCCACATTGGTCAACGCCAGCGTGTCGCCGCGACCACCATTGGCCACCGAATCGGCAGCCGGCGTGTAGCTCACGCCGAGCTGGAAGCCGGCGAGCCGCGGGGTGAAGTAAACGATCTTGGTGGCATCCGCGGTGTTCGCACCCGCCACCGTGCGCGGGTAATCGATCGTGCCGTCGAGACCACCGGTACCGGCGGCGAGGGTGAAGGCACCGATCTTCATGAGGTCGGACGCGCCGTCCTCGTCGCCGAAGCGCAGCTCGCCGAACGCGCCCCTGAGGAAGATCCAGGTCTCGTCGGTGTTGTCGTTGCGGCTCGTATCGGCCTCGAACTCGATCGTCGCCCCGTACTCGATGCCCGTGCTCTCGTCCTTGCTGCGGGCGATGACGTGCACTTCCATGTCGTTGCGGAAGTCGCTCGAGCTCAGTTGAGCGTTCAGCCGCTCCTTCGTGTCGCCCAAGATCCACAGGAAGCGGGCGAAGCCGCCCACCGAGACGTTGAGCTTGCCGACCGGGGTGACCTGCGGCCCCGGTTGCGCCAGGGCCGGGGACGCGGTGGCCAGCATGCCCGCACCGAGCAGTGCGGACGTCCCCAACAGCATCTTTTTCATGGTCATCGTTCGGTCTCTCCTCCGCACCTCGGCTCAGGTGCACCGTTCCAGTTCGACCGTCGGTCCGCCGGCGACAGCCGGCTTCCCCTCCCGCCTCCGGGCGCGGCGTGCGCCCGTCGGCCGCACCCGCGTTCTTATTCAGAGGGAGCGGACACGCGGCAAGGCGCAGCCCGTGTCCGCTCCGCCCTCGGCACCGGGCTTGTGTCGAGCGTGCAACAAGCCCGACGCGCGCCCGGGCCGAGGGAACAGGGCTCAGAAATCCACCCCGAGGCGGACCAGACCCAACACGCCGTCGTCGTCGCCGCCGCGGTCTTCGTCGAAGAAGGACACCTCGCCCGAAAGCGAAAGCCCGGGGGCGATGCCGAGCTCGGCACCGAAGACGAGGTTGTGCGGCTCGGGGCCGGGATCGAAGTTCGCGCGGCCGTACGTGACCGAAAGCGCCACCGGCCCGACCTCCGCCTTGGCACCGAGATTGAACCAGTCGCGATCGATCCCCAGCACTTCTTCCGTGCCGATGCCACCGGCGAGCGAGACACCGAAGAGGTCGAGCTGCAGGCCGCCGAAAATCGTCTTGAGATCGTCGTCGGGCCCCGAGAAGTCGGCTTCCGCGATGCCGCCCACCACGGCCGCCGTGACCCCCACGCCCCCGAACGCGCCCGTGTAGGTGAGCCCCGCCTCCACCCAGTCTTTGAAGCCACCGGCGTTCGTGAAGGCCAGCGTGTCGCCGCCACTCGCCGAGCTCGGCGTGTAGCTCACCCCCAGCTGGAACCCGCCGATCTTGGGCGAGTAATAGATGATCTTGGTGGCATCGTCGCTGTTCGCGGGACCCACGACCGCGGGCGTGTCGATCACCGTACCGTCGATACCGCCGGTCCCGACCGCGACGGAGAAACCACCGACCTTCATGTTGTCGGCCGCCCCGTCCTCGTCGCCGAAGCGGAATTCGCCGAAGACGCCCTTGAGCAGGAGCCAGGTCTCGTCCGTGTTGTCGGTGCGGCTCGTATCGGCCTCGAACTCGATCGTCGCTCCGTACTCGATGCCCGTGCTCTCGTCCTTGCCGCGGGCGACGATGTGGACTTCGGTGTCGTTACGGAAATCCGAGCTCGCGTTTTGGGCGCCGGTTTTCGCCTTGACGTCACCCAAGGCCCAGAGAAAACGCGAGAAGCCGCCGATACTGATGTCGAGCTTGCCGACCGGACCGACCTTGGGAGCCGGTTGGGCCTCGACCGACGGGACGACGAGCACGGTCGAAGCGGCGACGAGAGCGCTCGTCGCCAACCATCGGCTCGGCTTCGCCGCGCGATGCGACGGTGAGGACATGACGCCGATCTCCTCGGGAAGACTTTCGACGTCGGAGATCGGACGCCCCCGGTCGCCCGCGCGCAAGCCCATCTACGAAGCCTCGACCGTCGGATGACGGATCTGTCGCGGTTCGGCAACAGACCGCGTCGAAGCTTGCCGAAGAATCGGGCACGACGAGCCGCTTTTTCGGGCTTCAGCTCGGCGCGATCACCCGCATCTTTTCGAGCTGGGCCAAGACCGTATCCAACCAGCCGCCCGAGCCGGAGGGAAAAGCGCGCTCGAGTTCCGCGCGCTCGAAGCCCTCGCGCGCCACCACCCAACCCACGAGCTCTTTGATCGCCGCCGGCACCTCCACGCCTTCGCGCGTGCTCGTGCGCACGAGGAGCGTCTTGCCTCCCTGCTCGACGAGCTTGAAATCGTCGAAGCAGCGCCGGAAGCGGTTCGGTGCGCGCTCGATCAGATCGGGCAGGTCGTAGTCTTCGCGCGGGTAGCGATAGCCGGCCACGAAGCCCCGGATATCGGAAAGCGTGCGCGCGTCCGAACACAGCGCCGCGAGCCGATCGCCCAGAGCGGCGAGGCGACGGGCGAGCGCCGCCGGCTCGCGCGGCAGGTTGGCCCGCGCCAAAGGCTCGGCCACCATGCGCTCGAAAAGATACGTCACGACGTCGAGCCCGATAGGATAGGTCACCCCGAAGGCGATGTGGCAGCACGCACCGTCTTCGGCCAGCGCGTAATGGTACTGGCCACGCGGCAGATAGAGCAGATCACCGGGCTTCAGCCGAACCTCTTTCCAGAGTTTGCCCTTCGCCTTTTCGTGATGCTCGGGCGGCAGGGTTTTGAACATCGGATGCGCGATCGGGTCCTCGGCGCGCCCCTCGAACACCATCCAGGTCTTTTCGCCCATACAGTGGACGGCGAAGACGTCGTGGGTGTCGAAATGGACCGCGAACCCCTGCCGGCGCTTGCTCGAGAGATAGAGATTGGCCTGCACCTTGCCCCCGAGCGCCTCCTCCATCGCCCGGCAGAACGCCCTGAGCTCGGGGGTGAGCTGGTCGATGTCGTTGGCCACCAGCGTCGCCCCGCGCCGCAAGTAGGCCTTGACCTTGGTCGGATCGGGCCGGAGCACCGTGCCACCGTCGCGCCCCGGCGCGGGCGCGCAATAGGCCGAGGGCGGCACGGGTTCCTTGTCGAGGACGAGCGGCAAGGAGGCGTGCGACCAGATCGTGGAGGCGCCCAACAGACGGTTGAGGACGTCCCAGTTCATCACCGCCGCCCATTTGTCCGGCGGTCCTTCGAGATGCAACGGCGCCTTGCCCAGATATTCTTCGAGAAAGCGAGCGGCGCCCAAGGGCGCCATGATCTCGTCGAAGGTCACTTGACACCTCCCGGTCGCGGCGCAGGCTCGCGGGCCGCGGGCAGGATAATCGGGGCGGAGCGTGGAACAAGGCGCGGGCGGAGAGGTTCGGGCGCGTCTCGAGGAGGTGCGGCGGCGCATCGCGGCCGCGGCTCGTGCCGCCGGCCGCGATCCCGGCTCGATCACGCTCGTGGCGGTGAGCAAGGCACAACCCCGCGAACGGATCGAGGCGGCGCTCGAGGCCGGGCAGCGGGTGTTCGGCGAGAACTACGTTCAAGAAGCACAGGCGCGTTGGCCGGCGCTGCGCGCCCGTTTCCCCGATGTCGAGCTGCACCTCGTGGGCGCGCTGCAGACCAACAAGGCGCGCGCGGCGGTCGCCTTCTTCGACGTCATCCAGACCCTCGACCGTCCCAAGCTCGCCCATGTGCTCGCCAAGGAGCTCGCCCGACCGGAAGCCCGTACGCGGCGCCTTCTCGTCGAGGTGAACCTCGCCGAAGAGCCGCAGAAGGCGGGCGTCGCCCCGGGCGACCTCGACCCCTTCTTGCGCCTGTGCCGCGAGGAGTTGCGGCTGCCCGTGCACGGGCTCATGGCGATCCCGCCCGCCGACGAGGACGTCGCACCTTATGCCGCGCTCCTCGCCAAGCTCGCCGCTCGGCACGATCTCCCGGAGGTGAGCATCGGGATGAGCGCCGACTTCGAGACCGCGATCGCCTTCGGAGCGACGATCGTCCGCATCGGTACCGCGATCTTCGGCGAACGACCGCCGCGCGCCCCGACCCCTCAGGGCTCGCTCGAGACGAGCTCGTAAAGCGCCGCCGCCTCGGCGGCACCTTCTCGGCGCGAGCCGAGCTCCTTGACGCGCACCACGCGGATCCGCTCGCGCTCGGTCAACACGAGCACGTCGCCCGGGCGGACGAGCTGATGGGTCTTGACCACCGGCTGACCGTTGAGGCGGATGCGCCGTTCGGCGACGAGCACGGCGGCGAGCTCGCGCCGACGCACGAAACGAGCGTGCCAGAGCCATTTGTCGAGCCGCAGCCCGGACCGTCCGCGCTCCGCGCTCACCAGCGCACCTCGAGCGCCGCGAGCGCGGCGAACGGAGAATCGGCGGGCGGCCGCACCCTTCGGGCCCGCGTTCCCTTTCGCTCGCCGCCTCGCGTCCGGGCACGAGCCCAGAGCACCTCCTCCCCTTCTCCCGCCACGGGCGCGAAGCCGAGGACGGGCAGACAGGCCTCGAGCTCGTCGCGGGCGAGCCCCGCCGAGGCGGCGAGATCGACGGGCGATGCGAACGCGCCGCTCGCCCGCGCCCGAGCCCGCAACCCGGCGGCCAGCCGCTCGGCGAGATCCTGGCGCAGGGCGAACCCGGCGAAGGGAGCGAAACCGAGCGCGAGCGCGCATTCGGCGCGCGCGGGCAGATGGGCCCCGCGCAATACGGTGGCGCCGGGCGCGGGAAGAACGAGGTCGGGGGCGCGGGCCAGACGCAAGAGCCGGGCCCGCGCCTCGATCGCCCCGGCGCGCAGCAGTTGCGGCAGGTAGAGCCAGAAACATCCGAACCGCACCCCGAGCCGCGCCAGCGCCGTGCGATCGGCCGGGGCGAGCGCGGCCAACAGCTCCTCGACCTCGGCCCGCGCGGTGCTGCCGAGCCCTTCGAGCAACCGCCATGCCACGGCGCGTCCCGCCCCGCCGAGCGCACCCCGTTCGACTTCTTCGCGCAGGCGTAGAAGCGGCGCGAGCCGACGGGCGAGCCAATGGTCGAACCACGCCCCCAGGCGGCGCTCGACCCGCGCCCGCAGGCCGGCCGGCTCCTCGGCCACGAGCGGGACGATCTTGGGCCGCAAGGGCTCGGCGCCGGCCTCCAGCCGCGCCACCGGCGCTCCCCGCCACAGGACGCGGTCGCGCGCATCGAGGGAAAAGTCGGCATCGGCGGCGCGTTCGAGCTCCGCGGCACGGCGGCCGAGCTCGACCTCGGCGGCCCGGCGCGCGGCGGCGACGACGAGCTTGCGCGCGAGCTCGTTGCGCGCGCGCTCGGGCGAAAAACGCAGTCCCTCGATCCGCCCGACGCGCTCGCCGTCGACCAGCACCGCTCCGTCTTCTTCCACCGAGGCCACGAGCTCGCCGCGCTCGCGCATGGACCGCAGGAGCTGGGAGGTCCGGCGATCGACGAAGCGCTGGGTCAGCCGCTCGTGCAGGGCATCGGACAGGCGATCCTCGAGCGCGCGCGTGCGCTCCTGGAAATGCGCCGCATCGTCGAGCCAGTCGCCGTGGAAGCTCAAATATGTGAGCGTGCGCACATGGGCCAGGCGCTGCACGAGGGTGTCGATGTCCCCGTCCGTGCGCTCGAGCTGGGCGACCTTGGCGGCGAACCAGTCCGTGGGCAGCCGACCTTTGGGCCCCGAGAGATGGTCGAAGACGGTGGCCAAGAGGTGCAGATGGGCCTCGTTGAGGGTCTTGCGGAAGTCCGGGATCTGGCAGACCTGCCACAACAGGCGCACGCGCTCGGGTCGGTCGGCGCGCGCCCGGATCTCCGGGCGACGGGCGAGCAACGCGAGCGAGCGATGGTCGAGCGCGTCTCGGACCGGCACCAGGCAATCCACGGGCGGTGGCGCCTCGAGGCTCGCGAGAAGCGCATCGATGCTCGCGAAGTCGAGCGCCGAGGAACGCCAACGGATCGCCTTGAGGGGCGGGAAGCTGTGGCTTTCCACCGCTTCGATCGTGCGCTCGTCCAACGGCTCGGCGCCGTCGGTAGTGCCGAAGGTGCCGTTGGCCATGTGCCGTCCGGCGCGGCCCGCGATCTGGGCCACCTCCTGGGCCTCGAGCCGGCGCACCGTGCGCCCGTCGAACTTGCTGAGCCGGGCGAAGGCGACGTGCGCGAGGTCCATGTTGAGGCCCATGCCGATCGCATCGGTGGCGACGAGATGGTCGACCTCGCCCGACTGATACAATGCCACCTGGGCGTTGCGCGTCCGCGGCGACAGCGCCCCCATGACCACCGCCGCGCCGCCTTTCTGTCGGCGGACGAGCTCGGCGATCGCGTAGACGTCCGCCGCGCTGAAGGCGACGATCGCACTGCGGCGGGGCAGACGGGTCAGCTTGCGGTGCCCGTCGTGCACGAGAAGCGAAAAACGCGGCCGGGTGACGATCTCGGCTTCGGGCACCAGACGCTTGAGAATCGGTCGGATCGTCTCGGCGCCCAAGAACATGGTCTCGAACAGACCGCGGGCGTGCAGAAGGCGATCGGTGAAGACGTGGCCGCGCTCGAGATCGGCGCAGAGCTGAATTTCGTCGACCGCGAGGAACTCGACCTCGCGCTCAACGGGCATCGCCTCCACCGTGGCGACGACGTAGGGCGCGGCGAGCGAGCCCACGCGCTCCTCGCCGGTGACCAGAGCGACCGCGGCGGCGCCGCGCAACGTCTTGATGCGATCGTAGATCTCTCGGGCGAGAAGGCGGAGGGGAAAGCCGATCATGCCCGAGCGGTGCGCGAGCATCCGCTCGACGGCGAAGTGAGTCTTGCCGGTGTTGGTCGGTCCCAAGACCGCGACGACCCGACCCCGCGACGGCGGACCCACTGCCATGGCTCCAAGATCGTCGAGACCGGCGTCCTTGGCAAGGGCGCAAGGCGCAAAGGGAGCGGAAGCCACGAGATTTCGCGAGCGCGCGAGAAGGCCGCCGGCGCCTTCGCGCGCGGGCGGGCCTCGCGCGAGGAGCATCCGAGCCTTTTCGTTCTCCCGACGCTCCGATCGCGCTTCGCCGCGCGGGACCGAGCGGGGGTCGCTCCCTCGATCCGCGCGCCTTCCGCCCCGACCGGGCGACCGCGGGCGCCGATCGTCGGGCAGACAATCCGAGCACCGGGGGCGGACGTCGGCGGGCGCGTCGTGCACCGCTTGAACGGAGGGGCGGGTGCGCCCAAATGCCGGCCGGTCGATCGGATCAGCCGGATGGTGCGGAGCCCGGGCGTCATGGACGAGCTCGTACAGCCGTTCGAGGCCGAAGTCGGGAGAGTCCTCGAGATCGTCGTCAACGCGCTCTACAAGGAGCGGGCGATCTTTCTGAGGGAACTGATCTCCAACGCCTCCGATGCCTGCGACAAGCTGCGCTACGAATCGCTGAACAGGCCCGAACTCTTGGGGTCCGATCCCAAGCTCGAGATCCGGATCGTCGCCGATCCCGGGACGAACATCTTGTCGGTGGTCGACAACGGGATCGGAATGGACAAAGACGAACTCGCCGCCAATCTCGGGACGATCGCGCGCTCCGGTACCGCGCGCTTCCTCGAACAGCTCACCGGCGATCGGGCCAAGGATCTCAAGCTCATCGGCCAGTTCGGCGTCGGCTTCTATTCGGTGTTCATGGTCGCCGACAAGGTCATCGTGCGCTCGACCCGAGCGGGCCAAGACAAGGGCTGGATCTGGGCCTCGGACGGCAAGACCGGCTTCACCGTCCGCGAGGACGAAGAGCCGTTGCCGCGCGGCACCGCCGTCATCCTGCACCTCAAGGACGACGCCAAGGAGTTCCTCGACGCGGCGCGGATCCGCGAGATCGTCCGCACCTACAGCGACCACATCGCCTTCCCGATCATCCTCGAAGCCAAGCCCCGACCCGGTGACACCAGGACCAAGGCGCACGAACCCCAACAGATCAACAAGGCGAGCGCGCTGTGGGCGCGACCGCGGTCGGAGATCACCGAGGAACAATATCGCGAGTTCTATCATCACGTCGCGCACACTTTCGACGATCCCTTCGCCCGCATCCATTTCACGGCGGAAGGAACGCTGAGCTACACGGCGCTGTTGTTCCTGCCCGCGCACCGGCCGTTCGACCTCTACGATCCGCGGCGCCGGCACGGCGTGCGACTGTACGTGCGCCGGGTGTTCATCACCGACCAGCTCGAAGAACTGTTGCCGCGCTACTTGCGTTTCGTCTCGGGCGTGGTCGACAGCGAAGATCTCCAGCTCAACGTCAGCCGCGAAACGCTCCAGCACGGCATCGTCGTGCAGAAGATGCGCCGCCAGCTCACCAAGCGCGTCCTCGACGAGCTCGCGCGCAAGGCGAGCGAGACCGCCGAGACGAGCGCCTCGGCGACCGCGGGCGAAACCGGCGAGCCCGACGGGGAAGTCAAAAAGGGGCCGAGCTATCTCGACTGGTGGGCCGAGTTCGGGGCGGTGCTCAAAGAAGGGTTGTTCGAAGACCCGGACAATCGGGAGCGACTGTTGGAGCTCGCGCGTTTCAAGAGCACCCGCGGCCCCGGCTGGGTGAGCCTGGCCGAGTACGTGGCACGCATGCGCCCGAACCAGGACCAGATCTTCTACATCACCGGCGAAAGCGCCGAGGCGCTGCGCACGAGCCCGCAGCTCGAAGCGGCCCTCGCCAAGGGCTGCGAAGTGCTGCTCTTGGACGATGCCGTGGACGAGTTCTGGCTGGGGGAAGTCAAAGAATATCAGGGCAAGAAGTTCGTATCTCTGACCAAGGGCGAGGTCGATCTCTCGCGCATTCCCGACGAGGGCAAGATCGAGACCCCCGACGAACTCTACGACGAGGACCTCAAGCGACTCCTGGCCAAGCTCAAGGCGCTTCTCGGCGAAGAGGTCAAAGACGTGCGCGCCTCCAAACGGCTGCGGGAGAGCGCGGTCTGCCTGGTGGCCGACGAGCACGGTCTCGATTTCCGGCTCGAGCGGATCTTGCGCCAACACCACCAGATCGAGCGCCTGGCTCGACCCGTGCTCGAGGTCAACGGCCGGCACGAGCTCATCCGGCGGATGGCGGCGATGGCCAAAGACGCGAGCCGCGAACAAGACTTGGCCGAGCTCGCGAAGCTCTTGTTGGACCAGGCGCGCATCGTGCAGGGCGAGCCCGTCCCCGACCCGGGCGCCTTCTCGCGGCGGATGAGCGCCTTCCTCGCCCGCGGCCTGCCGGCCGCGGCCTGAAGGGGCGTCTCGGCGCTCACCCGCCCGGCTCGGCTTTCGCGGCCGGGTGCGGATGCGCGACCGACAGCGTCCGGCACGGCTCGAGGTCGTGCAGGCGGAGCACGGTCCCGTCGGGCCAGCGGATGTCGATCCGCTCCACCCGCGTGCACGACCCGAGCCCGAAATGGGCCACGGGCTCGCCGTTGCCCCGGCTCCCGCCGACGATCCGCCATCGGCTGTGCCCGCGCGCGACCAGGCGCACGATCGCCCCTCGCGCCGGGGCTCCCGACGCGGTGCGCGGAGCGATACGGATCCAGGCGTTGTCGTTTTCTTCCGCGCGATAACACGCGAGCCCGCGCCCGCCCGCGCGCCCGACGAGGAGCTCGAGCCTGCCGTCGCCGTCGAGATCGGCCGCCAACGCCGCCGTGGGTCGGCTCGTGGGCTCGCAGGCGTCCCCCGGGTCGAGCGGCCGCCAGCCGCGCTCGCGGAAACCCAGGAGCCGATTGGGCTCTCCCGCGTTCGCGAGGAAGATCTCTTCGAAGCCGTCGTTGTCGAGATCGGCGACGAGCAGGGCCGCGGCCGCCGAGCCGCGGGCGAGGCTCGGCGGGGCGGCGTTGCGCCAGAGCCCGTCCGCCCCCCGCAGCCACAGAAGATGCGCCCCGCGCCGGCGCAGACACAGAAGACCCGTCGCCGCGGCGCCGTCGGCGGCGAGAAAGGCGGCGTCCACCGCATCGAGATCGGGGACCCCGAGGCCGAGCGTCTCGGCGCATTCGGCGAAGCGGCCTCCGCCCTGCGGCTCGAACCAGGCGCTCGGGCCGCATCCCGCGCCCACGAAGAGGGACAGTCCGGGACCGAGAGCGGGTCCTTGAGCGATCACGCGGGCATCGAGGATTTCGTCGAGGCCGGCGGAGGCCGCGCGATCGTGGAGACGGCCCTCGGGCCCGCACTCGACGAGCCGGCTCGGCCCGCGCGGGCCGGCGGCGAGAAAGCCGTAACGCCCCGAACCTTCCCGATCGAGCGCGAGGACGGAGCAACTCGACGGGGCGGCGGGCCCGGCGAACGTCGGATCGTCGGCCAAGAGATCGCGAAAGCCGCCGCGGTCGCGATCGAACAGCCGATCGGCGCGCGCCGCTTCGGGACGCACCGGATCGCCGTTGGCGATCCAGATCTCCTCGACCCCGTCGCCGTCGAGATCGCCACAGGCGATCGCGCGCGCGAGACCGAACGGATCGGCGAGCTCGGTGGGAGGCTCGGCGACCAGCCGTCCCGCGCGCGCGAGCAGCAAGCGATTGGGCCCCGCGCGAACGCCCACGACCAACCCGAGCCCTCCTTCCGGGCCGAGGTCGGCGACGGCGAGCGCGGTCGCGCTCGCGATCTCGAGATCCCCGAGGAGATCGTCCGCGCGCTCGAGCACGCGTCCCTTTCACTCGCGACCGACGCGATCGTCGAAGCCGCGCCGGTGACTGAAGAACACGAGCGCCATCAACCCCACGCCGAGGATCGAGGTCACCGCCACCCCGCCGATGAGGGCCAACCAACCCTCGGGGCCGATGCTCACCCCCTCGAGCTCGCGCCAGAGCCGCAACGCGACGACGCCGCTCGCGGCGAGCAAGAGCAGGAGCACCGCGATCACCAGCCAGCCGCCGCGCACGACGTCGCTCCCCGGCGCCGAGCCTTGTCCTCGTCGCGCGAACAAGGCTAGCTCTCCCCCGGCATTTGTCCATCGCGGAACGCCGATCTTGTCCGCTCCGATCCGCCGCACGACGGACGTGATCGCCGAACTCTTGCCTCTCGAGGGTCGCCGCGTGCTCGAGGCGGGCTGCGGGGAAGGGGTGCTCGTGGCCTGGATGCGGCGTCGGGGCGCCGAGGCGTTCGGGCTCGAGACCTCCGTGCCGGTGTTGCGCCGGGCACGGGAACGGCTCGGAAGCTCGGGGCTGGTCGCGGCCCGGGGAGAAGCCCTGCCCTTCGCGGCGTGCAGCGTCGAGGGCGTGCTCTGGCACAACGCGTTCCATCACCTCGCGCCCGCGGCGATGGTCGAGGCCTTGACCGAGGCCTCGCGCGTGCTCGTGCCCGAAGGAAGGCTGCTCGTGCTCGAACCCCTTCCCGAGGACGAATATTTCGAACTCGTGCGCCCGCTCGAGGACGAAACCGCGATTCGGGCGCTCGCCCGCGAGGTTCTCGAGCGCGCCGTCGATCTCGGCTTCGCGCGGGTGGCGCGCAGTTCGTACGTCCAACTCGTGCTGCGCCGGTCGCTCGACGAGCTCTTCACCGCGCTCCTCGCCGCCGATCCGGCGCGGGCCGCGCGCCTTCTTGAAGCCCGCTCGGAGATCGCCAGCGCCTTCGCACGTCTGGGACAGCCGACGGCCGAAGGCCGGGTCTTCCGCCAACCGATGCTCGCCCTCGCCTTCGCGCGACGCGAAGAGGGACCGCGGATCGCGATCGCTCGCGCGCGAAGCGAACGCGATGCGGTCTTCGCCCTCAGACGGCGCGTTTTCATCGAGGAACAAGGCGTGCCCCCGGACGAAGAGCTCGATGCCTTCGACGCGTGCGCCGAACACCTCCTCGCCCGTGTCGGCGACGAGGTCGTGGGGACCTTGCGCTGGCGGCCGATCGATGATGCCGGCACGGTGAAGCTCGAGCGGGTGGCGGTGCGGCACGACCATCGCGGCCGCGGCGTCGCGCGCGCTCTTCTGCGATTCGCGCTCGCCCGCATCGACGGCCGCGGCCTGGGGCCGGTGGTCCTGCACGCGCAAGCGCACGCGCTCGACGTCTACCGCGGCCACGGGTTCGAACCGCGCGGCGAGGAGTTTCGCGAAGCCGGGATCCCCCATCGGCGCATGGAGCGCCCGCTGCATCCGCTCGCCGCCGCGGTCCGGGCGCTCGCCTAGTGCGCACGGTCGCCGACCGGCCGTTCGGCCGTCTTGCGCGCCGCGGGCGGAGGCCGCACAGCTGCCGTCCGGACGCACCGCGCGGCCGTAGGCGCCGTGTCGGTGACGGAGCGATGGCCCGGCGATGACCGCAGCCGCATCCGCGACGAGCCCTTGCGCCTCGGCCGCCGCCGAGGCTCCCCTCCTCGTTCCCCTCGAAGACGCGCTCTTGCGCACCGATCTGCGCCTGGAAGCGGCGCTCTCGCTCTTGCGCCGCGCACCGCTGGCCTTGTTGCGGTGGCTCGCGAGCCCCGGGCGCGAGCCGATCGTGGCGCGCGCACGCGCCGAAGGCGCGGGCCCCGAGCCTTCGCTCCTGCCGCTCGAACCCGCCCTCGTGGCCTATCTCTTCGATCAACACGCGCGCGGCCGGCGGCTGATCCTCTCGGTGCGGGAGGATCTCGCCTCGGGTCGGGCGATCGCCGATCGGCTCGGGATCTTCGAAGCGGTCCGCGAGGCGAACGCGGAAAGCGACGTCGCCGAAGGAGCGCGTTTCGCCCTCGTCGTGCGGTCGAAAGTCGACGATCCGCGCGCGCGTTCCGCCAACGGCCTGGTCGTCTTGGGCTCGCGGCCCCCTGCCCGCACGCGCTCGCCCGTCGAGGCCCTGCTCCCGGTCGAAAAGGCGGGGCTCCGACGCTGGCTCGAAGCCCTCCGGCTTCATCAGTGGACGAAGAACCTGCTCGTCTTCTTGCCCGTGGTTCTCGCCGGGCCGCTTTCCGGCGTCTCCGACTGGGTTCGTGCGCTCGTCGCTTTTCTCGTCGTCGGGCTTCTCGCCTCGGCCGGCTATCTCGTGAACGACCTTCTCGACCTCGACGCCGATCGCCGGCACGAGAGCAAGTGCACGCGGCCTTTCGCTTCGGGGGCTTTGCCTCTCGCTGCCGGCATCGCATCGGTTCCGATCCTGGTCGGTCTGGCCGCCGCGTCGAGCACCCTCCTGCCCTCCCGCTTCGCGCTCGCCGCCGGATCCTATTTCTTCGCCAGTCTCGCTTATTCTTTTTGGCTTAAGCACGTGGCCTTCCTCGACGTGATCAGCCTGGGCGGCCTTTTCACCGTGCGCGTGATCGCCGGTGCTTTCGCGATCGCGGCACCGGTTTCTTATTGGCTGTTGACCTTCTCGATGTTCTTGTTCTTGAGCCTGGCCGTGCTCAAACGCTACGCCGAACTCGATCAGCTCGCGCGCAGAGGCGGAACCGAACTCGTCGATCGCGGCTATTCCACGCTCGACCTGCCCCTTCTGGTGAGCCTCGGGGTGGCTTCGGGTGTCGCATCGACGGTGATCTTCGTCGTCTATCTGGTCACCGAACATTTCCCGCGCGCGCTCTACAGCCGCCCGGGCTGGCTCTGGCTCGCCTTTCCCGTTCTCCTCTATTGGCTCGTGCGCGCCTGGCGGCTCGCCGTGCACGGTCGTATGAACGAGGACCCGGTGCTCTTCGCGCTGCGCGATCCGGTCTCGCGAGCCATGGTCGTGATGGTCCTCGGGGTCCTGTTCCTCGCATGGTGAGCGCGGTCGCCTACAGCACCGGCCATCGCGCCTGGGGGCGGGTGCATCGCTTCGCGCACCGGGTGGTACGGCCGACGAGCCCGCACGATGCCCGTCGTGCGCTCGCCGCGCGCGAAGGCGCGCCCGTCCTCGCCTTCGGCCTCGGCCGCTCGTACGGCGACTGTTGCCTGAACCCCGAAGGACTCCTGCTCGAGACGCGCGGGCTCGACCGACTGTTGGCGTTCGACGGCGAAAGCGGCGTGGTGCACTGCGAAGCGGGGGCGAGCCTGGCCGATCTCCTCGCCACCGTCGTCGGCAGGCCGGCTCCGGACGGCGGGGTGTGGTTCCTGCCGGTGAGCCCGGGGACGCGTTTCGTCACCATCGGCGGAGCGATCGCCAACGACGTGCACGGCAAGAACCACGAAACGGCGGGCAGCTTCGGCCGCTATCTCGTCGACTTTCGGCTCCTGCGCTCGGACGGGAGGATCTTGCGCTGCGCGCCGGACGAGAACCCCGAACTTTTCTGCGCCACGATCGGCGGGCTCGGGCTGACCGGGCTCGTGCTCGAGGCGCGCTTGCGTCTGGTCTCGGTCCCCGGCCTGTGGCTTGAGCTCGAGGAGGTGCGCTTCGAGGATCTCGAGGGCTTCTTTCGCCTGGCCGAAGAATCGAAAGAGTGGACCTACACCGTGGCCTGGGTCGACTGTCTGGCGCGCGGTCGCGCGCTCGGACGCGGCATCTTCGGCCGCGCGCGCCACCTCCGCGATCCCCGCCCCGTCCCCGCCCCCGCGCCGCCGCGGTTGCGCGTGCCCTTCGATCCGCCCTTTTCGCCCTTGAACCGGTTCTCCTTGCAGTTGTTCAACGCCCTTCTCTTCCGGAGACTGGGTCGCGGTGGCCGGCGGCACCGTGTGCGCCCCTATCACGAGTTGTTGTATCCTCTCGATTCCATCGGCGCGTGGAACCGTCTTTATGGCGCGCGAGGCTTTTACCAATATCAGTGCGTAGTCCCGCGCGAAGGCGCCTTTCGTGCGATCGCGCGGCTCCTGGACGCGATCGCGGCATCGGGTCAGGGCTCGTTTCTCGCCGTTCTCAAGACCATGGGCGATCTGCCCTCGCCCGGATGGCTCTCGTTCCCGATGCCCGGTGCGACGCTCGCCCTCGATTTCCCGAACCGCGGCGAAGCGACGCTCGCGCTTTTCGACCGCCTCGATCGGATCGTCCTCGACGCCGGCGGACGGCTCTATCCCGCCAAAGACGGACGCATGCCGGCACCCGTCTTCCGCGCCGGCTACCCCCGCTGGCCGCGGTTCGCCGAACTGAAGGATCCGGTTTTCTCCTCGGCCTTCTGGCGCCGGGTCGCGGAAGGCGCGACGGAGCCCGCGCGCGCGAGGGCGGCATGACGAACGAACGCGAAGGGCTCAGGGTCGCGGTCTTCGGTGCGACCTCGGCGATCGCGCAAGCCGCGCTGCGCCTTTGGGCGGCGCGCGGGGCGGAGCTGTTCCTCGTCGCCCGCGACCGCGAGCGGCTCGATCGCATCGCCGCCGATCTCGCGCTTCGGGGCGCGCGTCGGGTCGAGGCCTTCGTCGCCGATCTCGACGACTCTTCCGTGCTCGGGCGGGTGCTCGAAGCCATGGATGCGGCGCTCGGGGTTCCCGACGTAGCTCTCGTCGCCTTCGGCACGCTCGGAGACCAGACGCGCGCAGCGCGCGATCCGGAGGCCGCCCGCCGGACCCTCACGACCAATTTCGTGAGCCCGGCGGTGCTGCTGACCGCGCTCGCTGCGCGCTTCGAGAAAGCGGGCGCGGGATGTCTGGCGGCGATCACCTCGGTGGCGGGCGATCGCGGACGGGCGAGCAATTACGTCTACGGCGCCGCCAAAGGAGGGCTCCAGACGTTCCTCGAGGGACTGCGTCACCGCTTCGCCGGGACGGGGGTGCGCGTGCTCGACATCCGTCCCGGTCCCGTGGATACGCCCATGACCGCGCACATGCCCAAAAGCGGGCTTCCCTGGGCTTCGGCCGAACGCGTCGCGGCCGACATCCTGCGCGCCGTCGAGCGCGGGCGCTCGGTGCTCTACACGCCCTGGTTCTGGCGCTGGATCATGCTCGTCCTTCGCCATCTGCCGCAGCCGCTCTTCCATCGACTGCGGCTGTGAGCGCGGCGCGCCGGCCGCCGCCCCTCAGACCGCGACCGGCTCCGGTCGTCGGCGCAGAATGTGGGTGCATTTGAAAGTCATGACCGACTCGTCGCGTTGGTTGGTGACCGTATACGCGATGATCGCCGTGCCGCGGTCGGGTTTCGTGCGCGACGGACGGACCTCCAGCACTTCCGCGCGGACCTTGATCGTATCGCCCGGGCGCACGGGAGCGAGCCAGCGGATCTCGTCCATGCCCGGAGAACCGAGCGAGGCGGCGTTGATCACTTTTTCCTGATAGAACAGACGAAAAGCCACCAAGAGCGTCTGGAACCCCGAAGCGATCAAGCCCGCGTAAGGGCTTTCCGCTGCGGCGCGCACATCGATGTGGAAGGGCTGCGGATCGTGTTGCCACGCGAAATCCAAGATCTGAGCTTCGGAAAGCGTGCATCCGCGGCTCGTGAACACCTGCCCCACCGCGAAATCCTCGAACCACAGATCCCGCATCGTCCCCTCGCTTCGCGCTTCCTCGCCCGAGGCTTGCGCGAAAGACCGCGCGCGAACAAGCGCATACGGCACCAGGCGCGTCGCGCGCCGCACGAGGGCTGGCGCGCGAGAGCGGATCCCGCCAGGCTGCGCCCCGATGACGAGGGAGGGAAAAGGCCATGCACGCACGGGCCTTTGCGAGCACCGGCACGGAGGATGCGGCCGCGCCGGCCCGCGACCACCGCGAGCCGCCGATCGCGACGCTCACCGAGGAAGAATACCGCGCGATCGGCGCGGATCTTCGCCTGCGCTTCGGACTGCATCCCACCCCTTTCGGTACCGCCCTGTTCGTCGCGAGCCCGCGTGGCCTGTGCCGTCTCGCCTTCGCGGACACGGGCGGAGCGGCGGAAGCCCTCGCCCGAGCTCGCGCCGAGTGGCCGCTTTCTCCGTTGCTCGAGGACGCCGATGCCACCGCCGATCTCGCGCGCCGGGCCTTCGCGGGCCCCGCGATCGAACGCGGCATCCCTCTCCTCCTCAAAGGAACCCCCTTCGATCTCCGTGTCTGGCGCGCTTTGCTCGCCATCCCCGAGGGCGAGGTCCGCAGCTACGGAGCGATCGCCGCGGCGATCGGCGCACCCGGTGCGAGCCGAGCGGTGGGACGCGCCTGCGGGCGCAACCCGATCGGCTGGCTCGTTCCCTGCCACCGCGTGATCCGCGCGGACGGCGGCCTCGGTGGCTACGGTTGGGGCCTCGAGCGCAAGCGGGCGATGCTCGCCTACGAAGCCGCTCGCAGGAAAAACGCGCAGCTGCACGCCCGCGGCTGACCGGCGCGCGTATGCCGACATCCCCGACTCTGCTGTGGGGGCTCGCCTTCGCGGCGGGCATGCTCAGGCTCGCCGTGGCGCTCGCCACCGTCGACGTCCCGGGCGACGGACCGACTCGTGCCGCTCTCGGTTGGCAGTGGTTGCAGGAGCCGCGGCTCGTCCGCGACGGCAGCTGGCTGCCCTTCGGCGAGATCTCGGTGGGCCTTTCGGCCCTTCTCGTCCGCGATCCCAAATGGGCGGCACGGGTCCTCTCGCTCGTCACCGGCACGGCGACGGTTCCGCTCTTCGCGAGTCTGGCAGCATGCGTCTTCGGGCCGGCGGTCGGGCTCGCCGCCGCTGCCGCACTCGCCTTTCTGCCGATCCACGTGACCCTTTCGGCGAGTTCGCTCGTCGATGCGCCCGCGCTTTTCTTCACGCTGCTCGCGCTGCGGCTCGGCCTGGCTCCGTCCGACGGGCGCTCCCGGCCCGTCTTTTTTCTCGGCACCGCGCTCGCGGGCGGTATCGCGTGCGGCCTGCGCTACGAGGCCTGGGTGCTTCTCCTCCTCCTCCCCCTCCACCGCGCCTTCGCGCGCCGCCGCCCCGCCGAAGCGGTGCTCTTGTTCGCGCTTCTTTCGCCTCTGCCGCTGTTCTGGACGTTCACCGCGCTCGGAGGACCTTCCGGGCTTTATGCGGCTTTTCGCAAAGTCGCGGAGAGCGGAGCGAGTATCGGCGGCCAGGCCGTACCGCTCGGGGAGGCGGTGGCGATCGCGCTCGGCGAAACCGCGGTCCTCGCAGGGCCGGCGACGCTTCCGCTCGCCGCTTGCGGGCTCCTGCTCGCGCTCGGGACGGCCGGAAAGGCAGAGGCGGCCGAGCGCCTGCTCTGGGTTTCCTTCTGGCTCCTCGCGCTTCTTCTCGTGTTCCTGCTCGCGCGCGAGCGCGGGCCGAGTTTCGTCGACCGCTACGCGCTTTCCGCGGCCGTTTTCGCCCTGCCCCTCGCCTTTTGGGCTTTGGAGCCGCTTCTCGGCGAACGAACGCGCGCTGTCCTGCTCGTCGCCGCGCTCGTCGGCTCGACGGGCATCGCGACCTGGATCGCGCGACCGGAACTCTATCTCGCCCGCCGCTTCCCGCCCGAAATCGTCGGTCTCGCCGGCTGGCTCGACGAGAAACGCGCGCCCGGAACCGCGGTCCTGTTCACCCGCGCCGGTTGGCTTCCCACCTACGTGCCTCTGTTCCACTCGATGCGCCGCGACGATTACCGGATCGTCTCGTGGTACCTGCAGGACGCGGCGCTGCGCGCTTTCCTCGTCCGCCGGCGGCCGCAGATCCTGATCACCCGCGAGGGCGACGAGGCCTTCCTCGCGCGGATCCGCGCGGCCGGAGCGGAACCGGGCGGAGTGCTCGCCCGCTTCGGAAAGCTCGAGGTCCGCGAGCTGCGCTTGCCGGGGCCGCCGCCGCGCGGGTAGTCGGCGAGCGAACGCGACGGGGATCGACGTGCGCCGCGACGAGCTCGTCCTCGCCGCCGATCTCGGCGGCAGCGCCCTCAAGCTCGGTCTGGTCGATGTGCGCGGCAGGCTCGTGGCCGCCACCGCGCGCGCTCTTCTCGACCGCGAACCCGAACCGGGAGCGGTCGAGCAGGACGCCGAGAGCTGGTGGTCCGCGTTCGTCGATCTCGCTCGCGCGCTCGCCAGCGGGCGAAGCGACGCGATCGCGGGCATCGCCCTCACCGGGGCCACCCGGTGCTTCCTGCTCGTTGATCGCGCCGGCGTTCCGCTCGCCCCCGCTCTCATGGTCCGCGACCGCAGGGCCGCCGCGGAGGCGGAGGACCTCGCGCAGCGGCTCTCGGCGGAGACGGGCCCGATCGACGCCTCGCATCCGCTCGCCCGGCTCGCGTGGTTCGCCCGACGCGCCCCGGAACGCCTCCAGCGTGCGGCGCATTTGCTCGAACCCGCGGACTTCCTCGCGTTTCGGCTGACGGGCGAGGTCGGTCGCGATCCCGTCCGGGCTCGGCGCGTCGCCGGGGATGCCGTTCGCGAGCTGGCGCATCGTCTCGCTCTGCCCCTCGATCTGTTCCCGCCCGTTCGGCCGCTCGGGGAGATCCTGGGCCGTCTCCGCCCCGAGCCCGCCCGGCTTCTCGGGCTCGCGAGCGGCGTGCCGGTCGTCCTCGCCCCCATGGATGCGTGGTGCGCGAGCTTCGGCGTCGGTGCCCTTCGACCGGGTCGCGCCTATGCGAGCCTCGGAAGCTCTCTCGTCGCGGGATTGATCGTCGATCGGCCGATCACCGCTCCGGGTCTTCCGAGCCCGATGTGGGCCGAGGGGCTGTGGCATCTGGGCGGGCCCGGGCGGACGGGCGGGGCGGTCCTCGACCGGTTCGCGCGCCTTTTCGGGTGTACGACGGGAGAGTTCGTCGCCGAGGCCGAACGCGAACCCGCCGATGCGGACGCCCCCTTCTGCCATCCCTGGCCGGACGGAGAGCGCGTGCCCTGGCGCGCTCCGGCGTTGCGGGCGCGGTTGTGGAACCTCGGTCCCGAGACGACGCGCGGAGCGATCGCACTCGCGGTGCTCGAGGGGCTCGCCTTCTGGGTTCGTCTCGTGCTCGAGCGGGCGGAGGTCGCCGCCGGTCTGCGCGCCGAGACCGTACGGATCTCGGGCGGGCTTTGCGCCTCGTCCCGACTCTGTCGCCTTCTCGCCGAGGCGCTCGGACGTCGCCTTCTGCGCTTTCCGGCGCGCGAGGGCGCGCTCCTCGGCGCGGCGGGTCTGGCGCTGCGCGCGCTCGGTGTGTTTCCCGATCTCGACGCGTCGAGCGAAGCCCTCGAGCGCGCGCAGTCTCCGGAGCCGATCGAACCCGACCCGGAGGGCGTCGCGCGCCGCGCGCGGCGCTTCGCGTGCTGGTACCAGGAACTCGGATGCGCTGCGAGCGACGGGGAGGTGTGATGCGCGCGCAGCTCGCCCGCTTCGGGACGGTGATCGCGGCACTCGCGCTCTTCGCGGCCCTCGCTCTTTTCGCACCGAACTTCACCGCCCCGGCGAATCTCCTCAACATCGTCAAACAGGCGAGTTATCTCGCGATCCTCGCCATCGGCTTCACGATCGCTCTTCTTGCGGGCGAGCTCGACCTCTCCGTGGGTCAGGTCGCAACGCTCGCCTCGGTGCTCTGCGCCGCGCTCGTCTTCTCCGGCCAACCCTGGCCGATCGCGGCCCTCGCCGGGCTCCTCGGGGCGCTGCTTTGCGGGGTCGCCAACGCGGTGGCGGTGACCCGGTTCAAAATCCCCTCCTTGATCGCCACGCTCGCGACCGGGGCCATCGCCACCGGCTGCGCGTTCCTGGTCACCGGCGGCGTGGCCTTCGTCGGCCGCTTTCCGCGAGCCTTCGTGAGCCTCGGTCGCGGCACGCTCGGGCCCGTGCCGTTGCCGATCGTCTGGCTTTCGGTGCTGTTCCTGGCCGCTCTCTTTTTCGTCAAGCGCACGCGCACGGGAGCGGCGTTGACCGCCTGTGGCGAAGCGCCCGAAGCGGCGCGCCTGGTCGGCATCGACGTCGCCCGCATGAAGGCCCTGGGGCTGCTGTTGTCGGCTCTGTGCGCCGGGCTGTGCGGGCTCGTCCTGACCGCGGCGCTCGCCTCCTCCTCGCCGACGATCGCCAGCGAGTTCCTGATGCGGGCGATCGCCGCGGTGCTCTTGGGCATGACCACGATCGAGCCGGGGCGCCCCAATCTCTTCGGCACGCTTCTGGGCACCGTGCTCATCGCCGGGCTCGCCAACGGGCTCACGCTTCTGGGCTTTCCGTATTACGTGCAAGACATCGCCCTCGGGCTCATCATGCTCGCTTCCGTGGGCTTCGCCGCGCGCTTTCTCGAGGAAGCGGCCTTCGGTGGGGCGCGCTGAGCCGCCGAGCGGAACGGCGCAGAGCTCGTTGATTGTTGCCGGCGCGCGCTCCATCGTACCGGGCGTTCGCATTCGGGAGGCAACCCCTTGCGCAGGCTTCTGGTCCTCGTCGCCGCCGCGGCTCTTTCCTTCCTCGCCCCCGCGACCGCCCGGGCGGTGAAGCTCGGGATCGTCGCCTTCCAGATGTCGGCCGAGACGCACGCGCGCGTGGCGAACGCCGCGAAAGCGGCGGCCGAAGACCGGGGCTGGGAGGTGACTCTGCTCAATTCCGCCGGCTCGGTGCCCGATCACGCGGCCCAGATCGAAAATCTCGTCCAAAAAGGCGTCGACGCCATCATCCTCGCCATGGGCAAGCCGCTCCAAGTCGCGGCCCAGCTGGAGGCCGCGGCGGCCAAGAACATTCCGGTGGTCACGGTGATGTCGGGCACCAGTCCCCACACGCTCTTCGACATAACCGTCAACGAATACGAGGTCGGGGCCAAGATCGGCGTCTATCTTCTCGGTCTTCTCAACTACCAGGGCAACATCCTCATGTGCCGGTACGAAGGCCACGGCGGAACCAAGGTCCGCGGCCGCGTGATGGACGTCATCTTGGAGGAGAACACGGGGGTCAAAGTCCTGGGCACGCACGCCATGGCCCGCACCCAGAGCTGGCGGGAGGACGTCAAGGCGGGGATGGAGGCGCTGATCCTGCGCCACGCCGGCAACTTCAAGGCGATCTGGGCGAGCTTCGACGGTCAGGCCTTCGTCATCGACGACATCCTTCAGGCCCAGGGCTACAAGAAAGGCCAGGTGTTCCTCACCGGCGTAGACGGCGGCCAAGAGGCTTTCCGCCGGATCCGCGATCCGAACAGCCTGTTCACCGCCACCGTGGCCATCCCCTTCGAGCTCATGGGCGAGGCGGCCGTCGATTCGCTCGACGACATCTTGGCCGGAACACCCAAGAACGACATCACCCCCGGTCCTTATCTCTTCATGGACGCCGTTCTCGTCGACGCCAACAACGTCCC
>JANXAZ010000031.1 GCA_025062095.1 Geminicoccaceae bacterium
TCCCCCGGCAGCCGGACGAAGCGCTCGAGCTGGTTGGGCAGCAGGACGATGGCGTTGATCACGTCGTCCCGGCCGCGGGCGCGCGCGCGCGCCCCCCCCCCACCGCCCGATCCTGCTCTCGATCGGCTACGCCGCCTGCCACTGGTGCCACGTCATGGCGAAGGAGAGCTTCTCGGACCCCGAGATCGCGGCGCTCATGAACCGTCATTTCGTGAACATCAAGGTCGATCGCGAGGAGCGGCCGGATCTCGATGCGATCTATCAGCACGCCCTCGCCCTTCTGGGCGAGCAAGGCGGCTGGCCGCTCACCATGTTCCTCACCCCGGACGGCATCCCGTTCTGGGGCGGCACCTATTTTCCCCCCGAGCCCCGCTGGGGCCGCCCCTCCTTCCGCCAGGTGCTCGAGCGCATCGCGCAAGTGTGGCGCGAGGAGCGCGGCACGGTCGAGGCGAGCCGCACCGCTCTCGCCCGCGCCCTCGGAGAGCTCGCGCGCTCCCGCCCGGGGCCGGAGATCGACGTCGCCTTCGCCCTCGAGGCGGCCCGGACGCTCGGGGACGAGCTCGACCCCGTCCACGGCGGCTTTTCCGGGGCGCCCAAGTTCCCGCAGGCCCCGGCGATGGCGTTTTTGTGGCAAGCGTCCCTTTTGATACGCAACGAACGTTTGTCGCACCGGCTCGCGCACAGCCTGGCGCGCATGTGCCAAGGGGGCATCTTCGATCACATCGGAGGTGGTTTCGCGCGCTACAGTGTCGATGCTTTTTGGCTCGTCCCGCATTTCGAAAAGATGCTCTACGACAATGCCCAGATCCTCGAGCTCTTGGGCGAGGTCTGGGCGGCGACCGCGAACCCCCTGTTCGCGGTGCGGGCGCGCGAGACGGTGGAGTGGCTGGAGCGCGAGATGCGGGTCGACGGGGCCTTCGCGGCTTCTCTGGATGCCGACAGCGAGGGCGAGGAAGGCCGCTACTACCTCTGGACCCGGGACGAGTTGCGCGCCCTGCTCGGAGCGGACGCGGAGCGCTTCGAGCTCGCCTACGGGGTGACGCGCGCGGGCAACTTCGAGGGACGCAACATCCTCAACCGCTTGCACGAGCCCGGCCTCGCGGATCCCGAGACCGAGGCTTTCCTCGCGCGGTGCCGCGCGATCCTGCGGGAGGCGCGCGGTCGCCGCACGCCGCCCGCCCGCGACGACAAGGTGCTCGCGGATTGGAACGGCCTCGCGATCGCGGCCCTCGCGCGCTGCGGTTTCCGGTTCGAGGAACCGCGCTGGATCGAGCTCGCTCGGGAAGCCTTCTCGGCGGTCGTGGCCCTTCTCGGCAGCGGCGACCGGCTCGTGCACGGCGCCTGCGGCGGTCGCCGGCTCGACCGGGCGTTTCTCGACGACTACGCGCAGATGATCCGGGCGGCCCTCGCTCTGTTCGAGGTGACCGGAGACGAGAGCTATCTCGAGCGCGCGCTCGCCTGGACGAGCCGTGCGGAGGCCGACTTCTTCGATGCCGATCGGGGATGGGCGCTCGCTCCGGAACGTCCCGACCTCCCGGTGCGCCCGAGAAGCGCCCACGACGGCCCGACACCTTCGGCCGTGGGGACGATCGCGGCCGAGTCGGTGCGGCTGTGGTCGCTCACGGGAGAGGCGGTGCACCACGAGCGCGCCCGCCGCACGATCGCCGCCGTCGCCGCCGACATCCGCCGCAACCCCTTCGCCCATGCGACGCTTCTGGGAGCCGCGCTCTTGGCGCATCGGCCCGTTCGCGTGCTCCTCGCGGGGCGCGAGGACGATGCGCGTTATCGCGAGCTCCGGCGGGCGGTGGCGCGCGTCGCGGTTCCCAACCGCGTGCTCCTCTGTCTTCCGGGGCCTCGACCGGAGGGGACGGCGCGGTTCGCTCCCGGCCTCGGCGCGGACCAGCCGGTGGTGGAGATCTGCCTCGGGCCGAGCTGCCTTGCTCCGGCGCGAACGCCCGTCGATCTTGCCGCGCGTCTGGCGGAGGTCGCCTCCGCGCCCCTGTGAACCGGGTCGAAAATCGATCGGGAAGGAGGAACGGCATGGGTCTGCGCATCGTCGTCCGCCGTCACGGCGGACCCGAAGTCCTGGAGGTCGAGGAGTTCGAGCCGGGCACCCCGGGACCGGGAGAGGCGCTCGTTCGGCAAACGGCGATCGGCCTCAATTACATCGACACCTATTTCCGCACCGGTCTCTACCCTCCTCCCGGGGGGCTGCCGTTCGTGCCGGGGAACGAGGGAGCGGGAGTCGTCGAGGCGGTCGGCGAAGGGGTGACGGAGGTGCGCGTGGGCGACCGGGTCGCGTACGCTTCGGGGCCCGGGAGCTATACCACCCATCGAATCATTCCCGCCCGTCTGCTCGTCCCTCTGCCTTCCGACGTCTCCGACGAGCAGGCGGCGGCGATGATGCTCAAGGGCATGACCGCCCGCTATCTCTTGCGGCAGACCTATGTCGTGAAACCGGGCGATACGGTGCTGATCCACGCCGCGGCCGGCGGGGTCGGACTCATCGCCTGTCAATGGGCCAAACATCTCGGGGCGACGGTGATCGGAACGGTCGGCAGCGAGGCCAAGGTCGGCCTCGCCCGCGCGCACGGGTGCGATCACGTGATCGTGCTCGGACGCGACGACCTCGTCGCCAAGGTCAAAGAGTTCACCAGCGGGCGCGGCGTGCCCGTGGTCTACGACGGGATCGGGAAGGATACGTTCATGAGCTCGCTCGATTGCCTGCAGCCGCGCGGGCTCATGGTCTCCTTCGGCAACGCGAGCGGACCGGTCGAGCCGTTCAACATCGGGATCCTCGCCGCCAAGGGTTCGCTCTATCTCACCCGACCCACGCTCTACACCTACACGGCGACCCGAGAGGACCTGCTCGCCTGCGCCCGCGATCTCTTCGACGTCGTCGCCAAAGGAGCGGTTCGGATCGAAATTCACCAGCGCTTCCCTCTGCGGGAGGCGGCGGCCGCGCATCGTGCGCTCGAGGCCCGCGCCACGACCGGCTCTACCGTGCTTCTGCCCTGAGGCCGATCGCGGGCGGTCGCGCTCGGGAAGAACCGTGGTTCACGCGACCGCCCGCGCACTCTCGGAGTCCGGTGCCTCGGGCTGCTCCGGCTCTTTGAGGACATAGCCGCGGCCCCACACGGTCTCGATATAATGCTCTCCACCCGACAGCGCAGCGATCTTTTTCCGCAGCTTACAGATGAATACGTCGATGATCTTGAGCTCGGGCTCGTCGATCCCGCCATACAGATGATCCAAGAACATCTCTTTAGTGAGCGTGGTTCCTTTGCGCAGCGACAAGAGTTCGAGAATGCTGTATTCCTTTCCGGTCACGTGCAGGCGACGACCGGCCACCTCGACCGAACGCGTCTCGAGGTTCACCACCAATTTTCCGGTGCGGATGATCGAATCGGAATGCCCCTTCGAGCGGCGGACGATGGCCTGGATGCGCGCGATCAACTCCAGCTTGTTGAAGGGCTTGGTCAGGAAATCGTCGGCACCGCCGGTGAGCCCTTTCACCTTGTCGAGGGGATCCGAACGTCCGGAAAGGATGAGAACGGGCGTGCGGATCCGACTCGCGCGCAGCCGCCGCACGACTTCGTAACCGTCGATGTCCGGAAGGCTGATATCGAGAATGATGATGTCGAAATCGTAGAGCCTCGCCAGCTCGACGCCCTCCTCGCCGCGCTCGGTCGGCTCGAAGACGATGTTTTCGCTCCGGAGCGCAGCCTCGATCAGACGCATCGAGACCGGATCGTCCTCGATCACGAGTGCCCGCATGATCGCTCCTTTCCTGCCCGCAGCGACCCGGCCGTAACCTTAAGGTCTCGACCGTTAAGCCTTCGTTAGCGGGTTCGTGCTTTTTTCTCGTCTCGGGAGCGAGAACCCGGTGGTCCGCTCTCCGCCCCAAGCTCAACCTCGGGACGAGCGATGAAGCAATCAGAACGCGTCGATTCGGTCGACGATACTCGCCCCGGTTGTGCGGTCGGTGCGCCGCCCCCGTCCGATCCCGACTCCGGCCCCGGACCCTTCGACCCGGCCGCGTTGCGCGCCGCTCTCGCACCGCTCGCGCGGCCGCGGTTCGGAGGCACGGTCGTCGGCTGCACGGCGACGGTCGTCGAGGCCCTGGGCCTTTCGGGCCGCGTGGGCATCGGCGATCTCTGCCGGATCGAGCGGCGTCGAACGGGGGACGGGACGACGAGCGCCGCGGCGGACGACGGGACCGTGCTCGCCGAGGTCGTCGGCTTCGATCGCGAGCGCGTTCGTCTCTTGCCCTACG
Organism: Geminicoccaceae bacterium; assembly: GCA_025062095.1. Lineage (GTDB taxonomy): Bacteria > Pseudomonadota > Alphaproteobacteria > Geminicoccales > Geminicoccaceae > JANXAZ01. The sequence goes on from JANXAZ010000031.1 coordinate 4,277, forward strand.
AAGAAGCCTCCGGGATCGCCTTGGGCGCCCGCGTCGCCGTCGACCGCGACCTGCCCGTGCTCGCCCCCGATCGCTCCTGGCTCGGACGGGTCGTCGACGCCCTCGGTCAGCCCGTCGACGGGCGCGGGCGCCTGCCGCGAGGGCCGCGCAGCTATCCCGTCGCCGGGCGGGCTCCTGCGGCTCACGAGCGCGGCCTGCTCGGGCCCCGCCTCGAGCTCGGCGTGCGCGCGCTCGACCTGTTCACACCCTGCCGATGCGGCCAGCGCCTGGGCATCTTCGCCGGCTCGGGCGTCGGCAAGTCCACGCTGCTCGCGATGATCGCCGCGCGTTCGCGCGCCGACGCGCTCGTCATCGGGCTCGTCGGCGAGCGCGGCCGCGAGCTCGCCGAGTGGCTCGAGCACGGCCTGGGCGAGGCGGGGCGCCGTAAGAGCGTGGTGGTCGTCGCCACCTCGGACCAACCCGCCATGATGCGCAAGCGAGCCGCGCAGGTGGCGATGACGATCGCCGAGGCTCTGCGCGAGGAGGGCTTGTCGGTGCTCTTGATGCTGGACAGCGTCACCCGCTTCGCCATGGCCTTGCGCGAGATCCATCTCGCGGCCGGCGAGCCTCCGACGAGCAAGGGCTATCCGCCGGGCGTGTTCGCCGAGCTCGCCCGCCTACTCGAACGGGCCGGGCCCGGTCGCGGCCCGGGGAGCGTCACGGCTCTGGTCTCCGTGCTCGTGGAGGGCGACGACACCAACGATCCGATCGCGGACGCGGTCCGCGGCATCCTGGACGGGCACGTTCTCCTCGACCGCCGGATCGCCGAGGCCGGCCGCTTCCCGGCGGTCGACGTCCTCAAGAGCGTTTCGCGCGCCGCGCTCGGAGCCTATACGCCCGACGAACGTGCCCTCGTCGGTCGCGCGCGCGCGCTTCTCGCGCGCTGGACGGAGATGGCCGAGCTCGTCCAACTCGGCGCCTATCGCGCCGGTTCCGATCCCGAGCTCGACGAAGCGATCCGGGTGCGGCCCGCCCTCGAGGAGCTGCTCGCCCAGGCTCCCGACGAACCGCCGACCGAGGAGTCCGCCTTCGCTCTCCTGGCTCGCGCCCTCGGCCGACCCTGGCCGCCGTCCGCGTGAGCGGCCGTGTCGTACCCGTTGCGCCGCGAGCCGCTCCTGCTCCTCGCCCGGCTCGAGCGCGCGCAACGCGATCGTTGGCGAAGCGAGCTCCACGCTCTCGCCGAGCGCGCGCGCACCCTCGCCGAGGAGCGCACGCGCCTCGAGCGGAGCGTTGCGGCCGAATGCGCGCGGATTTTCGCTGCCGGGGGGACCGGCACCTCTCGGAGAATGGCTCGCCGAGACACACCGCTATCGGCAACGGCTCGAGGAGGAGGCCGAAGCGCTCGCGCGCCGAGAGCAGCTCCTGGAACGCGAAATCCGCGCGCACCACGCCCGAGCGCGCCTTTACGAGCTCCTGGCCGAACGACGCCGCGCGGCGCGAGAAGACGCGCGCGCCCGCGCCGAACGCCGCGCCCTCGACGAACTCGTCGGCTCGCGCGCCGCGTTCCTCAGAACTCGGGAGCGAGGGTGACGGTGAGGCCGTCGAGCTCGGGGGTGACCTTGATCTGACAGGACAGGCGCGAATTGTCCTGCACTTGAAAGGCTTCGTCGAGCATCAAGGTCTCGTCGGCGTGGGGCGGTTCGAGCCTGCCGAGCCAACTCGGATCGACGTAGACGTGACAGGTCGCACAGGCGCAACATCCACCGCAAGCGGCCTCGATGGGCAGGCCCGCCTCGCGGATCACTTCCATCACCGACCATCCGACGGGCGCGTCGAGTTCGTGGAGCTTCCCTTCGCGATCGTAGACGCGGATGGTCGGCATCTCAGATCACACCCAACTTCTTCTGGAGGTCGGTGCTCGAGGTCGTATAACGGAATACGAGGCGCTCGTTCGGTCGGCAATAACGAAACGCTTTCTGACACATCAACGCCGCCTCGTGGAAACCGGAGAGGATCAACTTGAGTTTTCCCGGATAGGTGCAGATGTCGCCGATCGCGAACACACCCGGTAAGTTCGTTTCGAAGGCTTCGGTGTCGACTTTGATCTGACCCTTGTCGAGGGCCAGGCCCCAGTTCGCGATCGGCCCGAGCTCCATCTTGAGACCGTAAAACGCGAGCAGCCGATCGCAGTCGAGCCGTTCTTCTCTGCCGTCCTGGGTCCGGATGCGCACCGCTTCGAGCTCGCCGTCGCGCCCCTCGAGGCCCGCGATCTGCCCGATGATCAGGCGGAGCGCGCCCTCGGCGGCGAGCCGGCGCATCCGCTCGACCGATTTCGGGGCCGCGCGGAACTCGTCGCGCCGGTGGACCAGCGCGATCGAGGCGGCGTGCGGCTGCAGCGCGAGCACCCAGTCGAGAGCCGAATCCCCGCCACCGGCCACGACGATCCGATGCCCGTGGAACGCTTCCGAGCGGCGCACGGCGTAGAAGAGCGAGCGGCCCTCGAAGCGCTCCGCCTCCGGCAAGGGCAGACGGCGGGGCACGAAACTGCCCGCACCGGCGGCGATGGCCACGGCCGGGGCTTCGAATACGGTGCCCGCCGAGGTCGTGACCCGCCATTTGCCGTTCTCGGCGCGCTCCAGACGCTCCGCTTGCTCGCGCAGGTGGAACGCCGGCTCGAAGGGGCGGATCTGCTCGAGCAGCCGATCGATGAGCTCTTGGCCGGTGCAGCGCGGCACGGCGGGGATGTCGTAGATCGGTTTGTCGGGATAGAGCTCGGCGCATTGGCCGCCGATCTTGTCGAGAGTATCGACGAGATGGCAGCGCAGCCCGAGCAGCCCGGCCTCGAAGACGGCGAACAGTCCGACGGGACCCGCGCCGATGATCACGAGGTCGGTCGAAATCGTCTCACCGTTCATTGCTGTCCGGAAATCCACCGGGCCGCGAGAGAAGGATCGCTCGCCGCGACCCGCGGCCCGGCGGCCCTCGTTGCGAGGTCTCAGGTAGCATTGGCCCCCCACGGCGACAAGCGCACCGAGGCGGTGACGATCAACGGGCTCCGGCGGCCCCTGCAGCCCGGGTTCTCCACCGCTCGCGCAGGCCGCGCAACCGATCGGAGAGGCGCGAAAAGAAGAGGTCCGGCTCGACCACGAGGGTCGAAAGGAGCGGACCGGGATCGGCGAGGCTCGCTTTGTACCGGCTCGCGCCGGCCATGAAATCGTAGACCGCGGCACCGCGCCGCAGGTACCGCTCGATCGCCAGCGCATGCGCGACGAGCCCGGGCTTGAGCCGGTTGTCGGGTTCGTAGACGAAGCCGCTCGTGTAATATCCGACCCAGCCGCGCCAGACGAAGTTGTACAGATAGCCGATCGGACGGGAGCCCGCTTTCAGCCGGAGGATCTCGGCCGCGCCCAGAGGCACCGCACGGGCCAGAAGCGCCCGATGGAAGTCGCCGAACCCTCGGGCGGAGAAGGCTCCCGATGTGTTCTTGGAACGAAACCGCGCTTCGTGCAGCTCGGCGAGCGCGAGGAGCCAAGCGCGAGCTTCGGGCAGGTCGCGAGCGGCTTCGAGAACGAGGTCCCCGCGCTCGCGGTACAGCCGCATCGCGCGCCGGATCTGGCCGCGAACCCGAGAGCCGAGTGCGTCGAGATATCCGATCCCCCGACCGCGCAAGGTTTCGAGATCGACACGATACGAAAGGCTCTCGGCGCGACGCCGCACTCGAAGTCCCGACGAGCGCGCGGCCTCCTCCCAGTGGGAAAGGACCATCGGCAACACGATCCGTCGCACCTTCCGCTCGTCGACGAGCCGACGCAGCAAGACGCGCCGTACCGCCGCTTCGAAACCCCGCTCCGCGAGAACGTCGTTGTACTCGATCGCGATGCGATCCATCTCCGCGTCGCCCGTGGCGTGGAGACGGGCCGTCCGCAGGCGCCACGGACCCGCGCGCTCGCGGCCCTCGACGAAAAGCGCCGCACCGACCAGGCGCTTTTCCGCCGTGACGCGCGCGAGCAAAGGAGGATGCGGGCATCGCTCGAGCCAGCTCGCGATCCAGGGCCAAGACAGAAAAAAGCTCGCATCCGCGCGGGCGAGCAGCTCCTGCCACTCCGCCTCCAGCGCGGTTGGCGAAGGGCAAGGGGCGAAGGCGACCTCGAGCCCCTTCTCTCGCCCCGACGCATCGTAGGTCACGGCGTTCTCCTCGCTCCGGACGAGCGCGCGCGGGTGCTCCCCGGGCGCGCTGTGATGCGGATCACAGCATTGGCCCGCGGGCTTCGACAAAAAGATCGCATGTTCCGGTTCGCCATGGTTCGGATCCGACATACTCGACGTTCGCGCGTGGGCGCTTCGGATCGGACCTGACGTCGTGCGACCGGGGCGGACGGTTCGGTCCGCCGCCCCGGTATCGCCGTCTCGGCGGCCCTCGACGCCGATCGGACGCGGGGATGGAACGATCCGCGGGCGCCGACACCGCGCGAGCGCGAACTCCGTCTTTCGCTTGTTCCGCGCGAACGCGCCGATGCCGAAACGCTCGATCGCACCGGCGCGCGAACGAGACCGGAAGGGCCGTTTCGGGGATCGGCCGAAGCGAGGGTGGCGGGCGGCGCCCCCGCGCGCCGGGCCCGACCCGATACCACGACCTCCCCCTCCGCTGCGAAGAGCCGCCTTCGGCCCCGGGATCGTCCGGAACGGCGGCCTCGTTCGTACGCGCATCCGGCCGATCCCGAAGGCCGCTCGCGAGCGGAGCCGCCCGCGCGACGCGCGGGACCGATCGGGCGACAGCGGCTCGCGACCGCGCCGGACGGGGCTTGCAAGAGCTCCTCCATGCCCCCAGTCTGTGTTCGGGCGAGCGGCGAAAGCGAGGTGCGCTCGCGGGCGAGGGGGCGAATGCTCCGCTCGGAGCGCGAAGCGGGAAGCGGCGTCGGTCCATGACTTTGGGCGATCTCCTCCGCCGGTTCTTCTCGGGATCCGCGCGAAGCGGCGCGCAGGCTCATCCCTCGGCCGCGGTCGAGCATCATGGTTTCAAAATCACGCCGATGTTGCGCCAACAAGGCGGTCAATATCTCACCTGCGCGATCATCGAAAAAGACTTCCCAGAAGGGCCTCGGCGCTACGAGTTGATCCGAGCCGATACCCACTCCAGCGCCGAGGAGGCCAAAGCTTTCGCGATCCTCAAGGCGCGCCGGCTCATCGACGAGCAGGGCGACCGGTTGTTCGGCTGAGGCCGAGCACCGCTTCGTGGCGCGCGAAGCACATCGGAGACGGCTCGCTTTCGCAACGGTGCGCTCCCCGGCCCAGGACGTGAGCAGGAGAAGGAGGTCGTCATGACACCGGAAGACCGCCAGGCGATCTCGAGTTTCTTCGATCGGCTGGCAGCGCTGCGCAACGAGCGCGACCCCGATGCCGAAAAGCTCATCGGCGAGCTCATGGAACGGCATCCGCATACGAAATATTACGTCACCCAAATGGCGTTCTTCTTGGAGCAAGCTTTCGCCGAGGCCCAGAATCGCATCCGCGAACTCGAATACGAGCTCGAGCAGCGGCGGGCGGGCTCGGGCCTGTTCGGCGGGCTGTTCGGCGGCGGCCGCGCGACGCCACCGCCCGAGCCCGTGCACGCTCCCGGCTATCGGCCCGGCATGTTCGCGCAACCCGGAGGTTTCTTGGGCGGTGCGATGGCGACGGTGGCCGGGATCGCGGGCGGCATGATGCTCGGCTCCCTGCTCGCCTCGCTGTTCGGGGGGCCGGCGGAAGCCGCGACCGGGTCCGAGCAGGGCGAAGACGAGACGAGCGAGGAGCCCGATCTCGCCGGCGAGGAGGAAGAGTGGTAGTGTTTCGTTTCACGCCGCCTCTTGATCCAGATCAAGGGGCGGCGTGAAGCTCGGCGCTAAGGGGCGTCCGAGGCGAGACGCGGGAGGAGAGGATGAGCGCCACCGGATTAGAGGTCTTCGACACCACCGTCCAACAGACCAATCTGTGGCTCAAGGCGATCGCCGAGCGGCTCGGTACCGAGGACCGCCATTTCGCCTATCTCGCGTTGCGGGGCACGCTGCACGCCCTGCGCGACCGGCTGCCGCCCGAGCTCGCGGTGCATCTGGGCGCCCAACTGCCGATGCTGATCCGCGGTTTCTACTACGAGGAGTGGCACCCCGCCGGGACGCCCACGCGCGAGCGCCACGCCGAAGAATTCCTCGAGAAAGTGAAGCAGGTCTTCGTGCGCCAACCGCCCGAGGACATCGAAGCGGTGGTCCGCGCGGTTCTCGAGGTGCTCGCGGCACGGATCGATCCCGGCCAGGTGAGCAAGGTGATCCACGCGCTGCCGTCCGAGCTGCGCCACCTCTTCCCCGAGTGGGCGATCAGGGCGGCGATGTGAAGGCCGCCACCGCCCGGGGAGGCCCTCGATGAACCGACCGACGAGCGAGGTCCTGGACGAGGCGCGCGCGCATTTGCGCAGCGTGCTCGGAGCCGAATACACGCTCAATCATCCCAAGCTCGCTTGGGCGGAAGGGGTCCTGACCGTCGAGGGCGAAGTCGAGACCGTCGCGGCCAAGAAGCGCGCGCTGCGCGCCCTCGCTTCGGTGCCGGAAGTGAAAGGCGTCGTCGACCGCCTGCGGGTGCGGCCGTCCCAGCCCATGGGCGATCGGGAGATCCGCGATCACGTCGCGCACGCCTTTCTCGGCGAGCCGGCCTTCGCCGAGTTCGCGCTCTTCGAGCGCCGAGGCGAGGCGCTCGTGCCCCTGCGCGCCTCGCCCGTCGACCTGCGCGGGCGTCTCGAGATCGAGGTCGCCGATGGTGTCGTCACCCTCGACGGCTCGGTCCCGGGGCTCGATCACAAGCGGCTCGCGGGCGTGCTCGCCTGGTGGGTTCCGGGCGTGCGCGACGTGATCAACGGCATCGCCGTCGAGCCTCCGGAAGACGACACCGACGGGGCGATCGCCGATGCCTGTCGCATCGCGCTCGAAAAGGACCCGCTTGTGGACGCGAGCGAGATCCGAATCGCGGTCCGCGATCGCCGCGTGGTTCTGTCCGGCGTGGTCCCGACCGAGGAGCAGCGCCGGGCGGCCGAGAACGACGCCTGGTTCGTCTTCGGGGTGGACGAGGTCGACAACCGGATCGAGGTTCACCGCTGAACGCCCTCGACCCTCACAAGGTCGACCAGAAGGCGAGAAAGGGGTCGATTTCCGCGGGGGCGAGGCGGATCTCCGGCATGTCCGGATGGACCGCCACGATCCCTTCCTCCAAACGCGGCAGCAGCGTCTCCGCCGGCCACCGGCGGGCGAGAACCGGAAGGGGCGGAGCGGCCGGGTGCGGGCTCGTCGCCTCGGGGGCGAGGGCGTGGCAGCGGGCGCAGAGCGTTTCCGCGATGCGCCGACCGAGCTCGCGCGGCATCTGGGGCTCCTCTTGTGCGGGCGCCGGCTCGCGCGCGCCGCGATCGGGCGGCGCGGCCGGCACACAGGCGGAAAACGCGACGAGGGCGACGGCGATCGCCCACCGCGCAGTTCCGAGGGGCATCGGCACGCTCTTCCCTCCGGGGTGCCGGACGGCGGCCAGCGATAGCGCCGCCGCGCACGGCTCGCCAGCACGCGGCTCCTCTGGTCTGGTCCGATTCTCCGCCCTACAAGCGGGGGCCGCGAGGTGACGCGGAACGAGGGAAAGGTATGGCCGACGCTCACAGCATCGCTGCCGATCGGCTCAAGCAGATCGTTGAAAAAATCGAGCGACTCGAGGAAGAAAAGCGTGAGGTCGCCGAGCAAATCAAAGAGGTCATGAGCGAAGCGAAAGCCGAAGGTTTCGATTTGCGCGTTCTGCGGCAGGTTATCAAGCTGCGGCGTATGAAGCCGCACGATCGGAGCGAGCAAGAAGAGTTGCTCGAGCTCTACAAAGCGGCCCTCGGGATGGCGTGAAGGTAAGCGGAGCATGAGCGACCCCGAACAGGATCTCACGGAAGAGGATCTCGCGGCGAAAGCCGATGCGGCCGGCCGCATCGGCGCCGATCTCGCCTTCGCCGCCGCGAGCCGCGGCAGGCTCGTGCTCGTGGATATCCGAACGCCGGCCGAGTGGGCCCAGACCGGGGTACCCGCGGGGGCGGCGCTCGTCTGTCTGACCTCGGGTCCCGGCCGAATCCGCACCGAGTTCGTCGCCGAGATCGAAGCGCTTCTGGGCGGCGATCGCGGGCGTCCCGTCGCCCTCGTCTGCCGTACCGGCGGGCGCACCGCCTTCGCCCGCCAACTGCTCATCGCCCGGGGCTTCGCCCGGGTTTTCGACGTCGCCGAAGGCATGATCGGCAGCTCCTTCGGCCCCGGCTGGCTCGCGCGCGGGCTTCCGATCGAAGCCTGGCCGGGCGCGCGCGGAGCGGAGCCGCCGGTCACGGGCCGGTCAAGCTGAGCCGCTACCCCTCGCGGACGCCGCGAACCCGAGCGAGGGAGGGCGTCCGTGTCGACGAGACGAGACTGGTTGCGCGCGGGCCTGCTCGCCGCCGGCATCGCCCTGGTCGCATGCGTCGCGCAGGCGGAGCCGGTCCGCATCACCATTCTGCAGGTCAACGACTGGGACCGTTACGAGGAGAGCCGCGGGCGCGGAGGCTTTCCTCGGGTCGCCGCGCTGCTTCGGGCGGAAGGCGCCGAACGCGCGGAGGTCCTGGTCGTGCACGCGGGCGATGCGATCTCGCCTTCGCTTCTTTCCGGTTTCGACAAAGGAGCGCACATCATCGATCTGTTGAATCGGCTGCCCATCGACGTATTCACTCCGGGCAACCACGAGTTCGACTTCGGAAAAGAGATCGCCCGCCAGCGTTTCGCTCAAGCACGCTTTCCGATCCTCTCGGCGAACATCGCAGAACCCGACGGAAGCGCCTTCGCCGGGTTGCCGGCTTCGCGCATCGTCGAGGTCGCGGGCTTCAAGCTCGGTTTCTTCGGTATGACCACGCCGCAGACCAAGGAAATCAGCTCGCCCGGAGATCTCGTTTTCTCGCCTCCGATCGAAGTCGCACCCGCGATGGCCAAAAAGCTGCGCGAGCAGGGGGCCGATCTCGTCGTCGCCGTCACCCACACCGGCTTCGAAGAGGACCTGGCCCTGTACCGGCAAGGGGCCGTCGATCTCATTCTTTCCGGGCACGATCACGATATCCGCATCATGTACAACGGCCGCGTGGCCATGGTCGAAAGCGGAGCGCAGGGAGAGTTCGTCACCGCGATCGACCTCGCGCTCGAGCGCATCAAAGAAGGCGAGCGCACGCGGCTGGTCTGGACGCCTTCGTTCCGCACCCTGGACACCGCGGCCTATTCCCCCGACCCGGAGACGAAGGCGGTCACCGCCGCGCTCGAGCAAAGGCTCGCCCGGGAACTCGACGTCACCATCGGGAAGACGGCGACGCCGCTCGACAGCCGGCGCGCGGTCGTGCGCGGCGAAGAGGCGGCGATCGGCAACCTGATCGCCGATGCCATGCGTCTCGCGGTCGACGCCGAGCTCGCCATCACGAACGGCGGCGGCATCCGCGGCGATCGGCAGTACCCCGCCGGCCACGCGCTCACCCGCCGCGATCTGCTCACGGAGCTCCCCTTCGGCAACAAGACGGTGAAGCTCGCGCTCAAAGGGAGCGAGATCCTCGAGGCGCTCGAGAACGGCTTCAGCCAGGTGGAACAGGGCGCGGGACGTTTCCCCCAAGTTTCGGGTATGCGGGTGACCGTCGATCTGTCGCGTCCCGCCGGTCGACGCGTCACCGAAGTCCTCGTCGGCGGCGCGCCCCTCGATCCCGAGCGCACCTACACGGTAGCGACCAACGACTTCCTGGCGCGCGGAGGGGACGGCTACGCCGTGTTCGCGCGCGCCAAGGCGTTGATCGATCCGGCCGCGGCCCTGCTCATGGCCTCGCAGGTGATCGATTACGTCGCGACGCGCGGGGAAGTGGCGCCGACGGTCGAGGGGCGGATCGTGATCCGCCGCTGAGCGCTGGCGCGAGGTCGGACCGAGGGGGCGGCCGGCGCCTCGCGCGCCGGCCGCCTTCGGATCATTCCGCCGCCGCCCGGTAGGCTTCTACGGGCGGGCAGGTACAGACCAGGTGGCGATCGCCGTAGGCGTTATCGATCCGACCCACCGGCGGCCAATACTTCGATTCGACCCGCCCGAGGGGGAAGACCGCGCGCTCGCGCGAATAGGGACGACGCCATTCGCCCACGAGCACATCCGCCGTATGGGGCGCATTCTTGAGCGGATTGTCCGAGGGATCCATCCGGCCTTCTTCGATCGCCCGGATTTCCTCGCGGATCGCGATCATCGCGTCGCAGAAACGGTCGAGTTCCGAGAGCGGCTCGCTCTCGGTCGGCTCGATCATCATCGTCTCGGGAACGGGCCACGACATCGTCGGGGCGTGGAAGCCGTAATCGACGAGGCGCTTGGCCACATCCTCGGCAGAGATACCGGTCTTGGCGCGGATCGCCCGCAGGTCGATGATGCACTCGTGGGCGACGAAGCCGCCGCTTCCCTTGTAGACGATCGGATAGTGCGGCTCGAGGCGACGGGCGACGTAATTGGCGGCCAAGATCGCCACCGCCGTCGCCTTGCGCAGACCTTCGGGGCCCAGGAGCCGGATGTACGCCCAGGAGACGGGCAGGATCGAGGCAGAACCCCAAGGAGCCGCGGAAACCGTGCCGATACTCGCGTAGTGCCGATCGGGATCGATCGGCACTACCGGATGCTCGGGCAGGAAGGGAACCAGATGCGCGGCGACGGCGATCGGTCCCATTCCCGGCCCGCCGCCTCCGTGGGGGATGGCGAAGGTCTTGTGCAGATTGATGTGGCAGAGGTCGGCGCCGAGCTCGGCCGGCCGGGCGATCCCGACGAGAGCGTTCAAATTCGCCCCGTCCATGTAGACCTGTCCGCCGTGCTCGTGCACGAGCGCGCAGACGTCTTTGATGTGCTCCTCGAAGACGCCGTGCGTCGAGGGATAAGTGACCATGAGCGCGGCGAGCCGATCGGCGTGGAGCGCGGCCTTGGCCCCGAGATCGTCGAGATCGATGTTGCCGCGCGCATCGCAGGCGACCACCACCACCTCCATCCCGGCCATCACGGCGGAGGCGGGATTGGTGCCGTGGGCCGAAGAGGGCACGAGGCAGACGCGCCGGTGCGGCTCTCCGCGGGATTCGTGATAGGCGCGGACGACGAGGAGTCCCGTGTATTCGCCTTGGCTCCCGGCGTTCGGTTGCAGCGACACCGCCGCGAAGCCGGTGATCTCGCACAAAAAAGCCTCGAGCGCGCGGAAGAGCTCCCGATATCCGGCCATCCGTTCGCGCGGCGCGAAGGGGTGCGGTGCCGCGAAGCCGGGCCAGGTGACCGGTCGCATCTCGGTGGTGGCGTTCAGCTTCATCGTGCAGGAGCCGAGCGGGATCATCGCCCGGTCGAGCGCGATGTCCTTGTCCGCGAGCCGCCGCAGATAGCGCAGCATCTGCGTCTCGCTGCGGTGTTCGTGGAAGACCGGATGCACGAGATAGGGGCTCGTCCGGCGCAACGGCTCGGGGATGCCCTCCGGAGCCGAGCGGTCGAGCTCCTCGAGCGGGCGCTCGGGGGCACCCAGGATCGCGAGCAGACGCGCGACCAGCGCCGGCGTGCTCGTCTCGTCGAAGGACAAGCCGAAGCGATCGGCGTCGATCGGCCGCAGGTCGATCTTCTGGTCGGCGGCACGTCGGACGAGCTCTTGCGCCCGTCCGGGCGCCGAGAGCGTGAGCGTGTCGAAAAAGGCGTCGCGATTGACGACCTCGATGCCGCTGCCCTCGAGGCCGGCCGCGAACATCCCGGCCAGGCGGTGCACGCGGCGCGCGATGCGCGCGAGCCCCTCGGGGCCGTGATAGACGGCGTAGAACGCCGCGACGATCGCGAGCAGCACCTGGGCGGTGCAGATGTTCGAGGTCGCCTTTTCGCGGCGGATGTGCTGCTCGCGCGTCTGCAGGGCCATGCGGTAGGCTGGCCTGCCGCGGCTGTCGACCGATACCCCGATGAGGCGGCCGGGCAGCTGGCGTTTGTGGGCGTCGCGACAAGCGAGGAAGGCGGCGTGCGGACCTCCGTAGCCCATGGGCACGCCGAACCGCTGTCCCGAGCCGACGACGAGATCGGCGCCGAGCTCACCGGGAGGAGCGAGAAGGCAGCAGGCGAGGAGATCGGTGGCGACGACGAGCAACGCACCCTTCTCGTGCAGTCGGCGCGCGATCGGGGCGATATCGCGGATCCGCCCCGAGGAGGCGGGGTAGGAGAGAAGGGCCGCGAAGGGGTCGAGTCGCTCGAGGGCCTCGGCCGGATCGGCGAGGACGACCTCGATCCCGAGGGGCCGCGCGCGCGTCCGGACGACCGCGATCGTCTGGGGATGCGTGTCCGGATCGACGAGGAAGGATGACGAGCGGGCGCGGCTAAGCCGCCGGGCCATCGTCATCGCTTCGGCGGCCGCCGTGGCCTCGTCGAGCAGCGAGGCGTTGGCGACCTCCATCCCCGTGAGGTCACAGACCATCTGCTGCCAGACGAGCAGAGCTTCGAGCCGCCCCTGGCTGATCTCGGCCTGGTACGGAGTATACGCCGTGTACCAGGCGGGGTTCTCGAGGACGTTGCGCAGGATCACACCCGGTGTGATCGTGCCGTAATAGCCCATGCCGACGAGCGAGATCCGACGCTCGTTGCAGGAAGCCAGACGCTCGAGTTCGTCGAGCACCTCCTGTTCCGAAAGCGAGGGCGGCAGAGCCAAGGGCCGATCGCTGCGGATCGCAGCCGGCACGGCCCGCGCGACGAGCTCGTCGAGCGAGCGCAGGCCGAGCCGGGCGAGCATCTCGGCGATCTCCTCCTCGCTCGGGCCGATGTGCCGACGGACGAAACCACCGGCGTCGCAGAGCTCGGCGAGCGAAGGGCGTTCGGTCGTCATGGCGAGACTCGGACCTCACGAAAGCGTAGAGAGATATTCGCGATAGGCATCGGCGTTCATGAGCCCGCCGAGTTCGGAGGGATCGGCCAGCTCGATGCGGAAGAACCAAGCCGCCCCTTCGGCGTCTTCGTTGACCAGGGCCGGGTTGTCGGCGATCGCGCGGTTGACATCGACGATCCTGCCGGAAACCGGGCTGTAGACGTCCGAGGCCGCCTTGACACTTTCGACGACCGCGACCGGCTCGCCCGCCGCGACCTCGCGGCCGACCTCCGGCAGCTCGACGTACACGACGTCCCCCAGCTGCTCTTGGGCGTGCTCGGAGATGCCGACCGTCGCGATCCCGCCTTCGACCCGGATCCATTCGTGTTCCTTGGTGTAATAGATCGTCATGGCCTCCTCCGCGGGCCGCCTTCAACGAACGTAGCGATGGGGAACGAAGGGCAGCGGGACCACGCACGCGGGCTCCGAGCGTCCGCGGACCGCGAGCTCGACGCGCGTGCCGGGTGAGGCGAGCGACGCCGGCACATAGCCGAGGGCGATCGGCGCGTCCACAGTGGGCCCGTAACCGCCGCTCGTGACACGTCCGACCGGGCGGCCGTCGGCGAGGATCGCGGCGCCCGCACGCGCCGGAGCGCGACCGTCCGGGCGCAGACCGACGAGCCGGCGCGCGGGACCCTCGCGCAGCTCGCGCAGGATGCGCTCGGCACCCGGGAAATCTCCCCGCTCCCGCCGTCGCTTGCCGATCGTCCACCCGAGACCGGCTTCGACGGGCGAAGTCGTCCGGTCGATGTCGTGGCCGTAAAGACAAAGACCGGCTTCCAAGCGCAACGTGTCGCGGGCACCCAGACCCGCCGGTCGAACCTCTTCAGCGGCGAGAAGCGCCCGGGCGAGATCGCGGGCGGCTTCGGCGGGGGCCGAGATCTCGAAGCCGTCCTCGCCCGTGTACCCCGTGCGGGAGACGCGACAGAGCACGCCCCCCACCTCGAACTCGGCGGCGTGCATGAAGCGGAGCTCGAGGCACCGAGGCGCGAGGCGTGCCAGAACCTCGGCCGCCGCGGGGCCTTGCAGGGCGAGGAGGACGCGGTCGGCGATGGGCTCGACGCGGCAGCGCGGCTCGAGGTGCCGCCGGAGATGCTCGAGGTCTTCGGCTTTGCGGGCGGCGTTCACGACCAGGAACAAATGATCCTCGGCATTGGTGACGATCAGATCGTCGAGGATCCCGCCCGTCTCGTCGGTGAACAGGGTGTATCGTGCGCGACCCGACGGCAGGCCGAGGATATCCCCCGGCACCAGCCTTTCGAGCGCGCTTGCCGCCTCCGCGCCGCGCAGGGCGATCTGACCCATGTGGGAGACGTCGAAGAGCGCCGCCTTCCCCCGGCACCAGCGGTGTTCGGCCAAGATGCCCGAGGGATAATGGAGGGGCATCTCGTAGCCGGCGAAGGCGACGAACTTCGCGCCGAGCTCGCGATGGAGGTCGTAAAGGGGCGTGCGCGCGAGCATGCTCACCGCGAGGACTCCGAGCACGGTCTCCGACGCGACCGCGGGCCGCGTCCCGTGCCCCCTCTGTCCACGACCTGAGAGATTCCCCCTCCCCGTTTTCCGGGTGCGGGGTGTCCCCTTCGGTGGGGCGTTCTCGCGCCCGCTCTCCAGAGGGCCAACTCGCGCGCGGTCCTTCGGCCTGAGAGTTTCCGGGGCGGTTGCTCCTTCGGCGCCGCGCGGCTCGGGGCGGGGACCCCGGCGCGGACTCTCCCACGCGCGATCTTCCGGCCGAAAGCGAGAGTAGCCCGGCGCGGCTTTCGGTCAAGCCGGGCCGGGCTTCTGCGGCGCTCGCGAACGCGGGCCCGCTCGGAACGAGCGGAACCTCGCGCCGGGCGCCTACGGCTCAGATCTCGTTCTTGGCCATCTGGTCGACGATGTACTCCGCTTGGCGGATCGCGAGCGCCACGATCGTCAAGGTCGGGTTCTCGGCCGCGCCCGTGGTGAACACGCTCCCATCAGAAATGAACAGATTTTTGTGGTCCCATGTCTGGCCGAACTTGTTGACGACTCCATCCTGCGGTCGTGCGCTCATGCGATTGGTTCCGAGATTGTGAGTGCTCGGATAAGGCGGAACTTCGTAGACCTCGCGCGCGCCCGCCGCGAGGTAAACAGCCGCCCCTTGTTTGTAGGCGTGGGCCCGCATTGCGATATCGTTCGGGTGATCGTCGAAATGGACGTTCGGAACAGGCAGACCGAACTGGTCCTTCTCCGTAGGGTGCAAAGTGACGCGATTCGTGGCTTGCGGCATGTCTTCACCCACGATCCACATGCCGGCCATGTGGGAATAACCCTCGAGCTTGCGGGTGAACTCGCGCCCCCAGGCTCCGGGGTCCAGGAAAGCGGCCAAGAACGGCAAACCCAAGGACAGGGTCTCGAGCTCGTAACCTCCGGCGAAGCCGCGCTTGGGATCGTGCCCGGCCTCGTCCATGATGATCCCGGCCATGGTGGTTCCGCGGAACATGTAGACGGGCCGATCGAACACGGCATAAACGGAGCCCGTCGTATGGCGCATGTAGTTGCGTCCGACCTGGCCCGAGCTGTTGGCCAAGCCATCGGGATACTTGCTCGTCGCGGAGTTAAACAGGAGACGCGGGCTTTCGATCGAATTGCAGGCGACGCAAACCACGCGAGCCTTCTGAACGTGGAAGCGCCCGTTTTTGTCCGCGTACAGAACGCCGGTGATCTTGCCATTCGCATCGTGTTGGATCTGCAGCGCCTGGCATTCGGGGCGCAAGTCGAGTTTTCCGGTCGCTTCGGCGGCCGGGATCTCCGTGTACAGAGTCGACCACTTCGCGGCCGTTTTGCATCCTTGGAAACAAAAGCCGATCTGCAGACAATGAGGACGTCCGTCCCGGGGGATGCTGTTGATCGCCATGCGTCCCGTATGGACGATCTTGTAGCCGAGCCTTTTGGCACCGGTGTACATCACCTTGAAATTGTTGTTGCCCGGAAGACCGGGGATACCGTTGGTGCGTGTCACGCCCATTTTCTTCTCGGCCCGATCGTAGTAGGGCGCGAGATCGTCGTAACTGATCGGCCAATCGAGCAGCGTCGCGCCGGGGATATCGCCGTAAACCGTGCGGGTCTTGAACTCGTGCGGCTGGAAACGCAACGAGGCGCCGGCCCAGTGCACCGTGGAACCGCCGACCGTCTTGCAGATCCACGCCGGCAAGTTCGGGAAGTCGCGGGCGATCCGCCAGCTGCCGCTGGTCGTGCGCTTGTCGAGCCAAGCGGTCTGCATGAACGCCGCCCATTCGTCGTTGACGAATTCCTCGGGCGACAAGCGCTTGCCCGCTTCGAGGAGAACGACTTTGACTCCTTTTTGACAGAGTTCGTTGGCGAGCGTTCCGCCGCCGGCCCCGCTGCCGATGAACACGACCACCGAATCGTCGTTGAGCTCGTAACGCGCCATCCTCGTTGCCTCCCTTCTCGGACGTGACGACCGTCGACGTCGGTCAGGCCGGCGGCGGTGGACTGGCTTCGGGATCGGGCTGCATCGTCCAACCGGCGTCCTGGAAGCCCCGATGGAGGTAGCCGCCGAATTCGGCAGAGCTGCCCTGATATCCGAAATGGTGCCAAACGAGCTTGTTGTTGTAGAGTGCCACGACGGTGTGGCTCCGCACCGTCTGGAAAAACGGCGTTTTTTCGATAGTCTACAGCACCTCGACTTGACCGCCCGGCGACAAGGTCAGCCACGGTAC
Source organism: Geminicoccaceae bacterium (assembly GCA_025062095.1). GTDB lineage: Bacteria > Pseudomonadota > Alphaproteobacteria > Geminicoccales > Geminicoccaceae > JANXAZ01. The sequence goes on from JANXAZ010000031.1 coordinate 20,885, forward strand.
GCCCGTGGCTTTGTCGAGGCTCGCCACGCCTTCGGCGACCATCTTGGCGAGGGCGGGATCGTTCTTCGCTTTGTTGTCGAGACTTTCGACCACCTCCGCGTAATACAGGTCTCCGAGCATATCGTGAGGATAAAGTCGACGGGTCATCGTCAGCAGCGTCGCCGCCGTGTGCGCATCGAAGGTCGACAAGGTCATCGCCCAAGCCCCGTTCGTCGCTCGAATGACGACCTCGCCGCCCGAAGCGGCGACGACGGCGGTGACCGATGCCGCCGTCCGCAAGAAGAGCCTGCGGTCGAGAACGCGTTTCATGCTCGTTGCCTCCCCTCGTTTCGTCGACGTCAGCGGTAGCGGCCGTGACGTTGCAGGATTTCGATCTTGTAGCCGTCCGGATCCTGAGAAACGCGCCAAGAGCCGACCGTTTCGATAGAATTCCTTGATCGGCTGCGGCGTGATACCCGATTCAGTCAGTCTCTTGTGTTCGGCATCCAAGTCGTCGACGCAAAAGGCGACATGGCCGTAGCCTTCACCCAGAGCATAGGGTTCTTTGCGGCCCTTGTTGAGGGTGAGCTCGATTTCGAAATCGGCTTCCGGGTTGCGCAAATATACGAGCGTGAACGTTTCGAAATCCAGCGTGTCCGCGGGCTCGAGCCCGAGGGCGGTACGATAGAAGGCGATCGACCGCTCGAGATCGAGAACCCGGATCATCATGTGGATGGCCTTGGCCATCGCGCCTCTCCTGCTCGTGGCTGCCGCCTGCGAAAAGAGAGGTTAACCCCGGATGCGAAGGCGGTGGTAGCACCGCGCTACTACGCCGCCTCGGCTCGCTGCGCTGCCGCCTCTGCGGAGCGCTTGGTCGCGCGTTCGCGCGCGAGATAAGTCGCGCAGGCGACGCGCAACAAAGAGGCGAAATTGCGCACCTCGCCCGCGAGCTCGACGACCTCGTCGTAGAGGGTGGCGACGAACTTGGGCGTGCTCATTCCCTCCGCCGCCGCCATCTCGTCGAGAATCGCCCAGAACCGTGCTTCGAGCCGGATGCTCGTCACCGCACCGTGCAGCCGCATCGAACGGGTCACCGGCTCGTAGTCGCGCGGATCCGTGCCCGCGTAGATCCGACACATGGGTCCGAGTCCTCCGACGCCTGTCCTCCCCGTTTCTCGACTAGCTAGAAGCGTCCCGGTTTTCCTGCCAAGGGCCGCGACCCGCGAGCGCACGGTGCCTCGCCTTGCGAGTGTTCGGATCCTTGCCTAAGCACCTCGGGGCGCGCCACCGGCCGTCTCTCGCGCAGCCGCAACTACCGAGGACCGAGCTCCTATGCGCATCGGCATCGTCAAAGAACGACGCGAACACGAACGTCGCGTCGCCGCCAGCCCCGAGACCGTGAAGCGGTTCAAGGCCATGGGGCTCGAGCCGGTGATCGAGCGCGGAGCGGGAACCGCGGCCGCGATCTTCGACGAAGCTTACGAGCAGGCCGGAGCGCGGCTCGTCGACGGTCCGGATGAGCCTCTGGCCGCCGACATCCTGCTCAAGGTCCAACGACCGACCGAGGACGAACTCGCGCGATCGCGACCGGGCCAACTCCTCGTGGGCATGCTCGACCCGTACACGAACCGGGATCAGGTCCGCACCTACGCCGACAAAGGCCTCACCGCCTTCGCGATGGAGCTCTTGCCGCGCATCACCCGCGCACAGCCCATGGACGTGCTCTCGAGCCAGGCCAATCTCGCCGGCTACCGCGCCGTGGTCGAGGTCATGGCGGCCTACAGCCGCGTGCTGCCGATGATGATGACCGCCGCCGGCACCGTGACCCCGGCCAAGGTCTTCGTGGTCGGTGCCGGCGTGGCGGGGCTGCAGGCGATCGCGACCGCCAAGCGCATGGGGGCAGTAGTGACCGCCACCGACGTGCGGCCCGCCGCCAAAGAGGAAATCGAGAGCCTCGGTGCGAAATTCGTCGGTTTCATTCCGAAAGATGCGGCGACCGCCGGCGGCTACGCCCGCCCGCTCACCCCCGAAGAGCAAGCCGAACAACAGAAAATCGTGGCCGAGCATATCAAGAGCCAGGACATCGTCGTGACCACGGCGCTGCTCCCGGGGCGTCCGGCGCCGCGGATCGTCACCGCCGCCATGGTCGCCTCCATGCGTCCGGGCTCCGTGCTCTTCGACATGGCCGCCGAAAGCGGCGGGAACATCGAAGGCAGCCGCCCCGGCGAAGTCGTCGAGGTCGGCGGTGTCAAGATCATCGGGGCCCGCAATCTTCCCTCTCGGCTCGCCCCCGTAGCCTCCGCGCTTTATGCGCGCAATCTTCTCAACTTCGTGCAGTTGCTGATTTCGAAGGATGGCAAACTGGTCATCCCTTTCGAAGACGAGCTGATCAAAGGGACGCTTTTGACGCACGAAGGCAAAATCGTCCATCCGAACTTCCAGTCGGCGAGCTGAGGGAGAGGGCCGATGGCTGCGATCGACCCGGGTGTTTACAATCTCATCGTGTTCGTACTCGCGATCTTCGTTGGCTATTACGTCGTGTGGTCGGTGACGCCGGCGCTGCATACTCCGCTCATGAGCGTCACCAATGCCATCAGCTCGGTGATCGTCGTCGGAGCCTTGATCGCCACCGGTGCCGGGGGTATCGCGGCGATCTTCGGCTTCCTCGCGACCTTTCTCGCAGCGGTGAACATCTTCGGCGGTTTCGCCGTCACCGAACGCATGCTCGCCATGTTCAAGAAGCGCGGCTGAGGGAAGAACGACGATGAGCATCGATGTCGCCGCGCTCGGTTATCTCGTCGCCGCAGTCTGTTTCATTCTGGCGCTCCGCGGGCTGTCCTCGCCGGCTTCGGCGCGAGCGGGCAATCGCTACGGCATGGTCGGCATGGCGCTCGCCGTCGCCATCACCCTGCTCTTGTTGACCCGTGCCGGCGGCGGCGCGTACGCGGCGATCGTCGTGGCACTCGCCGCCGGCGGGGCGTTGGGCTTCGTCGTCGCCCGGCGCATCCAGATGACCGCGATGCCGCAACTCGTCGCGGCCTTCCACTCGCTCGTCGGCCTCGCCGCGGTCTTCGTCGCCGCCGGCGCGTTCCTCGAGCCTCAGGATTTCGGGATCGTCCGCCCCGACGGCTCGATCAAGCCTCTCTCGCTGCTCGAGATGGCGCTCGGCACGATCATCGGTGCGGTCACGTTCACCGGCTCGGTGATCGCCTTCGGCAAGTTGCAAGCCAAGTTCCCGCCCAGCGTACAAGCGTGGATCCCGGCCGCACTCGAACCGGTGCTCGCCGTGCTCATGTCGAGCCGCCCGATCCTCTTGCCCGGGCGGCATTGGATCAACGCCGGCATCGGCGCGGCGCTCGTGCTCCTCCTTCTCCTCTTCATGGTCAGCGAGAGCGGAGCCGTCTTCGTGCTCATGACGCTTCTCGCGTTCGCCTTGGGCGTGCTCCTCATCATCCCGATCGGAGGCGCCGACATGCCGGTCGTGGTCTCGATGCTCAACTCCTATTCGGGTTGGGCCGCGGCCGGGATCGGCTTCACCTTGCAGAACCCGATGCTCATCATCACCGGCGCCCTCGTCGGTTCCTCGGGTGCGATCTTGTCTTACATCATGTGCCGGGCGATGAACCGGTCCTTCGTCTCCGTCATTCTCGGCGGGTTCGGCGAGACGGGAGCGGCGGCGGAGACCGCGACCGAAAAGACGGTGCGCGCGGGCTCGCCCGAAGACGCCGCCTTCATCTTGGAAAATGCGCAGAAGGTGATCATCGTGCCCGGTTACGGGATGGCCGTGGCGCAGGCGCAGCACGCGGTTCGAGAACTCTACGAAGCGCTCACCAAGAAAGGCGTGGAGGTCAAGTTCGCGATCCACCCGGTGGCCGGACGCATGCCGGGCCACATGAACGTTCTCTTGGCCGAAGCCAACATCCCTTATGATGTCGTTTTCGAAATGGACGAGATCAACAACGAATTCGGGCAAGCCGACGCCGCCTACGTCATCGGTGCCAACGACATCACCAATCCAGCGGCCAAGACCGATCCGAACTCGCCGATTTATGGAATGCCGGTGCTCGACGTCGAGAAAGCCAAGGCCGTCTTCTTCGTCAAACGCTCGATGGCGCCGGGTTATGCGGGTATCGACAACCCGCTTTTCTACATGGATCGTACGATGATGCTTTTCGGTGACGCCAAAAAAGTGACCGAGGAGATCGTCAAGGTGCTGAGCGGCGGGCACTGAGATCCGAACCCGCCCTGCCCTCGACCCGGCGCGGCTCGCCCTCTAAAGATCAAAGAGAACCGCGAGCGAGCGGAGGGGCCGTGCATGCGCGTGGTCGTGGTCGGCGGTACGGGAACGATCGGACGCGCCGTCGTCGCCGAACTCGGCAGGCGGCACGAGGTCGTCCGCGCGGCGCGAACCGGGGGCGAAGTCCAGCTCGACGCCACCGATCCCGCCTCGATCCGCGCGGGCCTGGCCAAAATCGGGCGGTTCGACGCTCTCGTGGCGACCATGGGCGAAGTCGCCTTCGCCCCTTTAGCGAAGCTCGACACCGAGGCGTTCGCCGTCGGCTGGCGCAGCAAGCTCATGGGACAGATCCAGCTCGTCCTCGTCGGCCGTGAATTCGTCGCCGAGAACGGCTCGTTCACGCTCACCAGCGGGATCCTGGGCAGAGATCCGGTCATCGGGGGCAGCGCGGCGTCCCTGGTCAACGGCGCCCTGGAAGCCTGGGTGCGGGCCGCGGCCATCGAGCTTCTTCCCGAGCGTCTGCGGATCAACTGCGTGAGCCCGGGCCTGCTCGAAGAGACGGCGCTGAAGGCCGGTGCCTTTTTTCCGGGACACGTGCCGGTCTCCGCGGCTCGCGTCGCGCGCGCTTACGCGAAAAGCGTGGAAGGCGCACAGACGGGGCAAATCTACGAGGTCTTCTGATCCGGGAGCAGCAGGATGCGGATCCGAGCCGCGGTTCTCGAACAGATGGGACTGCCTCCGCCTTATACAGAAAGTCGTCCTCTCCGGATCCAGGAGGTCGAGCTCGATCCTCCCGGGCCGGGCGAAGTCTTGGTGCGCATCGCCGCGGCGGGCTTGTGTCATTCCGATCTTTCCGTGATCAACGGCGACCGGCCGCGTCCATTGCCCATGGTTCTCGGCCACGAAGCCGCGGGTGTGGTCGAGGACGTGGGAGCGGGCGTGGAGGACCTGCGCAAGGGCGACCACGTCGTCCTCGTCTTCGTCCCCGCGTGCGGGCATTGTCTTCCCTGTGCGGAAGGGCGTCCGGCTCTGTGCGAGCCCGGAGCGCTCGCCAACGGAGCCGGCACGCTTCTGTCGGGGGCGCGTCGCCTCCGCCGCGACGGCGAGCCTCTGAACCATCACGTCGGCGTTTCCGCCTTCGCCGAATACGCCACCGTTTCCCGGCGCTCGGTCGTCAAGATCGATCCCGAGCTGCCGCTCGAGGAAGCGGCGCTGTTCGGCTGCGCCGTGCTCACCGGTGCGGGTGCGGTGATCAACACGGCCGGCGTGCGGGCGGGTCAGACGGTAGCGGTCGTGGGGCTGGGCGGTGTCGGCTTGTGCGCTCTGTTGGCGGCCGTCGCCTCCGGCGCCCGGGAGATCGTCGCGGTCGACGTTCTGCCGCACAAACTCGCTTTCGCGCGTCAGCTGGGTGCGACCGCGACCTTCCACGCGCGCGAAGAAAACGTGGTCGAAGCGATCCGCGAGCGGACCAGGGGTGGGGTGGACTTCGCTTTCGAGCTCGCCGGAACGGCCAACGCGCTCGAGCTCGCCTGGGCGATCACCCGTCGCGGCGGGGTCACCGTCACCGCGGGCCTGCCCCATCCCTCGGCGCGGCTGCCGGTGCCGATCGTGCAGCTCGTGGCGGAAGAGCGGACCCTCAAAGGGAGTTACATCGGAACGGCCGTGCCCGCCCGCGATGTGCCGCGGCTGATCGACCTCTACCGAAACGGACGCCTGCCCGTCGACCGGCTCCTCTCTGGCCGGCTCTCGCTCGAAGAGATCAACCTCGGCTTCGACCGGCTCGCTCGCGGCGAGGCCGTTCGCCAGGTCGTGGTCCCGTAAGCGCCTCCGGCGCGACCCGCGGTGCGCCGCCTCGGCACGGCCGAGTGCTCGCCGGGCCCCGTCATCCGAGCCCGACCGCGCGCGACGCGTGCGGAGGCTCGGTGCCCCGGGGAATCGTCGCCGCCGGCTCGCGGCCGGGCATCGCGAGCGTGGAGCGACGCTCGAGGCGGCTTCGGGGGCACCCCTCGTCGCCGGCGGCGGCATCCGTGCGCCGGGGGCTGAGCCCCACACCTGCGCCGGACGCGCGGTTCGCAACCGAAGCGCGAATTCCTCTTTCTTTGCCTGTTTCTTTTCGCTCGCGTAGAGCGAAAGGGCCTCGGAGTTCGCCGCGGAAGGGGGTCCAGGGCGGCGCTCGGACGGATGCCTGCGGCCCGAAAGCTCCGGTGCTCGATGCGGCGAGGAAGGGGCCGTCCGCGTCCCGGTGAGACGCTCCGGGGGCCTTTTGCCGACGACGACCGAGCCGTCGACGAACCGCGCGGCGAGCCCGGCTTTCGGATCGCCGCACCGGGAGGTAAAGGGTTGCCGGGAAGGTGCCACCGGGCGGATCGGACCGCGAGGGGCGGAAAGGTGGAAGGAGCTCGAGACCGAGCCGAACACGGCCGTTGGATCCGCCTCGGAACCGCAAGGGGCGAGCCCGTGCCTTTCACCATCGATGGCGAGCCCTGGTACGGTCGGGTCGGCGACAGTTTGCTCTCCGCCATTCTCGCCGCTCGCTCCGATCTCGGCCCGCTGGCGCCGGACGGGAGGCTCCGCGCCGGCTTCTGCCTGATCGGACTGTGTCAGGATTGTTGGGTGCGCTTGGCCGACGGGCGGCGCGTGCGGGCTTGCACGACCGAACTCGAAGCGGGAATGGCCGTGCTTCTCGCATCCGACGAGGCGGCCTGGTGAAGGGCGCACCGATCGTCGTGGTCGTCGGTGCCGGGCCCGCGGGAGTGGCCGCTGCGCGCAGGCTCGCCGAAGCCGGCCTGCGGCCGATCGTGCTCGACAGCGGACCCGAGCCGGGTGGCCGGATCTGGCGGAACACGGGGTCGGGAGCGCAGGGATTGCCTCGCTTGCCCGGACACGATCCCGAACGCGGCCGGCACGAGCGCGCGCGTTTCGTAGAATGGCGGGAGCGGATCGCGTTCTATCCCGAAACGACGGTGATCGACGTCACCCGCGGCCGTCTCTGGGCGCTCGCGTCTTCGGGCGAGGTCGATTCCACGCCCTGGGATCGCCTGATCGTCGCTACCGGTGCGCTCGATCGCGTCGTCCCCGTTCCCGGATGGACCCTTCCCGGGGTGGTCACGCTCGGAGGCGCGCAGACGGCACTGAAGACCCGGGGCTGTGCCGTGGGCAGGAGGATCGCGTTCTTCGGTACCGGCCCGCTCCTGTATCTCGCCGCGGCGCAACATCTGGCCGCCGGCGTCGAGGTCGCCGTGGTCGGGGATACGAGCAGGCTTCGCGACGCGGTCGCGGCCGCGCCCGATCTGCTCGCGGATCCGGCGCGGCTTCGGCTGGGCTTGCGCTGTCTGCGCATGCTCCGTCGTGCCGGCGTTCCCGTGCTGCGCGGTGTCCGCGGCGCGCGCATCGAAGGACGGAAGACGGTCGAGGCGATCGTGCTCGAACGTCGCCGTGCGTTCTGGCGGTTCTCCTGCGATGCGGTGGCGACGGGATTCGGCCTCGTCCCGCAGACCCAGATCTTGGACCTGTTGGACGTCCCTTTCACCCTGGAGGAAACCTCGGGTTTGTGGCTTCCCCTCCTCGATCGAGCCGGGCGCACGTCGATCCCGGGCGTCTACGCCGCGGGCGACGGCGCGCGACCGCTCGGCGCCGAGGCGGCGGCGATGGCCGGCGAGCGCGCGGCGCTGGCCCTGCTCGAGGACGAGGGTTCGCGGATCGATGCGGGGCGCGTCGCGCAGCTGGAAACGACACTCGCCCGTCACGAGCGATTCGCCCGCGCGCTCGCCCGCGCTTTTCCCCATCCTCGGGTCCTCGAAGCGGAGATCGCCGACGAGACGGTAGTGTGCCGTTGCGAGAACGTGACCGCCGGCGACCTGCGCAGGGCAGTGCGCGAGCTCGATGCGCGCGACGTTTCCGAGGCCAAAGCGTTCACCCGATGCGGCATGGGTCGCTGCCAGGGACGGCTGTGCGGACTCTCGGCCGCGCGGATCCTCGCCGCGATCCGGAACGTGCGCCTCGCAGAAGCGGGACGCCTGCGCAGCCAGGCTCCCGTCCTGCCGATGCCGGTTGCGGCGCGGCGCGTGCCCGCCGAGGACGCCGCGTGAGCGGTCGGCTCGCGACCGAAGTCGCGATCGTGGGCGGCGGGCTCGTCGGTTGTTCCGCCGCGCTCCACTTCGCCCATCGCAAGGTCCCGTGTGTGCTCCTGGAAGCCGGAAGGTGCGGGAGCCAAGCTTCCGGCGTCAATTTCGGGGGCGTTCGACGCCAAGGCCGAGCGCTCGCCGAGCTTCCTCTGGCCGAACGCGCCCGGAGGATGTGGAGCCGCATGGACCGGCTCGTCGGTCACGACTGCGAGTTCCGGCCCACGGGCCATCTGCGCCTGGCGCGCGACGAGCGGGAGATGGCCGAGCTCGAACGGTGGGCGAAGGAGGCCGCGCGGTTCGGCATCGCGGTCGAGCTCTCCGGTGCCGCGGCCTTGCGCGCGCGCTGGCCCTGGCTCGGCGCGGGTCTCGCCGGAGGTTCGTTCTGCCCCGACGACGGCCAGGCCAATCCGCGCCTCGCCTGCCCTCTCTTCCGACGGGCAGCGGCAGCGGCGGGAGCCGAGATCCGCGAGGGCGAACGGGTGCACGCGATCGAGCGCGGTCCGCGCGGCTTCGTGCTCGGAACCGAGAAGGGCCTCGAGATCGAGGCGCGCGTGCTCGTCAACGCGGCCGGAGCCTGGGGCTCGGCGATCGCCGCTCTGCTCGGGGACGAGCTGCCGAGCGAAGCGATCGCTCCGAACATGGCGGTGAGCGAGCCCTTGCCGTTTCGGATCGAACCCGGTCTCGGCACCGCCGGTCCGGGCGTCTATCTCCGCCAGCTGCCTTCGGGTTCGGTGATCTTCGGCGGCGGGCGCGGCGTCGTCGACCTCGCGCGCATGCGCTGCCGTCCGCTCTTGGAAAGCACGCTCGCGACGCTCGCCCAGGTGTGCGCCATCGTCCCCGAGCTCGCGCGTGCTCTGGTGATCCGCAGCTGGGCCGGGATCGAGGGCAAGACGCCCGACGATTTGCCGGTGATCGGGGCGAGCGCCAAGGTCCGCGACCTCTGGCACGCCTTCGGCTTTTCCGGCCACGGCTTCATGCTGGCGCCGGCGGTGGGTGCCGTGATCGTCGAGCTCGTGCTCGACGGTCACAGCCCCACGAGCCTCAAGGGCCTCGAGCCGGTCCGCTTCGCCGAACCGGTCCCCGCGCCCGGGTGATCATTCGGCAGCGGCGCGCGCGAGCACGAGTTCGGGCTCCCGGATCGCGTCGTGCGCCGCGATCGCCGCGAGGTTGAGAATGTCGGAGACCGTGGCGTTCATCGGCACGATCTGCACCGGGTGCGCGAGACCCTCGAGCAGCGGTCCGATCACCGTGCCCCCGCCGAGTTGCTTGAGGAGCTTGTAGGAAATGTTGGCGGAATGGAGCGCCGGCATGATGAGCACGTTCGCCGGGGCCTTGAGCCGACAGAACGGGTAGAGCGCCAAGAGATCGGGGTCGAGAGCGACATCGGCTCCCATCTCGCCGTCGTATTCGAAGTCGACCTGACGGCGATCGAGTTCGAGCACCACTTCGCGGATCCGCGCCGCCTTGGAGACCGGCGGGTTGCCGAAGGTGGCGAAGGACAGAAGGGCCACGCGCGGCGTCACCCCCATGCGCCGAACCGCGCGCGCGGTCTGGATCGCGATGTCGGCCAGGGTGTTGGTGTCGGGCAGCTCGTGCACGCTCGTGTCGGCGATGAACACCGTGCGACCGCGCGCGACCAAGATCGTGAGGCCGAAGATGCGGTGACCGGGCCGCGGATCGATGACCCGCAGCACGTCGTTCAAACAGTCGTGGTAGTTGCGGGTGAGGCCGGTGATCATCGCATCAGCGTGGCCGTTCGCCACCATGCAAGCGGCGAAGACGTTGCGGTCCTGGTTCACCAGGCGCTGACAATCGCGGAACAAGAGGCCGTTGCGCTGTTGGCGGCGATAGAGGAACTCGGCGTAAGCGCGATTGTGCTCGGACAAGCGCGCATTGTGGATCTCGACCCCTTCGAGGCTCTTGAGACCCATGTTCTGCAAGGTCTGCGCGATGCGCTCCTCGCGACCGATGAGGATGGGCGTTCCCAATCCTTCGTTGCGCCAAGCCATCGCAGCCCTGATGGCTTTTTCTTCCTCGCCCTCGGCGAACACCACGCGCTTGGGTTGGGCGCGCACGCGATCGATCACCAGCTGCATGCGCGACGCGGTCGGATCGAGGCGGCTGCGCAGTTCCGCGCGATAGCGATGCACGTCGACGATCGGGCGCCGGGCGACGCCGCTTTCGATGGCCGCCTGCGCCACCGCCGAGGGCACGTGCGTGATGAGCCGCGGATCGAAAGGCGTGGGAATGAGATAGTCGGGGCCGTAGCGCAGGCGCCGACCCCGATAGGCCGCGGTGACCTCGTCCGGGACGTCCTCGCGGGCGAGAGCGGCGATCGCGTAAGCCGCCGCGATCTTCATCGCCTCGTTGATCGTCGAGGCACGTACGTCGAGGGCGCCGCGAAAAATATAAGGAAAGCCGAGGACGTTGTTGATCTGATTGGGATAATCGCTCCGTCCCGTCGCGATGATGACGTCTTTGCGCACCTCGCGGGCGAGCTCGGGGGTGATCTCGGGATCGGGATTCGCCATGGCGAAGACGATCGGATTCTTCGCCATGGACGCGATCATTTCCGGAGTGAACGCTCCTCTGACCGAAAGGCCGAAGGCGACGTCGGCTCCGCGCATGGCATCGGCGAGCGTGCGCGCATCGGTATCCACCGCGTGGGCCGACTTCCACTGGTTCATGCCCCGCTCGCGGCCTCGGTAGACGACGCCTTGGGTGTCGCACAGGATCACGTGATCGTGCGGCACGCCCATCGCCTTGATGAGCTCGGCGCAGGCGATGCCGGCGGCGCCCGCGCCGTTGATGACGATCTTGACGTCCCGCAAGGAGCGACCCGTGAGGTCGAGAGCGTTGATGAGGCCGGCCGCGGCGATGATCGCCGTCCCGTGTTGGTCGTCGTGGAAAACCGGGATATCGACGAGTTCCCGCAAGCGCTGCTCGATCACGAAACATTCGGGAGCCTTGATGTCCTCGAGGTTGATCCCTCCGAAGGTCGGCGCGAGCAGGCGCACGCAGTCGACGAAGGCATCGACGTCCTCGGTCGCGATTTCGAGATCGACCGCATCGATGTCGGCGAAGCGTTTGAAGAGGACCGCTTTGCCCTCCATCACCGGTTTGCTCGCCAGCGGCCCGAGATTACCGAGACCGAGAACCGCGGTGCCGTTGGAGATCACCGCGACGAGATTGCCCTTGGCCGTGTAATCGTAGGCCCGATCGGGTTCGCGGGCGATCGCGAGACAGGGTGCCGCGACGCCGGGAGAATACGCGAGGGAGAGGTCGCGCTGGGTCGCGAGCGGCTTGGTCGGCGTGATCTCGAGCTTGCCGGGGCGCCCTTTGGCGTGCAGCGCGAGCGCTTCTTCGGCGGTCACGGGTCCACCGGCGGCCGGCGTGCCTTCGTCCCATGCGCTCATGGGCCCCTCTCCCCCGAACGTGCCGTCGTTCTCGCGCTGCCTCGGAATTGTCACCGCGCCGATGGCCGACCGCAAGCCTCGGCTCTTGCGCGCGCGCGGGCACGGGCCACCTTCTTCGCGCGAGCCCTGCGCGCCCATCCGGGAAGCCCGCGATGAACCTCTTCAAGACCGGACTGTTGCTCGCGGCCATGACCGCCTTGTTCCTCGCCGTCGGCTTTCTCATCGGCGGCGAGGCGGGACTCGTGATCGCCTTCGTGGTCGCCCTGGCGATGAACGCCTTCGCCTGGTGGAACTCGGACAAGATGGTCTTGCACATGCACCACGCTCAGCCGGTCACACGGGCGAGCGCTCCGGAACTGTGGGACCTCGTGGCCGAACTCGCCCGCCGTGCCCGGCTGCCGATGCCCGCCGTTTACGTCATTCCCAGCGATCAGCCGAACGCCTTCGCCACCGGGCGCGATCCCCAGCACGCCGCCGTGGCGGTCACGACCGGGATTCTCGAGACCTTGCCGCGCGAGGAACTCGCGGGTGTGATCGCGCACGAACTCGCCCACATCAAGAACCGCGACACGCTCATCATGACGATCGCGGCCACGATCGCGGGCGCGATCGGCATGCTCGCCAACTTCGGCTTCTTGTTCGCGCACAATCGCGACGACCGGCAGAACCCGCTCGGGGCGCTCGGAACCCTGCTCGTCGTGATCCTCGCGCCTCTGGCCGCGACCCTCGTCCAACTCGCCATCTCCCGCACCCGCGAATTCGCGGCGGATCGATTGGGCGCGCAGATCTGCGGCAATCCGCTGTGGCTCGCGGGAGCTCTCGAGCGGATCGAGGCGGTCGCTCGCGACCGCATCATGCCCACGGCCGAGCACCATCCCGCCACCGCCCATCTGTTCATCGTCAATCCGCTGCGCATGGGCGGGATCGACAATCTGTTCCGCACGCATCCGGCGACCGAGGATCGGATCGCGGCCTTGCTCGAGCTCGCCCGCGAGATGAAGGCGGGCCCCGCTCTCGGTGCGCGGCCGGCGCCGCGTCGGGGCGATTCGCTCCCGCGCCGCCGCGGCAGCGTGCCGGATAGCGGCGGTCGCGATCTCTGGCGGCGCAATCCCTGGAACCGTTGAGCCCGGTCGCGGCGCGAACGGCGGACGCGTCCGCTCGCAGCGAGCGAGCGACGGCTCGAACGTCGGCGCGCGGCGCGCCCGCCCGGGCCGGCAGGTGGACCGGGCGCCTCGGGGCGCACGCTCGTTCGCCTCGTGGACGGCTCGATCGCGACGGGGCATCGTCGCGCCCGAGCAGGGTCCGGGAGGTGTCGACCGATGCGCCCCTTGTTCGTCGACTGTCCGCCTTTTCTCGAACAGCTCTACCGCGAGGAGGGTCTCGACCGGCTGGTACCCGACCTCGAGGTGCACGTGGGCGATCCCGCGGGCGAAGAGCTCGTGCGCCTGTGCGCGGGCCGTACGCACATCCTCGACGATCACAGCCGTTTCACGGCCGAGATCCTCGAACGCTGTCCCAGCCTCCGTTGCATCGTCTTCCTCGGTACCGGGGCCGCGAGCTTCATCGATCTCGACGCGGCCGCTCGGCTCGGGATCGAGGTACGCTCGTACAAGGGTTACGGCGATCGCAGCGTCGCCGAGCACGCCTTCGCGCTGATGCTCGCCGCCGCGCATCGGATCGCCGAGATGGACCGCGACATCCGCGCCGGCCTCTTCCAGCCCAAGAACAGCATCGAGCTGTTGGGCAAGACCGTGGGGGTCATCGGAACCGGCGGGATCGGGCGCGAGATGGTCCGTCTGTGCGCGGCGATCGGCATGAAGGTGCTCGCGTGGAACCGCTCGGGCGTGCCCTCGGACCTGCCTTGCGAAGCGGTGAGCCTCGAGGAGCTCCTGCACCGCTCCGACGTCGTCTCGCTGCATCTGGTCCTGAACGAGGAGACGCGCGGCTTCTTGGGCCGCGACAAGCTCGCGCTCCTCAAGCCCGGGGCGATCTTCGTGAACACCGCCCGCGGGGCGATCGTCGACGAGGCCGCGCTCGTCGAAGCGCTCGAGAGCGGGCGGATCGCTCACGCCGCCCTCGACGTCTTCGTCGAGGAGCCGCTTCCGGCCGATCATCCGTTCCGGCGTCTACCGAACGTGACGATGACGCCGCACGCGGCCTTCATGACCCGCGAGGCCTCGCGCAATCTGTTGCGGATGGCTCTCGAGATCCTGCGCGAGGAGCTCGGCCGCTCGTGAAGGCCGAGACGCGTCGCGCGCGAACGGTCGAGGAAGCGCCACGGGGCGGTCACAGCTCCGCTCTAACCGGCCGGGTGACGGAAACCGAAGGGAGCGGAGGCGTCATGCGCAGGACGACCGCGAGGCTCGGCCTCGGCCTCCTGTTGGGAACGGTGCTTTCGGGAGCGCTCGGCGCGGCCGAGGCGGTGAAATCCACCCTCGTCGGGCACGCCGTGTTGCCCGCGATGAGCTTCTTGCCGCCGCCCGCCGAGGCGGGGCCCGGATTCGTGGTATCGGGCCGTTTCGCCGCGGTCCCCAACCGACGCGTCGAACAGATCGCCGCGGTCGAGGGCAAGTCGTTCCTGGACGGCCGTACGACGGGGATCTCTCTGCCCTTCGTGGGTCAACCGGTCCAGGGCTTCTCGGGCATCGAGACCATCGCTCGGGACCGCTATCGTGTGTTGATCGACAACGGTTTCGGTAACAAGGTCAATTCGCCGGACGCGTTGCTCTCGTTCCACGAGGTGGCGATCGACTGGCAGAGCGGCCAGGTCCGTATCGAAAAGAGCGTGTTTTTGCACGATCCGGACAAGATCATTCCTTACCGCATCACGAACGAGTTCACGAAGGAGCGCTATCTCACCGGAGCCGATCTCGACCTCGAATCGATTCAGACCATCGGCGACCTGCATTGGATCGGCGACGAGTTCGGGCCGTACTTGATCGCCGTCGACCGCACCGGCAAGGTCGTCGCTTTCTTCGAGACCGAGGTGGACGGCAAAGTCGTGCGTTCGCCGGACCATCACGCGGTCACGACGCCCGCGACCCCCGGCCCGGTCCGCTTCGAGGTCCGGCGTTCGCGCGGCTACGAGGGCATGGCCGCGTCGGTGGACGGCCGATATCTCTACGCCATGCTCGAGGGGCCGCTCTTTCTCGGCGACCCGCCCGCCGCGGAGACGGTCGGCGGCAAGGAAGTCCTGCGCATCCTGGAGTTCGACGTCCAGGCGCGCAAATGGACGGGACGCAGTTGGAAATACGCCCTGGAAGTCGCGGGTAACAACATCGGCGACTTCAACATGATCGATGCGACGCGCGCGCTCGTCATCGAGCGCGACAACGTCGAGGGCGACCCGCGGCTCCTGTGCAAAGGAGAGCAGAAGAGCGGCTGCTTCCCGAAAGTCGCCGAATTCAAGCGTGTCTACCTCGTCGATCTTGCCCAAGTGAGCGACGCCGGTTTGGTCAAGAAGATCGCTTATGTGGATCTCTTGGACATCGCCGATCCCAAAGGAGTCGCGAAAGCCGGCACGATGGAGGGGCGCTTCACCTTCCCGTTCGTGACGGTCGAAAACGTCGACGTGGTCGACGAGCGCCACATCGTCGTCGCCAACGACAACAACCTTCCCTTCTCGGCTGGTAGGCTTCCGAATACCGCGGATGCCAACGAGTTCGTCTTGCTGGACATCGGGGATTTCCTCAAGCGGCGGTGATGCCGCAACCGATCTCCGATGGCACGGGGGCGCGCGACGGCGCGCCCTTTTTTTCAGCGCGACGAGGTCCGCGTCTTGAGCGCTTCGATTTCCGCCTCCACCGCCAGCCATCGGGCTTCGACCTCGACGATGCGCGCGGCGAGGAGGTCGAGCTCGCGGCGACGCTCGGCGACCGCCCGACCGTCGCGATAGAGCGCCGGATCGGCGAGCTCGCGCTCGATCTGCGCGCGACGCTCGAGGAGAAGTTCGAGCTCGCGTTCGGCTTCCCGGGCACGCTGCCGCAAGGGCGCGAGCCGCGACCGTCGCTCCGCCGCCGGGTTCTTGGCGGACGCGGCGACCGCGCGGCTCCGCTCGCCGTCGCGCTCGGAGCGGCTCTCGAGCAACAGCCGACGATAATCCTCGAGATCGCCCTCGAAAGGGCGCACACGCCCCTCCGCGACGAGCCAGAGACGGTCGGCGGTGGCTTCGAGGAGGTGACGATCGTGGCTGACGAGCACGATCGCGCCTTCGAAGGCGTTCAAGGCCTCGATCAGCGCCTCCCGCGAATCGATGTCGAGATGATTGGTCGGCTCGTCGAGGACGAGGAAGTTCGGTGGTTCGAGGCAAATCAGGCAGAGGCAAAGTCGCGTCTTCTCGCCGCCAGAAAGATGTTTCGCCTTCGTCGTTGCCCGCTCGCGAACGAGCCCGAAGCGCGCCAGAATTTCGCGGAGTTGCTGTTCGCCCGCACGCGGACGGAGGCGCGCGAGATGTTCGAGCGCCGTAGCCTCGGGGTCGAGTTCTTCGATCTCGTGCTGAGCGAAGTAACCGGTGACCAGTCCTTTGGAGGTCGTCACGCGACCGGCCATCGGCGGAAGACGGCTCGCCAAGAGCTTGGCCAAGGTCGACTTTCCGTTGCCGTTGGCTCCCAGCAGAGCGATCCGATCGTCGGGATCGATCCGCAGCGACAACCGATCGAGGACGACCCGGCCGTCGTAGCCCACGCGCACGTCCTCGAGGGTCAGAAGCGGCGGAGCCGGCACCTTCGCGCAGGGAAGCTCGAAATGCACCTCGGGCTCGATCAACGCCTGCGCGATCGGCTCCATCCGCTCCAGCATCTTGAGACGGCTCTGAGCCTGGCGCGCTTTGCTCGCCTTGTAGCGGAAGCGATCGACGAAGGCGCGGATGCGGGCGCGCTCCGCCTCTTGCCGGGCCCGCAACTTTTCCTGCAGGAGCAATTTCTGCCGCCGCTGGCTCTCGAACGCATCGTAGTCGCCGGAATAAACGGTCAGCTTGCCCCCTTCGAGATGGCAGACCTTGTCTGCGATCGCGTTCACGAAATCGCGATCGTGACTGACGAAGAGAAGCGTGCGCGGGTAGCGCCGAAGATAGTCCTCGAGCCAGATCGCCGCCTCGAGATCGAGATGGTTCGTGGGTTCGTCCAAGAGCAACAGGTCGGGTTCGAGGAACAGTGCCGCGGCGAGGGCCACGCGCATGCGCCAACCGCCGGAGAACGAAGACAGCGGTCGCGACTGCGCCGCCTCGTCGAACCCCAGCCCCCGCAAGATCCGCGCCGCGCGTGCCGGCGCCGCGTCGGCGCCGATCGCCCGCAACCGCTCCTCGATCTCGCCGACGCATTCCGGTCCGGCGCACTCGCGCTCGGCGAGCAGAGCGTTGCGCTCGCGATCCGCGCCGAGGACCGCCTCGAGTGGCGTGATCGCCCCGCCCCGTGCGTCTTGCGCCACGGTGCCGATGCGAATTCCGGCCTGCAGACGGACGGTTTCACCATCGGGTTGCAGCTCGCCCGCGATCAGGCGCAAAAGCGAGGTCTTGCCGGTACCGTTGCGCCCGACCAGAGCCATGCGCGTACCCGCGGCCAGATGAAGGGAAGCGCGGTCGAGAAGCGTCCGGCCGGCGATCCGCAAGGTGACGTCGAGCAGATCGAGCACGGCCGTTCAACCCGAGCCGCTCGGCTCCGGCAGCCGCAGGCTTTCGAGCAGACGCAACGCCAGGCGGGTCGCGGCACCGGTCGCGACGCACAGCTGGGGCAACAACAGCCACTCGAGCGTCCACGCCTGGCCGGAGCGTTCGTTCTCGTGCACCGAGGCGTGGTGCAAACCCCCTGCAAGGACGGCGGTGAAGCGCGCGAGGGTCACGAGGATCTCGGCGGCGATCGGATTGACCTTGCCGGGCATGGCCGAGGAACCGCCGCCACCTTCCACGACGAGCTCCGCCACTTCGTCCTGGGCGAGGATGGTGACATCGGCGCCGAGCTTCCCGAGCGAGCCCGCGACCAGGGCCAGCCAGCTTCCGAACTCGACGATCCCGTCGCGCTCGGTGTGGCCGGCGCGATCCGAGCGCGCGAGCCCGAGATCGTCGGCGAGCCGGTCGGCCACGGCGCGGGCCTTCGCCCCCAGCTCGGCACGGTCGCCCACGGCTCCGCCCCAAGACAAACGCAGGAGCCTAGGCCGCAACTCGGCGAGTCGGACGCGGTGCCGCTCCAAGGGAGCCCGCCAACTCGCGAGCTTGTGCGCCCACGAGATCGGCCGCGCGCGACGCATGCGGGTGCGGCCCTGGAGCCGCCGGTCCCCCCATGCCGCTTCCAAGGCGAGCAGCCGTTCGACGAGCGCGCGCAACCGCTCGTCGAAGATGCACAGGACTCGGGCGAGCCGCAGGAGCGAGCCGGTATCGATCAGGTCTTGGCTCGTCGCACCCAGGTGCAAGAAGCGGGCGTGGGGTTCTCCGAGCGCGGTCCGCAACGCTCGAACCAGCTCGGGCACGACGACACCGTCCCGCGCCACGCCGCGCCGCAACCGGTCGATCTCGGGCTCGAAACGGGCGCAAAGCGCGGCGATCGCCGCCGCCGCCTCGCTCGGGATGACGTCCTCGGCGGCTTGCGCGCGCGCGAGCGCGGCTTCGAAGCGCAGCATCGCCGCGAGCTCGGCGTCCGAGGAAAACAACGGCGCGATTTCCTCGTCGCCCAAAAGAGCCGACAAGACGGGATGATCGAAAGCGCAAACGCTCACGCGGATCCCGAGCCCGAGAGCGCCGCGCGGCCGCGGCTCGAACGGGGAATGTGGCGCGCCCGAGAGGACTCGAACCTCTG
>JANXAZ010000032.1 GCA_025062095.1 Geminicoccaceae bacterium
GACGGGAGCCGCGCAGCGCCCGTGGCCGCGGACCGCTCCGATCCGCCCCCGCGCGCCGCCGATCCGCGCGCGGCCGAAGCCCTGCTCGTAGCACGGGCGCGCGCGAACCCCGCGCTCGCGCTGCACCTCGTCGAACACGCGCTCGAAAGCGGCGATCTCGCCCGTCTGATGCGCTGGGCTCCGGACTTCGCTCCGATCCTCGCCGCGGCGCGCGAAGCAGCGTGAGCTCCGAAGACCACGGATGCGCCCGCGGTGCGCGACGGGGCGCTTCGCCCGCGATCCGCGCGGGGTTCCCGCTCGCGCGCGGGTCCGGACGCCGCCCGAGCGCACAAGACGAAAGCGCGCGACGACCGGCATCCGGCGCGAGCCCTCGGGGATCGAACGCGGCGCGCCGATCCGGCTCGGCGATCCTCGTGGGCCCGGGGATGCCCGCGCGTTCGTCCGAGCGCTGCGGCCGCCGCGGGGAGCGCGAGGGCGCCGGCCGGGGCGGCCGGAGGTGGGCGCCCGCTCGCCCCGCGCGTCAGATGTCGAGGAGCATCCGCTCGGGGGCTTCGATGCACTCCTTGATGCGGACGAGAAACGAGACCGCCTCGCGCCCGTCGATGATCCGATGATCGTAAGTCAATGCGAGATACATCATCGGCCGCGCTTGGATCGATCCGTCGTCCACGACCACCGGGCGCTTCTGGATCTTGTGCATGCCGAGAATGCCGACCTGGGGCGGGTTGAGGATGGGCGTGGAGAGGAGCGAGCCGAAGATCCCGCCGTTGGTGATGGTGAACGTCCCGCCCTGGAGCTCTTCCATCGCGAGCTTGCCCTCGCGCGCCCGCTTGCCGAGATCGGCGATGGCCTTTTCGATCTCGGCCATCGACAAGCGATCGGCGTCGCGGACCACGGGGACGACGAGACCCTGATCGGTGGCGACGGCGACGCCGATGTCGTAATAATACTTGTAGACGATGTCCTCACCGTCGATCTCGGCGTTCACCGCCGGGAAGGCCTTGAGAGCCTCGATCGAGGCTTTGACGAAGAAGCTCATCAGGCCGAGCCTGATTCCGTGTTTTTTGGTGAACGCGTCTTGATATCGCTCGCGCAACTGCATCACCGCGGTCATGTCGACCTCGTTGAAGGTCGTGAGCATGGCCGCGGTGTTCTGGGCTTCTTTGAGGCGCTCGGCGATGCGCTTGCGCAGCCGGGTCATGCGCACGCGTTCCTCGCGCATGGCGACCGCCCGCACCGGGCGCACCGGTGCGGGCTCGGGGGCGGCCGCGGCGGGGGCGGGGCGCGGCTCCGTCGGGGCGGCGATCCGTTGCGCGGCGGCGCGGACGTCTTCCTTGGTCACCGTGCCCTTGGGCCCGCTCGGCGCGACTTCCGCGAGCGCGACGCCGAGTTCGGCCGCCTCCTTGCGCGCGGCCGGGCCGGCGCGGACGGCGGCGGGAACCGGCTCGGCGCCGGCCTCGCGCGGCGGAGCGGGCGCCGCCGGCGGAGCGGCCGCGGCCGGCCGGAGAGCCTCGGCGGCGGCCTCGGCGATGCGGCCGATGACCGTGCCGACCGCGACGTCCGCCCCGGCTTCGGCGAAGATGGCCTCGAGCACGCCCGCCGCCGGCGCCGGCACCTCGAGATTGACCTTGTCGGTTTCGAGCTCGACCAGGGGCTCGTCGACCGCCACGACGTCACCGGGCTTCTTGAGCCAGCGCGCGATCGTGGCCTCGGTCACCGACTCCCCCAGCGTCGGCACCCTGATCTCGACGCTCATGCCCGATCCTCCTCGGCCTCGGTCGCTCGCCGCGCGCCGGTCCTCAACCCGCGAGCCCCAGCGCTTCGGCCACGAGCTGGCGTTGCTCGCGCTCGTGCTCCGCGTGATAGCCGGTCGCCGTCGCCGCCGAGGCCTTGCGTCCGGCGTAGATCGGCTTGCGCTGAGCCTTTCCTTGCGCCTCGAAGATGTTCTCGAGCCGCGGCGCGACGAAGAACCAGGCCCCCATGTTCCTCGGCTCCTCCTGGCACCAGACGTAGGTCGCATCCGGCCTATAGCGGGCGAGCTCGGCGGTGAGCGCGTCTTCCGGGAAGGGAGCGAGCTGCTCGAGCCGGATGAGCGCGACTTTGCCCTCGAGCCCGGCTTCTTCGCGCGCGGCGAGGAGATCGTAATAGACCTTGCCGGTGCACAGGATCACCCGCTCCACCGCGCGGTCGGCCTCGGAGGGCGGGGTCTCCCACATCACCCGATGGAAGCTCGTTCCCGGCCCCATCTCGGCGAGCGAGCTCACGCAGCGCTTGTGCCGCAACAGCGATTTCGGCGTGAAGCAGATCAGGGGCTTGCGGAAATCGCGGTGGAGCTGCCGACGCAAGACGTGGAAGTAATTGGCCGGGGTCGAAGGATAGCAGATCTGCATGTTGTTCTCGGCGTAGAGCTGCAGGAATCGCTCGATGCGCGCCGAACTGTGCTCGGGACCCTGGCCCTCGTAGCCGTGCGGGAGAAGACACACCAGCCCCGACATGCGCAGCCACTTGACCTCGCCCGAGCTGATGAACTGATCGAAATAGACCTGCGCGCCGTTGGCGAAATCGCCGAATTGCGCTTCCCAGATCGTGAGGCAATTGGGATCGGCGAGGCTGTGGCCGTATTCGTAGCCCAACACGGCCTCTTCCGACAGATGGCTGTCGAAGCACTCGAAGTCGTGCGGATCGTCGGGAATGGTCTGGAGCGGAACGTAGCGCTCTTCCGTCTCCTGATCGTAGATGATCGCGTGGCGCTGGCTGAAGGTTCCGCGGCCCACGTCCTCGCCCGAGAGCCGCACCGCGAAGCCCTCGGCGAGGAGGGTGGCGAAGGCGAGATGTTCCGCCGTCGCCCAGTCGATGTTCTCGCCCGAGCGGATGGCCTCCCGCCGCTGCTGGATGATCCGGCGCAGCCGGGGATGAACGTTGAAACCGGGCGGCAGCTCGGTGATCTTTTCGCCCAGTGCCTTGAGCTTCTCGATCGGCACCGCGGTCGAGCCGCGCTCGTAGGTCTCGGGCGCCCGCCGCAAGCCCTTCCAGGCGCCCTCGAGCCAATCCGCCTTGTTCGGGCGATAGGACTTGGACGCCTCGTGCGCCGCCTCGAGCTCGCGCATCGCTTTGGCGTAGAGCTCGTCGGCCTCGCCCGGGCGGATCACTCCCTCGCGCTCGAGCCGTTCCGCGTAGAGCCGGCGCACCGGCGGGTGCACGGCGATGCGTTTGTACATGATCGGCTGGGTGAAGGACGGCTCGTCCGCCTCGTTGTGGCCGTGCCGGCGGTAGCACCACAGATCGATGACGACGTCCTTCTTGAACCGCTGCCGGAACTCCGTGGCCAGCCGGGCGACGCGGCTGACCGCCACCGGATCGTCGCCGTTGACGTGGAAGATCGGGCACTGCACGCCGCGCGCCACGTCCGAAGGATAAGGCGAGCTGCGCGAGGCGTGCGGGCTCGTCGTGAAGCCGATCTGATTGTTGATGATCAGGTGCACGACCCCGCCGATGCGATAGCCCTTGAGCTGCATCATCTCCAGGCATTCGTGGACCACGCCCTGGCCGATGAAGGCGGCGTCGCCGTGCACGAGCAGGCCCATCACGCGCGCGCGCTCGACCGTGTCGCCGCGCTGCCTCTGCTTGGCCCGCACCTTGCCCATGACCACCGGATTGACCGCCTCGAGATGCGAGGGATTGGCGGTGAGCGAGAGGTGGATCGTCCGCCCGTCGGGGAGCACCCGATCGGTCGAGGTCCCGAGGTGGTACTTGACGTCGCCCGAGCCGAGGAAGCGATCGTAGACCGCCGCACCCTGGAACTCGGACATGATCGCCGCATAGGGCTTGCCCATGACGTTGGCGAGCACGTTGAGCCGCCCGCGGTGCGCCATGCCGAGGACGATCTCTTCCACCCCGAGCGAGGCCGCGGTGCGGATGATCGTCTCGAGCGCGGGGATCGTGCTCTCGCCGCCGTCGAGGCCGAAGCGCTTGGTACCCGGGAACTTGACGTGCAGGAACTGCTCGAAGGCCTCGGTGATCGTGAGCTGTTCCAGGATCTCGCGCTTCTCTTCCGCCGAGACGTCGGCGAAGGTGGCGGGATTCTCGACCCGTTCCTGGATCCACGCCTTCTGTTCCGGATCCTGGATGTGCAGGAACTCGATGCCGATCGTCCCCGAATAGGTGCGGCGGAGCACCTCGACGATCTGGCGCAAGGTCGCTTTCTCGAGCCCGAGCACGTAATCGAGATAGAACTCGCGATCGAGATCGGCCTCGGTGAAGCCGTAGGTGCGCCAGTCGAGTTCGGGGTGGTAGTCGTTGCCGGTGAGTCCCAGGGGATCGAGCTTGGCGATCAGATGCCCGCGCACGCGATAGGCGCGGATGAGCATGATCACCCGCAGATGATCGCGCACCAGGGCCTTGATCGCGGGCGAATCGAGGCTCGGGGCGATGGCCGCGGCGGGAACGCCGGGTCCGCGATCGACCACGAGCCGCAGCTCGCGTGCGCGCGGCGCCACGGCCGCGCGGGCGCGCTCGAACATCTCGCGGTTCTCGGGCCCGAGGGCATCGAAATAGGCCCGCCAGGAAGGATCCACCTTCTGCGGATCGGCGAGATAAGCGGCGTAGAGTTCTTCGAGAAAAGCGGCGTTTCCGCCGTAGAGAAAAGAGGTCTGCTCGAGTTCCCGTCGCGTCGCCATCGCCCCGGACTCCCCTGGCGCCGGTTCGCGCGCTGCGTCTTTCCTTTCGCCTCAGCCGCGCAGGGCCTCGAGCATCGCCCGGCCGATCTCGGCCGGGTTCTCCGCGACCACGATCCCGGCGCGGCGCATCGCTTCGAGCTTCTCTTCCGCTCCGCCCTTGCCGCCGGAGATGATCGCCCCGGCGTGTCCCATGCGCCGCCCCGGGGGCGCGGTGCGGCCGGCGACGAAGCCCGCGACCGGCTTCTTGACCTTCGCGCGGGCGAGAAATTCGGCGGCTTCTTCTTCCGCCGTGCCGCCGATCTCCCCGATCAGGATGATCCCTTCGGTCTGCGGATCGGCCAAGAACAGCTCGAGGATCTCGACGAACTCGGTGCCTTTGATCGGATCGCCCCCGATGCCCACGCAGGTCGACTGCCCGAGCCCGAGCCGG
This sequence comes from Geminicoccaceae bacterium, assembly GCA_025062095.1. Lineage (GTDB taxonomy): Bacteria > Pseudomonadota > Alphaproteobacteria > Geminicoccales > Geminicoccaceae > JANXAZ01. The sequence goes on from JANXAZ010000032.1 coordinate 5,107, forward strand.
GTCGTCTGCGCCACCGCTTCGTAGGTCAAGGTGCCCGAGCGCGAGACGATGCCGATCCGTCCCGGCATGTGGATGTGGCCGGGCATGATGCCGATCTTGCACTGCCCGGGGGTGATCACGCCCGGGCAATTCGGCCCGATGAGCCGGGTGCGCGAGCCCTGCAGGGCGCGCTTGACCCGGACCATGTCGAGGACCGGGATGCCCTCGGTGATGCAGACCACGAGCGGGATCTCGGCGTCGATCGCCTCCAGGATCGCATCCGCCGCGAAGGCCGCCGGTACGTAGATCACCGAGGCGTCGCAGCCGGTCTTCTCCTTGGCCTCGGCGACCGTGTCGAAGACCGGAAGCCCGAGGTGGATCTCCCCGCCCTTGCCCGGGGTCACCCCGCCCACCATGCGCGTGCCGTAAGCGATCGCCTGTTCGGAATGGAAGGTCCCCTGGGCGCCCGTGAACCCCTGGCAGATGACCTTGGTCGAGGCGTCGACGAGGATCGACATCAGGCGGCCTTTCGTACGGCGGCGACGACCTTGCGCGCGGCGTCGGCGAGATCGTCGGCGGGGATGATCGACAGACCCGATTCGGCGAGGATCCGCTTGCCGAGCTCGACGTTGGTGCCCTCGAGGCGGACGACGAGGGGGACGTTGAGGTTCACCTCGCGCGCGGCGGCGACCACGCCCTCGGCGATCACGTCGCAGCGCATGATCCCGCCGAAGATGTTGACGAGCACCGCCTCCACGTTGGGATCCGAGAGCAGGAGCTTGAAAGCCGCGGTCACCCGTTCCTTGCTGGCACCGCCGCCCACGTCCAGGAAATTGGCCGGCTCGCCGCCGTACAGCTTGATGATGTCCATGGTGGCCATGGCGAGCCCGGCACCGTTGACCATGCAACCGATGTTTCCGTTGAGCTTGATGTAGTTGAGCTCGTGTCGACTCGCCTCGATCTCGTGAGGGTCCTCTTCGTCGAGATCGCGCAGTTCGACGATGCGCGGCTGGCGGAAAAGCGCGTTGTCGTCGAAATTCATCTTGGCGTCCAGGGCGACGAGATCGCCCTCCGCCGTGAGTACCAGAGGATTGATCTCGACCAGGCTCGCATCGCGTTCGACGAAGCAGGCGTACAGCCCTTTCATGAACGCCACCGCTTTGTGGACCTCCTGGCCTTTGAGACCGAGGCCGAAGGCGAGCCGGCGGCCGTGGAAGGGTTGGAAGCCGATCGCCGGGTCGATCGCCACCTTGAGGATCTTCTCGGGATGCGTGCGCGCCACCTCCTCGATGTCCACCCCGCCCTCGCTCGAGGCCATGAGGGTCACGCGTCCGCTGCCGCGATCGATCACCGCGCCCAAGTAGAGTTCGCGGGCGATGCGACATCCCTGCTCGACGTAGACGCGCTTGACCACTCGCCCCTGCGGCCCGGTCTGATGGGTGACCAGGGTCATCCCGAGCATGCGGTCGGCGAGCTGGCGGACTTCCTCGATCGAGCGGGCGAGCCTGATCCCGCCCGCCTTGCCTCGACCCCCGGCGTGGATCTGGGCCTTCACGACCCAGGGCGGGCCGGGCAGTTCGCGCGCCGCTTGCTCGGCCTCTTCCGGCGTATAAGCGACCCGCCCGGCGAGCGTCGCCACGCCGTATTCGCGCAAGAGCGCCTTGGCTTGGTATTCGTGGATGTTCATCGTCGCCTCACCGGCCGCACCGCGGCGATCTCAGAGCTTCACGGCGGCGCAGAGATCGCGCACCGCGGCCACCGACTTCTCGAACATCGCGCGCTCTCGCTCGTCGAGCGGGATCTCCACGATCCGCTCGACCCCGCCCGCACCGATGATCACCGGCACGCCGACATACAGGTCGCGGACGCCGTATTCGCCGTCGAGATGAGCCGCGCAGGGCAAGAGCCGCTTCTGATCGAACAAATAGCTCTCGGCCATGGTGATGGCGGAGGCCGCCGGAGCGTAGAACGCCGAGCCGGTCTTCAAGAGATTGACGATCTCCGCTCCCCCGTCGCGGGTCCGCTGGACGATCGCCTCGATCCGGTCGCGAGCGATCCAGCCCATGGCGACGAGGTCCGGGAGCGGGATGCCGGCGACGGTCGTGTAGCGCACGAGCGGCACCATGGTATCGCCGTGCCCGCCGAGGACGAAGGCGGTGACGTCTTCGACCGACACACCGACTTCTCGGGCCACGAAATAGCGGAAGCGCGCCGAATCGAGCACCCCCGCCATGCCCACGACCATGCGATGCGGCAGGCCCGAGACCTTCTGCATCACCCACACCATGGCATCGAGGGGGTTGGTGACGACGATCACGAAGGCCTTCGGGCAATATTCGGCGATCGCTTTGGCCACTCCCTTGACGACTTCGGCGTTGACCGAGAGGAGATCGTCGCGGCTCATCCCCGGCTTGCGCGGCACTCCGGCGGTGACGATGACGACGTCCGCACCCTCGATCGCCGCGAGCTCGTTGGCGCCGGAAAGCGCCGCGTTGAAGCCCAAGACGGGCCCGGTCTCGGCGAGGTCGAGCGCCTTGCCTTGTGGTATCCCCTCGACGATGTCGACGAGGACGATGTCGCCGAGTTCCTTCTGCGCGGCGAGGAGCGCGAGCGTGCCGCCGATCTGCCCGGCGCCCACGAGCGCGATCTTCTTGCGAGCCATCCGTCCTCTCCGGCGAGCGCGGCCGCGGAGCCGCGGCGCGTCGACCTTCTAGCCCCGGGGCGGGTGCGCGACAAGGCGACGCGGCCGGAGCGTCGCCGACGGGCGCTGCGACAATCGGCGCGCGAGCCCGTCCGCGCCGCGGCCCCGGCGCGCGGGTGCTCAGGCCGTGCCGTGGCCGTAGGTGGTCGCGTTCTCGATGTTGACGAGCCCGGGCACGAGCTGGTTGAGGACCACGAAGGCGGTCGAGAAGCCGTAAGCCGAGCCGGGGCCGTCGCGGTCGACCTCGACCCGCACGTCGTTGAGGCCGCCCGAGCCGTCGAAGTCGATCGTGGTGAAGCGCAGCCACTGGGAAGCGTCGGCTGCGCGCGGATCGAAGCCGGTGCCGCGGAAGAACTTCTCGAAATCCAGACGGTCGCCTTGGGCGCTGTTGAAGTCGACGACGACGTCGAACCCGTCCGAAAGCGCCGTGTAGACGAAGCGGTCGGCGCCGGCTCCGCCCACGAGCCTGTCGTTGCCCCCCAGCCCGATCAAGACGTCGTCGCCGTCCCCACCGTTGAGCTCGTCGTTCCCGGAACCGCCGATCAGAAGATCGCGACCCCCTGCTCCGAAGATCCGATCGTCGCCGCGACCGCCGAAGACCGCTTCGGCACCGTCGGTGCCGACATAGGTATCGTCACCGTCGCCGAGCACGACGCGGTCCTCGTTGACCTCGAGCACGGTCGTCGCGGGAGCGCTCTGCGCCCCCCGCTCGTCGGTCACGGTGAGCGCGAAGGTGCGTGCGCCGGCGAGGATCGTGCCCGTGCTGCTCGAAAGCGTCACCGCACCGAGCGCTCGGACGTAGTTGTCGGGGGTGTCGAGCCCGAGGAAGCGGAGCTCGGTGGCCGAGACCGCGACGATCCGAATGTTCGTGCCGTCGACGACTCCGTCGCCGTTGGCATCCGCGGAGGCGACGAGGCCGAGGAGATCCCCCGGCCGCGCCCCCGAGGCGATCCGCAGCGAGGCCGAACCGATGCGATCCCCCTCGGGATCGCTGATCGCCGCCTCGATGATCGCCCGCCGCTCGCCCAGGAACAGCACGTCGCCGAGCGAGACCTCGCCGAAGCGCAAGGCGAACGCGGCGTCGTTGAAGTCGCGGTCCGCACGGCCCTTCCAGGGGTTGCCGGGATTGGCGGGATCGTTGGTGAACGGCACCGGGGTGGACGTACCGAGCGTCCCGCGCAGGTCCTCGAAGGACAGCACGACGTCGCCCGAGGCGTTGTCGTAGCCCGAGACCACGTGCCCGAGCCCGTCGGGGTTCAAGGGATTGGCGTTGGGCGTGCCCGGCGTGGGATCGAGCGTGTGGAAGACGACGGGCAACACCGTCTCGGTGCCGTTCGGGGCGACGTGCACGACCCGGGGCGGCCCCGACAAGGTGTCGAGATCGGCCGGACCGCCGGTCGCGGGGTCGCGGATCTCGATCCGCCCGGTCGACAGATCGAGGCCCGGGATCTTGCCGCCCTGCTGGATCAGGAACAGACCGATCGTGGTGCCCGCCGGGATCTCGCCGAGATCGAACCGATCGCCCGGACGCAGCGGGCCCGAGCCGTCTTGGAACGGATAAGACGTGTCGAAACTGTTGACCTTGGGGAAGACGATGCGCGGATTGACGAGCCGGCCGTCGGGTCGCACCTCGACCACACCGAGCGCGTTCACGAGCCCTGCGATCTCGCTCGAGAACACGACCTCGACCGTGCGCGCGGTGTCGAGCGTCACGAAGCCCGGCGGCAGGCCGTTGACCGCGGCTTCGTCGATCGCCCGTCCTTCCGCCACCCCCGGCATCGGCGCGTTGCCGGGATAGTTGAAGCCGACCGGATCGGCGACCACCGTCCCTACCACCCGCGCCAGGAGGGTCACGGTCGGCGGATCGTTCTCGGGAGCGGGTGGCTGCGGGCCTTCCTCTTCGCCGGCGGGTTCGGGCGTGGCCCGGCGCAGCTCGAAGGCGACGGCGCGCAGGAGCTCGGTCGGCCCCAAAGGACCGGTGACGGGGATCCCCACCCCGATGTCGCCCGGATCGTAGGGCGAGAAACTGGCGTTGCCCTGGGTCGCCGGCTGCGGCCCCGTGGGCGGTGCGGCCGGGATCACCGTCTGGCCGGCGGGGTCGACCACCGCGGCCTCGAACAAGAAGGCGTTGGTCACCGGCGGCCGGCCGACGACGGAAAGGGTGACGTTGGGAACGGCGAAGAAGTCCTGCAGAACGAGCACCCCGCCCTGCGCCGTCTCCACGACGAGATCGTCGCCCTGCACGAGGTACTTGGCCTGCGGCGGCAGGAACGCCGGATCCGGCAGCTGAACGCGCATCCCGGCCAGGACCTTGAGCTCGCTGCGCTGCCCGGGAGCGGGCGGCGGGACCTCGATCCTGCCGCCCAGAGGAGTGGCGGTGGGCGGGCCCGGCGGCGGGACGACCCCGGCGGGTCCCGGCGGCGCCGCTTGGGCGAGCTGGATCGTTCCGCCGCCCGTGGCGGAGGCCGGCGGAGCCGAAGCGGCGGGGGACGGAGCGGGAGCCGTGGGGGTCATCGTTCACCTCGCGCGCGCAGCCTGGCCGGGAACAGGCGTAGCGCGAATGCACCACATTGTTAACGCATAATTAGGCTATCGACCTTCATCCTCCCTCTCAATCGCGGGACCACTCGGTTCGGTGTATCGGGGTGCGCGCGACGGCTCCCGAGATGGAAGGGCTCGACGGATGATCCGCAAGACCATGCGTATCGGCGAGGTACGCACCTCGATCAAGCTCGAGAGCGAATTCTGGAGCTATCTCAAGGAGATCGCGGACAGCCGCGGCATCCGCTTGTCGGCCCTCGTCAACGAGGTGGCGGCGGCCGCGCGCGAGCGCCCCAATCTCGCCTCCACGCTGCGCACCTTCTCCCTCATCCACGCCCGGCTGCGCGCGCAGACGCTCCAGAACGAGCTCGACCGCCTCGCGCTCGCCGGCAACAGCAACGATCTCGTGCGCGTCCTCGAGGCCTGCCCGCTGCCCTGTCTGGTCCTCGACGCCGAACGCCACATCCGCCAGCTCAACCGCGCCTTCGCCCTGTGGCTCAACCTCGACACCAAGGCCACGCTCGGCAAGCGGCTCGACAACATCATGATCCTGCGCGGCCCCAACATGAAGGAGATGTGGGCCAGTCTCTTCGACGGGCGGCTCGGCCGCGCCGGCTTCAACGCCACCTACGTCTCGCCGGGCAAGGTGCGCACCTCTCAGGCCCTGGCCATCGGCATCGGCGCGAATTCGGGCGATCCCTCCCGGCGCGGCTGCGTCGTCATGTTCGAGACCCTCGCCGGGCGCAGCTGAGCGCCGCGGAGCCGAAGAGGGGTCGATCGACGAGGCGTCGGTGCGCGAGGAGGCGAACCGCCCGCGGGCCCTGCTCCCGCCTCCGAGCGGCGCCCCGACCGGCGGGCGCGACGACGCCGGACTTTCCCCGCGACGCGACGCCCCCGGAAAAGCCGGGGCGCGACGTTCTTCCTTCGCGCGCGGGGCGAGACGACGCGCGGGCCGGCCGGGTCAGCGCGGGGCGCGCTTGGCGAGGATCCGCTGCAGGGTGCGCCGGTGCATGTTGAGCCGGCGCGCGGTCTCCGAGACGTTGCGGTTGCACTGCTCGAAGATCCGCTGAATGTACTCCCAGCGCACCCGATCCGCCGACATCGGTTGATCGGCGACCGCCGGGGCCTCCTCGAGGTCCCCGCGCAGCGCGGCGATCACCTTCTCGGCCGGCACCGGCTTGGCGAGATAATGCGCCACCCCGGCCTTGAGGGCGACGACCGTCGAGGCGATGCTGTCGTAGCCCGTGAGCACCACGATCCGGCAGCCCGGCCGCAGTTCCTTCAAGCTCTCGAGCAGCTGCAGCCCGTAGCCGTCCTCGAGGTTGAGGTCGAGGACGGCGCAATCGGGGGGATGGTCGGCGGCGACGCGAAAGGCCTCGCTCAGGCTCGCGGCGACGAAGACCGAAAAACCCTCCCGCTCGAGTGCGCGCGCGAGGTTGCGCCGCAGCGCCGGATCGTCGTCGACGAGCAGGACGCGCATCGGCGTCCCCCGCGTTCGCTCGGACGGTGCTTCGCGCGTCATCTTCGAGGGCCTCCCATCCCCGATCGGCGGCACCGTCGCCTCCGGCTGCGGCGCGGTCTCACGACCCGTCGCGTTCGCGCGGTGCCCTTTTGTTGAGGATCCGCTGCAGGGTGCGCCGGTGCATGTTGAGCCGGCGCGCGGTCTCCGAGACGTTGCGGTTGCACTGCTCGAAGATCCGCTGGATGTGCTCCCAGCGCACCCGATCCGCCGACATCGGATTGGCCGGTGGCGGCGGCAGGCTGTTCCCGGTCGACAACAGAGCCGCGATGACGTCGTCGGCGTCCACCGGCTTGGCGAGATAATCGATCGCCCCGGCCTTCACCGCCGCCACCGCGGTGGCGATGTTGCCGTAGCCGGTGAGGATCACGACCCGGGCCTGCGGGTGCAGCTCGCGCAGCTTCTTGACCAGCTCGAGCCCGCTCCCGTCTTCGAGCCGCAGATCGATGACCGCGTAGTCGGGCTTGACGGTATGGGCCAAGGCGATGCCGGATTTGAGGCTCTCCGCCTGGACGACCCGAAAGCCCCGACGCTCCATCGCGCGCTGCAGACTGCGGCGCAGCGGCGCGTCGTCGTCGACGAGCATCAGGATCGGGCCTTCTCCGGGCGCCGTCGCCGGGTTCTGGGGCGCCGCGCCCGGGCTCGCTCCCGCGGGATCCGGGGTCATTCGTCGCGCTCCTCCTGCGCACGCTCGAGATCGGCCAAGGGCCAGATCACGGTCACGCGTGCTCCTTTCGCCTGATTGTCAAAATGGACGGTCGCTCCGCTGCGGGCAAGCAAGGTGTTGGCGATGAAGATGCCGAGCCCGAGCCCGCCTTCGCCCCGTCGCGTCGTCAGATAGGGTTCGCCCAGCCATTCGAGGAGGTCGGGTGCGAAACCGGGACCGTCGTCGGCGATCTCGAGCACGAGCCGTTCCGGCCCCGGCCGGACGGTGATCGTCACCCGGCTCTCGGCGAAGCGCAACGCGTTGTCGATGTAGTTGGCGAGCGCGTGACGCAGCGCCGGGGGCAGGACGAGTTCCGGCTCCACCCCGCCGGGCTCGGGTTCGACCCTGACCTCGAGCGTCTTGCCCGGGCGCGCCAGTTCCTCCCCGATGGTCTGCAGAAGAGCGCTCAACGGGGCGCGCGCGTAGCGCGCGTCCGAAGCGTCCTGCGGCCGGCGGCCGAGGGTCTGGAGGATCTCCCGGCAGCGCTGAGCCTGCGCCAACAGCTCGCGCACCTCTTCCGCGAGCGGGCTGTCCTCGGGCAGCTCGCGCGCGAGCTCTTTGGCGATCACCGTGATCGTGCCCAGGGGGCTGCCGAGAAGATGCGCCGCCGCCGCGGCCTGGCTGCCGAGCGCGGACATCTTCTGCTCGCGCGCGAGGGCGAGCTGGGTGGCCGAAAGCGCCGCCGCGTGACGGCGGGCCTCCTCGGCGATGCTCCAGGTGAACATGGCGACGAGGATGGCCGCGAGCCCGATGCCGGTCCAGGCACCGAGGAGATAGAGGCCGGGCAGGACGAGGAGCCCGTCGCGGAAGGGCAGGCCGGCCGGCAAGAGAGCGAGGAGCGCCGCTCCCGCCACGGCGAGGAGCGTGATCATCACCGTGGGCACCACGCCGAGCGTCGCCGCGGCCATCGCCACGGGCAAAAGGAGCAGGACCGAGAACGGATTGTGCAGCCCGCCCGTGAGCAAGAGCAGATAGCACAGCTGGACGACGTCGTAGGCGAAAAGCGCCGTCGCCGGCCATTCGCCCAGACGCGCCGCGGCGCGGAACGAGACCACGAGCGCGAGGTTCAACAGAGCGCTCAAAAGAATCGCGGGCAAGATGGGCGCGAGCGGCAGCTCGATGCCGAGGGAGAAATGCACGAACAGCACCGTGAACAGCTGGCCGATCACCGCGATCCAGCGCAGGGTCGCGATGGTGTGCAGCCGCACCCCCCCGGGCCCGCTCGTGGGCCCGAGCGCTCGGGCGAGCAGCCGCGCGAGCCGTTGCGCGCGATCGAAGCTCGCGGTCGCGCTCGTCGCTCCGACCTCGATCCGCTCCCGCCTCTCCGCCATTCCGCTCTCCGCTCGCTCGCCACCGACCCCGGCGGCACGCGCCCGCGACCGCGTCGACGCGCCCGCTCCTCATGATGTGCGCGCGCGGCGGCGGCCGTCGACCGGGACCGTGAAGCGTGCCAAGAACCACGGCTCGAGCAGGAAAGGCGCGTCGCGCCCGAAGACGAGGAGTCGTTCGCTTCCATGGCCATCGCCGAGGTCCCCGTCCACCCCAAGCGCGAAGTGGCGCTCGTGGGCGCGGGGCAGGTGGCGGCCGTGCACGCCGCGGCGCTCGCCCGCCGTCGCGACGTGCAACTCGTCGCGGTGGTCGATCCGGTGCGCGCGCGAGCCGAGCGGCTCGCGCGCAGCTTCCGCATCCCTCTCCGTTTCGCGCGGCCGGAGGAGCTCTTGCGCAGCGGGCTCTGCCGGGTGGCGCACGTGCTCGTCCCGCCCCCGCTGCACCGCGCGATCGGCGAGGCCGTGCTCGAAGGCGGCCTCGATTGCTTGGTCGAGAAGCCCTTGGCGGCGAGCGCCGAAGACGCGCGCGCCCTCGAAGCGACCGCCGCGCGCACGGGCCAGGTCCTCGGCTGTCACCAGAATTATCTCTTCCATCCCGCCTTCCGGCGGCTCGAGGGGGCGGTGAACAGCGGTCGGCTGGGACGGGTCCGCCACGTCGCGGCGATCTTCCACATGCCGCTGCGCCAGCTCGAGGCGGGGCGCACGGAGCACTGGATGTTCCGCGCGCCGCTCAACCTCCTCCTCGAACAGGCGGTCCACCCCCTCTCCCTTCTCGATGCGCTGATCGGTCCGCTTTCGCTCGCCGCCGCGATCCCGGGTCCTCTGCGGCCGCTCGGGCCCGGCGCGGAGCTCGTCGCGAGCTGGCAGATCGCTCTTTCTTCCGAAACCGCCACCGCCCAGCTCGCCTTCGCGGTCGGCGGCCGCTGGCCGATCTGGGAGATGGTCGTCGCCTGCAGCGACGGGACGGCGCGGCTCGACCTCGTCGACGGGCGGCTCGAGCTCGCCGCGCCCACGCGCTTTCACGAAGCGATCGACCGCGCCCTGCGCGCCGCCGCCATCGGCGGTGCGACGCTGGGCGGGGGAGCGCGCGAGCTCCTGCGGGCGCTGCGCCACCGGCTCGGACTCGGGCCGCGGGCGGACGCCTTCTTCGCGACCGTGGCGGGGGCGCTGGACGCGTTCTACGACGCGCTTCCGGGGCGCTCGGCGGGGCCGCTCTCCGCCGAGCGGGGGCGCCGCCTGGTCGAGTTGTGCGAAGCGATCGCCGAGCACGCTCCGCCCCGCCCCGCACCCCGCCCCCGAGCGCGGTCCCCGGTCTCGGTGCGCCCGCGCCTTCTGCTCGTCGGCGGAACCGGCTTCATCGGCAAGGCCACCGCGGCCGCGCTCCTCGCCCGCGACCGCCCGGTAGCGGTGCTCGCCCGCTCGATCGCCGAGCCGGTCCCGCCGCTCGACGATCCCCGGGTCCGCGCGTGTCGCGGCGATACGCGCGACGCCGAGAGCCTCGCGGCCGCGCTCGCCGGCATCGAGGCCGTCGTGAACCTCGCGCACGCCGGAGGGGCCGAGGATCCGGAAGAGATCCTGGCGGCGATCGTGGAAGGGGCCGCAGGGCTGTTCTCGGCGGCGCGCGCGGCCGGTGTGCGACGGTTCGTGCAGGTGAGCTCGATCGCCGCGCTGTGGCTCGGCGATCCGCGAGCGGTGATCACCGGCGCCACGCCCGTGGACGCGCGGCCCGGACGCGCTCCTTACGCGCGCGCGAAAGCGCTCGCCGAACTGCGTCTGCGCGCGCTCGCCGAGGAGGGACCGCCCGAGCTCGTGATCTTGCGCCCGGGCCTCGTCGTCGGGGAAGGGGCGAGCCCGCTGCATCCCGGCCTGGGCAGCTTCGAGCGGCCGCAGCATTGCATCGGCTGGAACCGCGGCCTCAACCCTCTGCCCTTCGTCCTGGTCGAAGACGTGGCCGAAGCGATCGTGGCGGCGCTCGACGCACCCGGGATCGCCGGGCGGGCCTTCAACCTCGTGGGACCGATCAGGCCCTGTGCGCGCGATTATCTGGCCGAGCTCGCCCGACGCGGCGGAAGACCGATCCGCTTCCATCCTCGTTCGGCCCTCGAGCGCTACGCGGTCGAGCTCGCGAAATGGGTCGTCAAGCGCGCGAGCGGCCGTCGCGTGCCCCCGCCGCGCCTTTTCGACTTGCGCTCGCGCGGGCTGTGGGCGCGCTTCGATACGAGCGACGTCGAACGGGAGCTCGGCTGGCGGCCCACGGCCGATCCCGAGACCTTTTGGGCCCGGGCGTTCGGCCTCCATGGCCGCGAGTAACCCATCGGCTCCGCGGCGCATCCTGCACGTGTTCGCGACCTTCGCCGCGGGCGGACCGCAGCTGCGCTTCGCGCGGCTGACCCGGCTCTTGGGCGAGCGCTTCCGACACACGGTGGTCGCGGTCGACGGGATCACCGAGGCCGCGGCTCACTGCGATCCGACCCGGGTCCGTCTGCTCGCCGTGCCGCGCGGGCGCCGCGGCGTGCCGACGCTCGGGGATCTCTTCCGCCTGCGTCGGATCCTCGCCGCCGAGCGGCCCGATCTCCTCGTGACCGTGAACTGGGGGGCGATCGATTGGGCGCTCGCCAACCGCATCGCTCCCTTGTGTCCGCACCTCCACGTCGAGGAGGGCTTCGGACCGGAGGAAGCGGACGGCCGACAGCTCGCGCGCCGCGTCTGGACGCGCCGGCTCGTGCTCGGCGGAGCCGTCCGCCTCGTGGTCGTCTCGCGCAGCCTCGAAGCCGTGGCGCGCTCGGTCTGGCGCGTCCCCGCCTCGCGGCTCGCCCGCGTTCCCAACGGGGTGGCGGTGGAACGCTTCGTCGGAGCCCGGCCGAGCGAGCCCGGCTTGCGGCGCAGCGCCGAGGAGGTCGTCGCCATCGCGGTCGGCGGCCTGCGGCCGGAGAAGAACCCCGAGCGGCTCTTGCGCCTGCTTCCGGTGCTGCCCGAACGGCCCCCGGTGCGGCTCGTGTTCGTGGGCGACGGACCGCAGCGGCCGGCGCTCGAAGCCCGCGCGCGCGCCCTGGGCGATCGCGTGGTCTTGCTCGGCGCGCGCTCCGACGTCCCGGAGCTTTTGGCCTCGGCCGACGTCTTCGTCCTCGGCTCGGATACCGAGCAGATGCCGCAAGCTCTGCTCGAGGCCATGGCCGCCGGGCTGCCCGTGGTCGCCACCGCCGTGGGCGACGTGCCGGCGATGGTGGCGCCCGAGAACCGGCCTTTCGTCGTTCCGCCCGCCCGCGAACACGAACTCGCCCGAGCGCTCGCGCGGCTCGCCGCCGATCGCGAGTTGCGCCGGAGGCTGGGCGAGGCGAATCGGGCGCGGGCGCGCAGCGCCTACCCCGAGTCGCGCATGGTCGAGGCCTGGTCTTCGCTCCTCGAGGGGGCCTGGCCGCCGCCTCCACCCGGAGACGAGGGATGAGCTGGCGCGCGCAGGAGCTCTTCGGAACGACAATCCCGGTGCACTGGCCCGGGCCCGAGCGGCCGCGCGTGCACGTGATCCTCGATACCGAAGAATCTTTCGACTGGCGCGGGCCGTTTCGACGCGAGGGCTTCGATCTCGCGGCGCTGCGAGCGCTGCCCGGTTTCGTGCGCCGGCTGGAGCGCTTCGGCATCGTGCCGACCTGCGTGGTCACCTATCCGGTCGTCGATTCCGCGGAAGGATCGGCGATCCTGCGCGAGCTCGCGGCCGACGGTCGGATCGAGGTCGGCGCCCATCTGCATCCCTGGGTCAACCCGCCGCATCTCGAGCCCCTCGGGCCGCGCACCTCCTTCGCCGGCAATCTCGCCCCCGAGCTCGAGGCCGCCAAGCTCGCGGCTCTGAGCGCGCGGATCGGGGAGACGCTCGGCGTGTGCGCCGAGGTCTACAAAGCCGGGCGCTACGGGCTGGGGCCCGCGACCGCCGCGACTTTGGTGCGGCTCGGCTATCGCGTCGATACGAGCGGCTATCCCCATCGCGACTTCTCGAGCGAGGGCGGGCCCGACTTCCGCGCCATGCCCGAACGCCCGTTCCGCTTCGGACCGGGGGCTCGACTGCTCGAGCTGCCGATGAGCTGCGGTCTTCTCGGCCCCCTGGCGCGTTCGTCCGCGCTCGCCGCCTCGCTCGAGAGCGCGCGCGGCCGCCGACCGGGTCTCGCCGGGGCCTTCGCGCGGATGCGGCTCCTGCGCCGCGTGACCCTGACCCCGGAGGGCTTCGAGCTTCCCGATCTCCTGCGCCTCGCGCGGGCGCTCGTCGCCCGCGGCCATCGCGTGCTCTGCCTTTCCCTGCACAGCCCCTCTCTGGCACCGGGGAACACGCCTTACGCTCCCGATGCGCGCGCCTGCGCGGCGCTTCTGGCCAAGGTCGAGGCGATCCTCGAGGGTCTTTTGGGCGAGCTCGCCGGAACGCCGAGCACGGCCCGGGGGCTTCTGCGCGAGCTCGAAGCCGCCGAAGGGGCGGGATCCTAATCGCGCAGCCGGTGCTGGCGGATGAGATCGTACAGGGTCGGCCGACTGATCCCGAGAAGCGCCGCGGCTTGCGAGACGTTGCCGCCGGTGCGGGCGAGCGCGCGGGCGAGGGCTTCGCGTTCGGCCCGCTCGCGCACGAACCTGAGGTCGAGTTCGCGATCGTCGGCGGCCACGGTCGCGAGATCGAGATCGGCCACCGTGATCTTGGCCCCTTCGGCGAGGAGCACGGCGCGTTTGACGCGGTTCTGGAGCTCGCGGACGTTGCCGGGCCAGGCGTGATGGTCGATGGCGCGCAACGCCGCGGCGGTGAAGTCGCGCACCGGCCGGCCGAAGGCGGTCCGGTACTGGTCGAGGAAATGGCGGGCGAGCAGCACCGCGTCGCCCGGCCGCTCGCGCAGGGGCGGCAGCGGCACCTCGACCTCGGCGATGCGGTAGTAGAGATCCTCGCGGAACCGCCCTTCGACCATGAGCCGTTTGAGATCGCGATGGGTGGCGCAGACGATGCGCACGTCCACCCGGATCTCCTCCCGCCCGCCGAGCCGTTCGAGGGTGCGCTCCTGCAAGAAACGCAAGAGCTTGGCCTGCAGCTCGGGGCTCAGATCGCCGATCTCGTCCAAAAAGAGGGTGCCGCGATGGGCGAGCTCGAGCCGTCCGCGGGTCTGTTTGAGAGCGCCGGTGAAGGCGCCGCGCTCGAAACCGAAGAGTTCGGCTTCGAGAAGGGTGGAGGGGATCGCGGCGCAGTTGATCGCCACGAAGCGACCGTTGCGTCGCGGCGACAGATCGTGGAGCGCGCGCGCGAGCACCTCCTTGCCGGTGCCGGTCTCGCCCAGGAGCAATACGCTCGCATCCGAAGGCGCGACCTTCTCGATCAGCCGACACGCCGCGCGGAAGGCCGGGCTGCGCCCGACCATACCGGGAAGGGCGGGGCTCGCCGGCTCGGCGAGCGCACGGCGGACCTCTTCTTCGAGTTCGCTCACGAAAAAGGCGCGCTCGAGCACGCGCGCGAGCGTCTCGAGATCGACGGGCTTGGTGTAGAAGTCCGAGGCTCCGAGGGCGATGGCGCGCAGCGCGTGATCGCGCCCCTCGCGGCCGGTCATGACCACCACCCGGATCTGCGGGCGGATCCGCAGCATCTCTTCGAGGGCGCGGAAGCCCTCCGAGACCTGTGTCGGATCGGGTGGCAATCCGAGATCGAGCAGAGCCACCTGAGGGGCGCGAGCGCGCAGGAGCGCGATCGCCTCGTCGCGGTCGCGGGCTTGCAGGAGTTCGAAGGAGGCGAGCTGCCAGCGGAGCTGGCGCTGCAGCCCCTCGTCGTCCTCGACCACGAGCAAGCGGCGCTGCGCGCTCATCCGATCGGCTCCGTGAGAGGCAAGAGGATCCTCGCCGTGGTCCCCCGCCCGGGACGGCTCTCGAGCTCGAGCCGGCCGCCGAGGCTTTCGACGTGCTCGCGCGCCGCGGCCAAGCCGATGCCGAGCCCTTTGGGCTTGGTCGTCACGAACGGACGGAACACCGCGCCTTCCGAGGCTTCGGCGGAGAGCCCGGGGCCGCCGTCGATCACCTCGATGATCGCGAGTTCGCCCTCCCGTCGCAACCGGAGCTCCACCGGACCGCGCTCCTCTGTCGCTTCGAAAGCGTTATCGAGCAGATGGCGCAAGGCGGCGAGCAGGCGTTCGGGATCGATGCGGGCGGGAAGCCGCGCGACGCGAGCGACGAGCCGCGGCCTGCGTTCGAGCCGCGAGCCGCGCGCCTGCGCGAGCAGGGGCACGAGATCGACCGGCTCGCGCGCGCTCGGAAGGCCGTTTTCGCGCAGCCGCTCGAGCAGGCGGCGCAAGCGGACGACGCTCTCGTCGAGCGTCTGTCGGAGGTCGCGACGGAAGGCCGGATCGTCCATGTGCCGGCGCGCGTTGTCGGCGGCGAGCGCGAGTTCGGCGAGGAGGTTCTTGAGGTCGTGGACGAGGAAGGCGAAGCGGCGACCGAAGGCGGAGAACTGCTGGGCCTCGGCGAGCGCTCGGGTGGCGCGGTCCTCGGCGAGATAAGACGCGGCCTCGCGGGCGAGGATGCGCAACAGCCGCTTTTCCGCGGGATCCAACTGCCGGCAGGCGCGCGGTGCGGCGAGGACGACGAAGCCGAAGGGCCGGCCCCGGTGCACGAGGGGGAGGAACAGCCATCCCCTGGGCGGCCGCGGCAGACGTTCGGCCCAGCCGGGCGGACCGGGCACGGCGGCGAGGCGTTCGAGCTCGATCGGCTCGTCGAGCCGGCCCAACAGGGCGGAAAGACCGGGAACGTCGACGAGGGGACTCCTGGGCCGCTCGAGGTTGCGGATGGCGACGAGCTCGAAGCGGTCGTCCCCGCGGTGCAGCCAGATCGCCCCTCCGGTCGCATCGACCGCCTCGGCGATCGCCCGGATCACCCGCAGCGGCAGTTCCTCCTCGGCCGTCGCGCCTTCGCCGGTGACGGTGTCCAGGAAGCGGAGCCATTCGCGCTCGTAATCGAAGCGCTCTCCGGAAAGACGACCCGAGAACTTGCGGGCGAAGGCGCGGACGGTGCCCGAAGCGGCGAGCAGGCCCAGAGCGAGGACGGCGAAGAGCGCGGCGGCGAACACGAGCCCCGGCCCGAGCCCGGGCACCAGGCGTAAGGATTCGAAGGCGAGCCAGCCGACCAGGGCCCCGTAGAGCGTCACGAGCCCGGCCGCCAGGCCGCCGGCGGCGATCCCGGGCAACCGCGGGCCGGGCTCGCGCGTGTCGCGCAGCCGACGCAAGGAGACGAGGACGAGCGGTGCGGCGAAAAAGGTGGCGAGCGCCTCGGGCAGGTCGAGCCCGGCGGCGAGCCGGTCCCCGCCCGAAACACCCCACAGCGCCGAGACGAGATCGAAGGCGAGGATCGCGACGACGCCGGCGAGAAGATATTTGAGCTGCCAGAACCGCACCTCGTCGAGGGCACGCAACACCATCGCGAGCGCGAGGAATCCCGCGAGCGCGAGCACCGCCTCCGCGCCCGCGCGCCAAAAACCGGGCTCGGGTTCGAGCGCGAGGGCGAAGAGGACGGCCGCGACGGCGAGCGCGAGCAGCCTGCGGCCCCCCGAGCCGAGGGCCGACCACGGGCCGCTTCCGTTTCCCGCCCAGCCCGAAAGGGCGAGGGTCCAGGCGAAGGGTTCGAGGATCTGCGCGGCGCGCGCGAGAACGAGAGCGGCGGGCTCGAGCTCGGCGAGGGCGCGCGTCGCGGCGGCGAGGGCGGTGGCGAGGAGGGCCGCATCCAGACGTACGGTTTTCTTGCGCTCTTCTTCAATTGTTAAACGATAAACGCCGAGCCAAATCCCGACGAAGGCGAACGAGGCCAGAAACCAACCCCAGGTCGCGATCGTCGGACTGCCGGCCATCCGGTCTCAGCGCGCACCGTTCCCCCAGACCACGACTCGCAACGTCTGAGCGAGTATCAAGAGGTCGAGGAACAAGCTCCAGTTCTTAACGTAATAGATGTCATACTCCAATTTCGTCCGCGTGTCTTCGACACTGGCGGCGTAAGGATGATGGAGTTGGGCCCAGCCGGCGAGGCCCGGGCGCACCCGGTGGCGTTCGGAGAACAGGGGCAACTCGCGCGCGATGAGCGCGACGAACTCCGGGCGCTCGGGGCGGGGACCGACGAAGCTCATCTCGCCGCGGAGCACGTTGATCAGCTGGGGCAGCTCGTCGATCCGCGTGCGGCGCAGGATCCGGCCGATGCGCGTGATCCGCCGATCGTCGCGCGCCGCCCAGCGCGGCCCGTCCCGCTCGGCGTCGATGCGCATGCTGCGCAATTTGAGCATCGAGAAGGGAACGCCGTTGCGCCCGACCCGGATCTGACGGAACAAAACGGGCCCCCCGTCCTCGAGCTTGATCAAGAGGGCGGCGAGCAACAGAAGCGGGGCGAAGAAGACGAGGCCGACGGCGGCACAGGAGACGTCGATCAGTCGCTTGGCGAAGGCGTCGAGACTTCCCTGGGTGAAACCTTCGCCGAAGATCAGCCAGCCGGGGCGGATCCAGTCGAGGTCGACCCGTCCCGTCTGGCGCTCGAAGAAGGTCTCGTATTCGCTCACCGGTACGCCGGCCAGCCGACAGCGCAAAAGCGCCCGCACGGGCAGACATCCGCGGCGCTCGCGCGTCGCCACGACGATCTCGTCGATCCGCTCGGCGCGGCAGAGGGCGAGCAAATGCTCCTCGTCGTTGGCGCCGCCGAGCGCCTCCGACGACAGGATCGTGTGCACGACGCGGAACGGGGCGAGGCCGAGCGCGCCTTCGAGTGCGCGGAGCCGCGCGACGCCCTCGGCGTCGCCCAGCACCAGGATGCGCCGACGGAAAGCGTCGCGCCCCACCAGCCACAAGAAGATGCGACGGATGCCGAGCGCCAGCGCCGCGCTCGCCGGGATCGCGATCACCAGCGCCGAACGCCAGATGTCGAGCCCGCGGAAGACGTACACGAGGACCGCGAGGACCACGAAGCCGAGCACGAAGGCGGCCAGCATGCGGATCGCGACGGTGCGCATGTCGCCCACCGCGGCGCGCTCGTAGAGCCCGGTGGCGAGGAAGCTCGCACTCATCACCGAGGCGTAGACGAGCGCCGGCAGCGCGTGCGCTCTCAACTCGGAGCTGATCATTTGCAGATCGGCATAGCGCGCAAAGTATCCGATGTAAAAACAAGCGAGAAAGCTCGCGAGCTCGATCAACCCCAAAGCAAGAAGCGCCGGTTCCACATAGTGGCGAAAGATACGCATGCCGTTCGATTCTCCCGGGATACGTCTCCTGCTCGGTTCCCGTCGCGCCTCTTCAACGATAACATATTCGGTGATCGGTCAACTCCCGTTGCCGGTCGGGCGACGCCCGGTGCGCCGCTCCGACCCACCACTGGAGAAGGATGCGCGACCTCGGGCGGAAAATCGCCAAGGGCGCCGCCTGGATGGTGGCCCTGCGCTTGATCTCGCGGCTTCTGGGCGTGGTGAGCACGCTCGTGCTCGCCCGTCTGCTCGCCCCCGAAGATTTCGGGCTCGTCGCGCTCGCCACGACCGTGATCGCGCTTCTGGACATCGCGAGCGAGTTCAACTTCGATCTCGCCTTGATCCGCGACCGCGACGCCGGCCGCGCCGAGTACGACACCGCTTGGACCCTGATCATCCTCAAATGCGCGCTTCTCGCCGCCCTGCTCGTCGCGCTCGCCGGACCCGCCGCCTCCTTCTTCGGCGACGAGCGGCTGCGGCCGATCTTCTGGGTCCTGGCCGGCTGTCTTCTCCTCGAAGGGTTCGGCAACATCGGCACGGTCGATTTCCGCCGCGATCTCGATATCGCCAAAGAGTTCCGCTTCCATCTCTGGGGCCGGCTCGCCCAGGTCGGCACCGCCGTGCCTCTGGCCTTCTGGCTGGGCGACTGGCGCGCTCTGGTGGCCGGCATCTGTGCGCGCTACGGGGCGCTGTTCTTGGCGAGCTGGACGATGGCGGCCTACCGACCGCGACTCTCGCTCGCCCGCTGGCGCGAACTCGTCCGGTTCTCGAAGTGGGTGCTCGTGAACAACGGCCTCGGTTACCTGCGCGAGCGCATCGATCAGCTCGTCGTCGGCAAGCTCCTCGGCCCCGCTCCCCTGGGTCTTTACGCCGTCGCCCAGGAGATCGCCGATCTGCCGGCGAGCGAACTCGCCCAACCCGTGGCGCGCGCGGCCTATCCGGGCTTCGCCAGGCTCGCCCACGAGCCGGCGCGGCTCGCGCGGGCCTTTCTCGATTCGCTCGCCTCCCTTCTCGTCGTGACCGTGCCGGCGGCGGTGGGGATCGCGATCCTCGCCGATCCTCTGGTGCGCGTGCTCCTCGGCCCCAAATGGCTCGAAGCCGCACCGCTCGTCGCCGCCCTCGCCTTCTACGGCGCGATGCGCAGCGCCTCCGCTCTGGTGGGACCGCTTCTTCTGGCGCTCGGACGGGTGCGGATCGAGCCCGCGATGATCGCGCTCCACCTCCTGCTCCTCGTCCCCCTGCTCTCGATCCTCGTCGCCGAGGCGGGGCTTTTCGGTGCGGCGATCGCGCTCGGCGTCTGCGCCGCCGCGCATCTGCTCCTCGGCCTTTGTGTCGTCGGCCGTCTTCTCGCCATCGGGCCGCGCGCCGTGCTCGGGCGTGTCTGGCGCGGTCTCGTCGCGAGCGCGCTCATGGCGGCGGCGGTCCACGCCTTGTGCGCGCGGATCGACCCCCCGCTCCTGCAGCTCGCCCTCGGCATCCCCGCGGGCGCCGCCGTCTACGCTGCGAGCCTGTTCGCGCTCTGGTGGGCCTGCGGACGTCCCCCCGGGCCCGAGCGGATGGTTCTGTTCGAGCTCGCGGCCACGCGCGCGATCCCCCTCTTGGACCGGCTCCTCGCGGGAGCGCGGCGGTGAGCGGAGCCGAAAGGACCTTTCGCACGCTCGTCGTCTGCGGTCTCTATCCCAGCCGCGCCCGCCCCACCTTCGGCGTGTTCGTCGAGAACCGACTGCGCCGGCTCGCGGCCACCGGCCGCGTGCAGCCCACCGTGCTCGCGCCCTTGCCTTGGTATCCGTCTTGCGCGCGCACCTTTCCCGCCCTCGCACCCCTCCTCGCCACACCGGCCCGCGAGGAGCGCTTCGGGATCCCGGTCTTCTATCCGCGCTACGCGCACCTCCCGCGCCTGGGCGTGCTCGTCCAACCCTGGACGGTCTACCGCGCGCTGCTCCCGATCGTCCGCCGGTTGCTCCGCTCCGGCCGACGCTTCGATCTCGTCGACGCCCACTACGGTTATCCCGACGGCGTCGCCGCGGCGCTTCTCGCCGATCGGTTGGATCTGCCGCTCGTGATCACCGCCCGCGGCACCGATCTCAACCTGATCGCGCGCGCCTTCGTCCCGCGCCTGTGGCTGCGCCGCGCCGTCTTCCGCGCTCAGGGCCTGGTCGCGGTCTGCGGCGCGCTCGCCCGTGTCTGGCAGGAGCTCGGCGCGCCCCCCGAGCGCATCCGGGTCCTGCGCAACGGCGTCGATCTCGCGCTCTTCCGCCCGCTTCCGCGCGAACCGTTGCGCGCCGCGGCCGGGCTCGACGGCCCCGTGCTCCTGTGCGTGGGCCAGCTCGTCGAGCGCAAAGGGGTGCATCTCGTGCTCGACGCGCTCGTCGATCTGCCCCGGGCGACGCTCTTGATCGTCGGCGACGGGCCCCTGCGCCGGTCCCTCGAGCAGCGCGCGCGCAGCCTGGGGATCGCGCACCGCGTGCGCTTTCTGGGCAGCGTCCCGCACGAGGAGTTGCCGGCCGTCTACAATCTCGCCGATGTGCTCGTCCTCGCCTCCTCGCGCGAGGGCTGGCCCAACGTGCTCCTCGAAGCGATGGCCTGCGGCACCCCGGTGGTCGCCACCGCCGTCTGGGGAACGCCCGAGGTCGTGCGCGCACCGGAAGCCGGCCGGCTGATCGGCGAGCGCAGCCCCGAGGCCATCCGCGCGGCGATCCTCGATCTCCTGGCCCGTCCGCCCGCTCGCGCCGCCACCCGCGCTTACGCCGAAGCCTTCGGTTGGGAACCGACGATCGCGGGGCACATCGCGCTCTTCGAGGAGATCCGGGCCGATTGGTGCGGCCGAGGCCGCGCGGAGCCGTGAGGATCCTCTACCACCATCGGCTCGCCTCCAAGGACGGACAGCTCGTGCACGTCGAGGAGGTCGTCCGCGCCTTGCGCCGGCGCGGCCACGAGGTCACCGTGCTCGCTCCGCCCCTTTACGCCGATCGCCCCTTCGGAGCCGGAGGCGGCATCGTGGACGTGCTCAAGCGCACGCTGCCGGCCGCGCTCTACGAGCTTCTCGAACTCGCCTTCGGGCTTCTCGCGAGCCTGCGGCTGTGGCGCGCGACGCGCCGGCTGCGCCCCGATCTGGTCTACGAGCGCTACAGTCTGCACACACCGGCGGGCGCCTTCGTCCGCCTTCTCACCGGGACGCCGTTTCTGCTCGAGGTCAACGCGCCTCTCGCCGAGGAGCGGGCGCGCTTCGACGGGCTCGCGCTCGTCGCCCTCGCGCGTGCCGTCGAGCGTTGGATCTGGCGCCGCGCCGATCGTCTGCTCGTGGTCACCGCCGTCCTCGGCGAACGCGTGAAGGCGGCGGGCGTCGCACCCGAGCGGATCGTGGTCGTGCCCAACGGGGTCGATCTCGCGCGGTTGGGCGAGGCGCCCGAACGGGGCGAGGCGCGCCGGGCGCTCGGCATCGGCGAGGAGCTCGTGCTCGGCTTCGTGGGTTTCCTCAAAGCCTGGCACGGGCTCGATCGCGTTCTCGACTGGCTCGCACGGCCGCAGCGCGCGAACGCGCTCCTCCTCGTCGCGGGGGACGGGCCGCACGCGCCCATCCTGCGCGAACGCGCATCCCGCCTCGGGCTCGAGAAGCGGGTGCGGTTTCTGGGAGTCGTCCCGCGGGAGCGGGTTCCGGCCGTGATCCGGGCCTTCGACATCGCGCTGCAGCCCGCGGTGGTGGACTACGCCTGCCCGCTCAAGCTCGTCGAATACATGGCGCTCGGCTGCGCGATCCTGGCGCCCGACGCGCCCAATATCCGCGAGCTCGTCGAACACGGCCGCGACGCTTGGCTGGTCGGGCCGGAAGGGCTGTTCGAAGGTCTCGACCGGCTCGCCGACGATCCGGCGTTGCGCGCGCGCTTGGGAGCGGCCGCGCGGGCCACGGTGCTCGAACGCGATCTCGGTTGGGACGCCAATGCGCGGCGGATCGAAGCCCTCGCGGCCGAACTCGGGATCGCGCGCTAAGCCGGCGAACCGTGCCCGCGCGAGCGGGGCGCGGCGAGCGCGGCGATCGCGGCGTCGAGCGGGGCGAGGGTGACGTTCCAGTCGTGCCAGCGGAGGACGTGGGCCCGCGCGGCGGCGCCGAGCGCCGCGGCGCGCGCGCGATCGGTGAACAGGCCGGTGATCGCCTCGACGAAGCCGCGCGCGTCCGCGCCGACCAGGAGCTCTTCGCCCGGACGCGCGTGCAACGCCGCGGCCGCGCCCGGGGTGACGATCACCGGCCGGGCCATGGCCATCGCCTCCAAGACCTTGTTCGGCACGCCGCGGGCGAGCCAGAGAGGAGCGACCGCGACGTCCGCGTGCCGAAGCCAGCCGCGGACGTCTTCCACCCGGCCGGTCACCAAGAGGTCGGGAGGATCGGCGAGCCTGGTCACGGCGCGCGCCGGCCGCGCGCCCACGATCGCGAAGCGGACGCGCCCGAAGCGGGCGCGCAGCGCGGGTAGCACTTCGCGCGCGAACCAGCACACCGCCTCCACGTTCGGTGGATAGTCCATGACCCCGGTGAACAAGAGCCTCGGCGGGCCGGGCTCGCCCCAGGGATCGGGGCGGACTTCCGCGGGGTCGAAGAACGCGGCGTCCACCCCGTTTTCGAGCACCCACAGGCGCGCGGCGATCTCGGGAGCGCGCTCGGCGAGCAGATCGGCTTCGCTTCGGGTGACGAGGAAGGTGCGGGCCGCCGCGGCCACCGCCCGGCGCTCGAAGGCCAACAGCCGCTCGGCTTCGCGCGCGAAAAGACGCCGCCTGGGCCCGCGCGCGCGCGCAGCCAGAGCCCGCCATTTCTCGCTGTCGCAATCGACGAGATCGAGAAGCCAGGGCGTGGAGGAGCGCGCGCGCAAGAAAAAGCGCGCGCTCTGCCCCGAAAAGGCCAGAGCCAGATCGCAGCGCTCGAGCCGCTCGTCCACCCAGGCTTGCATGACGGGATCGGCGTAGAGCGCGACCGAGAGCGGCTCTTTCGCGACGAGACCGCGCAAGGCGCGGCCGAGACGGTGCGCGCGACGCAGCGGGCGCACGCAGAGCTCGGCACACCAAGGGGCGAGATGACGCACCCGATCCCGATCGTCGGGATCGTCGACGAAGGTGCCGAGACGAATCCGGTGATGCGCGGCGAGACGGCGGAGGATGTGGAAGGAGCGGATCTTGTCGCCCTTGTCGGGCGGGAAGGGCAGGCGATGGGCGAGAAAGAGGATCTCGGCCATCCGCGTCATCCGATCTGCCGGGCGATCCAGGGCCCCAGCCGGTTCGCGAGCGGGGCCGGAAGACGCCGCCAGAGGCGGACGAAAAGCCGGTTGCGCTCGCTTCGCGGATCGAGATCCGGAGGCGGTCGGCCGACGGGCGACCAGTGGGCGTAGACGACCGGCTCGGCGCTGGCGCCCCAGTGTTTCTTGAACTCCGCGTGGCCGCTTCCGACCTTGCTGCGGCCGAAGTCGAACAGCCGGCAGCCGCGCGCGACCGCGCGGCGCATCAAGGCGTCGTACATGAAATCGTGGGCGCCGAGCGCGCGCGCCTCGGGCAGGCTTCCCGCGTAATAGGGAAGGACCGCGTCGCGGAAATAGAAGCTCAGGAGCGCGGCCACCGGGCGATCACGGTGGAGCACGGTCGCGAGCTCGCAACGCTCCCCGAACAGGCGCGCGAGGGCGGCGAACCAGGCGCGCGGCAGAACCGGCGTTCCGAGCCGATGCACGCTCGCGGCGTAGAGCGGAAAGAATCGCGTGCAGTCGGAATCGATCTCGATCCGCAACCCGTGCTCGCGGGCCTTGCGGATCACCGCCCGCTGTTTGCGGCGCAGGTTGCGGAAGTTGACCTCGGGATCGGGATCCAGGGGCTTGCGGAAGAAGAGGTGCTTGCCCGCGATCGGCTGCCAGCCGGGCCGAGCGGGCGGCGGGCAGCGCAGCTCCAGGCGCGCGAAGCCGCGCTCGCGGGCCAATCGTTCGGCGGCCTCCACGAGCGCCTCGGCGATCGCGTCGTCCTCGGCGAGGGGGCCGCCGCCGACGGTGAAGCCGGTCGAGACGAGCGCGCGACCGAAAAGCGGACCTCGCACCGCCACGAGCGGCAGAACCCCGACGATGCGGCCGCCGCGTTCGGCACAAAGAAAAGGGGCTTCCTGGCCCAGGGCTTCTTCGACCGCTCGCGCCCAGGCCGAGAGATGGAACAGGCTGCCCCGGGGATGGGCGAGGACGAACGCGTCCCAGGCGTCGCGGTCGGCGGGGGCGAGCGGGCGGATGCGCACGGGATCGGCCGCGCTCATGCCGCGATCTCGCGCAACGCGGGGTGGGCGCGGTCGAGCCGGTCGAAACGGTGCGCCGCGAGCAGCCGCGCGAGGCGGCTTGGTGCGCGCGCGAGCCCGCCGTAATGGCGCAGGCGCGTGAAGAGATCGAGCCCGCGCGGGCGCGGCTGATCGGGATCGATCTCCCACGGGTGGAGATAGAAGACGACGGGGATCCGTCCCGATCGTTCCGCCCGACGGAACGCGAAGGACAGATAGGCTTCGGGCATCAGCCGGAACCACGCACCGCCGGCGAACGGCGCCGATCCCGCCACAGGCAGACACAAGACGCTCACCGGAATCTCGAGGATCGTGTCGCGAACGCTCGGCGCCGGGGCGGCCGCGGCGCTGCGATAGGCCGAAAGACGCGCGGGATGCGTGCTCGAGCTGTAGCGGTGACCGACCTCGGCGAGCACGCCGTAGGCCCAAGCGGTTTCGGGTCCGAGCGAGAAGTTGGGTGCCCGATATCCCGCAACCGGGCGGCCGGTCGCGTCTTCGAGGACCGCTTTGGCGCGGGCGACATCGGCGCGGAAGGAGGCGGGATCGAGGGCGAAAAGCGAGGCGTGCCCGTATCCGTGGCTGGCGATCTCGTGGCCCGCTTCGGCGATCCGGCGCACGAGCGCGGGCTCGCGCTCGCCCACCCAGCCGAGCACGAACCAGGTGGCCTTCGCCCCACGGGCGGCGAGAAGATCGAGCAGCCGCAGCGTATTGGCGACGACGCGGCGTTCGAGATGCGGCCAGCGCTCGCGCGGGAAGAAGCGGGCGAGGGCGGCGGCGTGAAAATAGTCCTCGAGATCGATCGTCAAGGCGTGGACCGGCCCCCGATCGCGCATCGTCTCAGCCACGTGGCGCCTCCGCTTCGACGTCGTCGCGGGATCGCGCGCGCACCTCCGCTTCCGCGAACCGATCGAGGGGGTGCGCCCGCCCGCGCTCTGCCGGCCGTGCGCGAGCCGGAGCCGTGTCCTCTCCGGTCGGAAAGGGGCCCGCGCGAGAATCGCAGGCGAGCGCAGATCGCGCGAGCGCGTCGATCGTCCCGCTCGTCGCGATCCCGGGGAAGGGCGGTTCGAGCTCGCAGGCGGCGGTTTCCACGTCCTCGACCCCGAACTCGCGCCGTCCTTCCAGGGCGCCGAGCACGAGAAGGCGCGAGCAGAGGAGGTTCACGCGGCGGGGCCTGCCCCCGCTCAACACGTGGATCGCCGCGCAGGCTCCCTCGGAAAAGCGCGGGATCCCCGACCAGCCGACCCGCGCGAGCCGATGTTCGAGGTAAAGGCGGATCTCCCCGGGCTCGAGCGGACCCAGCGTGCAGGTGCCGGCGATCCGCTCGCGCAAACGCGCGAGTTCGGGGGCGGCGAGGACGTCCACGAGCCGGGGACGGCCGACGAGGACGAGCCGGATCCGCTCCGCGCCGCGACCGAGACGGTCGAGTTCGCCGAGGACCGCGAGGGCTTCGGGCCCCAGGGTCTGGGCCTCGTCGAGGACGAGCAAACGAGCCCGGCGGTCCTCGGCCGCGACCCGGGGGAGCCTCCCGGGATCGCCTTCGCGCGGGCGCGGCTCGCGCTCCGGGTCCAGAGCCCGCGCGATCGCCGCGAGCGTTTCTTCCGGTCCGAGCGGCACGCCCGGGAGCTCGGGCGCGACCACGCTTCCGGGCCCGAGCTCCGCCCGCAGATAGTGCAGCAGGGTGGTCTTCCCGACCCCGAGTCCGCCGGTGAGCAGAACCAGCCCGCCCTCGCTTCGCAGGGCCGCCGAAAGAGCGAGCAGGGCGCGCCGCTGGGCGCGGGAAGGGAAATAGAAGCGCGGATCCGGCACGAGCCGGAAGGGGCGGGCCGTCAAACCGTAGAAGCGGATGTAGTCCACCTCAGAACTCCTTGACGGCGCGCAGGAAAATCGTGTTTGCGACGATGTCGCCGGCCCGCGATCCGAAGCGTCGCAAGAAGTCGTAGCCGAGCTCGATCCGCGTGCCCTCGCCGAGCCTGCGGCGCAGCACGAGGGTGGTCGAGAGATCGTCGACGCTCCTCTGTTCGCGCGTCAGGTACAGACGTTCGTAGCCCAACCGGGCCTCGAACTCGTGCCGTCGATCGAGCCGGCGCACGAAAGCGGCCTCGATCCCGCCCTCGAGGCGGCTTTCGTCGCCCCCCTCCGGCCGCGCCGACTGGAGATAGCCGCTCAGGGCGGCGAGCGTCCGCGCGCGTTCGAGCGCGAGGCGAACGCGGCCACGGCGGATCTCGGTCGGAGCGTCCGCGACGGGGAGCGGACGGCGGGGGAGGAGCTCTTCGAGAAGCCGGGCGCGGACAGCGGCCTCGGGGTCTTCCCGCTCGCGGGGAGGTCGCCACCGCTCGGGCTCGGTGAGCGCGAGTCGGATCTCGTCGAAGCGCGTCCTGAGCCCTTCTTCGTAGGCCAGCTGCAGCTCGGTGCGCGGGCCGAGGCCGAGATCGAGGCGGACCTCGCCCGAGGGTCGACCGAAGACCCGTCCGAAGCTCGCCCGCAGCAGCGTCCGCTCGCCGGCTCGGATCCGGACGCCGAGCCGCCAGAAGGGATAGCCGCCTCCGCCGTCGCGCAAGAGCTCGTCGGAGAGATACGACCAGCCGAAGCCGGCCAGGAGCGCGCTCGCGGGTGCGATCGGCAGCTCGGCGTCGAAGGTCGCGAGCAGCGCATCGGCTCGTCGCGCCGGTACCGAAGCGGAGGGGCCGAAATCGGTGCGATCGACCAGAAAGCCGGCGGTCCAGCCGCCACCGCTGCCGGCGGCCGGGCTCGCGAGCAGAGCCGCGGCGCCGTGACCGCGGGCGTCGGCGAGATCCGCGGCCCCGCGGTGGACCACTTCCGTGTAGCGGTAGCGGAGGCTCCCCCGCGCCAGGCCGCCGAGCTCGGCCACCAGCACCGGGCTCACCGTTCCGGCGATCCGCCGGGCCCGGGAATCGAGCTGCGCGAACTCCGAGCGCGGTCGCAGACGCGATCCGCTTTCGAAGACGTCGCCCGCTTCCGCCGCGAGGTCCAGGAAGAGGCGGTCCTCGACGAGGGTCGCGCGGGCCGCGGCGTCGAGGGCGTGGCGGAGCTCGTCGCCGCCCTTCGTTTCGCGGTAGAGGAACTGCTTGGCCACGTAGTCGAGCCGGCCGCGCAGGGCGCCGCGCTCGCTCGCGGCCCGCACGCCGATGCCCACCGCCGCGGCGATGTCGCTGCGCGCGCGATCCTCCGGGGCGAGCCGCACGTTGTCGGTGACCGCGGTGGCGAGCTCGATGCGCGGAACGATCTCCCGGGCGCCCGGGACGAGGGTCGGGACGAACAGAGCGAGCCAGCCCGCCGCGGCCCCGGCGCGGGTCAGGAACCGTCCCGTCGGGCGCGGGTCCTTCGTCCGCTCGGCCACCGAAGCGGCGTAGGCCTCGTAGGCCGAAGCCGTGTCCTCGGGGGCGCGGTTGAGCACGAGCTGGACGTCGGTCCGCTCCACGAGGAGGGCGAGCGCGCGGTCGACCGCGCGTTTGGGCGTGGCACCGGCGGCGACCACGAACACGGTCTGCCCCGCGAGGCGCGCGAGCGCTTGGGCTTCCGAGCTCGCGAGCAGAGGCGGCGAATCGATCACGAGCACGAGCCGCGGGTCGGCGCTCAGGACGGCGTCGACGAGCCGCTGCATGCGGCGGGCGGAGACGAGTTCGGTGAAGCGCGGCTCGGGTTCGCCCGGGGGCAGGACGAGAAGCCCGCCGAGATCGGTGCGGATCAGGGCCCGGCCGGGATCGATCGGATGCGGCCGCAAGATCTCGGCGAGCCCCGGCGCCCTCGGCAGTCCCAGAAGCGTCGTCGCCCCGGCGCGCAGGGGATCGGCGTCGATCAGGAGCACGCGCGCGTCGAGTTCGAGGCCGATGCTCAGGGCGAGGTTGACGGCGAGAAACGTCTTGCCCTCGCCGGGCAGCGCGCTGGTCACGAGCAGGACGCGGTCGCGCCGGGGCGCCGAAGCGGCGAGGGCGCGTTCGAGCAGCGGGCGTTTGATCACGCGCAGCTCTTCCCCGAGGCCGCTGCGCCCGCCTTCGGGATCGAGACAACCCTGCGCGCGCAGGCGTCGGCGATCGACGGCGACGACCGGGCTCGGCTCGTGCGGCCCCGCGGGCGCCGCCGGATCCGGGCCGGCGCGCGGGCGCCCGCGCCCCTCCGCGCGACCGCCGGGCGTTTCCCGGATGCGCGGCGAGGCGCGCAGCGGCACCGCGCGCGGCTCGACGTCGGGCCGACCGCGGACGGCGGCGCTCATGCCTTCTCGCCCCACAAGCGCTCGAGGACGAGCCCGCGCACCGGTTCGACGAGCTGCAGGCGTTCCGCCACGGCGAGGGCGGCCACGAAGGCGACCAAGAGACCGAAGGCGGCGGTGAACGTCCAGCGCTCGCGCCGCGGCCCCCGGCCCGGCCGCGCCACCTCGCTCACCGCACCGAGCACGCGCAAGGGATAGCTGCGCTGGAGCTCGGCGAGGCTCTCGAAGGTGCCGCGGACGAGCCGGCGGGCGAAGAGAACCGCGGCGGCGAAACCGCTCGCCGCGGGCAGGAGGCCGGCGAGGAGGAGGAGCCGCGGCGGGCTCGCCGGCAACACCGGGAGGACCGGCGGCTCGACCACGCGGAAGGCGACGCGTTCCTGGCGGGCGTCGACCTCGCCGGCGATGCGGGCCGCCTCGCGGCGCGCCAGGAGCTCCTCGTAGTTTCTTTTGATCACTTCGTAATCGCGTGTCAGGCGTTTGAGCTCGGCTTCGATCTCCGGGATCGTGCGGCCTCGGGCTTCCAGGTCCGCGAGTTGCTCTTCGGCGCGGGCCAGGCGCACGACGTGCTGCGCGATCTCGGCTTCCTTCTGGGCGATGCGGACGCGGATCTGCTCGTAGACGGGGTTGGAGACGGCGACCGCGCCGCCCCGTTCGCCCGCGCGGCCGCTGCGCGCTTCGAGGGCGGCGATCGCCTCTTTGGTGGCGACGACGTCGGGATGGCGCTCGGTGTATCGCGCCTGCAGCTCGAGCAGACGCCGGCGCAAGGCGGCGAGCTCCTCGGCGACTCCCGGCTCGGAGCCGGCACCGATCGCGGCGCGGGGGGCGCTCACGAGCGCGGGCACGTTCCGGAGCTGGCGCTCGAGGGCCTGCTTTTCCGCCCGCGCGGCGTCGAGTTCGCGTTGGATGTCCGCGATCTGTCGGCGAAGCTCCTGCAAGGCCGCGAAATAACCCTGGCCGCCGGGGAGATCGGGGGCCTGGGTTTTCTGGAACTCGGCGAGCCGCCGCTCGGCTTCGTCGAGGGCTCGGCTCTGAACGGCGATCTGCTCGTCGATGAAGCGCTGGGCGGCGAGCATGTCCTCGCGGCTGACGCCGAGATTGGTGGCGACGAAGATGTCGAGCAGGGCTTGGACCACCCGCCGCGCCGTTTCCGGGTCGCGATCGCGGTAGGAGACGGCGAACAAGTTCCAACCCTGCGAACTCACTTTGATCGCGTTCTTGAGCGCGCCGATCGCGCGTTCGCGCGCGAGGGGGTCGGGAGCGCGGTGCGCCAGACCCGAACTCTCGAGAACTTTCTCAAGATTGGGGCGGCTCAGCAGGGTGCGCTGGAAGACGTCGAGCTGACGGGAGAGGTCGGTTTCCACCGTGAGGCCCTTGAGGAGCGGGCCCAACATGCGATCCGTATCGGCGTAAACACGAGCAGTGGCCTCGTAACGGCTGGGCCAGAGCGTCACCGCCACCGCGCCGACGAGCAGGCAGGCCGCCGTGAGGCCCAGAAACGACCAGCGGTGTCGCCAGAGGAATCGGGCGAAGGCGAAAAGCTGCTCGAGCGTCGAGGGCATGGGGGTCAGAAGAAGGCCTCCGGGACGATGAGCACGTCTCCCGGAGCGAGCCGGGCGTTGGCGGTGATGTCGCCCCGGCCGAGGAGATCGCCCACGCGGACCCGGTAGCGCACCGGGCCCTCCGCCTCCTGTCGAACGAGCATCGTGCGGTTGGCGTCGGCGAAGGGCGTGAGCCCGCCCGCGGCGATCAGAGCGTCGAGCACCGTCATCCCCGGCCGCCAGGGCAGCACCTGCGGCCGCACCGCCTCGCCGACGATCCGGATCTGCTGCTCGAGCGGACCTACGAACTCGGTGACGACGACCGTGACTTTGGGGCGCTGGACGAATTCGGCGAGCCGCCGCTCGAGCTCGCGGCCGAGCTCGGCCGGCGTGGAGCCGGCCGCCTCGACGTCGCCCAGAAGCGGCACGGAGATGCGGCCGTCCGGCCGCACCCGCACCTTCGAGGAGAGGTCGCGGTCCTGCCAGACGAAGATCTGCAGATCGTCGCCGGGGGCGATCCGATAGGCCCGCGTTTCCGCGGGCGGCACCGAAGGGCTCCACTCGCGCGGGGCCTCGGGCAGGTTCGTGCAGCCGACGGCGAGCAGAAGCGCGCTCAGGGCGGCGCGCGCGGGCCGCGTCGGGTGCGGCCGACCCGCCGCCGCGCCCGTCCCTCCGCCGCGCCCCCGTCGGCGCTTCGCGCTCATCGTTCCTCCGCGTTGCGATCGCCCGCTCCGCGACCGGAGCACCTGCCATAGCATCCGTCGCGACTCAAGTCGCCGCGCGGCGGGCGGCGCGTACCCGGAAGACGGCTCGGTGAACGTTCCGTGAATCGCGCCTCGGCGATTCTATTCCGCGGCGATCCAGGCTCAGATATTCGGATCGCGCCAGTGTATAAGCTATTAGTTTTTTATTTACAGGCGTTGGATCAACCTGAAAGTGTAAAGTTGCCCCGACGCGCCCGACCCCGGCCGAAAACCGTCGCCGATGCGCACTCGGCGGCCTCCGGACACCCCGCGGCACGGCACCGAACCGTCGACGCGCTCTCTGCCCGTGCTCTACAGGAACGGGAAAACCGAGCCGGAAGCGGAGGGACATGGGACGGGCGGGAAGCGTGCTGGTCACCGGCGGGGCGGGATACGTGGGTGCGCACGTCGTGCTCGCGCTGCGCGAGGCGGGCTGGCCGGTGGTCGTCCTCGACGATCTGAGCACCGGCCGGCTCCTTCCGCTCCATCGCGACTGCTCGGTGGTCCTCGGCGGCGTCGGCGACCGCGACCTGGTGCGCGAGACCCTCGCCCGCTACGACGTGCAGGCGGTCGTGCATCTGGCGGCCTCGATCCTCGTCCCCGAGAGCGTCCGTCATCCGCTCGCCTATTACCGCAACGACGTCGCCGTCGGTCTCGCTCTGCTCGAGGCCTGCGTCGCCCACGGCGTGGCGGCCTTCGTGTTCTCCTCCACCGCCGCGGTTTACGGCGTTCCCGAGCGGTCGCCGGTGGACGAAGAGGCACCGACGCGGCCGATCAACCCTTACGGATGGTCGAAACTCATGTTCGAACGCGTGCTGCGCGACGCGGCCGCGGCCCACGACCTGCCTTTCGTGATCCTGCGCTATTTCAACGTCGCCGGCGCCGACCCCGAGCTCCGCGCCGGTCCGCTCCCCGACGGCCCGACCCATCTCGTCCGCGTCGCGTTGGAAGCGGCGCTCGGCCTGCGTCCTTTCGTCCCTGTGTTCGGAGTCGACTATCCGACCCGCGACGGGACGTGCGTGCGCGATTACGTGCACGTCAGCGACGTCGCCACCGCCCATCGGCTCGCCCTCGACTACCTCCTCGGCGGAGGAGCCGGCGCGGTGCTCAACTGCGGCTACAGCCGCGGCCACACGGTGCGCGAGGTCGTCGCCGCGGTCGAGCGCGTCACCGGCCGCAGCGTGCCCACCCGGGTCGCGCCTCGACGGCCGGGCGATCCCCCCGAGGTCGTGGCCGATGCCCGTCGCATCCGCGACGTCCTGGGTTGGGAGCCGCGCTGGACGGAGCTCGACGCCATGGTCGCGCACGCCTTCGCCTGGATGCGCCGCGGCCGCCCCGCGGAGGCCGCGACGCGGCGCGCGGGCTGAGGATCGACGCCGCGGCTCCGCCGGCGGGCGAGCCGCCGACCGGATCGCGCGGGAAGCGGCTCGCGAAAACGGATCCCGGCGCCGGGATCGTCCGCGATCGCGCCATCCGCGCGAACGATCGCCCGGCGAGGCCTTCGGCCGCATCCGGCTGCGGGCGGACCGGGGCCTCTGTTCGCCCGCTTCGCGACGAGGCGGCTCACGGGCGGCCCGCGAGGAGCGCGCGGGCGGCGGCGAGCTCCTGCTCGATCAGCCCCGGCACCGCTTCCGCGCCCGTGCCCGCCTGCGATGCCAAATGGCGGAAGAACCGAGCCTCCGGCCCGCCTTCGAACTCCACCGCCAATCGCTCGGCCGCGCCGCGCAAGGCTTCCCGATCGGGAAGCGCGGCCAGGGCGGCGACGAGCTCGAGCGCCACGGCCCGCCGCTCGGCAGCGGGCAGGGGCGAGCGCAGAAGATCTTCCGCCGCGCGCGCGACGGCACGCGGATCCCCCGTCCGGCGGGCTTCGTGGAGCTTGGTTCGTGCGTCGAGACGGAGGGGGGCGCTCGGTGCGCGCAACCGCGCGCGGAGCTCTTCCGCACGGGCCGCGCGCTCCCGGTCCGAGGCGAGACTCGTCCGCTCGGCGTCGAGAAGCGCGAGCGCGGCGTCGGTCCGTCCGGCGGCGTGCAGTCGGTGCGCCGCTTCGAGGACGAGTTCCGCGCGCAGCGCTCCTTCGGGCGCCGCGGCGGCCTGTTCGACGAGAAGCTCGGCGGCGACGCGGTGCAATCCGAGCGCCGCGAGCCGCTCGGCGAGGATCCTCGCGGTCCGGGCGCCCCGCTCGTCCGCACCCGAAAGCCGCGGACAGCCGCGCAGCCGCGCGAGCGCCGAAACCGGATCGAGGCGCGGCTGTGGATCCGCGACGAGCGTAACGAAGAGGTCGCGGGCCCGCTCGAGCAGCCGCTCGGCGCCCGGTGCTCCCGGGTGACGGGCGAGGCGCGCGCAGGCGGTCGCGAGAGCCGCATCCGGACGCCCGGCTTCGCGTTCGAGCGCGAACAGCCGATCGAGCATCTCCGGCTCGGCGGGATGGTCGCGCCAGAGCAACCGCTCGCGCTCGAGCG
>JANXAZ010000033.1 GCA_025062095.1 Geminicoccaceae bacterium
CGTGCGGCCGTCGGCGCGGGCTCCTGGTCCTGCGCCGCGGGGAACATCGGCCCATCTTCGCGCGCTCGCGGCCCGATCCGCCGCCGTTCGGCCATTCCCACCCGAGCGTGCTGTGAGGGTGGGATGCAGGAGCCCGGAACCGTTCGGCGACGGGTGCTCTCGGGCGCGGCCGTCGGGCTCGCGCTCGCCGGCGAGGCGGCGGTCCACGGCGGCGGCGACGGAGGCGGAGGCGGAGGCGGGGGAGGCGGCGGTGGCGCACCCGAAGAATCGCTCGGCGGGATCCGGCTCGGCCCGCCCGATCGGTACGGCCCGCCGGCCTTCGATCCGCCCGAGCCCGGCGGCGGGATCGCCGGCGGCACGGCCGGGCTGCCGCCGCTCACGCCGCGGGAGCGAGCCGCGCGGGAGGCCCGGAAGGCCGGCCTCGAGGGCAGTCTCTGGGAAACGCTCGAGACGATCGCGAGCGGCCTCGATCGGCTCGGGAGCCGGGCCCGATACGGCTCGAACTTCGTCTCCGGTCTTTCCGACACCGATACCGCGCTCACCGGCGGCCGCGCCTTCGTCGAGGCCTGTGCCGAAGCGATCGACCGGGGCGCCCCGCGGGCCGAAGCCACCGAGAAGGGCCTCCGGGGCGGTGCCATCGGCGCCGGGCTCGACCATCTGGCCCGCAACGCCTTCGGCAAGGCGACCGACGGCACGTCGAAGAACGCCAAGGACGCCACGAGCACGATGAACCAGATCGGCGCGCCGACCCCCGAGGGCGTCGCCAGGCTCGTGCCGAACGGGGTCGGCTACGTCGTCACCGAGGCCGGGGTCGAGAAGGGCAAGGAGCTCGCCCATCCGGTGCTGGTGAGCACCGCCGACCGGATCGGCGAAGCGCCGGGCAAAGGCGTGCCGAACCAGAGCCCGCCTTCGGGCGGCGGCTGACCGCCGGGCCGCACGAGCCTTCTCCCGGCGGCGCGCCGAGAAGGGGAACGCGGCCTCGATCCCCCTCCCCTCGCGTCTCGTTTCGGGTGCGGCCGTCCTGGCGCTCGCCGGCTGCCCGGGCGAGCCGGGCGGAGCCGGACCCGCCGGCTCGCCGGCGCGGCAGCGGGCCGCGCCCGAGCCGCTGCGCCCGGAGGATCTGCCGGCGGCGACCCGGGGCGCGCTCGCCGCGGCGATCCGCGCCATGCGCGGCGCCCCCCGAGAGCGCCCGTCCCGGCATTCGCTTCGCGCCGGGGGCCGCGGCCCGGCTGCGGGAGCCGTTCGATCATCGCGGTTTCTCGGCGGCGAGCCCGACTCTCCTGCAGCACGACCTCGCGGCCGACGGCGCACCCGGGCTCGATTCTCGCGGCCGCGATCGGTTTCGTCGATCTGCTCGATCGCCGCGCGCTCGCGGGGGTGACGCCGACCTTCGGGCCCGAGCGCGAGGCCGTCCTCATCCGCTCCGCGACCGCCACCCGCCTGCCGGCGCGGATCCGGGCCACGGAGCCCGGCCGGCACCGAGCGGTCGTGCTCCACCGGGCCCAGGCGCGCGGCTGGTTCGGCGGCGGCAAGAGCGCGACGGTGGCGCGCTTCGATCCGCTCGACCCGCGGCCGAGCGGTGCCCGGGCGATCCCCGATGCGCCGCCCGCGCGGCGCGCACGGGTCCGAGCGCGGGCGCGTCGAACGCGGGGAGCGCGCCGAACGGTCCGTGCCGCGTCGGTTGCGGTGGCGGAGGCCAGCCACTAGAGTGCGCCGGCCTTCCCGCGGAAGCCCGTGACCCATGCGCCTGACGCGTTACTTCCTGCCCGTCCTCAAAGAGGCGCCGGCCGAAGCCGAGATCGTCTCGCATCGGCTCATGCTCCGGGCCGGCATGATCCAGCAGCTCGCCGCCGGCATCTACAACTGGCTGCCGCTCGGCTTCCGCGTGCTCAAGAAGGTCGAGCGGATCGTGCGGGAGGAGATGGATCGAGCGGGGGCGATCGAGATCCTGATGCCGACCATCCAGCCCGCCGATCTGTGGATCGAGAGCGGGCGCTGGGACGCCTACGGTCCCGAGATGCTGCGCGTCCTCGACCGCCACGAGCGCAGGATGCTCTACGGACCCACCAACGAAGAGAACGTCACCGACATTTTCCGTCGGCACGTCAAGAGCTATCGCCAGCTTCCCCTCAACCTCTACCAGATCCAGTGGAAATTCCGGGACGAGATCCGCCCGCGCTTCGGCGTCATGCGCGGCCGCGAGTTCCTCATGAAAGACGCCTACAGCTTCGATCTCGATGCGGAAGGCGCGCGCCGGTCGTACGACACCATGTTCGTGGCCTATCTGCGCACTTTCCGCCGCATGGGCCTCACCGCCATTCCCATGCAGGCCGAATCCGGCCCCATCGGCGGCACCATGAGCCACGAGTTCCAGATCCTCGCCAAGACCGGGGAGAGCCACGTCTTCTACGATCAGGCGTTCGAGGAGATCGATTTCTCGGCGGCCGAGCTCGACATCGAGAAGCTCAAGAGCCTCTATGCCGCCACCGACGACAAACACGATCCGGCCCGCTGCCCGGTTCCGCCGGAGCGGTTGCGCACCGGACGCGGAATTGAGGTGGGGCACATCTTCTATTTCGGAACCAAGTATTCGAAGCCGATGCGCGCCACCGTGACCGGCCCCGACGACCGCGAAATCGAGGTCGAGATGGGATCGTACGGGATCGGCGTCTCGCGGCTCGTAGGCGCGATCATCGAGGCTCACCACGACGAGCACGGCATCGTCTGGCCCGAATCGGTCGCTCCCTTCCGGGTCGGGCTCGTCAACCTGCGTCCGGACGATCCTTCGTGCACGGCGATGGCCGAGGAGCTCTACGCGCGGCTGTGCAACGCCGGGGTCGAGGTGCTCTACGACGATCGCGACGAGCGCGCCGGGGTCAAGTTCGCGACGATGGACCTCATCGGGCTGCCCTTCCAGATCACCGTCGGCCCGCGCGGGGTCAAGGAAGGCAAGGTCGAGCTCAAGGAGCGCAAAAGCGGCGCGCGCACGGACCTCGATCCGGAGGCCCTGCTCGCGCGCCTTCTCGCCTGAATGTTCGCGCCGGCCGAACGGCTCGTCGCCTTCCGCTATCTGCGGCCGCGCAAGGGCGAAGGCTTCGTCTCGCTCGTCGCCGGCTTCGCGCTCGTGGGCATCGCGCTCGGGGTCGGCACGCTCATCGTCGTGCTCGCGGTCATGAACGGCTTCCGCCACGAGCTCTTGGGCCGCGTGCTCGGCTTCAACGGCCACGCCTCGGTCGTCGCCGGCCCCGAAGGCCTCGCGGACTTCGACCTCCTCGCCGAGCGGCTGCGCCGCGTGCCGGGGGTGATCGAAGCCGTGCCTTACGTCGAAGGCCAGGTCATGGCCACCGCCCACGGCGTGGCGGCGGGGGTGGTGGTGCGCGGGGTGCGGCCGCAAGAGCTCGCCGCGCGCGCGATCTTCGCCGAGGCGGTCAAACAGGGGCGACTCGAAGCGCTCGCCGGCCGCGGCCGCATCGCCGTGGGCTCGCGCCTGGCGCTGCGCATGGGTCTGGGGCTCGGCTCCAAGATCGCGCTGATTTCGCCCAAGGGCACCGCCACCCCCTTCGGCACCGTGCCGCGCATCCAGAGTTTCGAAGTCGCGGCGATCTTCGAAGTCGGCATGTGGGAGTACGATTCGAGCTTCGTCTTCGTCGGTCTCGAAGACGCCCAGATCTATTTCGAGCTCGACGGGCGCGTGTCGGCGATCGAGATCATGGTCGAAGATCCCGAGGCGATCGGCCGCTTGCGCCCTCTGCTTCTCGCCACCGTCGCCGGTGCCGGCCGCCTGGTCGACTGGCAGCAGCTCAACCGCCACTTCTTCGCCGCGCTGGAGACCGAGCGCAACGTCATGTTCCTGATTCTGACCCTGATCATCCTGGTCGCCGCCTTCAACATCGTCACCGGCCTCACCATGCTCGTCCGCTCCAAGGGCCGCGACATCGCCGTGCTGCGCACCATGGGCGCCACCCGCGCCGCGATCGTGCGGATCTTCGTGCTCGCGGGCTCGACCTTGGGGGTGGTCGGGACGACCGCCGGGCTCCTGTTGGGCCTCGCCTTCGCTCTCAACATCGACACCATCCGGCAGTGGCTCGAGGCCCTGAGCGGAGCCGAGCTCTGGGCGGCGGAGATCCGTTTTCTCTCGCAACTGCCCGCACGGGTCGAATTCGCGAGCACCGCGCGGGTGGTGGCCATGGGGCTCCTGCTCTCCTTCCTCGCCACCATCTATCCGGCCTTCCGGGCCGCGCGGCTCGATCCGGTCGAGGTGTTGCGCTACGAATGACCGCCTCCGCCCCGGTGCTGCGGCTCGTCGGCATTCGCCGCAGTTTTCTGCAGGGGACCGTGACGCTCGAGGTCCTCAAAGGCGTCGATCTCGAACTCGAGGCCGGCACGCTCGCCGCTCTCGTGGGTCCTTCGGGCTCCGGCAAGTCCACGCTCCTGCACATCGCGGGCCTGCTCGAGCGGCCGAGCGCCGGCGAGGTGGTGATCGAAGGGCGCGCGGCCGGCGACCTCTCGGATGCCGAACGCACGCGGCTCAGGCGCGCGCGCATCGGCTTCGTCTACCAGTTCCACAATCTCCTCGCCGACTTCAGCGCGCTCGAGAACGTCGTGCTGCCCCAGCTCCTGGCCGGGGTCGGATGGCGAGCGGCCGAAGCCCGCGCACGCGCGCTGCTCGCCCGGCTCGGGCTCGCCGAGCGCCTCCACCACCGCCCGGGCCGGCTGAGCGGGGGCGAGCAGCAGCGGGTGGCGATCGCGCGCGCGCTCGCCAATCGTCCCGCGCTCCTTCTGGCCGACGAGCCCACGGGCAATCTCGACCCGCACACCGCCGAGGAAGTGTTCGCGCTCCTGCTCGAGGTCGTGCGCGAGGCCGGCGCCGCGGTGCTGATCGTGACGCACGACGCCGAGCTCGCCCGGCGCACCGACCGCATCTGGCGTCTGGTGGAGGGGCGGGTGGAGCCCGTGCCGTCGTGATCTTGCCCGTCTGGCTGTGGATCCCCGCGACCCTCGTCGCCGCCGCCGCTCAGACCGCGCGCAACGCGCTCCAGCGCGGCCTCGTGCGCGAGCTCGGCGGGGTCGGCGCGACGTCGGTGCGCTTTCTCTACGGGCTGCCGGCCTCGGCCGTCTTGTTCGCCCTCGCCGCGTCGTTCGCCCCTTCCGAGCTCGAACGCTTCCCGCCCGCGCTTCTCTTCTGGCTGCCGATCGGCGCCGTCGCTCAGATCCTCGCCACCTTCTTTCTCCTCGAGGTCATGGCGCGGCGCAACTTCGCGGTCGCCGTCGCCTGGTCGAAGACCGAGATCCTGCTCGTCGCCCTCGCCGGCTGGCTTCTGCTCGGCGATCGCCTCGGGCTCGGGGGCTGGCTCGCGGTGCTCTCGGCGACCGCCGGCGTGATCCTGCTCTCGGCCGAAGGCGTGCGCTTGCGCGAACTCTTCGGCGCCCGGGCACGCGCCGTCGCCTGGCGCGGCTTCGCGATCGGTGCCGGTTTCGCCCTCGCCGCCGTCGCCTACCGCGCCTCCGTCCTCGCCGCGGGTGGCCCGGGGTCCTTGCTCGCCGCGACCTGGACGCTCCTGCTCGCTCAGGGATTGCAGAGCCTTCTCCTCGCGGTTTGGCTCCTCTTCCGCGATCCGGGCGTGCTCGCCGCCGTCGCGCGCGCCCGGCGCGGATCGCTTTTCGCCGGAACCGCGGGCGCCTTGGCCTCGGCCGGATGGTTCGTCGCCTTCTCGCTCGCCCCCGCCGCGGCGGTGCGCACCCTCGGCCTCGTCGAGATGCTCTTCGCGCTCGTCGTCGGTCGACGCCTGTTCCGGGAACGCCCGAGCGCGCGCGAGCTCCTGGGCCAGCTCCTCGTGGCCGCGGCGGTGGTGCTCGCGGCCGGAGCCCCGCCTCTCGAGATTTCGCGGTCGCCCGACCGATGACGCCGCGCGGCGGGTCTGGTAGACGTTTCCCATGCTTCGGGACCGTCCGCGTTTCGGGCCGCTTCTGCTCGCCGTCGTCCTGCTCCTCTGTTTCCCGCTCGCGCTCGCGCGGGCCTGTCCGCACGCCCGAGCCGAGCGACCGGCCGTCGATCGCCCCGGTGTCGAGCCCGTCGCGGCGCCTTCCGTCTCCGGGCCGGACGCCGGGGCTCCGCTCGCCGAGCGAGAGGCGATCCGTTGCGCGCGCGAACTCTGCGCCTGGCACTGCGCCCTCGCTCTCGCGCCCGTACCGGCGGCCGGGCCGGCGGTCGTCGACCACGACCGCGGACCTCTCGCCGATGCCCGCGTGCGTCTGCGGCCGCGCGCTTCGGTTCCGTGGCGACCACCCCCGGGTTTCCCGCTCGAGCGCTCGTGACCGGCGGACGTCGCGCGCGTCCGCCTCGTGAAGGCACCCGATCTCGAAGAGGGAACCATGAAGTATGCCGCGTTCCTCGCGACCGTCGCGATCGCCTCGTCGCTCGCCGCGGATCCGATCTTCGCGCAAGCCGACCCCCGGCCGCCCGCGGGCCCGGGCTTCGGGCCGCCGGCGATGCCGGGCGCGATGCCGCACGGAGCCGAAACGCGAGGCCCGATGCCGATGACGCAGGGCCAGATGCCCATGATGCACGGACCGATGATGCACGGACCCGGACCGGTCCCCGGGGGGACGCCGTCGACGGCCGATCCGCCGGCGACCGCCGCCTTCAAGGCGGCGAACGCCAAGATGCACCGCGACATGGACATCGCCTATTCGGGCGATGCCGATGTCGATTTCTTGCGCGCCATGATCCCGCACCATCAAGGCGCGATCGACATGGCCCGCGTGGTCCTCGCTTTCGGCAAGGATCCGGAAGTCAAGAAGCTCGCCGAAGAGATCGTCCGCGCCCAAGAAGCCGAGATCGTCCAGATGCGGGCCATGCTCCGACGTTTGGCTCGCTGAACCGGGCCCGGGGACGGCGGGGAGCCGTCCCCGCTTGACCGCGCCGGCCCGTCATCCCAAAGAACGACCGATGGCTCAGGAGCTTCTCGAGCGCAGCGGATCGGAAGAGGAGGGCGCGCCGGCCGCGGAAGGGGGCGCGGCGCCGGCCCGAGGGGCGGAGCTCGTCCGCCGCCGGCTCGCGATCCTGCCCAACGAGCCCGGGGTCTACCGGATGCTCGACGAGAAGGGCCAGGTCCTTTACGTCGGCAAGGCGAGCTCGCTCAAAAAACGGGTCGCGGCCTACGCCAATCCGCACAAGTTGCCGGCACGGCTGCAGCGGATGGTGGCCCTCACCCGCGACCTCGAGGTGGTCACGACGAACAGCGAAGTCGAAGCGCTGTTGCTCGAAGCCAACCTCATCAAGCGTTATCGCCCGCCCTTCAACATCGTCCTCCGCGACGACAAGAGTTTCCCTTACATCGCGCTGCGCTGCGATCATCCGTTCCCGCAGCTGTTCAAATACCGCGGCCCGAAACGGCCGGGCACGGAATATTTCGGGCCCTTCGCCTCGGCCGGGGCGGTCAACGCCACCTTGAACGCTCTGCTGCGCGCCTTCCCGCTGCGATCCTGCGCCGATACGGTCTTCGAGAGCCGCTCGCGTCCCTGTCTTCTTTATCAGATCAAGCGCTGCTCCGCCCCCTGCGTGGGGCGCATCGGCCCCGAAGAGTACACCCGACTCGTCGCCGAGGTGCGCGATTTCCTCTCGGGCCGTTCGCGCGAGGTCCACGAGCGGCTCAAGCGCGAGATGACAGAAGCGGCGGATCGGTTGGATTTCGAGACCGCGGCGGTGTACCGCGACCGCCTGCGCGCGCTCGCCCACGTCCAGAGCCAGCAAGAGATCAACACCGAAGCGGTGGCCGATGCCGACGTGATCGCGCTCGCCGTCCAAGGAGCGCAGGCGTGCATCCAGGTCTTCTTCTATCGCGACGGGCGGAATTACGGTAACCGGGCCTATTTCCCGGCCCACACCAAGGACAGCGAACCGGGCGAGATCCTCCAGGCGTTCGTCGCCCAGTTCTACGCCGAGCGCACGGCACCCCCCCTCCTGCTCCTCTCCGATCCGGTCCCCGAACCGGATCTGCTGAGCGAGGCTCTTTCGGTTTCGGCCGGGCGCAAGGTGGAGATGCGCGTCCCGCGGCGCGGCGAAAAGAGGCGGCTGCTCGAGCTCGCCCTCAGGAACGCCAAGGAAGCCCTCGCCCGGCGGATCGCCGAGCTCGGGACGCAGGCCGAGCTCCTGGCCGAGCTCGCCGAGCGCCTCGGGCTCGACGCGCCGCCCGAGCGGATCGAGGTCTACGACAACAGTCACGTGCACGGGGCCCACGCCGTGGGCGTGTTCGTCGTCGCCGGGCGGGAGGGCTTCGATCGTCGCGCCTATCGCACCTTCGCCATCAAGAGCACCGAGCTCGCCCCGGGCGACGATTACGCCATGCTGCGCGAGGTGCTGCGGCGCCGTTTCGGTCGCCTGGCGAGCGCGGAGGGGGCGCGCGAGAGCGGCGAGTGGCCGGAT
This sequence comes from Geminicoccaceae bacterium, assembly GCA_025062095.1. Classification (GTDB taxonomy): domain Bacteria; phylum Pseudomonadota; class Alphaproteobacteria; order Geminicoccales; family Geminicoccaceae; genus JANXAZ01. The sequence goes on from JANXAZ010000033.1 coordinate 8,426, forward strand.
CTCGTGATCGTGGACGGCGGCGCGGGCCAGCTCGGGGCCGCCCTCGCCGTGCTCGAGGAGCTCGGGATCCGAGACCTGCCGGTTCTCGCCATCGCCAAGGGACCCGAGCGCGAGGCCGGGTGCGAGCGTTTCTTCATGGCCGGTCGCGAACCGTTCACCCTGGACCCGCGCGATCCCGTCCTCTACTTCCTGCAGCGGCTGCGCGACGAAGCTCACCGCTTCGCCGTCGCCACCCACCGCGGGCGACGGGCGAAAGCGGCACGGCGCTCGCTGTTGGACGCCATCCCGGGCGTCGGCGCGCGGCGGAAACGGGCGCTCCTGCAGCATTTCGGCTCGGTGCGCGCGATCGCGCAAGCCGGTCTCGCCGATCTCGAGCGGGTGCCCGGCATCAACAGAGCTGTCGCGAGGGCGATCTACGATCACTTCCACGACAGCGGCTGAACGAAGTGGTCGTGCGATGCTCACGAGCCCGCCCAATCTCTTGACCTTCGTGCGGATCGGCCTGATCCCGATCCTGGTCGCGCTGTTCTATCTCGAGGGCGCGTGGGCGCGCTGGTTCGCCTGCGCGGTGTTCGCGATCGCCGCCACCACCGATTACCTCGACGGCTGGCTCGCCCGGAACCGCAAGCAGCAATCGCGCCTGGGACGTTGGCTCGATCCCGTCGCCGACAAGCTCCTCGTCGCCGCCACCGTGCTCGCGCTCGTGGCCTTCGACCGCGCTCCCCTCCTTCCTTCTCTCGTCATCCTGTTGCGCGAGATCCTGATCTCGGGCCTGCGCGAATATCTCGCCGAAGCGCGGCTCGACTTGCCGGTGAGCCGGCTCGCCAAGTGGAAGACCGCGATCCAGATGATGGCCTTGGGCTTCCTCATCGTGGGCGATGCCGGACCCGCCTGGCTGTACGTCGAAGAGGTGGGCTTTTGGGGCCTGTGGCTCGCCGCCTTCTTGACGATCGCGAGCGGTTGGGATTATGTTCATAAAAGCGTCGGACACATGCTCGACGAACCCGTCCGCGAGCCCCGCCTCCGTCCGGCGCGCGGGGCGAGCCCGTGGTCGTGAGGATCTCCGGGTCATGCGCATACGCTATTTCGCCTGGCTCAAGCAGCGCGTGGGGCGCGGCGAGGAGGAGATCGAGCTGCCCGCCGAGGTGCGCACGGTGGGCGACCTCAAGGCCTGGCTGGGCGCGCGTCATCCGCGTTTCGCCGAGGCCTGTGCCGCGACGGGCGTGGTCAAGGCCGCGGTCGACCACGAGTTCGCCGAAGACGACCGGCCGCTCGCCGGCGCCCGCGAGGTCGCCTTCTTCCCGCCGGTGACCGGGGGATGACCGTCCGCGTCGTCGACGGCCCCTTCGATCCCTGGGCGGAGCTCGCCGCCTTCTGCCGCGGCCGCACCGAGGCGGGAGCCGTCGCCAGTTTCACCGGACTCGTGCGCGGGGAGCACGGAGGCGAACGGATCCTCGCCATGACCCTCGAGCACTATCCCGGGATGACCGAACGCCAGCTCGCGCGCCTCGAGACCGAGGCGCGGGCGCGCTGGCCGCTCGCCGACGTCCTCGTCGTCCACCGGGTGGGCCGCATGCTGCCGGGCGAGCCGATCGTGCTCGTGGCGACGGCGAGCGCGCACCGCGCGGCCGCGCTCGAGGCCTGCGCCTTCCTCATCGATTGGCTCAAGACCAAAGCGCCTTTCTGGAAGCTCGAAGAAACGCCCTCGGGCGAACGCTGGGTGCAAGCGCGCAGCGAGGACGAACGCGCCGCCGCGCGGTGGGAACGCTGACCGCGGTTCGAGCCCCGCGATCAACGCAACATTAAGGACTTCGCCGTACCGTCTCCTCGGCTTCACCGAGGAGAACGGGCGCCATGATCGGGACGGGATCCCGGACGGGAAGAGGCGGGGCGGGACTGGGCGTGATCTTCACGCTTTCCGCCCTCGTCCTCGCCGCCTCGATCGGCGCCGCTCTGCTCCTTCTCGCCGGCACGCGGGAGCAGAACCGGCTCCAACTCGCACACGAACAGGAGCTCGTGCGCTCGATCCTCCTCACCATCGAGGACATGGTCGTCAAGTCCACCAAGGACTATGCGAATTGGGACGAAGCTTATCTCGCACTGGCCCGTGGACCCGATCAGGACTGGATCGAGCTCAATCTTCACGGCGCTCACGCCAATCTCGGCTTCGAATACAGCGGCGTGGCGGACTTTTCCGGGACGACGCACGCGCTTTTCGTCGAAGGTCGGCGGCTCGAGTCCGCGGCCGAAGAGGTGCTCGCCGGTGGTCTGCACACCCTTTTCGAGCACGCCCGCGGCCGCATCGGCGAGAGCGCCGAGCCGGTGGCGGGTCTGTTCGCGGACGCGCGCGGCGCGGTGGTGCTCGCCGCTGCGGTCGTCGTGCCGCAGACCAGGAACTTGCTCGCGGAGCACGGGCCGCCCGCGTATCTGTTCTTTTTCGGACAGCGCTTGCGTTCCGATCTTCTGGAGGAGGCAAGCGCGCGGTTGAAACTGCGCGATCTCCGCTACCTTCCCCCCGAGGTCGAGGTCGGCGGAGGCGAGGCCTTCTTGCCGCTCGTCGCGGTCGACGGATCGGATCTCGGCCGGCTCGCGTGGATCGCGGCGACGCCCGGGGATCGGCTCGCCCGGACCGGCCTTCCGATGCTCGGAGCGACGACGGTCGTGACCACCGTTCTCGTCCTGCTGGCACTTTCGCAGATGCGCCGGGCGACGGCCGAGCTCGCCGCGAGCGAGCAGCGCTTCTTCGATCTCGCCACCGTCTCCTCGGACTGGATCTTCGAGACAGACGCGGAAGGTCGGCTCGTTTTTCTCTCGGAGCGATCGGAAGAGATCCTGGGGCGCGAGGCCGCGGGTCTTCTGGGTGCGCGTCTTCCCGATCTCCTCGTTCCCATCGGCGAAGGGGGCCGAGCCGAAGGATCCCTGGAAGCCAGGCTCGCGCATCCCTCCGCGTTCCGCGATCTCCTGTGCCGACCGACCGCTTCCGAGGCGAAGGCGCGCCTGCTCCGCTTGGCCGCGCGCCCGGTCCGCGATCGCAAGGGACGTCACGCGGGCTGGCGCGGGACCGCCACGGACGTCACCGCCGAGCGCCGGGCGCTCGAGCGCGCACGATATCTCGCCTCGCACGATCCCCTCACCGGCCTCGCCAACCGAGCTCGGTTCGGGCAATCGCTCGAAGAGCGGCTCGCCCTGAACGCGCGATCCGATCGTCGGCTCGCCGTGTTCCTGCTCGATCTCGACCGTTTCAAGGACGTCAACGACACGCTCGGTCACGCCGCCGGCGACGAGCTCTTGCGCATCGCCGCGGCGCGGTTGAGCGCCGAGCTGCGCGCGAGCGACGTCCTCGCGCGACTGGGCGGCGACGAGTTCGCGATCCTCGTTCCCGACCTCGCGGAGGCGGAGCAGGCCCTCGCGCTCGCCGGGAGGCTCTTGCGTGCGCTCGCGGAACCTTTCGCGATCGAGAAGCAGACGGTGCGTGCCGGCGGCAGCATCGGCATCGCCCTGGCGCCCGAGCACGGCCGCTCGGCCGGCGACCTGCTGCGGAACGCCGACATCGCGCTCTATCGGGCGAAGGCGCTGGGGCGCGGGCAAGCCTGTCTGTTCGCCGCGCCCATGGCCGAAGAATACCGCGAGCGCCAACGCCTGGAGGCCGACTTGCGGGCGGCGCTCGAGCGCGGCGAGCTCGCGCTCCACTACCAGCCCAAGTTCGACGCGCGCACGGGCGCGCTCACGAGCTGCGAGGCTCTCTTGCGCTGGCGCCATCCCGAGCGCGGATCGGTGCCGCCCGCGCGCTTCGTCCCGCTCGCCGAAGAGACCGGGCTCATCCACGCCATCGGCGCCTGGGTGCTCGAAGAGGCCTGTCGCCAGGCGGTCGCCTGGGGCGGCCTCCCGGTCGCCGTCAACCTCTCGCCCGTGCAGCTGCGCGACGAGGAGCTGCCCGAACGGGTCCGCGCGGTCTTGGAAGCGACCGGTCTGCCGCCCGACCGCTTGGAGCTCGAGATCACCGAGACCGCGCTCCTCGACGAGGGGGAGCGCGCGATCCGAACGCTCCGCGCGCTCCGCGCGCTCGGCGTGCGCATCGCCATGGACGATTTCGGGACCGGGCATTCGAGCCTCGGCCATCTGCAGCGCCTGCCTTTCGACAAGCTCAAGATCGATCGCAGCTTCGTCGACCGTCTCGAGGAGGATCCGCGCCGACGGGCGATCGTCGCCGCGATCGTCGATCTCGCCCGTGCGTTCGGCATGGCCACCTGCGCCGAAGGGGTCGAGACCGACGGCCAGCTCGACGCCCTGCGCCGCACCGGTTGCGAAGAAGTCCAGGGCTATCTGTTGGCGCGGCCCCTGCCCGCGCCCGAATTCTCCGCCCGCTTCCTCGGCCTTTCCGCGCGATCCTTCGCCCGCGGCTTCTCCGCCGAGCCCCAGCGCGAGGAGATCGCTCGTGCCGCGGAGCCGACCCGAAGCCCGGGGCGCAAAGGCCCTTCGCGAGCGCGGACACCGCCCGCGAGCGGCACCGCGGCCGTCGCCGGCTCGTGATCCCCCAACCCTTCTCGGTGCGCGCGGCGCGGGCCGCCGCTGCGGGGCTCGCTCTTCCTTTTCTGCCCGGGTCCCCGCCGCCCCGAAGCGCCGGAAATGCGCGGGGGCTCGGTGCGCGGGGCGTCGCGAGAGGCGTGCGCTCGGCGCGCTCGCGCGCCCGGAAGCCGCGAAGACCCGAGCGTTTCGCCGCGGGGAGCCGGACGCGTCGCCGCCTTCCCGTGCGCGTCGCCTTTCTCAGCCTCCGATCGCGCGCAGTTTTTCTTCGATGGCGGGGCGGTCGGGATGGGAATCGGGCAAGAGCGCGAGCACGCGCCGCCAGTGCCGGCGGGCTTCCTCGGGGCGGCCGGCCTGGAGCGCGGCGATGCCGAGATACCACCAGGGCTCGGGATCGTGGGGGACGAGAAGCGCGAGTTTCTCGTAGGCCGCGCGGGCTTCCGCGCCGACGGCGGGCAGTCCCGCCCCATCGGGAGGGCCCAGGAGCGTGCCGGCGTAATCCGACAGGACCGCGGGATCGTCGGGGCGCAGCGCGAGCGCCTTGGCGAAGGCCGCCCGCGCCTTCTCGGGCTCGCCCAGCACGAGCCGCGCCCGGCCGAGCCGGACCCAGCCTTCGGCGTCACCACCCGTGGCCTCGAGCCGCGCTTCGAGGCCCTCGACCATGCCGCGGATCGCGGCCGCCCGCTCTTCCGGCGGCAGCGCCGCGATCGCCCGCGCCCGCTCCGAGACCCCGCCCTCGGGGGACCCGGAACCGGCTTCGGTGCGCCTCGCCCGCGCGCGCTCGGCGGCCCGGGCGAGCATGTTCTCCGCCTCGATCCCGGCCTCGCGCGCCGCCGCACGGATCGCCTCCGCCACGCTCGCCCGCCAAGGCGCATCCGGAGGCGCTTCGGCCAGAAGCGTCTCCCAGATCGCGAGCGCCCTCTCCCGATCGCCGCTCTGGAGCGCGGCGAGACCGAGGTAATAGGCGGCGCGCGGCTCGCGCGGGTCGTTCGCGCGCACCCGCTCGAGCAGCGCGCGCGCTTCCGGCGACACCGTCCCGCCTCCGGTCTGGATCAACAGCTCGGCGAGCGCGAGAGCGGCCGCCACCGAGTCGGGGGCGAGGGCGAGGGCGCGCCGCGCGGCCGCGACCCCGCCCAGAGGATCGCCCAGCGCGGCTTTCGCGCGGGCGAGCAGAAGCCAACCGTCGAGCGCGTTGGGCTCCGCTTCCAGCCGACGCTCGAGCCGGGCCACCATCTCGCGCAGATCGGGGCCCTGCTGGGGGGGAAGCGCCCGCGCCGCCAAGGGCTGATCGGGAAGATGCGGGGAGCCCAGGCGGGCGTAGAGCGCCACCGCGAGAAGCGGGACGAGGGCGAGGCTCGCGGCGAGCAGCAGGCGTCCCGAGCGCGTGGTCGCGAGCGTCGGGGCGGACCGCGCCGCGGCGCGCAGGAGCCGGCGCTCGATCTCGCGCCGCGCGGCGGCGGCTTCTTCGACCGCGACGAGGCCGCGGGCGAGGTCGCGCTCGAGCTCGGCGAGCTGGGCTCGATACAGAGCGAGCTCGTTCCCCTCGCCTCGGCTCGGCGGCCGCCGGAAGAGCGGCAGGGCGAGGGCAGCGAGCGCGCAGGCGGTCAGGAGCGCCGCGGCGAGGATCAGGCTCACGGCGCCCGCTCGCTCGATTCGCCCGCGATCAGCGTCGCGAGCACGCGCCGTTCTTCGGGATCGAGCTCGGCCGGCTCTTCGGCGCCCGCGGCGCGACGGCGCAGGAAGCCCAGAACGAGCCCCGCCCCGGCCGCGGCGACGAGGAAGGGGCCCGCCCACAACAGCCAGGTCGCGGGCGCGAAGGGGGGTTCGAGGAGCACGAATTCGCCGTAGCGCTCGACCAGGAAGCGCTTGATCTCGGCCTCGCTCGCTCCGCTCGCCAGCCGCTCGCGCACGATCCGACGCAGATCGCGGGCGAGCGGCGCGTCCGAATCGTCGATCGACTGGTTCTGGCAAACGAGGCAGCGCAGCTCCTTGCCGAGCGCCCGCGCGCGAGCCTCGAGCGCGGGATCGGCGAGCATCTCGTCGGGTGCGGTGGCAGCGAAGGCCGCGCGGAGCGCGCACGCGAAGGCGAACACGAGGGGCGCGAGCACTCGGGTCATGGCGCGAGGCGGGCGAGCAGCGGCCGGATGGTGCGCTCGAGATCGCGGGGTTGGAGCGGTCCCACGTGTCGGTAGCGGATCCGCCCCTCGCGGTCGACGACGAAGGTCTCCGGCACCCCGTAGACCCCCCAGTCGATCGCCGCCCGGCCCTCGCGATCGACACCGACGCGGGTGAACGGATCCCCGAGCGTACGCAAGAAGGAAAGCGCGTCCCGCGGGTCGTCTTTGTAGTTGATGGCGTGGACGACGACGCCCTCGCGAGCGAGCTGCTCGAGCACCGGATGCTCGATCCGGCAGGGCACGCACCAAGAGGCGAAGACGTTGACGAGCATCACCGCCCCGCCGAGGTCGGCGCGCGAGAAGCCGCGGTCGTCGCGACCCGGAAGCGGCGGCAGAGCGAAAGCCGGGGCCGGCTTGTCGACGAGCACCGAGGGCAAGGTGCGGGCGTCGCGCTCGAGCCCGAGCGCCAAGACCACCCCCACCGCCGCGAAGAGCAGAACGGGCAGGAGGTAGAGCCAGCCGCGCGCGAGGCCGCGCGGACGTTCGGTCCTTTCGCTCATCGCGCCACGAGCGCCGCGCTCGCGCGCGCGGGCTTGGGGGCGCCGACGCGCAAGCGCCGATCGGAAAGCGACAGGAGCCCGCCCAAGGCCATCACCGCCGCTCCGCCCCAGATCCAGCCGGCGAGGGGATTGTGGTACAGGCGCACGGTCCAGGCCCCTTCGGGCAGCGGATCGCCGAGCACGAAATAGAGATCGCCCGAGAGCGTGGCGTGGATCCCGGCTTCCGTCGTCTGGCGCTGTTCGACGAGGTAGAAGCGCTTGTCGGAGAAGAGCTCGGTCACGAAGCGGCCGTCCCGGGCGACCGTGAAGGTCCCGCGCTGAGCGATCCAGTTGGGGCCGCGGACCTCGCGCACTCCCTCGAAGCGCACCTCGTAGCCGGCGATCTCGGCCGTCTGTCCCGGCTTCAGGGCGAGGATGCGTTCGCTCTGGGCGGTCGACACGGCGGTCACGCCGATCACCAGCACCCCGAGCCCGGCGTGGGCGAGCGCGACCGCCCAGCTCGCCCGCGGCAGGCTCGCGAGCCGCCGCCAGAACCGAGCGGGCCCGCCTCCTCCGAGCGCGGCACGGGTCAGGGGATCGGCGATCGCCCCCGCGATCACCCAGACGCCCATGGCGTAGCCGAGGCACGCGAGGCCCGCCCGCAGGTCCGTAGCGACGAGGACGAGCACGCCCGCGCCGGCGGCCAAAGCGAGGGCGCCCCACAGCCGGCGCAGCGCATCGAGAAGATCGGCGCGCTTCCAGGCGAGCACGGCACCGATCGGAAGAACCGCGAGGAGCGGAAGGATCAGCGGAACGAAGGTGGCGTGGAAATAAGGCGGCCCGACCGAAATCTTGGGCCCGCCCACGACCTCGAGCGCCAAGGGATAGAGGGTCCCCAAGAACACCGTGGCAGTGGCCGAGGCCAAGAGCAGATTGTTGAGAAGGAGCGCGCCTTCGCGCGAGACGGGTGCGAAGGAGCCCCCGCCCTGCAAGGCGGGCGCGCGCCAGGCGTAGAGCGCGAGCGCACCGCCGACGGCGATCGCGAGGAGAAGGAGAATGAACACGCCGCGGGCGGGATCGGAGGCGAAAGCGTGGACGGAGGTGAGCACGCCCGAGCGCACGAGGAAGGTACCCAAGAGCGAAAGCGCGAAGGTGAGGATGCCGAGGAGTATCGTCCAGCTCTTGAGCGTGTCGCGTTTTTCGACGACGATGGCGGAATGCAGAAGGGCGGTGCCCGCGAGCCAGGGCATGAAGGACGCGTTCTCGACCGGATCCCAGAACCAGAAGCCGCCCCAGCCCAACTCGTAATAGGCCCAGTACGAGCCGAGCGCGATCCCCGCGGTGAGCGCGATCCAGGCGGCGAGCGTCCAGGGCCTGAGCCAACGCGCCCAGCTCGGGTCGATGCGGCCCTCGAGAAGACCGGCGACGGCGAAGGAAAAGGTCGTCGAGAAACCGACGTAGCCCAAATAGAGCATTGGCGGATGCAGCGCGAGCCCGGGGTCCTGGAGGATCGGGTTGAGGCCGCGTCCCTCGAAGGGAGCCGGATCGAGCCGCTCGAAGGGGTTGGAGGTGAACAACACGAAGGCGAGAAAGCCCGCTCCGATCAGGGCTTGGACGGCGAGCACGCGGGCGCGGAAGATCACCGGCAGATCGCGGCCGAAAGCGGCCACCGCGGCACCGAAGAGAGCCAAGATCCACACCCAGAGCAGAAGCGAGCCCTCGTGATTGCCCCACACGCCCGTGATCCGATAGACGAGGGGCTTGGACTGATGCGAATTGGCGGCGACATTGGCGACCGAGAAATCGGACACGACGTAGAGATGGACGAGCGCTCCGAAGGCGAGCGAGATCAAGAGCAGCTGGACGAGCGCCGCCGGACCGGCCACGGCGAGGAGGGTGGCGTCCCTGCGCGCCGCCCCCCGAAGCGGCAGCGTGCCCTGGAGGAGGGCGACGGCGAAGGCGAGAACGAGAGCGAAATGGCCGAGTTCGGCGATCATCGCGGAGCGCTCCCGCTCGCGGCCGACCCCTCGGCCTCCGCCTTCCAGTGGCCGGTGCGTTTCAAGGCGTCGGCGACTTCTCGGGGCATGTAGGTCTCGTCGTGTTTGGCGAGCACTTCGTTGGCGCGGAAGAGCCCGCTCGCATCGAAGGCGCCCTGCGCCACCACCCCTTGTCCTTCCCGGAAGAGATCGGGGAGCACGCCGCGATAAGCGACCGCGATTCGGTGGGCGCCGTCGGTCACCGCGAAGCGGATCTCGCCGTCGGCGCGCCGCTCGATGCTCCCTTCCGCCACGAGTCCGCCCAGCCGGAAGGGCTTGCCGGGCTCGATCGCGCGCCCGGCGAGATCGCTCGGGGACAGGAAGAGCGAGACTTTCTCGCCCAGAGCGGCGAGGACGAGCGCGGCCGATCCGCCGCCGAGAAGGAGCGCGAGCAGGACGAGGATCAGCCGCTGACGCTTGCGCAGGCGCATGCGACGACTCCGGAAGCCTCAACCCTCGCCCGGGCCCGCGCTCGGCCGACGCTCGGCGACCAGCGCGGCGCGCGCGCGGCCGCGTCGTTCGGCCACGATCCGCTCGGCTTCCGCCGTGCGCTTGCGCGCCAGGCGTCGGCTCTGCCAGAACAGGCCCACCAGAGCCGCGAGGCTGATGCCGTAGGCGGCCCATACGTAGGGCCCGTAGCCACCCATCGCCAGGAATTCGCGCATCGCCCTCGCGCCGCTCGCGGATCCGTCCTTCTACTCTCGTGGAGGATAGCAGCCGAAGTGCGGCGAACAAGGCGATCTCGGGTGCGACCGCGGGGCGCGGTCGGCCGAGCGGATCGGCGATGAACCTCGCGACCACGGCGAGCGAACTCGTCCGCGGCCCCGCGCGCCCGCCGGCTCCGGCCCTTTTCGCGCGCGAGGCGAGCAGTCTCGAGGAACTCCAGGCGGCTCTCGCCGCGCATCTCGCCGCCGGGCGAGCGAGCATCAGGACCTGGTTCGAAGCCGGCGGCTCGGCAGAAGTGGTCCACAAAGAACTCGCCGACCTCGTCGACGAGGTGGTGATCGCGGCGCTGTCTTGGGCCGATCGTCGGTTCGGCAGCGCCAACCGGACGACCGGCGAACGGCTCGCGGTGGTCGCGGTGGGCGGCTACGGGCGCGCCGAACTCGCCCCCTTCTCCGACATCGACATCCTCTTCCTGCACCCCTACAAGCCGGCGCCCTACGTCGAGCAGATGACGGAATTCCTGATGCACCGGCTGTGGGACCTCGGCTTCAAGGTCGGCAACGCCCTGCGCACGGTCCCCGAGTGCATCAAGCTCGCCAAAGAAGACCTCTCGGTCAAAACCAACCTCCTCGAGGCGCGGTTTCTCTGGGGCGAGCGAGAGCTCTTCGAAGAGCTCGTGCGCGCTTACGACCGCGAGATCCGCCAGGGTCAGGGGCCGGAGTTCATCGAGGCCAAGCTCGCCGAGCGCGACGAGCGACATCGCCGCACCGGGGACAGCCGATACCTGCTCGAGCCCAACGTCAAAGAGGGCAAGGGCGGCTTGCGCGATCTGCAGACGCTCGTGTGGATCGGCCGTTTCCTGTACGGCGCGAAAGATCCGGCCGAGCTCGTCAAAGTCGGTGTCCTCACCCCCCGGGCGCTCGCCACCTTCCGCCGTTCGCGGCGCTTTCTGTGGACCGTGCGCTGTCATCTCCATTGGCTCGCCGGGCGCGCCGAAGAAAGGCTGACCTTCGAGCGTCAACCCGAGATCGCCCGGCGCATGGGTTTTCGCGATCGCGGGCGGATGCGCGCCGTCGAGCGCTTCATGAAGCGCTATTACCTCGTCGCCAAGGAGGTCGGGGCGCTCACCCGCATCGTCTGCGCCGCGCTCGAGGACCAGCACCAGCGCCGGCCGCGCTTCAGGCTGCCGCGCTTCGGCTTCGGCCGCCGCAAGATCAACGGCTTTTGGATCCAGGGCGCGCGGGTCGACCTCGCCGAGCCCGATCTGTTCGAGCGGCGGCCGGTCGCCATGCTCGAGCTCTTCCATCTGGCGCAAGAGCGCGAGCTCGACATCCACCCCAAGGCCCTGACCGCGCTCGCCCAGAATCTCAAACGGGTGGACGCCGCCCTGCGCGCCGATCCCACCGCCAATCGGCTGTTCCTCGAGATCCTCTTGTCGCGCAAGGACCCGGCCCTCGCCCTCGCGCGCATGAACGAGGCCGGACTTTTGGGTCGCTTCGTGCCCGAGTTCGGGCGCATCGTCGCCCAGATGCAGCACGATCTCTACCACGTCTACACGGTCGACGAGCACACGATCCGGGCGATCGGCGTTCTTTCCCAGATCGAGCGCGGCGAGCTCGCCCACGAGCTGCCGCTCGCCACCGCGATCGTGCCCACGCTCGTCTCGCGCACCGAGCTCTATCTCGCGACCTTCTGCCACGACCTCGGCAAGGGGCGCGGGGGCGACCACAGTCGGATCGGCGCCGAGCTCGCCCGCGGCCTGTGCCGCAGGCTCGGAGTGTCGGAAGCGGCGACCGAAACCGTGGCCTGGCTCGTCCGCCATCATCTTCTGATGAGCGATACGGCCTTCAAACGCGATCTCGACGAGCCCAAGACGATCGCCGATTTCGTCTCCGTCGTGCAGTCGCCGGAGCGGCTCAAGCTCCTGTTGGTCCTGACCGTGGCCGATATCCGCGCCGTGGGCCCGCAGGTGTGGAACGGCTGGAAGGGGCAGCTCCTGCGCGACCTCTACAACGCCGCGGCCGAGCTCATGGCCACGGGCGAGCTCGGCCGGCCCACGGCGCGCGCGGAAGCGGCGCGCCAGCGCCTCGCGCACGCCCTCGCGAACCTTCCCGAGCCCTGGAGCGCAGACGAGATCGCGCGCTACGCCGAGCGCCACGATCCGCGCTATTGGGTGAGCTTTTCGCACGAGGAGCTCTTGCGCCACGCCCATCTCGTGCGCGCGGCCGATCGCGCCGACGCCAAGCTCACCATCGACTTCCGGGTCGACACCTTCCGCTCGCGCACGGAGGTGATCATCTACACCCCCGACCATCCCGGCCTGTTCCTGGAGATCGCGGGCGCGCTCGCGCTCAGCCGGGCGAGCATCGTCGACGCCCGCATCTTCACGACCAGCGACGGGATGGCCTTCGACGTGCTCGGCTTCCAGGACGCCGAGACGGCGCGCGCGATCGACGAGCCGGAGCGGCTCGAGCGCATCCGGCGCAACATCGAGCGCGCGCTCGCCGACCCGCGGTGGCTCGAGCGCGAGCTCGCTCGGCGTGCGCCCTCCCCCCGCCTGCGCCTGTTCGAGGTCGAACCGCGCGTGCTCGTCGACAACGCCGCGAGCCGCACGCTCTCGGTCATCGAGGTCAACGGCCGCGACCGACCCGGGCTGCTCTACGATCTCGCCAAGGCCCTCAAGGATCTGGGGATCGTCATCCAGAGCGCGCACATCGCCACGTACGGCGAGCGGGTGGTCGACGTCTTCTACGTCAAGGACGTTTTCGGCCTCAAAGTGACGGCCAAGAGCAAGCTCGCGCGGGTCGAGAAACGTTTGCTCGAAGTGCTCGCCGGGACACCGGAAACGAGCGGGGTCGGACCTTGAACCTGTTGCGCGCCGCGGCGACGGTCGGCGGCTTCACGCTGCTTTCGCGCGTCCTGGGCTTCGTGCGCGACCTCGCGATCGCCGCGGTGCTGGGAGCGGGAGCCGCGGCGGACGCGTTCTTCGTCGCCTTCAAGCTCGCCAACATGCTCCGCCGGCTGTTCGCCGAAGGCGCGTTCAACGCCGGCTTCGTGCCGCTGTTCGCGCGCACCCTCGAGCAGGAGGGCGAACAAGCGGCGCGTGCCTTCGCCGCCCACGCCCTGAGCGTCATGGCGCTCCTGCTCGCCGGCGTCGTCCTTATCGCCGAGCTCGCCATGCCCGTTCTCGTGCGCGTGATCGCCACCGGCTTCGACCCGCGAGACGAGCGCTACCGCCTCGCCGTCGAGCTCTCCCGCCTGACCTTCCCCTATCTCGCGGCGATCTCCCTGGCCGCGCTCGTCTCCGGGGTCCTGAACGGGCTCGGCCGGTTCGCCGCCGCGGCCTTCGCGCCCGTGCTGTTGAACCTCGTGCTGATCGCCGCCCTCGCGCTCGCCGTCGCGACCGGAGCGAGCGCCGCCCATCTCCTGGCCGCGGGCGTGCTCGCGGCGGGTGTCGCGCAGTTCGCCCTCGTCTTCGCGGCCGCCGCGCGTGCCGGCTTCGCGCTCCTGCCGCGCTGGCCGCGCGGGCCCGAGCGCGCGCGCTTGCGCCGGCTGTGGCACCTCGTCCTCCCGGGAGCCTTCGGCGCCGGGGTGTACCAGCTCAACCTCGTCGTCGACACCTGGTTCGCCTCGCACCTGCCCACCGGGGCGGTCTCTTACCTCTTCTACGCCGATCGGCTCGTGCAGTTGCCGCTCGGGCTCGTCGGCGTGGCGCTCGGCACGGCCCTTCTTCCCCTTCTGGCGCGCCAGCTGCGCGCCGGGCGCATCGATGCCGCGCGTCACAATTTCGATCGCGCGCTCGAGCTCGCGCTCTTCGCGAGTCTGCCCGCCGCCCTGGGTCTGATCCTGCTCGCCGAGCCGATCGTGCGCGTGCTGTTCGAACGCGGCGCCTTCGACCGCGCGGCCACCGAGGCCACGGCGGCGGCGCTCGCCGCCTTCGCCTGCGGCCTTCCCGCCTTCGTCCTGGTCAAGGTCCTCGCCACCGCCTTCTTCGCCCGCGAGGACACCCGCACCCCGGTGTTCGTGGCCGCGCTGTGCCTCGGCGCCAACGTCCTCGTCATCCTCGCCACCATCGGACCTTTCGGCCACGTCGGGATCGCCCTCGCCACCGCCCTGTCGAACTGGATCAACGCCGGGCTCCTGACCCTCGTGCTCGTCCGCCGCGGCGCCTTCGTGCCCGGTGCGCGCTTGCGCTCCCGCGTCCTTCGCCTGCTCCTCGCTTCCGGGCTGTTGAGCCTGCTCTTGTGGGCCCTGCGGGCGTTCGGCCCCGCACCCGACAGCCTCGGCGGGCTCGGTTTCGCCCTCGCCGGCGGCGCCGGCGGCTATCTCCTCTTCGCGCGCCTGACGGGGGCCTTCGCCTTTTCCGAGCTGCGCGCCGCGCTCGTGCGCGCGCCCGCCGAGCCGGCCGGGGCGGCCGCGCGGCTTGACAGGGCGAAGACCGCGTGATGCTCAAGGGCGCGACTTCGACCCCTTCCGGATCCCCGCATGCGTGAACGCGTCTTCTCCGGCATCCAGCCGACGAGCGGAATCCATCTCGGCAATTACCTGGGCGCCATTCGTCACTGGGTCCGGCTGCAGGACAGCTACGAGTGCATCTACTGCATCGTCGACCAGCACGCGCTCACCACCGTCCACGACCCCGAGGCGATGCGCGCGAACACGCGCGAAGTCGCCGCCGCGCTCTTGGCCTGCGGCATCGACCCCGCGCGCTCGATCCTCTTCGTCCAGAGCCACGTGCCGGGCCACGCGCAACTCGCCTGGGTGCTCAATTGCGTGACCCCCTTGGGCTGGCTCAACCGCATGACGCAGTTCAAGGAGAAGGCGGGGAAGGACCGCGAGGGCGCGCCGTTGGGCCTTTACGCCTACCCGGTCCTGCAGGCCGCCGACATCCTGCTCTACAAGGCCACCAAGGTCCCGGTGGGCGAAGATCAGAAACAACATCTCGAGCTCTCCCGGGACATCGCCGCCGCCTTCAACCGCCGTTTCGGCGAGGGCTTCTTCCCCCTGCCGGAGCCCATGATCATGGGCGAAGCGACGCGGGTCATGTCGCTGCGCGACGGCACCAAGAAAATGTCGAAGTCGGATCCTTCGGACCAGTCGCGGATCAATCTCACCGACGACGCCGAGACGATCGCCTACAAGATCCGCCGCGCCAAATCCGACAGCATCGAAGGCTTGTGGGTCGACGAGGAGAAGAGACCCGAGGCCACCAATCTCTTGCGCATCTACGCCGCGCTCGCCGACCGACCGGTGGCGGAGGTGGAGCAGGAGTTCCGCCACACGCTGTTCTCGACCTTCAAGAACAAGCTCGCCGAGCTCTGCGTCGAGAAGCTCGCCCCCATCAACGCCGAGATGCGCGGGCTTCTGGCCAATCCCGGCCACATCGACCGGGTGCTGGCCGACGGAGCGGAACGCGCCCGCGCCATCGCCGAGCCGATCCTGGCCGAAGTCTACGACCGCGTCGGCTTCCTCAAGCTCTGAGGTCGAGCCCCCGAGGTCGAGCCGCCGCGCGCCGTCCCCGGGCGACCTCCCACCGCCACCGGCTCGGTCGGCTCGCGACCGTCTTCTTCCCCGCCCCTCGCGCCTTCTCCGAAGACGCGGGTGCCGCCTCGCGCACCAGGACGACGAGCGCGCGAGAAGGCGCTCTTCGCCTGCGCCGGGGCGAGCCGGACGATGACGGGGGCGAAAGCTCCGGTCGGGCGAGCGAACACGTGTTCTCCGCGCGAAAGCAAGGGCTTTTCGGCGATGTCGCGATCGCGCGCCCGCCCGGGCGGGACAACGGACGATACACACCAGACGATATCGAGAGGACGCGGCGGCGAAGCGCTCTGATCGGGGCTTCGCGCCAGCCCGCGCGGTCGCGCGCTTCCGATACGGCGAGCGATGCCGCTTCGGATGCGCGGTCCGATCCTCGACCCGCTGCGCTCGCGGCCTTCTCGGCGTCGCGGTCGCTTCCGGCTGCACGTGGTCGTCCGTATCCTGCAAGACCGAGCGAGAAGCCGCCCTTGTCGAAGCCGGCCGCGGGTGCCATCTCGCTCGCTCGAGCGGGGAGATCGCCATGTTCATCGAGACCCAGCCCACGCCCAATCCGGCCACGCTCAAGTTCTTGCCCGGACGCCCGGTGCTTCCGCGCGGCGCGGCCGAATTCACCGATCCGCGCGATGCCGCGGTCTCGCCCTTGGCGGAGCGGATCTTCGCCGTCGAGGGCGTGACCGGCGTCTATCTGGGCGCCGACTTCGTGAGCGTCACCAAACGCGAAGACGTTCCCTGGCACGAGCTCAAGCCGGCCGTGCTGGGCGCGATCATGGAACATTATCTCTCGGGCGATCCGGTGCTGCGCGAGGGCTACGAGGCCGA
This sequence comes from Geminicoccaceae bacterium, assembly GCA_025062095.1. Lineage (GTDB taxonomy): Bacteria > Pseudomonadota > Alphaproteobacteria > Geminicoccales > Geminicoccaceae > JANXAZ01. The sequence continues at coordinate 24,665 of JANXAZ010000033.1, forward strand.
GACCTCGTCCTCCGAGGACGCCGATCCCGTGGTCGCGCGGATCAAGGAGCTCATCGAGACCCGCGTGCGGCCGGCGGTGGCCCGCGACGGCGGCGACGTCGTCTTCCGCGGCTTCGAGCGCGGGATCGTCTATTTGCAGATGCGCGGGGCCTGCTCCGGCTGCCCGTCCTCGGTCATGACCCTCAAAGCGGGGATCGAGAACCTGCTGCGCTATTACGTGCCCGAGGTGGTGGAAGTCCGCGCCGTCGGCTGATCCTCGCTGTGAACCTGCTCGCTCTGCTCGTCGGCCCGAAGGGTCCGGCCGTGGCCGCGGGCGGCGACCGCGCGGGCCCGATCGAGCGCAGCGGGACGCAAGGTGCGGTCGAACAGCTGCCGCTTCTCGTGCGCGACGCGCTCGCCGCCGCGAAGCTGAGCTTTTCCGAGCTCGACGCCTTCGCCGTGCTCACCGGGCCCGGCCGTTTCACCGCGATTCGCGCCGCCGTCGCCGCCGCCCGTGCGCTTTCGCTCGCCACGGGCCGCGGCATCTACGCGCTGAGCGCGTTCGAGCTCGGCGCCGCGGCGCGAGCGGGTCCCGCTCTCGTGGTCGTGCCGGTCGGCCGCGAGGAGCTGGCCCTGCAACCGTTCGACGGGCCGGATGCGCCCTGTGCGGAACCCGCGCTCGCGTCGCGGTGCGATCTCGCGCGCGCAGTCGAGGGCGCGCACCGGCTCGTCCTCGTCGATCCCGATCCCGAGCTCGCCGCCCGTGCTCCCGAGGACGCCGTCTTCGTGGAGAGCACGGCCGGCTTCTTGTGGACCGCGGCGCGGGCGCGCGCGCGGAGGGGGATCGGGCCCGCGCCCGGGCCGAGCGTGCGCCCGCTCTATCTGCGCCCCCCCGATGCCCGGCTGGAGGCCGGACGGCCGCTGGTGCTCAGGAGTTAGCGCCGGGGATGTTCGGTCGGCTGCGCGCGAACACGCTCGCCATCCGGCCGGTGGGGCCGTTCGATCTCGGCCGCCTCGCCCGACTGCACCGGCGGTGTTTCGCCGAGCCCTGGAGCCGAGCCGATCTCGCCCATCTCCTCGCCATGCCCGGAGCGTTCGGCTTGATCGCGCGGCTCTTCGAAGGGGGGCTTTCGGGCCTCGATGCGATGCGGGGGGTCGGCTTCGCCATCGCGCGGGTGGTGCGCGACGAAAGCGAGCTCCTCTCTTTGGGCGTCGCCCCGCCCTGGCGGCGGCGCCGGATCGGCAGCGCGCTCTTGCGCGCCGCCATGGAGCGCGCGCGGGCGGCGGGGGCGCGGGTCATGTACCTCGAGGTGGCGGTCGACAATTTCTCCGCCCAAGAGCTCTACCGTGCCCACGGGTTCGAGCGCGTCGGTCTGCGACCCGATTATTACCAGCGCGCCGACGGCAGCCGGGTGAGCGCGCACACGATGCGCTGCGACCTCGACCGCGCCTGCGGCCGGTTCGAGGGCACCGCCGCCGACGCCTTCAGCGGCTCGATCGACCGCCTTTCCTGACCTCGAGCAACCACAAGGACTGGCCGAGCGGCTCCAGCCGCAGGATCTCGTGGCCGTGATCGGCCAGGGCCCGAGGCACGTTCACCAACGGCTCCCCGTCGCGCAGGCGGATCCGGAGGATCTCGCCTTCGTTCATCCGTTCCAGGCGAAGTTTGGTCCGCACGAAGGTCATGGGGCAGACCTCTGCCGTGATATCGAGTTCGTGCGTCGTCTGGCTCCCGTCCATCGACCGTCTTCTCCGCGCGCCAAGAAAGCCCTTGCGGTTTTCCCAAATTGACATATGGTGTGGAGCCGACCGCCGGTTTACTCGGCCCCGAGGGAAGCGCTGGAATGACCGAGAAGATAAGCCCCAACGAGCTGTTGTCCATGACAACGGAGATCGTCTCCGCCCACCTCTCGAACAACACGGTGGCGGTGGCGGACATCCCGCAGCTCATCAAGCTGGTGTACACGAGCCTGGCCCAGCAAGGAGCTGAGGAACAAAAGGAAGTCCAGGAAAAGCCCACTCCGGCCGTACCGATCAAAAAGTCGGTAGCCAACGACTATATCATCTGCCTCGAGGATGGCAAGAAACTGAAGATGCTCAAGCGCCATTTGAAGACGCGCTACAACATGACCCCCGAGGAATATCGCAAGAAGTGGGGGCTGCCCGACGACTATCCGATGGTGGCGCCGGCCTACGCCAAGCAGCGGTCGGAGCTGGCCAAGAAGATCGGGCTCGGGCTCAAGCCGCGGGCCCGCGGCCGTCGCGCGACGGCGTGAACCGCGGCCGCCGGTCGGCCGCCGCGGGCACCGACCGGCGGCCCGTCGTCGCCGCCGCTCTTCGCTTCCGTCCCGGATGGGGATATGAAGGGGAAGCGGAGGCGTTGATGGACGGCGACGGCTCCCCATCTCGAAGGGGGAAGACCGCGCCCCGAGCGACCGATTGGTGAGCAAGCGACTCTTCATCCGCACCTACGGCTGCCAGATGAACGTCTACGACTCCGAACGCATCGCGGAGTCGTTGGCGGTGCACGGCTGGAGCCGGGCCTCTTCCCCCGAAGAAGCCGATCTCGTGCTGCTCAACACCTGCCACGTGCGCGAAAAAGCGGCCGAGAAAGTCTATTCCGAGCTCGGCCGGCTCAAGCGGCTGCGCGAGCGCCGCGCCGCCGAGGGCAAGGAGCTCCTGCTCGCGGTGGCGGGCTGCGTCGCCCAGGCCGAAGGCGCGGCGATGCTCGAGCGCGCCCCCTTCGTCGACTTCGTCGTCGGGCCGCAGGCCTACCACCGCCTGCCGGAGCTCCTGGCGCGACGGGAGCGCGCGCGGGGCGGCCAGCTGGCCACCGACTTCCCGGTCGAAAGCAAGTTCGACGAACTGCCGGAGCGCTCCGGCGAGGGACGGGTCTCGGCCTATCTCTCGGTCCAGGAGGGCTGCGACAAGTTCTGCACCTTCTGCGTCGTCCCCTACACCCGCGGCGCGGAGACCAGCCGCCCGGTGCGCGCGGTGCTCGAGGAGGCGCGCCGGCTGATCGAGCTCGGCGCGCGCGAGCTCGTGCTCTTGGGCCAGAACGTCAACGCTTATCACGGCGAAGGACCCGACGGGCGCAGCTGGTCGCTCGCGCGATTGCTCGAGGCCCTGGCCGAGCTGCCGGGGCTCGTGCGGCTGCGCTACACGACCTCGCATCCCAAGGACATGGACGAGGATCTCGTGCGCGCGCACGCGCGGATCCCGCAGCTCGCGCCGTATCTGCACCTGCCCGTACAATCGGGCTCCGATCGCGTGCTCGCGGCGATGAACCGCGGCTACACCGCCGACGAGTACCGCCGCATCGTCGACCGGTTGCGCGCGCTGCGGCCGGATATCGCCCTCTCCTCCGACTTCATCGTCGGCTTTCCGGGCGAGAGCGAAGCCGATTTCGAGGCGACGCTGCGGCTGGTCGAAGACGTCGGCTTCGCCCAGGCCTATTCCTTCAAGTTCAGTCCGCGGCCCGGCACGCCCGCGGCCGCGATGCGCGGTCAGATCAAGGAGAGCGTGAAGGCCGAGCGGCTCGCCCGGCTGCAGGCCTTGCTGCAGGCGCAAGCCGATGCCTTCAACCGGGCGACCGTGGGCCGCACGCTCGAGGTGCTGATCGAGGGCGAAGGCCGGTACCCCGGTCAGCTGCGCGGGCGCACGCCCTACCAGCAGCCCGTGCACCTGCCCGCGGACGGTCTCTCACCCGGCGATCTCGCGCTCGTCACGATCGTCGCTTCTCATCCGCACAGCCTCGCCGGCCGCAGGGCCGGGGCAGAACGGGAGTGCCGAGCCTGAAGACCGCGAGCCCGCTCGAGAGCCTGCGCGGCGCGAGCCAGCGCGTCCGTTTCGACGACAACGCCGCTTGCGCCATTCTCTTCGGCCAGCATCACGTCAATCTCGCCCGGATCGAACAGAAACTGCCGGTGACCATCGTCAGCCGCGGCAACGAGGTGTTCATCCAGGGCGAGAGCGACGATGCGGTGCACACCGCGGCCGCCGTGCTCGAGGAGCTCTACGGCAAGCTGCGCCTGGGCATCGCCATCGGTCGCGAGGAGGTCGATGCCGCCCTCAGGATGCGCATCCCCGACGGCACGACCGAGGAGCGCTTCGAGGACTTCGCCATCCGCACCGAGCGCAAGGTGATCGTGCCGCGCTCCGCCAACCAGCTCGCCTATCTGCGCGCGCTCGAGCGCTTCGAACTCGTCTTCGCGCTCGGGCCGGCGGGCACCGGCAAGACCTATCTCGCCGTCGCCGTGGCGGTGTCCTTCTTGCGCCAGCGTCGAGCCGAGCGGCTCGTGCTCTCGCGCCCGGCCGTCGAGGCGGGCGAACGGCTGGGCTTCCTGCCGGGCGACATGAAGGAGAAGGTCGATCCCTATCTGCGCCCGCTCTACGACGCGCTCTACGACATGTTGCCCGAAGGGAAGGTTCAGAGCCGCATCGAAAGCGGGCAGATCGAGATCGCGCCTTTGGCCTTCATGCGCGGTCGCACGCTCAGCAACGCCTTCATCATCCTGGACGAGGCGCAGAACACGACTCCTGCGCAGATGAAGATGTTCTTGACCCGCTTGGGCGACGGCTCGCGCATGGTCGTCGCGGGGGATCCCACCCAGACCGATCTGCCCCCCGGTACGCCTTCGGGTCTGGCGGATGCGGTGGCCCGCTTGCGCGGCATCCCGGGCATCGGGATCGTGCATTTCGACCGCGGCGACATCGTCCGGCACCCCCTGGTCACCGAGATCATCGAGGCTTACGAGGGTCGGAACGAGAATCCGACCGGAAGCGAAGGTGGAGCGCGGCGTCCGCAGCGGACGCCGAGCGGCGACGATGGACGGCGACGGTAGTCCGAATTCGGTCGAGGTGGTGGTCGAGGCCGAGCCCTGGCGCTCGGTCCTGTCCGATCCGGAAGCGCTCTGCCGGCGCGCGGTCGAAACCGCGATCGGGCTCGTCGTCGGCCGCGGCGAGATCGGCCCCGTCACCGTGCTGCTCACCGACGACGCGCGGATCCGCGCGCTCAACCGCAGCTGGCGCGGCGAGGACAGCGCCACCGACGTGCTCTCCTTCCCCAGCGGTCCGCGACCGCCGGGCCTGCCCGCAGAGGAACCCTGGCCTCTGGGCGACATCGCGGTCGCCTTCGAGACCGCTGCCCGCGACGCCCGCGGCTCGGGCCGGCCGCTTTCCGATCATCTCGCGCATCTCCTCGTCCACGGCACCCTCCACCTCCTCGGCTTCGACCACGAGGAGCCGGAGGAGGCCGAGCGGATGGAAGCACTCGAACGGCGGATCCTGGCGGCGCTCGGGATCGAGCCCGCCCCGACGGAGGAGCCGATCGCGGCCCCGGAGACGGCGCCATGAGACCTCTACCCCGGCAGGACCGGGGCGCTCCCCCCTCGCTGCTCGAAGCCCTCGTGCGCAGGCTGCGCGACCTCGCCCTCGGCCCCGAGGCCGAAGGCTCGCTCAAGCGCACCCTCGAAGAAATCCTCGAGGAGACCGAGGTCGGCGAGCACCGCCGGCTGTCCGAAGAGGAGCGGGAACTCGTCCAGAAAGCGCTGAGCCTGGGCGAGCTCGAGGTCGCCGACATCATGGTCCCGCGCTCGGACATCAAGGCGGTCCCCGTCGAAGCCGACCTCGAGCAGGTCGTGGCGACCATGCGCGCGGCGCGCCACTCCCGCCTGCTCGTCTACCGCGGCACGCTCGACGACGTCGTCGGCGTCGTCCATCTCAAAGACCTGCTCGATTACTGGGGCAACGGCGGCGATTTCGCGCTCGAGCGCATCGTGCGTCCGGTCCCGGTGGTCCCGCCTTCCATGCGCGCGCTCGAGCTCGTGCTCGAGCTGCGCAAGAGCCGGCAGCGCATGGCGGTCGTGGTCGACGAGTTCGGCGGCACGGACGGGCTCGTCACCCTCGAGGACGTGGCGAGCGAGCTTCTCGGCGAGATCGCCGAGGAGCGGGTCGAGCGCGGGCCGCCGCAGCTCGTCGAACGGCCCGACGGCACGCTCGAGGTCGACGGACGGCTCGACCTCGAAACGCTCGAAGAGCGCCTCGGCATCCGGCTCTTGGCCGAGGACGAGCGCGACGAGGCGGACACCGTGGCCGGGCTCATCTTCGCGCTCGTCGATCGAGTGCCGCGACGCGGCGAGCGGGTCGTCCATCCCTCCGGCGTGGTCTTCGAAGTTTCGGACGCCGATCCGCGGCGCATCAAGCGGGTCTGCGTCCGGCCGCCTTCGGCCGGCGAAGGCGCGCGGGCCGAGATCGCCCGCCCCGCCGCTTGACCGCGCGCGCCTTCGCCCTGCCGGGGTTGCTCGCCCGCCAGGGCTTTCTTTCGTGTTTTCTGCTCGGCGCGGGCGCGACCCTCGCCCTGCCGCCCTTCCACGTCCTGCCGGCGCTTCTGGCCTTTTCGGTGTGGCTCGCGCTTCTCCACGCCGCCCCCGACCTCCGCGCCGCCGCCCTCCGCGGCTTCGCGTTCGGGCTGGGGTGGCATCTTTCCGGGCTGTGGTGGATCGGGATCGCCTTTTTCACCGACGCCGAGCGCTTCGGGGCCCTGGCCGTTCCCGCGGTCCTCGGCCTCGCCGCGCTCAACGCCCTGTTTCCCGCCGCCGCCGCGCTTCTCGCGCGCATCCGGCCCTTCCGCTCGCCCCTGGCCGCGGCGCTGGCGCTCGCGCTCTCCTGGAGCGTGACGGACGGGTTGCGCGAGAAGATCCTGCTCGGCTTCACCTGGAACCCGCTCGCCGTCGTCTGGACGCCCTTTCCCGCTTTCCTCCAGCCCGCCGCCTGGATCGGGGCCGAGGGCCTCTCCCTGCTCACCGCGGCGATCGCGATCCTGCCCGGTGCGGCCCTGCTCGAACGCGGCGCGGCTCCCCGCCCGGGGCCGCTGCTCGCCGCCCTCCTGCTCGCGTGTTCGGGGCTGTTCGGGCTCCTGCGGCTCGCCTTCCTCGAGGTCGCGCCGTCTCCCGGCACGCACGTTCGGATCGTGCAGGGCAACATCGCCCAGCACCACAAATGGGACCCGCAGCTGCGCGCGCGGTGGCTCGAGCGCCATCTCGAGCTCTCGGCGCTGCCCGCGCACGCTCCCCTCGACCTCGTCGTCTGGCCGGAAAGCGCCGTTCCTTACCTTCTCGAGCGCGAACCTCGGGTCCGCGAGCTTCTCGGCCGGGTCGCGCCGGAAGACGGCTATCTGATCACCGGAGGCGATCGGATCGAGCTTTCGGCCGAGCCGCCGATCGCCTCCAACAGCGTCTTCGTGCTCGACGCCACCGGCACCATCCGCGCCCGCTACGACAAGGTCGATCTCGTTCCTTTCGGCGAATATCTGCCTTGGCGCGCGGTTCTCGAGCGCCTCGGTCTCGAGAAGCTCACCCAGGGAAGCTTCGATTTCGTTCCCGGTCCGGGTCGACGCACGCTCCGTCTTCCCGGCGCACCGTCGTTCGGGCCGCTCGTCTGCTACGAGGCGATCTTTCCCGGTCGCGCGATCGACCCCGCCGACCGCCCGGCGTGGCTCCTCAACGTGACCAACGACGCCTGGTTCGGGACCAGCCCCGGTCCTTTCCAGCACGCGGCGATGGCGCGGCTGCGCGCGGTCGAGGAAGGGCTGCCGCTCGTGCGCGCCGCCAACACCGGCATCTCCTACGTGGTCGACGCCGCCGGTCGGCTCGTCGCCGAGCTGCCCTTGAACGCGACCGGGGTGCTGGACGCGGCGCTGCCGGGGCCGACGCCGGAACCGCCTCTGTTCCGGAAGAGCGCAGGCCGAACCCCGATCATTCTCTTTCTGGTTGTGCTCGGCGCGCTCGCGTGGCAAGAAACCCTCGGCTGGAGGAGGGCGCGCGAATGGGCGATCGGGACGAGGCGACCGGTGCCGCGGACGACGGGACGATCGCACAGCGGATCGGTCGTCGTCTCGCGCTCGGACGCACCCTCGCCGGCAAGACCCGCGAGCAGCTCGCCCGACAGCTCGGGCTGAGCGCCGAACAGATCCGGCGCTACGAGCGCGGCGTCACGCGCCTCGACGTCGCGCGACTGCTGCGGCTCGCGCGGCTGATCGGCCTTCCCCCGGGGTGGTTCTTCGAGGACGAGTCCTCGAGCGACACGCCGCCTCGTCTTCTCGGCCTCGCCGAGCCGAGCTTCGGCTTCGTCTTCGATCCGCCGCGGCGCCCGGTCGCACCGCCCGCCCCTCCCCCCGTCGACCGGCGCGAGACCCTCGAGCTCGTGCGCGCGTTCACGGCGATCGCCGATGCCGAGCTGCGGCGCTGTCTCGTCGAGCTCGTGCGCGCGATCAGCGAGGCGAGCACGTCCTCCGGGACGCGCGGCGCCGCTTGACCCCGTCTTCGGTTCCTGCCTTAAGGCCGCGCGGGTGGACCGCGCGGTTCGCCCGCGCGATCGTGTCCGCGCCGCGCCCCGGAGCTCACCCCGCGATGGCCCTCAAAGATTATCTGTTCACGAGCGAGTCCGTCTCCGAAGGTCACCCGGACAAGATCTGCGACCGAATCTCGGACGAGGTCCTCGATCTGTTCCTCGCCGAATATCCGGAGGCGCGGGTCGCGTGCGAGACGCTCGCCACTACCAATCGGGTGGTGATCGCGGGCGAGTGCCGGCCGGGTCCGAACAGCCGCATCACGCCCGATCTCATCCGCCATACGGCGCGCATGGCGATCCGGGCGATCGGCTACGAACAGGAGGGCTTCCACTGGCAGCGCGCCCAGATCGACGTGCTCTTGCACGAGCAGTCGCCGGACATCGCCATGGGGGTCGACGCCGCCGCCGGCAAGGAGGAGGGAGCCGGCGACCAGGGCATGATGTTCGGTTACGCCTGCGACGAGACGCCCGAGCTCATGCCCGCGCCCATCTATTACGCGCACGAGATCCTGCGCCGGATCTCGGCCGCCCGGCACGCGGGCGAACTCCCCGATCTCGGGCCCGACGCCAAGAGCCAGGTGACGCTGCGCTACGTCAACGGGCGGCCCGTGGGAGCGGCCGCCATCGTCGTCTCGAGCCAGCACCGCGAAGGTCTCACCCCGGCGGACGTCAAAGAGCTCGTCCGCCCCTACGTGGTGGCGGCCCTCCCCGAGGGCTGGATGTGCCCGGAATCCTCTTTCTACGTGAACCCGACCGGGAAGTTCGTGATCGGCGGGCCGGACGGCGACTGCGGCCTCACCGGACGCAAGATCATGGTCGACACTTATGGTGGCGCCGCACCGCACGGAGGGGGCGCCTTCTCGGGCAAGGACCCGACCAAGGTCGACCGCTCCGCGGCCTATGCCATGCGCTATCTGGCCAAGAACGTCGTGGCCGCGGGGCTGGCCAGGAAGTGCCTCATCCAGGTCGCCTATGCGATCGGGGTGAGCAAGCCGCTCTCGCTCTACGTCGACACCCTGGGCACGGGCGAGGTCGACGAGGAGCGCCTGGCGCGCGTCCTGCGCGAGATCATGGATCTCTCCCCGCGCGGGATCCGTCGCCATCTCGGGCTTTCGCGGCCGATTTACGCGCGCACCGCCGCCTACGGTCATTTCGGCCGCCCGCCCGAGAGCGACGGCGGCTTCTCTTGGGAGCGTCGTGACCTCGTCGACGAGCTCAGACGCGCCTTCTCCTGAGGGACCGCCCGCTGAGGGACGGCGCGCGGAGGCGCCGCGTCGGCTCGTCTACGGTCGGCGCATCGGGCATCGGCTCCGCCCCGGCCGCAAGCGCCTTCTCGAGGAGCTCCTGCCGGAGCTCGCGATCCGCCTGCCGGAAAGCGGCGCGCTCGATCCGCGCGCCCTGTTCGCTCGTCCCGTGGCGGGCGTGCGGCTCGAAATCGGCTTCGGCGCCGGAGAACATCTCGAAGCCGAGGCGGCCGCCCATCCCGAGCTCGGCTTCATCGGCGTGGAGCCTTATCTCGGCGGCGTGGCGCGGCTTCTGTCCGGGATCGCCGAGCGCGGTCTCGACAACGTCCGCATCCTGGTCGACGACGCGCGGCTGTTGCTGCCGCGGTTGCCGGATGCGAGCATCCGACGGATCGACGTGCTGTTCCCCGATCCCTGGCCCAAGAAGCGGCATCACAAGCGCCGGCTCGTCAACCGCGAGACGGTGGCCGAGTTCGCGCGCGTTCTCGAGCCCGGGGGCGAGTTGCGCCTGGCCACCGACGACGCCTCTTACGCGCGCTGGATGCTCGCGGCTCTTCTGGCCGAGCCGCGCCTCGCGTGGTGTGCCGAGCGGGCGGCGGACTGGCGGACGCCCTGGCCGGACCGGCCGCGCACGCGCTACGAAGAGAAAGCGCTTCGCGCCGGCCGCAGGCCGGTCTACTTGCGTTTTTCGCGGCGGGCGGAAGGGTGATCGGGGCTTGCCTGAGGCGAAACCGAAGACCATATTGCGGTCAGCTCCGACTCGTACCGTAAGGATGGAGAGTGGGTCGGCACCCGCTCTCTTTGGCGTGCGCATTTGAAAGGGATCTCGTCCTCGACCGACTTCGCCGCACTCGTCCGGCCGACGCTCGCCGCGATGGGTTTCGAGCTCGTGGAAGTCCGCCTCGTCGGCGGCGGCCGCCCGACCCTGCAGGTGGTGGCCGAGCCGGCCGATCACAGCCGGGCGATGAGCGTGGACGACTGCGCGGCGATCAGCCACGCGCTCTCGGCCGTGCTCGACGTCGCCGATCCGGTTTCCGGGCCCTACCGGCTCGAAGTGAGCTCGCCGGGGATCGAGCGGCCGCTCGTCACGGCGGAGCACTTCCGTCGGTTCGCGGGCCAGCGGGCGAGGGTCGAGACGCAGGAGCCGATCGCCGGACGCCGCCGTTTCACCGGCGTGATCCGGGCGTGCGACGACACGATCCTCACGCTCGAGACCGAAGAGGGCACGGTGTCCGTGCCGCTCGCCTCCCTGCGCCGGGCGCGGCTCGCGGCGGAGGCGGCTGCGGTGCGCGGTCGGCGATCCCGCGGGTGAAGGAGAGCTAAGGGGATGGAGAGCACCGGGTTCGGCCGCGGCGAGATCCTGCGGGTGGCCGAGGCGGTCGCCCAGGAGAAGGGCATCAGCACGAGCGAGGTGATCGCCGCCATGGAGCAGGCGATCCAGACCGCCGCGCGCCGCAAATACGGCATGGAGCACGAGATCGTCGCCGAGATCGATCGGCGCACGGGCGAAATCCGACTCTATCGCGAGCTCGAGGTGGTCGAGCAGGTCGAAAACCCCTCCAAGCAGATCACCCTGGACGAAGCGCGCGAGCGCAATCCGGCGGCGCAGATCGGCGATCACATCCTCGAGCCCCTGCCGGCGATCGATCTCGGGCGGATCGCGGCGCAGAGCGCCAAGCAGGTGATCGTGCAGAAAGTGCGCGACGCCGAGCGCGAGCGGCAGTACAACGAATACAAGGACCGCATCGGCGAGATCGTGGTCGGGGAGGTCAAGCGCGTGGATCGTTCCGGCATCCTCGTCGACCTCGGCCGTGCCGAGGCGTTCCTGCGCCACGACGAGATGATCCCGCGCGAGATTTTCCACGTCAAAGATCGGATCCGCGCCTATATCTACGACGTCAGGCACGAGAGCCGGGGTCCGCAGATCTTCCTTTCCAGGACTCATCCCGGCTTCATGATCAAGTTGTTCGAGCAGGAAGTTCCCGAAATCTACGACGGCATCATCGAGATCAAGGCCTGCGCCCGGGATCCCGGCTCGCGCGCCAAGATCGCGGTCTACTCGCGCGACAGCAGCATCGATCCGGTGGGGGCGTGCGTGGGCATGCGCGGCTCGCGCGTGCAAGCGGTGGTCCAGGAGCTCGGCGGGGAGAAGGTCGACATCATCCCGTGGTCGCCCGACCCGGCGACCTTCGTGTGCAACGCGCTCGCCCCGGCGGAAGTCTCCAAGGTGGTGCTCGATCCGGAGGCCAAGCGGATCGAGGTCATCGTCCCCGACCACATGCAGCACATCGCCATCGGCCGCCGGGGGCAGAACGTGCGCCTGGCCAGCCAGCTCACCGGCTGGGACATCGACATCGTCTCGGAGAGCGAAGATTCCGAGCGGCGCCAGCGCGAGTTCAAAGAGCTCACCGAGATGTTCGTGAACGCCTTGAACGTCGACGAGGTGATCGCGCAACTCTTGGTGAGCGAAGGCATCGGCTCGGTCGAGGAGCTCGCCCTCGTGCCCGAAGAGGAGCTCGCGCGGATCGAGGGATTCGACGAAGAGATCGCGCAGGCCCTCAAGGAACGGGCGCAGAGCTGGCTCGAGGAGCGGCGCCAGGCGCTCGAGGCCGAGGCGCGCGAACTCGGCGTCAAAGACGATCTCTTGAACTTCGGGCGGCTCGACCTCGAGACGATCATCAAGCTCGCCCGCCAGGGCATCAAATCGCTCGAAGATCTGGCCGATCTGGCCGGTGACGAGCTCGCCGAGATGTTGCCGGGTTCGGGTCTTTCCGAGGCCGAGGCGGGAGCCATCGTCATGGACGCGCGGGTCCGTCTCGGCTGGGTGGCTCCGACCGAAGCCGCGGAGGCGACGGCGTCGGCGTGAGCGCGAACACCCTCCTGTTCGAACCCGAACCGGCCGCGCGCGGCCGTCGCCGCTCGATCGCGACGCGCGGCGAGGGCGCGCGGGCGGGGATGATCCGCTTCGTCCTCGGCCCCGAGGGAACCGTCGTTCCCGACCTCGCCGAGCGGCTGGGCGGGCGCGGCCTGTGGCTGGAAGCCGATCGCGCGCGGATCCTCGAGGCGATCCGCAAGAACCTTTTCGCCAAAGCGGTGCGCGCCCCGGTACGGCCGGCGCCCGATCTGCTCGACTGCATCGAGCGGGGGCTCCGGCGGCGCTGTCTCGACCTCCTGGGCCTCGCCCGGCGCGCGGGCGCGGTGGTGGCCGGCCACGATCAGGTCGAAGCGGCGCTGCGCAAGGGGGGCGTCGCGGTGCTCCTGCTCGCGCGCGATGCCGCGAGCGAGGCCGAGAAGCTCGTGCGCCGCGCGGGTGCGACGCCGGCGTTCCGTATCTTCGAGCGCGACGAGCTCGGCGCCGCGCTCGGGCGCGAACATCTCGTCTACGTCGCGGTGCTGCGGGGCGCCCTCGCCGATCGGCTGCTGCGGGAGCTGTCGCGGCTTTCGGGCGTGCTCGCAGGCGCGCGCGCGGACGACCGGGGCGGAAACGGAACTCGAGTGGGCGGTGACGATCGATGACGGATGCGAAGAGCGAGGACAAGAACCTGCGGATCGGCATCGCCAGGCCGGTGACGCCGCGGATCGAGCTCAAGAAGACCGTGGAAAGCGGCGTCGTGCGCCAGAGCTTCAGCCACGGTCGCAGCAAGGCGGTCGCGGTCGAGGTCAAGCGCAGCCGCCCGCTCGCCGGCCGTCCCGGGGCCGTGGCCCCGACCGCGCCGCAGGCGCCGGCGGCGCCGGCCGCCGCTCCCGCCGCGCCGGTGCGGCCGGCCGCGCAACCGCCGGCGGCACCCGCCGCGCCTTCCGCCCCGATCCGGCCGGTCGCACCGGCGCCGCGTCCGACGGTCGCCCGACCCGCGGGCCCGACGGTCATTCAGCCGGTCAGCCCCGCGCCCGCGGCCAAAGCGCCGGCCGCACCCGCCCCGACCGCGGCACCGTCTCCTCCCGCCGCACCGCCCGCGGCGCCGACCGCTCCCGCCGCGGCACCGGCCGCACCCGCGGCCCCGCCGGCGCCGCCCGCCGCGGCGGCCGCCGAGCCGGTCA
>JANXAZ010000034.1 GCA_025062095.1 Geminicoccaceae bacterium
AACGAAGTCGCGGCAGCCTCTGCACGGGTCGCGCGAGGTCGCCATCCGATCGCGTGCGGTGGTTGCCGAAGGCGCTCGCGCGCGGTTGAAGTGTCCGGCCCGCGATCGGATCCCCTCCATGCCGCACGCCGATTTCGTCCATCTGCGCGTCCGCTCCGCTTATTCGCTGCTCGAGAGCACGGTTCGTCTCAAAGACCTCGTCGCCCGCTGCCGCGCCGAGGCGATGCCGGCGGTGGCGGTGACCGACAGCGCCAATCTCTTCGGGGCCATGCAGTTCTGCGAGGCGGCCAAGAAGGCCGGGGTGCAGCCGATCCTCGGCTGCGCCCTGCCGCTCGCCCGGACCGGATCCGCCGCCCGCGGCCCCGGCCGCGCCGATCCCGAGCCTCTGGTCTTGCTCGTCAAGGACGAAACCGGCTGGCGCAACCTCGTCTGGCTCGTCTCCAGCGCGCATCTCGATGCCGCCGACGGCCGCCCCGAAGTCGACCTCGCCCGCCTCGAGGGGCGCACGGAGGGGCTCCTCGCCCTCACGGGCGGGCCCGAGGGTCCGATCGGGGCGGCGCTCGCCCGCGGCGACCGGCGCGAGGCGGAACGGCTCCTCGACGAGCTCGCGCGGCTGTTCCCCGGGCGGCTCTACGTCGAGCTCCAGCGCCACGGCCTCGCCGAGGAAGAGCGGATCGAAGAGGCGCTCCTCGAGCTCGCGTTCGCCTTCGATCTGCCGCTCGTGGCCACCAACGACGTGCGCTTTCTCGACGCCCGCGACCATCCCGCGCACGAGGTCCTGCTCGCCATCGCCGCCGGCTGCACGATCCGCGAGGAGGACCGGCCGCGCGCGACCCTCGAGCACCGCTTCAAGACCGCGGCCGAGATGCGCGCGCTGTTCGCCGATCTCCCCGAGGCTTGCGACAACACGCTGGTGATCGCGCAGCGCTGCGCTTTCATGGCGCCCGAGCGCCCGCCCATTCTCCCCTCCTTCGCCGAGGACGAGGCGGCGGAGCTGCGCCGGCTCGCCGCCGAGGGGCTCGAGCGCCGGCTCGCCCAGAGCGTCTTTTCGCCCGCCGACGACGAAGCCGCGCGCGAGGCCAAGGCGCGTCCCTATCGCGAGCGCCTGGCCTACGAGTGCGACGTCATCGTGCAGATGAAGTTCCCGGGCTATTTCTTGATCGTCTCGGACTTCATCCGCTGGGCGAAGGCGCGGGGCATCCCGGTCGGTCCCGGACGCGGCAGCGGTGCCGGCTCGCTCGTCGCCTGGGCGCTCGAGATCACCGAGCTCGATCCCTTGCGCTTCGGGCTCCTCTTCGAGCGCTTCTTGAACCCCGAGCGGGTCTCCATGCCCGACTTCGACATCGACTTCTGCGAGGAGCGCCGCGACGAGGTCATCGCCTACGTGCGCGAGCGCTACGGCGCCGACCGCGTGGCCCACATCATCACCTTCGGGACGCTGCAGGCCCGTGCCGCCCTGCGCGACGTGGGGCGCGCGCTCGGCCTGCCCTTGGGGCTCGTCGATCGCATCTGCAAGCTCGTCCCCGTCAACCCCGCCAATCCGATCAGCCTCGCCCAGGCCCTCGAGCTCGAACCCCGCCTCGCGCAGGCGATGAACGATCCGCAGGTCGCGCGCATGGTCGAGATCGCCCTTTCCCTCGAGGGCCTCCCGCGGCACG
Organism: Geminicoccaceae bacterium; assembly: GCA_025062095.1. Lineage (GTDB taxonomy): Bacteria > Pseudomonadota > Alphaproteobacteria > Geminicoccales > Geminicoccaceae > JANXAZ01. The sequence goes on from JANXAZ010000034.1 coordinate 1,659, forward strand.
CGAGCACCCACGCCGCGGGCGTGGTCATCGGCGATCGGCCGTTGGTCGAGCTCGTGCCGCTCTATCGCGATCCGCGCGCCGCTATGCCCGCGACCCAGTTCAACATGAAGGACGTCGAGAAGGCCGGGCTCGTGAAGTTCGACTTCCTGGGCCTTTCCACCTTGACCCTTCTCGCCCGCGCCGAGCGCATGGTCTCCGAATCCCTCGGCCGCCCCTTCTCCTTGCGCACCCTCTCCCTCGACGACCGCGCCACGTACGAGCTCCTCGGTCGCGGCGAGACCTTGGGCGTGTTCCAGCTCGAATCGGGGGGCATGCGCGACGCTTTGCGCAAGCTCAAGCCCGACCGGTTCGAGGACATCGTGGCGATGAACGCGCTCTACCGGCCCGGCCCGATGGCCAACATCCCCCGCTACATCGCGGTCAAGCACGGCGTCGAGAAACCGGATTACCTGCATCCTTCGCTCGAGCCGATCCTCGCCGAGACCAACGGGGTGATCGTCTACCAAGAGCAGGTCATGGAGATCGCCAGACGTCTGGCCGGCTACACCCTGGGCGGTGCGGATCTCTTGCGCCGCGCCATGGGCAAGAAGATCAAGGCGGAGATGGACGCCCAGCGCTCGGTTTTCGTCGAAGGCGCGAAACGAAACGGCATCGCCCCCGAGCTCGCCGAATCCATCTTCGAGGCCGTCGCCCGCTTCGCCTCTTACGGCTTCAACAAGAGCCACGCCGTAGCCTATGCCCTTTTGGCCTACTACACGGCTTATCTGAAAGCCAACTTCCCGGCCGAGTTCTACGCCTCGGCGATGACCACGGAGATCGCGGCACAAGAGAAGCTCGCCGCCTTCCGCGCCGAGCTGCTCGGCCGCGGCCTGTCGCTCCTTCCGCCCGACGTCAACCGCTCCGACGTCCTCTTCACGGTCGAACGTCGCGACGGGCTGCGCGCCGTCCGTTTCGCCCTCGCCGCCGTCAAGGGCGTGGGCGAGCAGGCGATGCGCGCGCTCGTCGAGGAGCGCGCGCGCCGCGGTCCGTTCCGGGATCTCTTCGATCTCGTCGACCGGGTCGGGACCCGGGTGCTCAACCGCCGGATCCTCGAAGCCCTCGTCCAGGCCGGCGCCCTCGACGGGCTCGAGCCCAACCGCAGGCGCTTGTTCGAAGCGATCGAGCCCGCCCTGCGCTGGGCGCAGGCGGCGGCGCAGGCGCGCGAGTCCGGCCAGGCCTCGCTGTTCGGCGCGGCACAAGCCCTCGTCCCCCCGCCCCCGCCGCTGCCCGAACTCCCCGACTGGCCGGTGCTCGAGCGCCTGCAGCGCGAGTTCCAGGTCCTGGGCTTTTATCTTTCCGCCCATCCCCTCGACGCCTTCCGCGGCGCCCTCGATCGGCTGGGCGTGGTGCCTTCGGCGGCGCTCGCGGAGCTCCTGGCCGAGGGCGGGCGCCGGCGGGTCCTGCTCGCGGGCGTGCCGCTTTCCCGCCAGGAGCGGGCGAGCGAACGGGGGCGCTGGGCCTTCGCCCAGTTCTCCGACGCCTCCGGTCGCTTCGAGGCGACGCTCTTTTCCGAGGTCCTCGCGAGCGCGCGCGAGCTTCTGGACGCGCACGCGCCGGTGCTCGTCGAGGCCGAGGCCCGGCTCGAGGACGGTTCCTTGCGGATCACCGCCCACCGCATCGAGCCGCTCGAGGAGCGGCTCGCGCAAGAGCCCCAGGGCCTCGTCGAGATCCGTCTCGCCCGCGCGCAGGCCGCGCTGCCCTTGCGCGAGCTTCTCGCCCGAGGCGAGAAGGGTGCGCGGGTGCGCCTGGTCGTACCCGCCGGCCCCGCGGAGGAGGTGGTCCTGGCGCTGCCGGCGAGCTGGGTCCTGCCCTGGGCGCGGCGGCCCGATGTCGCGCGGCTGCCGGGGGTGCGCGAGATCCGCGAGCTCGTGCTCCACTGAAAAGACGGGGCGGTGGTCGAATCGGTACCCCGGGCCCGCTCAGACGCCCACCTTGATCGGGCCCGTGGCCCGGCCGTGGACGAACTGATCGACGTAGGGATCGCCGCTGTCGTCCAGCCGCTCCACCGGTCCTTCCCAGATGATCCGGCCCTCGTAGAGCATGGCCACGCGATCGGCGATCTTGCGCACGCTCGCCATGTCGTGGGTGATCGAAAGCGCGGTCGCGCCGAGCTCGGAGACGAGCGTGCGGATGAGCTCGTTGATGACGTCGGCCATGATCGGGTCGAGGCCGGTGGTGGGCTCGTCGAAGAAGAGGATCTCGGGCTCGGCGGCGATCGCGCGGGCGAGGCCCACGCGCTTCTGCATCCCGCCCGACAGCTCGGCCGGATAGAGATCGGCCGCCTCGGGCCCGAGGCCGACGCGCGCGAGGGTGGCGATCGCCCGCTCGCGCGCGCGCTTGCGGTCCACGAGCCGGCGGGCGAGCAGGCCGAAGGCCACGTTCTCCCACACCGGCAGGCTGTCGAAGAGCGCCGCCCCCTGGAAGAGCATGCCCACCTTGCGCCGCGCCGCCTCGAGCGTGGCGCGCGAGGCGCCCACGAGTTCGGTGCCGTCGATGCGGATCGAGCCGGCATCGGGCTTGAGCAGGCCCAAGATGCATTTGATGAGCACGCTCTTGCCGCTGCCCGAACCGCCGATGACCACGAGCGAGCGGCCCTCGGGCACGTCGAGATCGAGGCCCCGGAGCACCGGCTTCGGGCCGAAGCGCTTCTCGAGCCCGCGGATGCGGATCTTGGGCGGAGCGGGCGGACGCGGGCTCACGGGCTCGCCTTTTTCCGCTCCGTCCTGCGCGCGCGGGCGCGCTCAGCGGGAAAAGAAGAGCTCGGTGACGACATAGTTGGCGACCAGGATGAGGATCGAAGCGGAGACCACGGCGCGGGTGGTGGCGGCGCCCACCCCTTGGGCGCCCCCGCGCGATCGATAGCCCTGATAACAGCCCATGAGCGCGACGATGAAGCCGAAGACCGCGGCCTTGACGAGGCCCGAGACCACGTCCTCGGTCTCGAGATGCTCGAAGCTGCGGTTGACGAACTCGATCGGCCCGAAGCCGAGCTTGTAGACCGAGACGAGCCAGCCGCCCATGACCCCGATCACGTCGGCGACGAGCACGAGCAGGGGCAGCATGAGGGTGGCGGCGAGAAGACGCGGGAAGACGAGGTAGCGCAAGGGGTCGGTGGCGAGCGTGGACAGCGCGTCGATCTGCTCGGTCACCCGCATCGTGCCGAGCTCGGCGGCGATCGCCGCCCCCACCCGGCCGGCGACCATGAGCCCGGCGAGCACGGGGCCGAGCTCGCGGGTCATGGAGAGGACGACGATGGTGGGGATCGCCTCTTGGGCCTCGAAGCGGGCGAAACCGGTGTAGCTCTGCAGAGCCAGGACCATGCCGGTGAAGATCGCGGTCAGGCCGACCACGGGCAGGGAGAAATAGCCCATCTCGAGCATCTGGCGGCCGAGCTGGCGCCAATAGAGGCGTCCGCTCAGCCCCGAGGCGAGGGCTTGCAGGGCGAAGGCGACCACCGCGCCGGTGGCGGCGAGAAAGAGGAGCGTCGCCCGGCCGATCGCGGCGAGCGGGTTCAATGCGCCTCTCCCCCGCGATAGCACCGCTCGAAGCGGCGGCCCAGCCGGGTCAGGATCTCGTAGCCGATGGTGCCGGCCGCGGCGGCGAGGGCGTCGGCGTCGAAGGCCGGGCCCAAGAGCTCCACCGGCGTGCCCGGCGCGACGGCCGAGGCGGCGATCCCGCTCACGTCCAGAGTGAGAAGGTCCATCGAGACGCGACCCACCACAGGGACTTCGTCCTGCCTGATGCGGGCCTTGGCGCGCCCGCCCGCGGCCCGCGGATAACCGTCCGCGTAGCCCACGGGAACCACCGCGATGCGCATGCCCGGTCGGGTGGGGAATTCCGCTCCGTAGCCCACGCTTCCCGCCTCGCGCACCTCGTGCACGCGCAGCACGGGCGCGATCAGCCGCACCACCGGGCGCATCGGATTGGGTCGTCCGGGGGTGGGATTGAGGCCGAAGAGCGCCGCTCCCGGTCGGACGAGATCGAAGTGGTACGCCGGCCCCAGGAAGATGCCGGAAGAGGCGGCCAGACTCGCGCGGGCGCGCGGGAAGAGCGCGCGCGCCGCCACGAGCCGCGCGCGCTGGCGCCGGTTGAGGGGATGCTCGGGCTCGTCGGCACAGGCGAGATGGCTCGCGAGCAGGCCCACGCAGGCGCGCTCGGCGGCCCCGAGCTCTGCGAGCTCGGCCGCGTCCGATCCCAGCCGGGTGAGCCCCGTATCGAGCAGGAGCGCCGCCTCCTCGGCGGTCTCGGCGGCGCGGCAGGCGGCGCGCCAGGCGCGCAGCTCGGCCGCCGAGCCGAGCACCGGGGCGAGCCGCGCCTCGAGGAAGAAGGCGGGCGGGCGCAGAGCGAGCCCGTCGAGGACGAGGATGCGCACCGCGGGCAGAAGCGCCCGCAGTTCCGCGCCCTCTTCCGGCCGGGCGACGAAGAAGGTGCGGCAGCCGGCGCGCGCGAGCGCCCGCGCCACGGGGGCGAGGCCGAGACCGTAGGCGTCGGCCTTGACCACCGCGGCGCATTCGGCCGGCGCGACCATCCGGGCGAGGCTGCGCCAGTTGGCGACGATCGCCTCGAGATCGATCTCGAGACGGGGCTTCGCGAGCCGTGCGTCTTCCCTCAATAATAGCCTTCCAAATACGTGTCCGATTCGAGATTGCGGAAGCGGCCGAAGGCCGCGTCGAACTGCAAGAACACGTTGCCGATCGGACCGTTGCGTTGTTTGGCGATGATGATCTCGGCCTTGTTGTGGACTTTTTCGCAACGCTGCACCCATTCCTGGTAGCGCTGCTGGAACTTTTCCGCGCTTTCGCCTTCGCGCTGAGTGGGAACGGCACGCGAAAGATAGTATTCTTCGCGGAAGACGAACATGACGACGTCGGCGTCCTGCTCGATCGAGCCGGATTCGCGCAGATCCGACAGCATCGGGCGCTTGTCGTCGCGGCTCTCGACCGCCCGCGACAATTGCGAGAGCGCGAGCACCGGCACCTCGAGTTCTTTGGCGAGGGCCTTGAGCCCCTGGGTGATCTCCGACACCTCCTGCACCCGGTTGCCGGGACCGTAGGAACCCGTGCCGCGCAACAGCTGCAGATAGTCGACGACGACGAGCGAAAGCCCGTGCGTGCGCTTGAGCCGCCGCGCCCGGGTCCGCAGGCTCGCCACCGACAGCGCCGGGGTGTCGTCGATGAACAGGCTCATCTCGGCGAGCTTCTGGCTCGCGCGCACGAGCCGCGGCCAGTCCTCGGCGCCGAGTTGGCCGCGGCGCAGCTCGTCGGAGGGGATCCGGGCTTCCGCCGAGAGCAGGCGCAGCGCGAGCTGCTCGGCCGACATCTCGAGGGAGAACAGCCCCACGACGTGGTGGGTGGGCCCGCCGGGGCGGCGCTGCTCGGGCGGCAGGGGCGTGGAGGCGGCATTAGCGGCGATCGTCAGCCCGAGCGCCGTCTTGCCCATGCTCGGCCGGCCGGCGAGCACGATGAGATCGGAGGGCTGCAGGCCGCCGAGCTTCTGGTCGAGCGCCTCGAGCCGGGTGGGCACGCCGGTGACCCGACCCGCCTTGTGGTAGGCGCTCTCGACGTGCCGGATCGCGGCCGCGAGCACGCTCGGGAAGGGGCGGAAGCTCTTGCCCGTGCGCCCCGTCTCGGCGAGCGCGAAGAGCTCTTGCTCGGCCTGCTCGATCTGCTCGCGGGCGCTGCGGGGCTCGGCGGGGTCGAAGGCGCGGTTGACCACGTCCTCGCCCACGCGGATGAGCCTGCGGCGGAGCGCGAGGTCGTGGACGACGCGGGCGTAGTGCACGACGTCGACGACGGTCTCGGCGGCGGCGGCGAGCCGGGCGAGGTAGCGGGCGCCGTCGAGTTCCTTGAGCGCCGGATCGCTGTCGAAGAGGTGGAACAGGGTCTTGTGATCGGCGATCCGGCCTTCCGCGATCCACTGCGCGCAGGCGGCGAAGATCCTCTGGTGGACGGGCTCGTAGAAGTCCTCGGCGGAGAGGAAGTCCTCGACCCGGTTGTAGGCCTCGTTGTTGACGAGGATCGCCCCGAGCACGGTCTGCTCGGCCTCGAGGTTGAAGGGCTGGACGCGCACGGGGGGATCGGTGGCCGGTCCCCAGGCCGGCTTGCGCAGGGTCTCGGTGGTCGTCATGAAAAAAGCTTAGCAGCCCGGGAGGCGGCCCGGGAGGGCTCGGGCGGGCCGCGGCTGTGGGCGATCGCGCGGAAGTCGTGGGCGAAGGCGGGGACGAGCCGGGGAAAGTCCGGTGGAAACCGCGGCTCAAACGGCGAGCAAGAGAGCGAGCCGGTCGCGATCGGCGGCGAGCTTCTGATACTGCTCGGCGAGGAAGCGCACGGTCGCGGGTCCGTAATCGCTGCGCGCCGGCCGGCCCTCGACCGCCGCTTCGGCGAGCTCGAGGGCCATGCGCACGAGCAGATAATGGGGGAAGGGAAAGCCGGCCTTGAGGCAGACGGCGGCCAGCCGGCGGCGGTCGGCGTCGTAGAGGAGGCGGCGGACCCGCCCGAGCGGCTCGCCCGCGTGCAGCGCCACCCCGATTTCGAAGCCGGCGACGTCGCCTTCGCGCAACATCGCGAGAAGCGCCTCGTGGTCGAGCTCTCCCGCCCGCCAACGCTCGGCCAGGGCCTGCTCGCGGCCCCGCGGCCCGTGCTCGCGGGCGAGGAGGTCGATCGTCGAGCGCTCGCGGGCGGCGCGGACGATCGCCCGGGCGGTCGCGAGCGGCAGGCGCATGTTCTCGACGAGCTCCCATTCGAGCCGCTCGGCCACCAGCCGGACGAGCTTCTCGATCAGCTCGAAGGGGAGCTCGGGGCGGCGCACGAGGCGGTCGCGCACCGTGCGGTCGCGGCCGTGCTCGGCGAGGACGCGCTCGAGCGCGGCGCGCGACAGCTGCGCGCCGGGATTGCCCACGAGCTTGGCGGCGACCGGCGTCTCCCCGCGATCGAGCAGCGCCGCGCAGACGACTTCGGAGAGCCGGCTGCGCCCCGCCACCGCGAGCGCGTACTGCATGGCGTTGGTCTGAACGATCGCGACGAGCTCCTCGTCGGAGAGCAACGGGCTCTTCTCGAGCACCGGCTCGGCCACCTCGATCTCGTCGCGGGCGAGCCGGCGCACCACCCAGGACGGGACGTCCTCGCGATCGGCGACCGCCTCGGCGAGGGCCTTGCGGACTTCGACGGCGACGTCCTTGACGAGCAGAGCGAGCACCGCCTCGACCAGGGCCCGCTCGCGCGGCTCGGTGAAGCTCTGCAACCCGCGGCCGAGCTTGCGCGCGATCCGGGCGCGCTCTTCGGGCGAGCGGTGGGCGGCGAGGCGGGCGACGTCGGCCGCCCCGAGCGGTTCTTCGGTCACGGGTGCGGGGGCGCGGGCGAGAAGCGCCTCGCGCCGCCGACCACCGCTCGCCGCCGCCTGCGCATCCTCCGGGCGCATGTTCGCTCCACCGCCGCTCGCGCCGGTCCACCGACCCGCCGGCCTCCCCGAGCATGTCGGGAAACGGTAAAAGAACCTTTGTGTCCGCGCCTCGTTCCGCCCTCGACCTCCGTACCCCGGGACCGCGCGCCGCCGAGGACATCCGCCGCGGCACGATGCGCCTGCTCGCCGCCCTCGGGCTGGCGCCGCTGGCGGAAGTGCCCCTGCCCGACGGCCGTCGGCTCGACGTCCTGGCCCTCGCACCCGAGGGGAGCTTCTGGGCGGTGGAGATCAAAAGCGTCCCCGCCGACTTCCGCGCCGACCGCAAATGGCCCGAGTACCGCCGCTTCGCCGACCGCTTCTTCTTCGCCGTCGGCCCCGACTTCCCGCTCGATCTCCTGCCCGCGGACACCGGGCTCGTCGTCGCCGACGGCTTCGCGGCGACGCTGGTGCGCGAGGCGCCCCTCGAGCCGCTGCCGCCCGCCCGGCGCCGAGCGCTTCTCCTGCGCTTCGCCCGGCTCGCCGCCGGTCGGCTCTTGCGCCTCGCGGATCCCTTCTGCGAACCCGGCTGTGCGGCTCAGCCGCCCTCGAACAGCCATTCCTCGATCAGATAGCGGGCGATGCTGTCGGCGGCGGGGAGCCGCACCGGTCGCCGCCCCTCGTCGAGGAGCTCGCGACGGTGGAACCAGCGGGCGTCTTCGAGTTCGTCCGCGTCGATGCGCAGGGGAGAAAAGCGCGCGCGGGCGCGGAAGCCGAGCATGAGGCTCTGGGGGAAGGGCCAGGGCTGCGAGGAGCGGTAGACGAGCTCCTCGAGCTCGAGCCCGACCTCTTCGCGGATCTCCCGCGCCACCGCGGCCTCGAGGGACTCGCCCGGTTCGACGAAACCGGCGAGGGTCGAATAGACGCCGGGAGGGAAACGGGGCGAACGGCCGAGCACGCAATGCTCGCCCGCGGTGACGAGCACGATCACCGCCGGATCGGTGCGCGGGAAGAACTCCGCCGCGCAGCCCGGGCAGCGGCGCAGGTGCCCGGCTTCGGCGACCCGCAGCGTGCTCCCGCAGCGGCCGCAGAAGCGCTGCATCCCCGCCCAGTGCAGAAGCGCCCGCGCATAGGCGAGAAGGCCGAGCTCGCGGGCGGGGAGGAGGGGGGCGAGCGCGCGCAGCTCGACCGGGCGGACCTCCGCACCGGGGACCTCGTCCCCGAGCTCGAGCGCGAAGACCGCGCGTCCGTCGAGAAGCCCCAGGAAGATCGCCTCTTCCGGGATCTCCCCGCCCAACGCGCGGAGGTCGAGGGCGAAAGGGTCCGGGCCTTGCGGACGATCGGCGATCAGGACCCGCAGGCCGCCGAGCGCTACGACGAGGCTTTCGGGATCGCGCCGGCGGCGGGCGAGCCAGGCGCCGTCGCGGCGGCGGTCGGCCGCGCGCTCGAGACCGATCGTGGTGTAGACGTGCGGGGGCGGGTTCGCGGGGATCGGCACGGCGGCTCCTCGGGCTCGGGGCGGCGATCGGCCCCGGCCGGATCTTGCGCGCGCCGCGCCGGCGGTCGATATACGCTTTTCGGAAGGCCGGCGGCGGACGGCGCACTCGCCAACCCGGTCAGGTCCGGAAGGAAGCAGCCGTAACGAGCTCCGCGTCGGGTCGTCCGCCGGTCTTCCACCCCCGAGCCGACCGGACCGGTCTTCCTTTGTCTCCCGACGACCGTTCGCCCATCGCCGCGCGCGGCGCACCGCTTTCCCGACCCTATCGCGTGCTCGCCCGTGCTCATCGACCTCAGCGGCTCTCCGAGCTCGTGGGCCAAGACGCGCTCGTGCGCACGGTCACCAACGCCTTCCGGACCGGCCGGATCGCCCACGCCTTCCTCCTTTCCGGCATTCGCGGGGTGGGCAAGACGACGACCGCGCGCATCCTCGCCAAGGGCCTCAACTGCACCGGCCCCGACGGCCGCGGCGGACCCACGCCCGAGCCCTGCGGCGTCTGCCCGTCCTGCGTGGCGATCGCCGAGCAGCGCGCGCTCGACGTCATCGAGATGGACGCCGCCTCGCAGACCGGCAAAGACGACGTCCTCGCCCTCGTCCAGGGCATCCAGCTCGCCCCGGTGGCGGCGCGCTACAAGGTCTACATCCTGGACGAGGTCCACATGCTCTCCGAGAAGGCCTGGAACGCTCTTCTCAAGACGGTCGAGGAACCGCCCCCGCACGCCAAGTTCATCTTCGCCACCACCGAAGTCCGCAAGGTTCCCCTGACCGTCCTTTCGCGCTGTCAGCGCTTCGAGCTGCGTCGGGTGGACGCGGAGCGGCTGGTCGCGCATCTCGCCGAGATCTGCCGCAAGGAGGGGATCGCGGCGGAAGCCGAGGCGCTGTCCCTGCTCGCCGCGGCGGCCGAGGGATCGGTGCGCGACGCGCTTTCCCTCCTCGACCAGGCGATCGCCATCGGGGAAGGCCGGGTGACGGCGGATGCCGTGCGCGAGATGCTCGGGCTCGCCGACCGCGGCCGCATCCTCGACCTGTTCGAAGCCGCGCTTTCGGGCCCGCCCGGGCGCGTGCTCGACCGCTTCGCCGAGCTCTGGGCGCTCGGCGCCGAGCCGCGGATGGTCCTCGGGGATCTCTTGCACCTCGTCCATCTCGCCAGCCGGCTCGCCGTCGGCGTCGATCCGGCCCGGCTCGGGGCACCGCTCGATTCCCGCACGACGGCGCGGCTCCAGGCGCTCGTGCGCGAGCGCGACCTGCCGCGGCTCGCGCGCGCCTGGCAGATCCTCCTCAAGGGGCTCGAGGAGGTGAAGAACGCGCCTTCCCCGGTGGCGGCGGCGGAGATGGTGCTCTTGCGGCTCGCCTGCGTGGCGGACGTACCCCCGCCGGGCGAGCTCGCCCGGCTTTTGCGCGCGGGCGGCGATCGCGCCGCGGGCTCCGTGCGCGGAACGGTCGCGGTGGCCGCGCCGGAGGCCGCCGGGGCGAGCCCCGAGCCCCCGCCCGCGGATTTCGCCGAGCTCGTCGCCCTGTTGCGCGCGCGCGGGGAGGCTCTGCTCGCCGCTTGGCTCGCGGAAGGGGCGCGGCTCGTGAGCTACGCCCCGGGCCGGGTCCTGTTCCGCCCCGTGGGCGGCATGCCCGAAGACCTGCCCCGGCGGCTCGCGCGGGCGCTCGAGCGGCTGTTCGGCCGAAGCTGGACGGTGGAGACGTGTCCGGAAGCGGGGGCGCCCACCCTCGCCGAACAGGAGGCGGCGCGCAAAGCGAAGCGGATGGAAGAGCTCGCGCGCGCTCCCGACATCCGCGAGCTCTTGGAGCTTTTCCCGGGAGCGCGCATCGTCGAGGTGCGCACCGCTCCCGGCACCGGCGAAGCGGTCGACAATCGAGGAGCGCAGCGGTGAAGAACCTCTCGAACATGCTCAAAGAGGCCCAGAAGCTGCAACAGCGCATGGCCGAACTGCAGCAGCGGCTGGCCGAGATCACCGTGGAAGGGCGCGCGGGCGGCGGGCTCGTCACCGTGCTCATGTCGGGCAAGGGCGAGCTCAAGAAGGTCAAGATCGACAAGAGCCTGCTCGATCCGAACGAGGTCGAGATCCTCGAAGATCTCGTCGTCGCGGCGGTGAACGACGCCAAGGCCAAGCTCGAAGCGCAGCTGGCCGAGGAGATGCAGAAGATGGCGGGTGGCCTGGCGCTGCCCCCGGGTCTCAAACTGCCGTTCTAGCGCCTTGATCGCCGAGCCGATCGAAGATCTCGTCCGTCTTCTCGCGCGCTTGCCCGGGCTCGGTCCGCGCTCGGCGCGCCGGGCCACGCTCGCGCTCCTCAAGCGGCCGGATACGCTGCTCGCCCCGCTCGCCGCGGCGCTCGAGCGCTGCGCGCGCGAGGTCCGGCGCTGCTCGCTGTGCGGCAATCTCGACCTCTCCGACCCTTGCGCGATCTGCCGCGATCCGGACCGCGATCCGACCCAGATCCTGGTGGTCGAGGGGATCGAGGACCTCTGGGCGATGGAGCGGACCGGAAGCTTCAAGGGCCGCTACCACGTGCTCGGGGGCACGCTCTCGGCGATCGACGCGGTGGGCCCGGAAGAGCTCGGGGTCGATCGACTGCTGCGCCGGGTGGCCGAAACCCCCGGGGTGGAGGTGATCCTCGCGCTCTCCGCCACCGTCGCCGGCCAGACCACGACGCATTATCTCGCCCGCCGGCTCGCGGGCTCGGGGGCCCGGATCACGCGGCTGGGCTACGGCCTTCCCGTGGGGGGCGAGCTCAACTATCTGGACGAGGGCACGCTCCGGGCCGCCTTCGAGGCCCGCCGGCCGCTCCTCTGAGCTCGCTTCGGATCCCGTGCTCCCATGGCCGTCCGTCGCATCCTGATCGCCCCGCATCCGCTGCTCAAGCTCAAGGCGCGCCCCGTCGAGCGCTTCGACGAGGAGCTGTCGCGTCTTCTCGACGACATGCTCGAGACCATGTACCGGGCGCCGGGGATCGGCCTCGCCGCCCCCCAGATCGGCGTCTCGTTGCGGGCGGTGGTCGTCGATCTCGCCAAAGAGGGCGAGCCCAGAGCGCCCCTGCGGATCGTCAATCCCGAGATCACCTGGTACTCGGACGAGCTCGTGACCATGGAAGAGGGGTGTCTTTCCCTGCCCGAGCAATTCGCGGAAGTCACCCGTCCGCGGGCCGTCCGCCTGCGCTATCGAGACGAACGCGGCGGGGAGCACGAACTCGAAGCCGAGGGCCTCCTCGCGCGCTGCCTGCAACACGAGGTCGATCACCTCGACGGCATCCTCTTCGTCGATCGGCTCTCCCCCCTCAAGCGCAACATCATCATGCGCAAACTCGCCAAGGCCCGACGGGCGCGCGCCTGAGCCGACCCGTGCCGCTGCGCCTGGTGTTCTTCGGCAGCGCCGCCTTCGCCGTGCCGGCACTCGCGGCGCTCGCGCGGAGCCCGCATCGGCTCCTCCTCGTGCTCTCCCAGCCGCCGCGCCCGGCGGGACGAGGTTTGAAGGAGCGGCCCACGCCCGTGCACGAGGTGGCGCAGAGGCTGGGCCTGCCGGTGCGCACGCCGGAAAGCCTGCGCGAACCCGCGATTCTCGAGGAGCTGCGGGCGCTCGCCCCCGATCTCGGGGTGGTCGCGGCCTACGGTCTCATCCTGCCCGAGGCCGTGCTGCGGATCCCGCGGCTCGGCTGCGTCAATCTCCACGCCTCGCTCTTGCCGCGCTGGCGCGGCGCCGCCCCGATCCAACGCGCGATCCTCGCGGGCGATCCCGTCACCGGGGTGTGCCTGATGCAGATGGATCGGGGGCTCGACACCGGACCGGTCCTCGCCCGGCGGGAGACCCCCATCGGACCGCGCGAGACGGCGGGAGAACTGCACGATCGGCTCGCGGCGATGGCGGCGGAGCTCCTGCTCGAGGAGCTGCCGGCGATCGAAGGGGGAACCGCCCGGGCGACGCCCCAGCCCGAGGACGGGGCGAGCTACGCCGCCAAGCTCGGCCCCGAGGACCAGCGGCTCGATTTCGCGCAGAGCGCCATCGCCCTCGACCGCCGGATCCGCGCCCTCGCCCCCGCCCCCGGGGCGTTCTGCTTCGCCCGCGGCGAGCGGCTCGTCGTGCTCGAGGCGGAACCGCGCGAGGGCCCGCGGGGAGAGCCGGGAACCGTGGTCGCCCCGCCTTTGGTCGTCGCTTGCGGGGAAGGCGCGCTCGCGCTGTTGCGCGTCAAGCGCGCCGGCCGCAAGGCGATGAGCGCCGAGGAGCTGCAGCGCGGCTTCCCGCTACCGGTCGGCACGCACCTGGAGTGAGGCCGTTTGCAGCGCTGGCGGCTCGCGATCGAATACGACGGCGGCCCGTTCGTCGGCTGGCAGCGCCAGGCGAACGGGCTCTCCGTGCAAGCGCTGCTCGAAGAGGCGATCGGTCGCCTCACCGGCGAACGGACGACGGTGGTGGGCGGCGCCCGCACCGATGCCGGGGTGCACGCGCTCGGCCAGGTGGCGCACGTCGATCTCGCCCGCGACATCGCACCCGAGCGGCTGGCCGCGGGCCTCAACGCGCATCTCCGCCCGCATCCCGTCTCGGTGCTCGACGCGCGACGGGTGGGGGCGAACTTCCACGCCCGCTTCTCGGCCCTGCGGAAGAGCTATCTCTACCGCATCCTCGCCCGCCGCGCACCGCCCGCGCTCGAGCGCGGGCGGGTGTGGCACGTGCCCCCGGACCTCGATGCCGAGCGCATGCACGACGCCGCCCAGGCGCTCGTCGGTCGGCACGACTTCACGAGCTTCCGGGCCGCGGAATGCCAAGCCCGAAGCCCGGTCAAGACGCTCGAGCTCCTGCACGTGCAGCGCAAGGGCGCGATCGTCGAGATCCGGGCGGTGGCCCGCTCGTTCCTGCACCACCAGGTGCGCAACATCGTCGGCACGCTCGTGCGCGTGGGCCTGGGCCGGGAAGACGTGGGATGGCCGGCCCGCGTCCTCGCGGCGCGCGATCGACGCCTGGCCGGCCCCACCGCCCCGGCCTGCGGGCTCTATCTCGAGCGGATCGACTATCCGCCCGAAGAGGAGTGAGCGGGATCCGAGAGCCAGAGCTCGAGCCGGTCGGTGGTCCCGCTCACGAGAAGGCTCACGAGGACGTCGAGAAGGAGAAAGCCGGCGGCGATCCCGCCCGGAGCCTCGAGCGCGGTCTTGATCACGAGCCATTGGTAGAACAGCGCCGAGAGCACGGCGACGGTCGTGACCACGGTCCCCGGCCCCGCGGGCAAGACAAGCGCCGCGAGACTGGCAAGAGCGAGGAGCGCGACTTGCAACACCGCCGCCCAGTTGACGGCGACGACGAGCGGCACGAAGCGCCCGCCCTGGCGCAAGAGGTGGAGCACGAGCCCGGCGGCGATCGGAAAGGCGAGCCAGCCCACGACGTAGCCGAGCCCCTCGAGGAGGACGAGGAGCACGGGGGCGAGCGCCACCGGTCGCCGCTCCAGCCGCTGGATCACGAGCAAGGCGTAAACCGGCGCCGCCAAGAGCATGGCGGTGAACGACTTGAAAAAACCGTCGAGGGTGAGGTCGAAGCGCGACATGGCGTCGGCCTCGCCTCTCAGGATCGCGAGCGCGCCTTCGATGCCCCGGCGGATCTCGGCCCCGCTCGCGATCATCGCTGCGCGCTCGCCCCGAGGAAAAAGCGCTCGAGGAAGAGCCCGTAGATGCGCGCGAGGCCCTCGATGTCGGCCAGGCGCACCTGCTCGTCGACCTGGTGCATGGTGGGCCCCGGCAGGCCGAACTCGACGACCGGACAGGACGCGGCGAAAAAGCGGGCGTCCGAGGTCCCGCCCGAGGTGTCGAAGCGCGGGCGACGGCCGGTCACCCGCTCGATCGCCTCGGCGAGCATCTCGGTGAGCGGACCTTCCGCGGTGCGGAAGGGTTCGGCGGCGACGGTGACCTCGAGCTCGTACGGGATCCCCAGGGCGTCGAGAAGAGCGCGCAGGCGTCGCTCGAGCGCGGATCCCTCGTGGCGGTCGTTGAAGCGGACGTTGAAGAGCGCCGAGGCTTCGCCGGGGATGACGTTGCTCGCCGGGTTGCCGATGTCGATCGAGGCGATCTGCAACGAAGAAGGCGGAAAATACGGCGTGCCCTCGTCGAGCCGCACGGCCAAGAGCGCCTGGAGCACGCTCACCAGCCTGTGAGCGGCGTTCTCCGCCCGCTCGGGATAGGCCGTATGGCCCTGCCTGCCCAGGACCCTGAGCCGCCCGGTGAGGGAGCCGCGCCGGCCGATCTTGGCGAGATCGCCCAGGGTCTCGACCGAGGTGGGCTCGCCCACGAGACAGGCGTCCGGCCCCAGCCCCCGCTCCGTCGCCCAGCGCAGGATCCGCGCGGTGCCGTCCACGGCCGGGCCCTCCTCGTCGCCGGTGAGGAACAGGCTGAGCCGGCCGGGAAATTGCGGATGCCGCTCGAGAAAGCCGATCGCGGCGGCGATCATCGCCGCCACTCCGCTCTTCATGTCCGCGGCTCCGCGCCCGAACAGACGCCCCTCGCGGATCTCGCCCGCGAACGGGGGCACGCTCCACCGCCCGGGATCGCCCGGAGGCACGGTATCGAGATGGCCGCTCAAGACCAGATGCGGCCGCCCGGCGCCCGCCGTGGCGACGAGATTGTCGACCTCCGCGCCCGCGCTCGCGAAGGGCAGACGGGTGCAAGAGAAGCCGGCCTCGGCGAGCAGCCGCTCGCACAGGTCGAGCGCCGCCCCGCAGTCCGGGGTCACGCTGGGGATGCGCACGAGGGCGGCGGCGAGGGCGACGGGATCGATCGTCATGCGCGCCTTGTACCCCGGATCCCGGCGCCCTCGCGAGCGCTCAATCGCGCAACAGCTCGTTGATCGCCGTGCGCGCCCGGGTCTTCGCGTCGACCCGCTTGATGATCACCGCGCAGTAGAGATCGGGCCCCGCCCGACCGTCGGGGAGCGGCCGGCCGGGGAGCGTCCCCGGCACCACGACCGAGCCCGCGGGCACGCGGCCGGTGTAGATCTCGCCCGTGGCGCGATCGACGATCTTGGTCGAGGCGCCGATGAAGGTGCCCATCGCGAGGACCGAGCCCTCCTCGACGATCACCCCTTCGACGACCTCGGCGCGCGCGCCGATGAACACGTCGTCTTCGATGATCACGGGATTGGCCTGCAGGGGCTCGAGCACGCCGCCGATGCCGGCTCCGCCCGAGATGTGGCAGTTCTTCCCGATCTGGGCGCAGGAGCCGACCGTGGCCCAGGTGTCGATCATCGTGCCCCGGTCGATGTGCGCGCCGACGTTGACGAAGCAGGGCATGAGCACGACGGAAGGAGCGACGTAGGCGCTCTTGCGCACGATCGCTCCGGGTACGGCGCGGAACCCCGCCTCCTTGAAGCGCGCTTCGTCCCAGCCCGCGAATTTGAGCGGCACCTTGTCCCACCAAGAAGTGCCCCCCGGGCCGCCCGGGATCTCGGTCATATCGTAGAGGCGGAAGGACAGGAGCACCGCCTTCTTGAGCCATTGATGGGTGATCCAGCGTCCGTCCTTCTTTTCGGCCACGCGCAGCACGCCGCGATCGAGAAGCGCGAGGGCTTCGTCCACCGCATCGCGGAACTCGCCCCGGGTGTGCGGCCCCAGGATCTCGCGCTCGTCCCAGGCGCGCTCGATCGTGCCGGCGAGGAGGTCGTGATCCATGGTGTTCAGTTCCCGTAGCCTTGCGCACGCTATCCGCAACCGGTTCGACGGAGCCGCGAGGCTAGCCCCGAAGGTGCGCCTGTCAATTCGCGCCCCGCCACCGACCCCGCCGCCTCGTCGACGTCCGCGCGGCGAAAGCCGCATCCGACCGGCTCGCGCTTGTCGCGCCCGGCGGCCGCACCTAGGCTTCGGCCATGAGCGCCTTCGATCCGCCCTCGGTACCCGCGAGCTTCCTCGAGCGCTGCGCGGCGATCCTGGGCCCTTCCGGGATCCTGCTCGAGCCCGCCGCGATCGAGCCCTATGTCGTCGATTTCTGGCGCCAACACCGGGGTCGGGCGGCCGCCGTGCTGCGCCCGGCCACCACCGCCCAGACCGCGGCCGTGGTCGCGGAGGCCGCGCGCTACCGCGTCCCGCTCGTGCCCCAGGGCGGCAACACCGGGCTCGTGCGCGGGGGCGTGCCGGATGCGAGCGGCCGGCAGGTCGTGCTCTCGCTCGCGCGCATGGACCGCATCCGCGCGATCGACCCGCGCGGCGAACACCTGATCGTCGAGGCCGGCTGCCCGCTCGAGAAGGTCCACCGGGCGGCCGCCGAGATCGGCCGCGTCTTCCCGCTCGTGCTCGGGTCCCAAGGCTCCTGCCGGATCGGCGGGAACGTCGCCACCAACGCCGGCGGGGTGAACGTCGTCCGCTACGGGATGATGCGCGATCTCGTCCTCGGCCTCGAGGTCGTCCTCGCCGACGGGCGGGTGTGGGACGGGCTCCGCACGCTGCGCAAGGACAACACCGGCTACGACCTCAAGCAGCTGTTCATCGGCAGCGAGGGCACGCTCGGCGTCGTCACCGCCGCCGCCTTGCGCTTGTTCCCCGCGCCCAAGGAGCGCGAGACGCTGTGGCTGGGCGTCGAGCACCCCCGCCTCGCCCTCGACGTCTTCGAGCTCTTCCGCGACAAAGCGGGCGAGGCCCTCGCGAGCTTCGAGCTCCTCTCGGGCTTCGGCGTCGAGGCGGCGTGCACGTATCTTCCGGGCGTGCGGCGGCCGCTGTCCGAGCCCCATCCCTGGCATCTTCTCGTCGAGCTCGCCTGGAGCTTGGAGGACGGGCTTTCCGAGCGGCTCGAAAAAGTGCTCTCCACGGTGGTCGAGATGGGCCTCGTGGACGACGGAACGCGCGCGGAAAGCGAGGCTCAGCGGGCGAACATGTGGCGGATCCGCGAGGGCCAGAGCGAGGCCACCCGGCATCTCGGCCACGTCGTGCGCAGCGACGTGACCGTGCCGATCGCCGCGATCCCCGAGCTCGTCGACCGGATGCGCGACTGGGTGGAGGCCGAGCATCCCGAGGTCCGACCGATCCCCTTCGGCCACGTGGGCGACGGCAATCTGCACTTCAACTTCGTGGTCCCGCCCGCGCGCTTCGAGGAGCTGCGCAGGGTGCTGCTCGAGAAGCTCTACGACGAGGTCGCCGCGCTCGGAGGATCGATCAGCGCCGAACACGGCATCGGCAGGGCGAAGCGCGAGGCCCTCTGGCGCCGCCGACCGCCTATCGACCGCGAACTCATGCTGCGCATCAAGCGCGCCCTCGATCCCTCGGGCATCTTCAATCCCGGGGCGATTTTCCCGCTCGAGGAGGAATGGTCGTGAGCGCCTCCTTTCCGCCCGGTGCCCCGCGACGGGCCGTCGTGGTCGAGGTCGGGCTGCGCGACGGCTTGCAGGCGGAACAGTTGATCCTGCCCACCGCGACCAAGCTCGACCTCGCCCGCCGCCTGATCGCTGCCGGCGTGCGCCATCTCGAGCTCACGAGCTTCGTGAGTCCGCGCGCCGTCCCCCAGCTCGCGGACGCCGAAGAGCTCCTCGCCCGGCTCGGCCGGC
The DNA here is from genome assembly GCA_025062095.1 of Geminicoccaceae bacterium. Classification (GTDB taxonomy): domain Bacteria; phylum Pseudomonadota; class Alphaproteobacteria; order Geminicoccales; family Geminicoccaceae; genus JANXAZ01. The sequence continues at coordinate 20,082 of JANXAZ010000034.1, forward strand.
CCGAGGGGGTCGAGATCACCGCCCTCGTCCCCAACGCCAAAGGCGCCGAGCGCGCCCTGCGCGCCGGGGTGGACGGGATGGTCGTGTTCCTCTCGGCTTCCGAGAGCCACAACCGCAAGAACCTCAACCGCCCGATCGCCCGGAGCCTCGAGGACGTCGCCGAAGTCGCGCGCCTGGGCGCGGCGGCCGGGGTGCCGGTGCACGCCGCGCTCTCGGTGGCCTTCGGCTGTCCCTTCGAGGGCGAGGTCCCGGTCGCCGCGGTGGTCGCGATCGCGCAGAGGCTCGCCGAGCTCGGCATCCGCCGTCTGTCGCTCGGCGACACCACGGGCATGGCGACCCCGCCGCTCGTGCGCGAGCGGGTGCGCGCGCTGCGCGAAGCCCTGCCCGAGCTCGAGCTCGCGCTCCATTTCCACAACACGCGCGGCATCGGGCTCGTCAACGCCTGGGTCGGGCTCGAGCTCGGCATCGAGCGCTTCGAGAGCTCGATCGGCGGGCTCGGCGGCTGCCCCTTCGCCGCCGGGGCCACCGGCAACGTCTGCACCGAGGACCTCGTCTACCTCCTCCACGAATCCGGGATCGACACCGGGATCGATCTCGAAGCCCTGATCTCGGTCGCCCGGGACGTCGAGCGGCTCCTGGGCCGTCCCCTGCCCGGCCAGGTGATGAAGGCCGGGCCGCGCCTGAAGCTGCATCCGCTCGACGCGGTCGCCACCGCCCGCGGGTGAACCCGCGATGGAGGCGGCGCTCTCGGGCATCCGGGTGATCGATCTCACCCGCGTGCTCTCCGGCCCTTTCTGCACCATGCTGTTGGCCGATCTCGGGGCGGACGTGATCAAGATCGAAGGGCCCGAGGGCGATCCTACGCGCGGGATCGGCACGATCCGCGAGGGGCTCTCCTGGTACTTCGCCGCCTTCAACCGCAACAAGCGCTCGGTGGTGCTCGATCTCCGGCGCGAGGCGGACAAGGCGATCCTCGCCCGGATGATCGAGAAGGCCGACGTTCTCGTCGAGAACTTCCGCCCCGGCGTGCTCGAGGCCTTGGGCTTTCCCTTCGCGCGCCTGGAAGCGCTCAACCCGCGGCTCGTCGTCTGTTCGATCAACGGCTTCGGCGACGCGGGGCCCTATCGGGATCGTCCCGCCTTCGACTTCATCGCCCAGGCGATGAGCGGCTTCATGGCCACGAACGGAGAGGAAGGCGGACCGCCCGTGCGCGCCGCCGCACCGATCTCCGACCTCGCGGCCGGCCTCTACGCCGCCTTCGGGATTCTCGCGGCCTTGCGGGCGCGCGAGCGCTCCGGTCGCGGCCAGCGGGTGGAAGCCACCATGCTGGGCGCGATGCTCTCGCTTTTCGGCTATCTCGCCCCCGAATTCTTCGCGACCGGAAAACCGCCGCCCAGGACCGGCAACGATCATCCGATCCTCGCGCCCTACGGGCTGTTCCGCACCGCCGATCGCGAGATCGCCGTCGCGCCCGCCAACGAGGCGATCGTGCGCCGGCTCTTCGCGGCCCTGGGCCTCGAGCGGCTGCTCGCGGATCCGCGTTACGCCACCAACGCCGAGCGGGTGAAGCGGCGAGAGGAGCTCCGGGCCGCGATCGAGGCGGTGCTCGTCCGCGAACCGGCGGAGGCGTGGATCGCGCGGCTCAACGCCGCGGGCGTGCCCTGTGCGCCCGTGCTCGGGCTTCCCGAGGCCTTCGCCGATCCGCAAGCCCGGGCCTTGGGCATGGTCGTCGACGTCCCCCATCCCGGCCACGGGGCGGTGCGGATGACGGGCTTTCCGGTGCGGCTTTCGGCGACACCCTGGGCGCTTCGCCGCCCCGCCCCCGAACTCGGCGAGCACACGGAAGAGGTTCTGGCCGAGTTCGGGGTCGAGCGCCCGCGAGATCCGCGCTGAACGAAAGCCGGCGTGCGGCGCGTTCCGGGCCCGCCCCGACGCCTCGCCGCGAACGTCCCGACGAGAGCCGATCCCGTCGGCCGGGCCGGCCGCGGGAGGCCGCGCAACGGGTGTCCGCCGTGGTGCGAGCCGAGAAACCGTGCGGGGCCGGGGCGGATCCGGTGCGGAGCTCGATCTCGCGCGACGGCTCCGAAAGCGGCACGGTACCGAAGCGGACGCGGCCGCGCCCCGGTGTCCCCCGCGCGATCGCGCGGCGCCGCGGCCGAACACGGTGCGCGGGCCGGTCGGGCCGGAGAAAGCGGATGCGACTGACGAGCGAAGAGATCGCGATCATCAAACGCCTCGTGGCCGAAGCCTACGGGCCCCGGGCGGTGGTCCGACTGTTCGGCTCGCAGCTCGACGATGCGAAAAAAGGGCGGGGACATCGATCTTCTGGTCGAGGCGCCCGAGACCACCGCGCGCGCGATCCGCACCGAGCTGGGGTTGCAGCGGACTCTCGAGGAGAGCCTGGGCGGGCGCAAGGTCGACCTGATCGTGCACCACCGAGGCGAGCGCGAAAGCGCCTTCGTGCGCATCGCGAAGAAGGAAGGCGTGATCTTGTGAGAGAAGCCGAGGACCTCCTGTTCGAGATCTCCCGGACGCTCGCGCGCACCGGGCGGACGCTCGCGAAGCCGCGCGGCATGCTCGCCCCGCGGTTTCCTCTTTCGCCCGAAACCGTGCAGGCGCTCGAGGATACCACCGTGATCGCGACCGATGCCCTGCTCAAGCGGTTCGAGCAGCACGTCGATGCGATCCGCGCCATGGCGCGGACGATCATTCGCCTCCAAGGAGAACAGGATCGCTACCGTACGGTGCGCCAGGCGTTCGACCGGCTCGCGAGCCTGGGCTTGGTGGACGACGTCGGACGCCTCATGGAGCTCGTCGACCTGCGCGACCGCACGGCGCACGCCTACGCTCTTCAAAGCGAACGCCAAGCTCGGATCCTCAACGCCGTGTTCGATGCCGTCCCCGAGCTGATGACGCTCGCCGCGCGCCTGGGCCGCTTCGCGCGCGAAACGAGGCTGTTGCCGGAGGAGCGCGACGCGGTTCTCGAGGAGCTCGAAGCGCTCGCGCGCTCCGCCTGATCGCCCGGCGGAGGCTCTGGCCGAGGCGGGCCGGCTGTGCCATCTCTGCCCCAGGCGAACACGAGAGGTGTTCTCGGGGAGGGCGGCGATGCAGACCTACCTCAACCTCATCGGCGGCAAATCCGTGCCGGCGCGCGACGGGCGCTCTTACGAGCACCTCTGTCCTTCCGATGGCAAACCCTTCGCGACCGCACCGCGCAGCGGCCCCGCCGATGTCGACGACGCCGTGCGCGCGGCGCGCGCCGCCTTCGAAGGAGCCTGGGGTCGGACGCCGGCGGTGGAGCGCGGCCGGATCCTGCTGCGCATCGCCGAGGCGATCCGCCGCGAAGCGGAATCGCTCGCCGCGCTCGAGGCGCGCGACACGGGCAAGCCGATGAAGCAGGCGCGCGCCGACATCGCGGTCGCCGCGCGGTATTTCGAGTTCTACGGCGGGGCCGCGGACAAGCTCCACGGCGACACCATTCCGTTCCTCGAGGGCTACACGGTCCTCACCTGGCGCGAACCTTACGGGGTGACCGCGCACATCGTGCCCTGGAACTATCCGGCGCAGATCTTCGCCCGCTCGGTCGCGGCCTCGCTCGCCGCCGGCAACGCCTGCGTGGTCAAGCCGGGCGAGGAGGCGGGGCTGAGCATCGTCGCGATCGCCGAGCTCGCCCGCGCCGCGGGCCTGCCCGACGGTGCCCTGAACGTCGTCCACGGGATCGGGGAGGAGGCCGGGGCGGCGCTCGCCGCGCATCCCGACATCGACCATCTCTCGTTCACCGGCTCGCCCGAAGTCGGCACCCTGGTCCAGGCGGCGGCGGCCAAGAACCACGTCGGCTGCACGCTGGAGCTCGGCGGCAAGAGCCCGCAGGTCATCTTCGCCGATGCCGACCTCGAGGCCTGTCTGCCCGTGGTCGTCAACGCCATCACCCAGAACGCCGGTCAGACCTGCTCGGCCGGCTCGCGCGTGCTCGTCGAGAAGAAGGCCTACGACGCGGTCGTCGGTCGGCTCGCCGAGCGCTTCGCGCAGGTCCGCGTCGGCACCCACGAGATGGATCTCGACATGGGCGCGCTCGTTTCCGAGACCCAGCGCAAGCGCGTCCAGGGCTACATCGACCGCGCGCTCGAAGACGGGATCCCGGTTGTCGCCCGCGGCCGGCTCGAGCCCGGCCTGCCCGCCGGCGGCTTCTACGTCGAACCCGTGCTCTTCGGTCCCGTGCCGCGGGCCAACCGGCTGGCCTGCGAGGAGGTGTTCGGGCCGGTCCTCGCCGTCTTCCCCTTCGAGGACGAAGAGGACGCGATCCGGCTCGCCAACGGCACCCCGTACGGCCTGGTGGCCGGGGTGTGGACGCGCGATCTCGGGCGCGGCCTGCGCATGGCCAAGGGCATCCGCTCGGGTCAGGTGTTCCTGAACGCCTACGGTGCGGGCGGAGGGGTGGAACTGCCCTTCGGCGGCTTCAAGCATTCCGGGCACGGCCGCGAGAAGGGCTTCGAGGCGCTCTATGGTTTCACCGCCGTGAAGACCGTGGTGATCCGCCACTGAGCCGCGCTCGGCCGCGGCGTCCGCCGCGGCCCGCGTCGATCGCGGTTCGAGGAGAGTTCCCGTGACCGTCTTCGTGCCGCCGCTGTCGGACATGCGCTTCGTGCTGCGCGCGGTCGCCCGCGCCGACGAGCTCGCGCACCTTCCCGGCCTCGAGCACGCCACGGCCGATCTCGTGGACGCCGTGCTCGAAGAGGCCGGACGCTTCGCGCGCGAGGTCCTCGCCCCGCTCGATGCGGTCGGCGACCGCGAGGGGGCGCGCCTGGAGAACGGCGTGGTGCGCATGCCCTCGGGCTTCGCCGAGGCCTTCGCCGCCTATCGCGCGGGCGGATGGATGGGCGCCGCCTTCCCCGAAGCCATCGGCGGCCAGGACCTGCCGCGCACCGTCGCCACCGCCCTTTCCGATCTGTGGAACGCGGCGAACACCGCTTTCGAGATCTGCCCCCTTCTCACCCGCGGTGCGGCCGAGGCGATCCTCGCTCACGGGACCGAGGCTCAGCGCGAGCTCTACGCCCGGCGGCTCGTCGCCGGAACCTGGACGGGGGCGATGGCGCTCACCGAGCCGCAAGCGGGGACCGATCTCGGCGCGGTGCGGACGCGGGCGGAGCCCGCGAACGGCAAGTACCGCATCGTCGGTCAGAAGCAGTTCATTTCTTATGCCGACCACGACATGGCCGAGAACACGGTCCATCTCGTGTTGGCGCGGCTTCCGGATGCCCCCGAGGGCTCGCGCGGCCTGTCTTTGTTCATCGTTCCCAAATATCTCCCCGACGAAAACGGCCGCCTCGGGCCGCGCAACGACTGGCGCGTGCTCAAGCTCGAGCACAAGGTCGGGATCCACGCCTCGCCCACTTGCTTCGTCGCGTACGGCGAGGGCGGCGGTGCCTTGGGCGAGCTCCTGGGCGAGCCGAACCGCGGGCTCGCGACGATCTTCACGATGATCAACAACGCCCGGCTCGCCGTGGGACACGAAGGGCTCGGCCTTTCCGAGCGGGCCTACCAGGCCGCCCTCGCCTATGCGCGCGGGCGCGTCCAGGGCCGCAAGGGCGGCGAGCCCGTCTCCATCCTCGCCTGGCCGGACGTGCGGCGCATGCTCGTCGGGATGCGCGCCGAGATCGCCGCCATGCGCGCGCTGTGCTATTGGACCGCGACCTTCGTCGACCGCGCCGCGCGCGCCGTCTCGCCCCGAGAGCGCGCCCGCGCCACTGGGCGCGTAGCGCTCCTGACCCCGATCGTGAAGGCCTGGTGCACCGATCTCGCCCAGGAGATCACCCATACCGCCATCCAGGTCCACGGCGGCATGGGCTACGTGGAAGAGACGGGCGTCGCGCGGCATTGGCGCGATGCGCGCATCCTTCCGATCTACGAGGGAACCAACGGCGTCCAGGCGATGGACCTGGTCGGCCGCAAACTGGCGCTCGACGACGGGCGGCTTCCGTGGCTCCTCTTCGAGGAGCTGCGCGGCGAACTCGCAACCGCTCCGGCCGAACTGCGCCCGGCTCTGCGCGCCAGCCTCGAGCGGCTCGAACAGGCGACGCGCCACCTCCAGGCCGCGGAAGAGGAGCATCGCGGGGCGGCCGCCCGTCCCTATCTGCGGCTCTTCGGCCACACGCTCGGTGCGTTTCTCCTCGCCCGCGGCGCCGCGGCCGCGCTATCGGGCGCGGAAGACGGTGCCGCCTGGCCGGGGCTCGCGCGCTTTTTCTGCGCGCACGTGCTGCCGGAGACCCAGGGGCTGCTCGCGAGCGTGCTGGCCGGCGCGGAAGGGCTCGATCCCGCGCTCCTCGACGCCTGACCGGAATCTGGTGCGCGCGCGCAACGCGATGTTGCGCTGCTGCGACAATGTTGTGCCTCGCCTGCGCCGGCCGGGCCGCGCGAACGGCGAGCACCGGTCCGCGCGGTTTCGGGCCGTGCGGGCCGAGGGGGAGTTTCGAGACATGTCCGGGATCATGCGTCGTGCCCGTTTCGGATGGCTCGCGGGAGCGGCCGCGCTCGTCGCGGCGAGTGCGACCGTGGCCGAGGCCCAGCAGGGCAAGTCGGCGGGCAACCTCGTGGTGCGGGCGCGCGGGATCGCGGTGATCCCCGAGGACCGCGCGCGTATCGAGACGATCGGAGGCGATACCGACCTCTCGAACGTGGTCGTACCCGAGCTCGACTTCAGCTATTTCTCGACCGACAATCTGGCGCTCGAGCTCATCCTCGCCACCACGCCGCACGACATCGACGTCGAGAACAGCGCGATCGGGGATCGCAAGATCGGCTCGGTGTGGCTGTTGCCGCCCACGCCCACGCTGCAATACCATTTCCTGCCCAGAGGCGACTGCAGCCCCTATGTCGGCGCCGGCGTCAACTTCACCTTGTTCTACGGCATCGACGAGAAAAACCCGATCCAGAAGATCGATATCGATCCGGCCTTCGGCTGGGCGCTCCAGGCCGGCTTCGACTATCGCATCGCCGATCGCTGGTACCTGAACGTCGACGTCAAGAAGCTGTTCCTCGACGCCGACGCCGAGATCAACCGCGCCGTCGACGCCGAGGTCGAGATCAATCCCTGGATCTTCGGCTCGGGTGTCGGCTATCGCTTCTGATCCGCCGATCCGCGGCCGGAGCCTTTCGGCACGACGGGAGCGCGAGCGGCTCCGCTCGCGCTCCCGCGCGTTCTCGGCTATCCTCGCGCGACCACCGAAGTGGTCGGGAGGCGAGGATGGCGAACGAACGAGAAGCCGATCCCACCCGGATCCGCTACCGCGTGCGCGAAGCGGTCGGGGTCTTCCACGCCGTCGAATGGCTCGAGGACGCGATCGTGGCGCTGCAGGAAGCGGGCTTCGATCGCTCCCAGATCAACCTGCTCTCCAGCCTCGAAGCCGCCGAGCGCAAGCTCGGCCGGCCGATCCGGGACGTGCGCGAGCTCGAAGACGAACCCGAGATCCCGCACGGCAATCCGATCGACCATCACGAGCTCGCCGAGGGGCGGGCGGCGCTCACCGCCGGGCTCGCCGGCATCGGCAGTCTGGTGGCGATCGGAACCGTGGTCGCCACGGGCGGCGGGCTCGGCCTCCTGCTCGCGGCCGCGGCGCTCGCGGGCGGTCTCGGCGGCGGCATCGGGGCGCTCGTCGCCAAATATCTGGGCGATCGCCACGCCGAGGCGATCCAGCGGCAACTCGAGCGCGGTGGCCTGCTCCTGTGGGTGACGCTGCGCGATCCGGAGCAGGAGCGCAAAGCGGTCGAGATCTTGAAAGCGCACGGCGCGGAGGACGTGCACGTCCACGAGATCGAACACAGCTGGGGAGCGGAAGAGGTCCCCATCCGCCGCTGGCAACCCGATCCGTTCCTCTTGCCGCCGTGAGCGCGCCCGCGCGCGCCTTTCAGCCGCGGCGCGTGATCCGGCGGCCGCGGCGGTCGAGCTCGCGCTCGACTTCGGCGAGGCTCGCCCCCGTCGCCGCGAGCTTGACGAGGGCGAAATAGAAGAGATCCGCCGCCTCCCAGACGACCTCCCGGGGGGTGCGGGCGCGCGCGAGCTCTTCGGCCTCCTCGCGCAGCTTGGCGGCGAGGAGTTCGGGGTCTGCGAAAAGCCGGGCGGAATAAGAGCCCTCGGGCGGGGCGAGACGGCGCGAACGCAGGATCGCCTCCAGGCGAGCGAGACCTTCCGCCTCGCCGAAGCAGGAATAGCGCGCGAGATGGCAGAAGCCGGGCGGCTTCTGGCGCACGACGAAGCGCAGCGCGTCGCGGTCGCAATCGAGATCGATACGCACCAGCTCCTGCGTGGCGCCGCTGGTCTCGCCCTTCACCCACAGCCCGCGCGCGCGCGACTGGTACACACCGGCCCGCCGCCGCACGGCTTCCCGCAAGGAGTCCCGCGAGCTCCAGGCGAGCCCGAGGACGATCCCGCGCTCGTCGGCGACCACGGTCGGGAACAGCCCGTCCGGGCGATCGGAGCGCAAGGGGGCGGCGATCGCATCGGCGAAATCGAGCCGACCGGTATAGAGCGCCATGCCCACCTGCGCGTCCGCCCCCAGCCGATCGAGGGCGGCGATCTCCTCGGCGGTTGTGATCCCGCCCGCGATCGTCACCCGACACTCGGGGCCGGCGGCGCGCACCACGGCTTCCGCGAGGGCCATGTCGGTTCCCGCCATCCGGCCCTCGCGCTCGACGAAGGTGACGAGGAAGCCGCCGACGAAGGGGCGGAGCTCTTCGATCCGCTCGAGGATCCCCCGCCCGGTGGGCTTCTTCCAGCCCTCCACCACGACCTCGCCGTGGCGGGCATCGAGCGCCGCGATCACGCGCTCGCGCGGCAAGGCGCGCAAGAGTTCGGGACGCGCGGCGGTCCCGAGCACGATCTTGGTCGCTCCGCGGTCGAGCCAGTACCGCGCCGTCTCGAGGTCGCGGATCCCGCCCCCCACGCGGCAGGAGAAACCGGCGTCGAGGAGCTTCTCGACGAGAGCCGCGTTCGAGCCGGTGCCGAGCGCGGCGTCGAGATCGACGACCGCGATCTCGCCCGCGAGCGCGAAGCGCTCGGCGATCGGCAGCGGATCGCCGGCCTCGAGGGCGAGCTCCTCCCCGCCCACGAGCTGGACGACCCGTCCCCGCTGGAGATCGATCGAGGGGACGATCACGGCCGCACCACCACGCCTTTCTCGTGCAGGTAGAGCTTGACGTCCCGCACGGTGAAATCGCCGTCGTGGAAGATCGAGGCGGCGAGCACGGCATCGGCCCCGACCGCGAGCGCTTCGAGCAGATGCTCGGGCCGATCGGCGCCGCCCGAGGCGATCACCGGGATCCGCACCGCGGCGACGACCGCGCGCAAGAGCTCGAGATCGTAGCCCGCGCGCGTGCCGTCGCGATCGAAAGAGGTCAAGAGGATCTCGCCCGCGCCCGCGGCCTCGCCGCGTTTCGCCCAGGCCACGGCGTCGAGCCCGGTGCCCTCGCGGCCGCCCTTGACGCGCACCTCGAAGCCGCCTTCGGGCCGGCGCGCGGCGTCGATCGCGAGCACGCAGCACTGCCGGCCGAAGCGGTTGGCGATCTCGGTCAGAAGCGCGGGCCGTTGCACCGCGGCGGTGTTGACCGAGACTTTGTCGGCACCGGCTTCGAGCAACCGCCAGGCGTCCTCCTCGCTGCGGATCCCCCCGCCCACGGTGAGGGGGATCGAGAGCACCTCGCGCACCCGCCGGATCGTGTCGAGCTGATGGCCGCGTCCTTCGGGGGTGGCCGAGACGTCGAGGATCACGATCTCGTCCGCGCCCTGATCCTCGTAAAGGCGCGCGCGCTCGGCCGGATCGCCGGCATCGCGCAGATTCTGGAAGCGCACGCCTTTGACGACGCGGCCGTGGCTGACGTCCAGGCAGGGGATGATCCGGCGCGCGAGCATCAGCCGCACTCCAGGAAGCGGCGGAGCAACGCCGCCCCGAAGACGCCCGAGAGTTCGGGGTGGAACTGGCAGCCGATCACCCGACCGCACTCGATCGCCGCCAGAAAGGGCCCGCCGTGCTCGCTGCGCGCGCAGGCCCACCCCGGCGCCTCGGTGGCGCGATAGGAGTTGGCGAAATAGGCCCAGCCGCGATCGACGAAGCGGCACGCGGGTTCGGGCTCGACCGTGTTCCAGCCGAACTGGGGCACGCGCACGTCTTCGGGGAAGCGGCGCACCGTGCCGGGGACGACGGCCAGGCCCGTGACCCCGGGGCTCTCCTCGCTCGCCGCGAAAAGGAGCTGATGGCCCACGCAGATCGCGAGCGTCGGCCGGTCCTGGGCGATGCGTCGGCGCAGCGCCTCGACGAAGCCCTGACCCATCAGCCGCGCCATGGCGGCGCCGAAGGAACCCACCCCGGGCAGCACGACATGGGCGGCGCTCAGGATCTCCCGCCCCCGCTCGGCCAGGCGCACGCCGACCGCGAGCCGACGGAAGGCGGCGGCGACGCTCGCGAGATTGGCCGTTCCCGTGGGCACGATCAGGACCTCGGCCACGGTCCTCTCCCTTCTCGCGGCCTGCTCCGTCGCGCGCGCGCTTTCTCGTCCACCGTCACAGCACCCCTTTGGTGCTCGGCACTTCCGCCGAACCGTCCGAGGCGACCGCCTCGCGCAAGGCCAACGCGAGGGCCTTGAAGGCCGCCTCGATCCGATGGTGATCGTTTTCGCCGCGTTCGACGTCCACGTGCAAGGCCATGCGTCCGGTCACCGCGAGCGAGCGGAAGAAGTGGACGAAGTTCTCGCTCGCCACGTCTCCGATCCGCTCGCGAACGAGCCCGAGCGACACGTGCGCGAAGGGACGGCCGGAAAGATCGACCACGACACGCGCGAGCGCCTCGTCGAGGGGGGCGAAGGCCGCGCCGAAGCGGCGGATGCCGCGCCGCTCGCCGAGCCCGGCGTCGAGCGCGGCGCCCAGAAGCAGCGCGCAATCCTCCACCGTGTGGTGATCGTCGACCTCGAGATCGCCCTCGCAGGCGAGCTCGAGATCGAAGCGGGCGTGGCGCGCGAGCGTGGCCAGCATGTGGTCGAGGAAGCCCAAGCCGGTGGCGACTTCGCTCCGGCCCGTGCCGTCGAGGTCGAGGACGACCACGACGGAGGTCTCGCGGGTGCGCCGTTCGAGCCGGGCTCGGCGGGACCGTCGCTCCTCCTCCACGCGCTCCCCCGCTCCCGCCTCAGACCACGATCTGGGCGATGTCGAAGACGACGATGTCGGTGCCGCCCCGCTCCTTGATCAAGCGGATGAGCTCGGGCAGCTGGGCGCGCGGCACGGCCGCTTTGACCGCGAAGCCGGCGTCGTGGTGCAACGGCGCGATCGTGGGCTCGCGCATGCACGGCAAGATCTCGACCACCCGTTCGAGGCATTCCTTGCTCACGTTGACCTCGAGCATCACGCGTTTGCGCGCATCGAGCACCGAGCGCACGAGCATGGTGAAATGCTCGATCACCGGCCGTTTGTTCGGGTCCTCGAGCGAGCGCGGATTGGCATAGAGACGGGTCGAGCTGTGCATGATCTCGTCGACCACGAGCAGACCGTTCGCGCGCAACGTGGCACCGGTGGCCGTGTTGTCGACGATGCAATCGGCGTCTTCGGGAGGGAAGACTTCCGTCGCTCCGTACGAGCGGACGATGCGCGCCTGCAGCCCCCGGCGCTCGAGCCAGCCGCGGGTGAGCCGCTCGTATTCGGTGGCGACCACGAACGGCCGCGCCGGGAGCTCGCCGTCCTCGAGGAAAGAGGGTGTGGCGGCGACGACGATGCGGACCGGATCGAGACCGGTATCCAAAAGCTCGACGAGATCGGCCTCGAGCTCGACGACCCAATCCGCGCCGGCGAAGCCGAGGTCGCGCGAGCCGTGGTGCAACATCTCGACGATGTTCTGCGGCTTCAAGAGCTTGGCCTCGAAACCGGGAAGCGAGAGCGAAGGCCGGTAGCCGCGCCGATCGAAGGTCACCCGGATCCCGGCATCGGCCAGAAGCGCGAGGACGTTGTCCTGCATCCGCCCCTTGGGGAGCGCGAGATGCACGAGAGGCGGTGAGGGTGCGGAGGACACGGAGGGGGTCGGATCGGGGCCGTCGCGCCGTCGCTTCAGCGATCTGGGCCGGCTGTGCCTTGGCACGCCGCGCACCCGCTTATAGAGAGCCGGTCACCGAGCGTAAAGCGCGACGGCCGGATCGACGGGGCCCGCGCGTTCGAGGCGGGAGCGAGGCATGGCGGAGGAGGAACGGCCGCGGGCCGTGCTGGGGGTGGACGTCGGTTCCGCGCGCACGATCGGGGTGTTGCTCGCCGCGGACGGTCGCGTCCTCGCCCGCGCCCGCGTCGACCATGCGCCGCTCGCGCCCCGGCCCGACCGGCTCGAGCAGGACCCCGAAACGCTGTGGTCGGCGTTCCGCGAGATCGTCCAGCGCCTCAAGGCGCTCGTCGAGGTCCGGCTCGTCGGGCTCGCGCTCACCGGCGAGCCGGGCGGGCTCGTCTTCCTCGATCGTGCCGGCGTTCCCGTCCGGCCGGCGATCCTCGGGCCCGACCGCCGCGCCGAGGCGGAGGCTCAGGAGCTCGCCGCGCGTCTTCCCCCCGCGCGGTTGCACGCGATCGCCGGCCGGCGGCTCGGCCCCTGTCTTTCCGCCGCCAAGATCCTCTGGCTCGCCGCCAACGAGCCGGAAGCGGCGCAACGCGTCACCAAGATCCTCTCGCCCAAGGGCTACGTGCTCTTCCGCTTGACCGGCGAGACGGTGACGGATGCGAGCGCCGCGTCCGCGACCGGACTTCTCGATCTCGCCCGCCGGCAGTGGAGCGAGACCGTCCTCGAGGCGCTCGCGCTCGACCCCGAGCTCTTGCCCGAGGTCTTCGAGGGCGGGGAGGTGTGCGGGCGGGTGAGCGTGGCCGGTGCCGCCGAAACCGGCCTCCCGGTGGGCCTGCCGGTGGTCGCGGGCGGCAGCGAGCTCGCCTGTGCCGCGCTCGCCGCCGGGATCAAGCGCCAAGGCCAGGGGCTCTTGTGGCTGGAGCCGGGCGCCGGGTTCCTCTTGCCCTGCGGGCGGCCGCTCGTCGATCCCGAAGAGCGGCTCGAGAGCGCCTGCGGAGCGGCGGGGGGCTGGCTCCTCCTCGGCACGCTCCCGCAGGGGCCGAGCGCCTTGCGCTGGCTCGCCGAGACCCTCTGCCCGGAATGGGCGGAGGCGGCGCGCGCCGCCGGCTTGGAGCCGGTGGACGCGGTCCTCGGCGAGGCCGGCGCGGCCGAGCGCGCCGACGCCCCGTTGTTCTTCCCCGGCCTCGCGGAAGAAGGCATTCTCGGCCGTCCGGCCTTCGCGGAGCTCGCCTTCCATCACGGCCGCGCGGCCCTCGCCCGTGGCGTTCTCGAAGGTATCGGCTTCGCGCTCCTCGACCGGCTCGAGCGAGCGCGGGCCTTGGGTTGCGCTCCCGAGAGCTTGGCCGCGAGCGGCCGGGTCGCGGGAAGCGAAGCCTGGTCGCGGCTGCTCGCCGCTCAACTGGGGATTCCGCTCCGGCTCCTCGCCGGCGGCCTCGAGCCGGAGCGCGGTGCGGCCGTGCTCGCCGGGATCGGGGTCGGGCTCTTCCGCGACGGGGTCCGAGCCGCCGAAGGGATCGCCGAGGCCGAACTCGCCTCGATCGGCGTGGAGGCCGGGCTCGCCGCCCTCGAACGAACGCGCTACGGGCGTTGGCAGCGGCTGCACCGGGTCTTCGCCGCCTTCGCGACTTCCTGAGCGCGCCGCGCCCGATCCGCGCCGCCCGTTCACGATTTTTCAACCCGAGCCCGGCAGGCTGCTGCGGGACCGATCCGGGACGCAGTCATGTCCGTGGCCAGGCTTCGCGCGCATCTCCTCCGCCTCTTCCGCTCGTGCCGTGCCTCGCATCGGGCCGGCGAGCGGGGGGCCGTGGCGATCGTCCTCGCCCTCGCCTTCGTCCCCGCCGCGCTCGCCGTGGGTGCCGCGCTCGATTACGCGCGGGCGGCGACCGCCCGCTCGGCTCTGCGCGCGGCGGTCGACGCCGCGGCGCTCGCGGCGGCACGGGAGACCGACCAGAGCCCGGCCAATCTCCGCGCCGTGGTCGAGCGGTACCTGCGCGCGAATTTCCAGAGCGAGCTGCACGGCACGCTCGGCGCGCTCGAGGTCCAACCGGGGACGACGACGCTCACCGTGCGCGCGCGCGCGTCGGTGCCCACGAGCCTCATGCGCCTGGGCGGTCTCGAGCGCATGGAGGTGGCCGCCGAAACCGAGGTCGTGCTGAGCGGGGTGAACCTCGAGGTCGCCCTCGTCCTCGACGTCACCGGCTCCATGGCGCAGGGCACCAAGCTCCCCGATCTCAAGGCGGCGGCGACGGATCTCGTGAACATCCTGATCCGCGACGTCGCGAGCCCGTTCTACACCAAGATCTCCCTCGTTCCCTATTCGATGGGCGTGAACGTCGGCATGCTCGCGAACACGGTGCGGGGTAGCGTGAGCCCGGGCGAATGCACCTCCCCGGGATGCGAATATTTCAAGTTCCGCAATCCGTACAACGAATGGCGGAGCTTTCGCATCAGCACCTGCGTGAGCGAGCGGATCGGCCCCCACGCCTATACGGACGCGCCGCCCTCCGTGGCGCCGGTGGGCCGCAACTATCCGGCTCCGAGCAACCCCTGCCTTTCCAGCCAGCTCCTGCCTCTGACCACCAACAAGGCGCAGCTGTTGGCGGCGATCGCCGGGCTTTCCGCCTCCGGCTCGACCGCGGGCCACGTCGGCGTCGCCTGGGGCTGGTACACGCTCTCGCCCAATTTCGGGGTCTGGACCGGATCCAGCCGTCCCGGACCCTACGGTCGCGAGGACACGCAGAAGATCCTGGTGCTGATGACGGACGGTGAATACAACAGCTCTTATTGCAACGGCGTGATCGCCAGGAACTCGACCACGGGTTCCGGTGATCCCCGCAACCACATCAATTGCGACGCGCCCAACGGCCATTCTTTCGACCAGGCGCAACGCCTGTGCACGGCGATCAAGCAGAACGGGATCATCGTCTTCACGGTCGGTTTCCAGATCGTCGACGATCCCCGCGCCCGCGCCCTCATGAGCTCCTGCGCCACGAGCCCCCAGCACGCTTACACGGCGGAAACCGGGGCGCAGCTCCGCCAGGCCTTCCAGCAGATCGCCAACCGCATCTCCAACCTGCGGATCTCGCGCTGAAGCCCGAGCGGCCCCATCGGCCCGTTCGACCGCGCAACCGCACGATGATCAGCGCGCGCTCGTCGCGGCCTCGGCCCGATCCCCCTCGTGCAGGGCGAGCCGCGGTTCGCCCTCGCTCCCGCCCGCCGTCGGTTCGACCCAGAGATCCGCGCCCGGGAAGATTTCCGGCAGCCCCGGTGCCGATCGGGGATCGGCGAAGGGCGGGGAGGCGACCGAGAGGTCGCCGAGCGCGGCCGCCACCGACCGGCCCGGCTGCGCGAAGGCCGCGAGAAGATCGTCCATAGGCGCAGCCGAAGCGCCGAAGAAGTCGGAAAGAGCGAAGGGACGGTTTCCGACCTCGATG
>JANXAZ010000035.1 GCA_025062095.1 Geminicoccaceae bacterium
GTCGAGGATCACCGGGCCTTCCGCTCCGCGCAGCGCCGCTTTGAGCGCCGTGAAGAGCGCGAGCTGGTCGGCGCGGCCGGCGCCCGAAGGACTAGTGACGAATTCGGGCACCGCCGTTCCGGCCTCGGCGAGCGCCGCCCGCAAGCCGTCTTCGTGCTTCGCTCGCGCCTCCTCGGTCGCGAGCACGAGGATCCGGCCCGGAGCGAAAAGTTCGGCGAGGGCGCGGGCGACATAAGGCGTCGATGCCGCCTCGCGGCCTTCGAACCCGTAGCGGACCGGCTCGTAGCGTCCGGTGCCGAGAAAAGTGACGAGCCGACCGACCTCGCTCTCGCTCGACATCTCCGATCCCTCGAGCGGAACTCACTCGACCATCGCTCGAAGCGGACACAGTGTCGACATCACGCTCGACCACGCGCGAGTTCGCGGGCTCGAAGACCCGAGCCTCGCGCCCCGGCGGCTCTCCGCATCCCTCGGATCGCGTAGCTCGTCGAAGCTACCGTGCTCGTGTGCGCGCGTTCGCGCGACTTTCGCGGCAGTTCGCGGCGGTCATGATCACGCTCCAGCGAGCCGGCCGGCCGGGCCGCCGCGCGCGAGGGAAACGACCATGACCCAGAGCGATCGGGATCTTCTGGAAGAGCTCGGCGCCGAGGCCGCCGAGGGCGAATCGGAGCTCTTCGCCGCCGAGGAAGAGTTCGCGAGCGAGGACCTTGTGGAGAGCATGGACGGTGAGGAGGCGCAAGACCTCCTCGAGGAGCTCGAGGGCGAAGAGGGCTTCGAGGAACCGACCGAAGCCGCTGACGAGTTCGCGGTCGAGGACCACGTGATCCGGGCGGTGGGTCAGGCGCTCGCCGCCGAGGGCGAGGACGAGTTCATGGGCCGGCTCGCCCGCGGGGTGGCCCAGGCTTTCCGCCGCGCGGCGCCGGTGGTGGGCAAAATCGCGCGCGCCGCGGCGCCGGTGCTCTCCGCGATCCCCCACCCGGCGGCTCAGATCGCCGCCCAGGTCGCGAACCTGGCGAGCCAACTGCGGGCCGAAGCGGAGACCCTCGGGGTGGCGCCGGTGGCGACCGTGCGCCGGGCGGCCGAGGTGGCGGCCGAGCTCGCCGCGCGCGAGCCGCGCGCGATGCCGGTCGTCGCCGGCCTCGTCGCCCGCCAGCTCCTGCAGAACCGCGGCGTCGCCCTGAGCCCCGCCCAGCGGCTGGCCGCCGTTCGCCGGGTGATGGCGGCGGCACGCAGCGTCAGTCGCGCCGTCGGTCCCGAAGGCGTGCGCGCGCTGCCCAAGATCGCCGAGAGCGTCAACCGCACCGCCGCCGCCAAGGGCACACCCGTAGCCGCCAAACCGGCGGTGCTCCTGCGCACCGCGCAACGGGTCGCGCAGCGCCCCGATCTCGCCGCCCGCCTCGCCCGACCGGAACCGCGTGCGCTCCGACTCGTGCGCGGGATCGGCGGGGTCGACGGCCAGCGGAAGCTGCGGTTCGCCGGGCCGGTCGAAATCACCATCCGCGCGCTCTGAACCGAAAACCGACGGGGCGGGCGGTGGCCGAATCCTCGACCGACCGGTTCCTCGAGCTCAAGCGGCGGGCGCTCGTCGCCCGCGCGCGGCGGCTCGTCCGCCTCACCCCCGAGGCCGTGGGTCTGCGGCCGCAGGATCTGCGCTACGCGCCTTCGCCCGCCCATTTCGCCGCAGCGCAACGACGGTTGTCGGCGATCGACCGGAGCATCCGCGCCCGGCTCGCGCGGCTCGATCGGCTCGTCCGCGGACCGGAGCCGCGTCCGCGCGAGGACGTCCTTCTCGCCATGGCGATGGTCGAACGCGAAATCGACCGCGCCCGCCGCGCCTTCGGCATGTTCTTCGAGATCTTCGCCCAGCGCGGCACCGCCTTCGCGCCGTCCCTCGCCGCCCACGACGCGATCGCCGTCGACTGCTACCGAGCGGTGCGCGCGGGGCTTCCGGGCGAGTTCGCGGGCCCGATCCTCGCGCCCTTGACCTACCTGGAGCACGGCTACAGCCCGGCGACGATGCGCCGGGGCGTGAGCCTCGCGCGGCTTCTGGGCGAACCCAACCCCTTCCCGTTGATCCGCATCCCGTACGATCGCGATCAGCCCTGGCAGGCGGTCTTCCTCCACGAGGTCGCGCACAACCTCATGGCCGATCTCCGGGTCTGGCAGGAGACCCGGGAGGCGGTGATCGTCCGCCTGCACGAGGCGCGGCTGCCGCTCCGGGTCGTGGCGATCTACGGCCGCTGGCACAAGGAGATCTTCGCCGATCTCGCGGCGCTTCTCCTGGGCGGGCCGGCGGTGGCCTACGGGATGGCCGAGTTCCTCGCCCATCCGTCCGATCAGGTGATGACCTATCGGCCGGGCGGGCCGCACCCCGTGGGCTATCTGCGCGTCCTCCTCCTCGCCGAGATGCTGCGACGCATGGAGTTCGCGCACGAAGCCGAGGACCTCGCTTCGATCTGGCGCACGCTCTACGACCCGCGCCGCGGCCATCGCATCCCGCCCGAGCTCCTGGCCACCCGGGCGCGGGCGATACCCGCCGTGGTCGACGAGATCGCCTTCCAGCCGCGCCGCAACCTCGCCCAGCGCGCGCTCGCGAGCGTGATCCGGTTCACGGCCGAGGACCAGCGGGCGATCCGACGCGCCGCCTTCGACCTCGCCGCGGGCATGCCGGCCACCGACGTCCCGCCACGCCACCTGCCCGCTGCCTGCCGCTACGCCTTGAACGCCGGAGCGGACAGCCGCCGCCTGGGGTTCCTCGTGACCGAGCTCCTGGCCGCGAGCGGGACCGGCTGGCCGGCGGAACGGCTCGCCCCCGCGCGCTCGCCGCCTCCCCGTACCGCGACTCCGCGCTCCGAGCCCTTGGCCCTGGCCGCTTGAGGTGACCGACGATGCCCGCGACCGACAGCACCCCGCGCGACCGCTCGCCGCTCACGGCCCAGCTCGACAATCTCATCCGCCGCAGCCTGCGGATCAGCGATCCGGCCAACCCGGTCGAGGTGGCGGGCGGGCTGCGGCGCCTCTACCGCGCCGACGACGAGGCGATCGAGCGGGAGGAGCGCGGCCTCCCGATCCTCCCTCCCGTCCGGCTCGAGCGGCCGATTTCCGCCGGTCCCTCGGCGGCCGAGGTCGAGCAGGCGCAGGCCGATATCGAGAACGACCTCCGCTTCCTCACGACATCGGCGCAGCTCAAGGACATCGAGCCCGAGCTCCAGGGCTGGGGTCAGGCGATCCGCGGCCACATCGCCGACGGGCTCGCCAACGCCCGCCAAGCGCTCGACCCGCGCGCCCGCGACCGCGCCTTCGCCGCTCGCCGCGCGCTCGGGGATTACGCCCGCCTGGCCCGCCACGTGGGTGCCCTCACCCCCGGCTTCTCCTCGCCTTACCGCCGCCTCGCCCAGAGCCTCGATCAGGTCGCGTCGCTCATCCTCGTGCTCATGGGCGAGAGCCTCGCCGAGCTCGGCAGCGGCGGCGGCCGCTTCTTGTTGGCCGCCCCGGCGAGCGAGCTCGTCGCGCGGCGCGACGCGGCGCTCAACGCCCTGCGCAACCTCGTGGGCTCGGCACAAGCGAGCCTCGATCAAGCGACCTGGCCCTGGGGCCTGCGGGGCTATCGCGACGTCATGGCCCGGCTCGGCGAAGGTGCCATGGCCGATGTCCGGGCGCTGTTCGACGAGAATACGCTCGCCCGGATGATGGACGAGCTGATCGACCGGGCGAGCAGCGTCTCGGGCCGGGGGCTGCGGGCGCTCGCCGCCACGAGCCGGTTGGCGTTGCAGCGGCTTGAGCGGCTGGTCCAGATCGCGGCTGCGATCAACGTCCAGCCCGCCTCGCCGCCGCTCGCCGCGTTCCTTGAGGCGGTGTAGCTCTTCATCGACACCTTCCGAGGCGGCAGCGCCGCACGGCTCGTGGCGATCGCCCGACCGCCGATCGTGGCCTACGGCCTCTACGGCTTCGGCGGGCCCGACGCGCCGACCCGGCGGCTTCAGACGCTCGTCGTCCAGCGCGGCGTGCTCGCCCAGCTCCTCGACTGCTATCTCGGATGCGAGTGCGGTTCGGACGCGGTCGTCTGCCAGGTGTTGCTCGACAAGCTGCTCTCCGATGTCGATCGGGCGATCGACCTCTACGCCCAGGGCAGCGCGGAGCGGGGCGAGCCCGAGGTCCGGGCAGCAGCGTACGGCCAGCTCGTCGCGACCTTCCTGCAAAACGCCCAAAAAATCGCGGCGGGCGGGACCCCGATCAGCTGCCCGGCCCGCGGCGCGGTGGCCTGGGACCGGCTCGCGAACACGCTCGAGACGATCCGTGACGCGCTGCTGGAGCCGCTGCCCAAGGACCAACAGGACAACGTCAAGTTTGCCGAACTCGACCCGACCCAGCGTGAACAGATGCGCGAGGAACTCTGCCTGCAAAAGCGCGCGGACGAACGGCTGATCGATACGCTCGCCCTCATGACCCCGGGCTGCCACGAGCTCGTTCGGATCACCGGGGCGCTCGGCTGGCTCGTCGACCAGGCGCTCCAAGCTCTTGGTGTGTCCGAGTCCTGCCCCGAGCCGCGGCCGTTCGTGCCCCAGACACCGGCCGAATCGCTCGACACACAGGCTTTCCGTCCCTCCTCGAACCGTGGAGCCGGACCCGTGACGCTCGGCACGATCGCCAAGACCTACCTCGAGAAGTTCGAAATGACGGCAAAGACGGTGGAAGCCGGGCTCGCCGAGCTCAAGGTGTTCGTTGCGACGCGCGAGGCCCTCGAGCAGCGCGTCGAAACGCAAGAAGGAAAATTGACGAAGCTCGAAGAAAAAGTCCGAGAGTTGCAGGAGAGCGTGAACAAGCTCCGCAAGAGTTCCTCAGCATCTTCAACCGCTGCGCCGAGCGAAGCGCCACCGCCGCCGTCCAGCCCCGAGCCGGGCGCGAAGAAGACCTGATCCGCGCGCCCGATCCCCACTTCCGCGCGAGGCCGTGCGATGAGCTACACGACCTACGAGACGATCCAGCGCCTCTGGCAGCAGTTCGCACAAGACCAGCTCGCGCACCTTCCCCCCGAGCAGCGCGCCGAGCTCCGCGCCGCCTTCGAGGCCCGCTTCGGCGAGCTCCTCGCCAAGGCGGCGGGCGAAGACGGCGGGGCCTTCGTCGACCTCCTCGGCTTCGGCAAAGAGGGGCTCAAGCCCTTCGGCGAGGTGCCCTACCCCTTCCTCGCCGCCGATTTCGACGAGGCGGTGGTCCCGAGCCAGCTGCACGCCGCAGCCGAGCTCTACTTCATCTACCAACACGAGCGGATGGGGATGTTCCGGGTCGCCGCCGTGCTCCGCCAGCTGTTCCGCGAAGGGCGGATCCGGATCCAGCGCGGGCCCGGCGCGCGCATGCTCTACACCATCGAGAAGTGGCAGCCGCTGCGCTACGGCCCCAAGGACCGTATGGCGGCGTACAAGCGTGTTTTCAACTACGGCCGTCAGCCGCCGCCGGTGGGCGGCATCGTCAATCGCAATTTTCATTACCAACTCGTCGCGCTCATGAGCGCCCTCGTCCAGTACTACCGTGATCTGACGATCGCCGAGGTGATCCGCGGCGCCGCCCGGATCGACCAAAAGCCCTACGGCAACATCGCCTCGGTCCAGCGCCTCGGCATCGACCTGCGCTACGCGCTGGATCGGGCGAGCTACGGCAACATCGTGGCCCTGGCCATCGAAGTCGGCATGTACCTCAAACAGCTCTTGGAGCTGTTCGACACACCCGACATCAGGAAGGCCTTCGACGCCAACACGAAATGGGACGTCCTCGAGCAGGTCCTCAACCGCTTCCTGGGCGGTGCCCGAGAGCTCTCTCAGCGCGCCAAGATGGCCGAGGCCGGCCGGCGTGTCCTGCTGTGGGTCGCCGGCAACAAGTTCGAGAGCGACATCGACCCGCAGCTCTTCCAGATCGAGGCGCGCCCCGCCGGGGCCGCGGCCGAGGCCTGGATCGCCGCCTATCGGCTGACCGAAGAGGGCCGCCGCTTCCCCGGTGTCGCCGACACTCTGCGCTGGGCCGTGGGCCTGCCGCCGCGCGCGGCCGAGGCTCCCGTCCTCGGCTGAGGCGGGGTGCCGACGATGTCCCCCCGGTCTTCGGAGGCCGGCCGCGGTGAGCGAACCGGCGCACCGCAGCCGCCCTTCGTGCTCGATCTGCCCTTGCTCCTGGTCCCCTTCGGACCGTGGCTCGTCCAGCGGCTCGCGGGCACCGGGGATGTCTGGTTGCCGCGCGCGCTGTTGCGCTGGATCGAAGAAGCCGAGGCCGAGATCGGTGACGCGGCGGCGCTGTCGGGCGCGGCCCTCGGTTTGCGCGACGACGAGGATCTCGCCGAGGTGCTCGACCTGTGGCGGGCGAGCTGGCCCGATCTGGCCCAAGAGCCGCGCATCTTCTGGTTCGGCGACTCCCCCGATCGCTCGCGCCCGCGCAAGGGTCTGCCGGCCGCCCTGCTCGATCGGCTCGACGAGCTCGCGCGCGGTCTCGAGCCCATCGGCGCGAGCGCCCCTCCGGATGCGTTTCTGGATGCCGCGCGCGATGCTCTCGCGCTCACCGCCGCCCTTTCGCGCGAGCGGGCGGTGCTGCTCACGCCCTTTCTCGGCGGCCGGATGGTACCGGTGGCGGTCGAAGCACTCGATCGGTTCGGGATCGCCACCCACCGCCTCGAAGGCAACGACCAGCGCCGGCATCTCGTCGAGCCGCTCGTCGCCCGCCTCGCCGCGGCGCGGGTGTTGGGCCTTCTCGCCTGCGGACTCGTACGCATGGGCTTCGTCGAGCTCTACCTGCCGCACGCGCCACGGCCGCTGCCGGCGGCGCGCCCGTGGCCGTGGGACGCGATCGAGGAACCCGACGAACTTCTCCTGACCAGCGACGACTCCGACCGCGCGCGCGAGCTCTGGCGCGAGGCGGTGGCGATCTGGGACGAGCTTCGATGACCGCGCTTCCCGCACGGGCTTCTGCGACCCGCGGGTGGCGCATCGAGCGTGGCGGACGCCGCGGGATCGACCGGCTGACGCGCGACACGCTGCGGCGGCTCGAGGCCGAGGCCGGCGGCCCGGTCGCGACCGCGGCCGCGCTCCGGACGCTGCGGGCGGGGCCCATGGCCTTGCCCGGCCTCGCCCTCCTCTGGGGGCCCTCGATCCGCATCGCGACGGCGAACGGTAACACCACGCTGCCCCGAGAGCTCGAGCGGCGCTTTTGTCTTTACGCGATCGAAGTCGACGGCCGGCCGGTCTACATCGGCATGGCGGCGGGTGCGACCGTCGCGCAACGGCTGCGGGCCCATCTCGCCCTCGCCCGCCGCCCGGGTACGGCTTTCTCGCGACGCGGTGATCTCGCTCGGCTGCACTCGATCCTGGTCGCAGCGAGGGCGAACCGGAAGTCGATCGCGGCGCGCATCGGGGTCGTCTCGGACTGGGGCCCGTACCGACGCGACTGGAAGGTGTTGCACGCGGCCGAGGCGCTCGCGGCCAACCTGCTCCTCGCGGGAACGCCCGACACGGTGGCCTACGATCCCTCGACCTGGACCTTCGAGACGCCGAACTGTCTCGGGAGACGGCGCGCTTGAGCCTCGCCGATCGTTTGCGCCTGGAAGCCGAGGCGGAAGCGGCGGATCGCGCGGTCGTCGGGCCGCGCGACAACCGAGTCCAGGAGATCGACACACGGCGTTTTCCGTGGTCGACCATCTGCCATCTCTGCCGCGATTTCGGTGACGGTCGTTGCGTCGGGTGCAGCGGCGTGCTCATCGATCCGCGCAGCGTGCTCACCGCGGCGCATTGTCTCTGGAGCGTCGTGCGGCGGGCTGCACCGCGCGCGCTCACCGTTTTTCCCGGACGCAGCGATCGCGACACGATCCCCTTCGGCGCGTTCCGGGCACGCCGGTTCTGGGTGCCGCGCGGCTTCGTCGACGGACCCGATCGGGCGCTCTGGGATTTCGGAGTGATCGAGCTCGTCCGGCGCCGGTGCGCCACACGCGCCGCTTTCTGCCCTTGGAGGCCCTCCACGACAGCGAGCTCGCGCGAACCGCGGTCGCGCGCCGGCTGGTGATCGCCGGCTATCCTGCCGACCGCCCGATCGGAACCCTCTGGCGGCACGCCGAGCGGTTGAAGAAAGTCACGCCGCGTCGCCTTTTCTATTCGGTCGATACCTGTCCCGGGCACAGCGGCAGCCCGGTGCTGCTCGATCGGGGTCGCGGTTTCGCGGTGATCGGAGTGCACACGAGCGGCGTCCTCGACGCCGAAGGCCGGCCCTACGGCTGCGGGCGGGACACCGTGCTCGCTCCGCCCGGGCTCCTCAACGCCGGCGTGCGCGTGACCCCGGCGATGGTGGAGGCGATCCGACGGCCCGAAGCGCCGCGCAGCGGACCTTGGCGGATGGTCGAGCTGCCGCGCGAAGCCGTGTGATCCGCGTCATGTCTTGCCGAAAGGTTGTGAAAAATGATCAATTAGAGGAGATCATGGTTGATGGCGCGCCCGCCTTCGGTCCAGCCATCGCCCGGTCAGGGGGAGAAAACGCCATGTCCGAGAGAGCGCGGGGCACCTCCGCCGGCGCCCGCGTGCGATCGTCTTCGGATCCCGCCGGGCCGCCCTTGGCCTCGTTCCTGCTCGAGGGTCGGCTCTGCCACGTGGTTGCGGCCGCAAAGGGCGCCCTGGGGGACGGCGCGATCGGTCGCCTCCGGCTCGACGGACGTCCCTATCTCGTGATCCTCGGACGCACGGAGGAAACGAGGGTGCAGCGGCTCACCCGTCGGGAGCGGGAGATCGCTTGGCTGGTGGCGGAGGGATTGCTGACCAAGCAGATCGCTCACCGCCTGGGCTTGAGCCCGCACACCGTCACGGCCTACGTGAACCGCATCTACGCCCGCCTCGGCTGCCGCAACCGCGCCGAGATGGTGGCCGCGCTCGCGGGCCTTCTGCGCCGCTGCGGCTGAGCGCGGATCAGATCCCGAGATAAGCCGCGCGCACCGCCGGATCGTCGAGAAGCGCCCGGCCGCTGCCGCTGTGCGCGATCCGCCCGGTCTCGAGCACGTAGCCGCGATCGGCGAGCGCGAGCGCGGCCACCGCGTTCTGCTCGACGAGGAGGATCGTCACGCCTTGCGCGCGCAAACGCGCGACGGTGGCGAGGATCTCGTCGACGAGAAAGGGGGCGAGCCCCATCGAGGGTTCGTCGAGGAGCAGAAGCCGCGGCTCGGCCATGAGCGCGCGGCCGATCGCGCACATCTGCTGCTCGCCGCCGGAAAGCGCGCCCGCGGGCAGATGGCGGCGCTCGGCGAGCCGCGGGAAAAGCGCGAAGACGCGCTCGAGGTTCTCGTCCGTGCGCGCCCGGCCGCGGCGAAAAGCCCCCAAGCGGAGATTGTCGAGCACCGAAAGCGGCGCGAAGAGCTGACGCCCCTCGGGCACCTGAACGATACCGCGCGCCACGCGCTCGAACGGCGCGAGTCCTTCGATCGCCTCGCCGGCGAAGCGGATCGAGCCGGAAAAAAGCGGCAACACGCCCGAGATCGCGCGCAACAGGCTCGTCTTGCCGGCCCCGTTGGCGCCCACGAGCGCGACGATCTCGCCTTCCGCCACCTCGAGGTCGACGCCTTTGACGGCCTCGATCCGGCCGTAACCGCATCGCAGGCCGCGCACCGAAAGAAGCGGCTCAGGCGGCATGAGCGGTCTGCAGTCCGTGCCGGCCCAAATAGGCCTCGATCACCCGGGGATCGGCGCGCACCTCCTGCGGTCGGCCCTCGGCGAGCACGCGGCCCCGGTCGAGGACGAGCACGCGATCCGAGATGCGCATGACGAGCTTCATGTCGTGCTCGACGAGCACCACCGCGATCCCCGCGCGGGCGAGGGCGAGCACGAGCCGGTCGATCTCTTCGGTCTCCACCGGATTGCAGCCCGCCGCCGGCTCGTCGAGCATGAGGACTTTGGGCTCGCTCGCGAGCGCACGCGCGATCTCGAGCCGCTTCAGCGCTCCGTAAGGAAGGCTCTGGGCGGGATCTTCGGCGCGATCCGCGAGCCCGACGAAGGCGAGGAGCGCGAGCGCCCTCCTTCGGCTTTCGCGGTTTTCGCGCAGAACCGAAGGAAGCCCCAAGAGCTCGGCGAAAAGGCGCCGGCGCTCCTTGAGGTGGCGGCCGACCATGACGTTCTCGAGCACGCTCATCCGGAAGAAGATCTGCAAGTTCTGGAAGGTGCGCGCGAGCCCGAGGGCGGCGAGCGCGTGCGGAGGAAGGCCGGTGACGTCGCGTCCGTCCAGGAACACGCGGCCGGCCTGCGCCCGATAGAGACCCGAGACGATGTTGAACAGCGTCGTCTTGCCGGCCCCGTTGGGGCCGATGATCGCCAGCACCTCGCCGGCGTTGGCGGAAAAGCTCACGCCGTCGAGCGCGCGCACGCCGCCGAAGGCGATCGAGAGCCCTTCGCCCCGCAAGCGGCTCATGCGCGTCTCCCGCGCGCGAACAGACCCGCGAGCCCGGGCACGATCCCCTGCCTCAAGAACACCATGAAAAGAACGATCGCGAGCCCCAGGACCGCGTGCTCGTAGTCGTGGAAGAAGGTGAGAAGCTGCGGCAAGACGGTGAGAAGCGCGGCGCCCACGATCGCACCCGCGATCGAGCCCATGCCGCCGATCACGACCATGGTCACGAGCTCGATCGAGCGCAGGAAGCTCGCGACGTCGGGGGTGACGAAGCGGTTGAGAAGCGCCAAGAGCCCCCCGGCGAGCGCGGCGTACACGGCGGCGACGACGAAGACCAAGAGCTTGTGCCGCGCGACGTCGATGCCCGCGACCGCGGCCGCGATCTCGCTGTCGTGCAGGGCGCGCAGCGCCCGGCCCGTCGAGCTGTCCTCGAGGTTGAGCGCGATCCAGGTCGCGAGCAGCAGGACCACGCCGGTGATCGCGTACCAGATCTCCGGACCGACCACGCGCCAGCCGAACAGCACCAGGCGCGGCACCTGGATCCCGTCCGGGCCGCCGGTGATCGCGACCTCGCTCACGACGACGAGATGAACGAGGATCCCCAGACCGAGGGTGGCGACCGCGAGATAATGGCCCTTCAGGCGCAGGATCGGCCGTCCGACGAGAAAGGCGAGGATCCCCGCGGCGAAGACGCCCGCGAGCATCGAGAGCAGAGGATCGAGCCCGAGATGGCGCGGCCCGAGGGCCGTCGCATATGCACCGATGGCCAGAAATCCGGCGTGACCCAGGCTCACCTGCCCCGCGAGGCCCATGAGCAGGGCGAGGCCGAGCGCGGCGATGGCGTTGATCCAGACGAGTGCCGCGACCCGCAGATGAAAAGCGGAAGGAAAGAGCAGCGGAACGACGAGGAGAAGCACAGCGAGCGTGCCCAGAAGCGCGATCTTGGAGCGGGTGGCGGGGGTCACGGCGCTCAGACCCGCTCGATCGCCCGCCGGCCGAGAAGGCCCTGCGGGAGCGCGAAGAGCACGAGCAGGATGACCACGAAGGCCACCGCGTCCTTGTAGGTCGAGGAGATCCAGCCGGCGGCGAAAGATTCGAGAAGCCCCAAAAGAACTCCGCCCAGGACCGCGCCCACGGGATTGCCGATGCCCCCCAACATGGCGGCGGCGAAGCCTTTGAGGGCGAGGAGCGTGCCCACGGCGTAAGAGGTGAGCGTGACGGGTGTGACGAGGATGCCGCCCAGCGCCCCGATCGCCGCCGAAACACCGAAGGCGAAGGCGAGCACTCGGCGGGTGTCGATGCCCACGAGTTCGGCGGCGAGGCGGTTGGCCGCGGTCGCGCGCACCGCCGCACCGAACAGCGTCCGCTCCATGAACAGGCGCAAGCCGACGACGACGAGCGCGGCTCCGCCCAGCACCCACAACGACTGGGGCAGGATCGCGGCACCGAGAAGGCGCAGGGGTTCGTCGCCCGAAAAGGCGGGCAGGGCGTGGAACTGTTTGTCGAAGACGATCTGGGCGATGCCGCGGATGAAGATCGAGGCGCCGATGGTCACGATGATCAGCGTCACGACCGTGGCTCCTTTGGCCGGCTCGATCGCGAAGCGATGCAGCGAAAGGCCCACCGCGACGGCGACGAGGACGGCGAGGAGCGCGGCGAGCGGCAGGGGCACCCCGGCCTTGAAGGCGAAGACCGTGACCATGCCGCCCAACATGACGAACTCGCCCTGCGCGAAGTTCACCACCTCCGAGGCCTGGAAGATCAAGGTGAAGCCGAGGGCCACGAGGGCGTACACGGCGCCCACCGTGAGACCCGCGAAGAGAAGCTGGAGGAACTCGGCCATGGGCGATCAGGAGGGGTCGGCGCATCCGCCGACCCCTCTCGTTCGTTTCCTCAATACAGGAGCTTCCAATCGCCGCCGCGGATCTCGAGCATCCGGAAGGCGGAGAGATCGAGCCCCATGTGATCCGTCGCGCTCATGTTCACGACCCCGCCCGTTCCGATGAAGCCCTTGGTGGCCCGCAGCGCATCGCGGATCTTGACCCCGTCGGTGGAGCCCGCGCGCTGGATCGCTTGGACGAGGAGCATGAGCCCGTCGTAGGCGTGCCCGCCGAAGGTGCTCACGGGTTGCCTCTGCGTGCTCTCGTAAGTCTGTTTGTACTCGAGCACGACCTTCTTCTGCGGATCGTGGTCCGGGAGCTGCTCGGCGACGAGCATCGCCGCCGCCGGCAAGCGCACGCCTTCCGCCGCCGGGCCGGCGAGGTCGATGAAGCTCTTGGAGGCCACGCCGTGGCTCTGGTAGAGGGGCAGATCCAGCCCGAGCTGGCGCACGTTGCGGGTGACGATCGCCGGACCCTGGCCGAAGTCGGCGTTGACGATCGCCTGCGCGCCCGAAGCCTTGATCTTGTTGAGCTGCGGGGTGGTGTCCGTGTCGCCCGGGGCGTAGCGCTCGTCGGCGACGATCTCGATGCCGTGGGCGGGTGCCACCTTGAGGCACTGGGTGCGCATCGAGGCGCCGAAGCCGGCGGTCGAGCTGATGAGCCCGACCTTCGCCAGACCCCGCTTCTTGATGTCCGTGAAGATCTTCTCGCAGGCCATCTTGTCGGTGTGCGGGGTCTTGAAGGTGAAGGGCTTGACCGGCTCGACGATCTCGATTCCCCCGGCCAGGCTGATGAACGGGATCTGCGCCTCCTCGAAGACCGGGATGGCGGCCATGCTCGTCGCCGTGGTGGTCCCGCCCACGACGGCGACGACTTTGTCGCTCTCGACGAGCCGCGTCGCGAACGTCCGCGCGGCGCTGGGATCGCCCCCGTCGTCGTAGATCACGAGTTCGAGTTTCCTGCCCAGCACCCCGCCCGCGGCGTTGATCTTCTGCACGTAGAGCTCGAGCGTGCGTTTTTCGGGATCGCCCAGAAACGAGGCGGGCCCGGTCACGGACAGAAACGAGCCGATCTTGATCGGCTCCGCCGCGCTCAGCGGAAGAGCGGCGCACAGAAGGATCGCGCTCGCGACCCCGGTGGCGAGACGACGTCGGTTCATGGTTGCTCTCCCCGATCGCAGTGCGTCAGTGCGCGAGGCGGCGGATCCCGCACAAGCGGAACCGGCTCGCGACGAAAGCGAGATCGACGAAGGTGGCGTTGCCCGCGGGATTGAGCCCGCTCACGTGGAAGTCGCTGAAGGCCGCGGCCTGGTTCACCCACACCTGACCTTCGAGGTTCACCGAGAGCGGGGCTCCGGCGAAGGCGAAGGCATCGCTCGCGCGGGCGACGAAGTCCTCGTCGGTGGCCCACAGCGCCGCGGTGATCGCACCTTTGGCGGCGGCCGTGGCGGCGGCGCGCGCGAGCGCCTCTTCGGCGTCGCGGCAACGGACGAGGAAGGCGATCGGCCCGAACCATTCCGAGCAGTAGGCGGGCTCGTTCTCGGCCGCGAGTTCGACGAGGAGCGGCGTGGCGGTGCGCGCCGGATGCGCGTCGGGCAGAGGAGCGCTCTCCCGTCGGACGCGCCCGAGCGCGCGCGCCCGCGCGATCCGCTCGAGCGTCGCCGGGCTCTGGATGGTCCCCAGCACCGCCGAGGCGCGGGCCGGATCGGCCAGGAGTTCGTCGATCGCGGCGACGAGCGCGCGCACCACCTCCTCGAAGCCGAGCGGGCCGTGCGGGCTCGCCACGGTTTCGGGGACGAAGATGTTCTGGGGTGCGGTGCACATCTGCCCCGAATACAGCGACAAGGAGAAGGCGAGATTGGCACAGGTCGCGGAGAGATCCCGCACCCCTTGGAGGACGACCGGGTTGACCCCCGCCTCCTCGGTGAACAGGAGCTTGTCGCCGAGGTTTTCGCGCAGCCAACGGCCGAAAGCGGGGGATCCCGTGAAATCGACGATTCCGATGCGCGGATGGAGCGCGAGCTCCTTGGTGATCGGCGCTGCGCTCGTATCGACGGCGAGCTGGACGACGTCGGGATCGAAGCCCTCTTCGCGCAACACTTCGCGCGCCGTCTTCACCGAGAGCGCGAGCGGCAGGACGGCTCCGGGATGCGGCTTCACGATCACCGCGTTGCCGGTCACCAGGGAGGCGAACAGGCCCGGATAGCCGTTCCAGGTGGGGAAGGTCGAACAGCCGATGACCAGGCCGATGCCGCGCGGGACGACGCGCCATTCTTTGGCGAGGCGCAAAGACGCCTTGCCCTGCGGCTTTTCCCAGAGAGCGCGGGCCGGAAACCGCGTCATCGCCTCGTAGGCGAGCGCGACCGCCTCGAGCCCGCGGTCCTGGGCGTGCGGCCCCCCGGCCTGGAAAGCCATGACGAAGCTCTGGCCGGTGGTGTGCTGGACGGCGTTCGCGATCAGGAAAGACTGGCGGTTGAGCCGGGCCAGGATCTCGAGCGCGATCCCGACCCGGGTCGCGATCGGGGCCCGCGCCCAACCGCCGCGCGCGCGCTCGGCCGCCGCTACGAGCGCCTCGACGTCCGCGCGCGGATAGCGGATGCCGAGGGCCTCTCCGGTCCAGGGCGAGACCTCCTCGCCGCAAGGCTCGCCACGGCTTTCCTGGCCGAGAGGAAAGAGGGCGCCGCGCAGCGCCGCGAAGGCGGCATCGGCTTCGGCCTTGGCGTTCTCGCCGTAGATCTTGCCCGAGGGGATCTCGGGATGAGGGCTCCAGTAGCCGCGGGTGCGGGAGGCCTCGAGGGCCTTTTCGAGCGTCGCTCGGTGCCGGGCGAAGAGATCCGCCATCGCGAGTGCCTCCCCGATCCGCGCCGCGGTGCCCGCGGTCCCTGTCTCGCGATATCTTTGAACGCTCGGTCAGCGAATGGCAAGAGGGCAGCGATGCGCCGAGAGCACGGATGCGGCGGTCGGCCTCGCGCGGCCGGGCCCCGCATCGCGCGAGGCTCTTCGCGCGGCGGGATCGACGTTTACGGATTTTTCAATCGTAGCGGGGAAAAAGGGCACCGGATCGGTCCCACGTCTTCCGTTTCGGTGAACATCGCGCGCGAGCGCCGTTTCCGCGACCGAGCCGGCGCGAGCCGAAAAGGAAGGCCGGGGGCGATCGAACTCCGGAGCCCCGACCATGACGTTCGCGCTTCTGCGCTCCCGGGTCGCCGGTTCGCGGCGAACCGTGCTTTCTCGCGCCCTCGCGACCGCCGCCGCGGCGGCTCTGCCGCGGCACGTGTTCGATCCGAAAGACGCGAGCGCGAACGACACGGACTATTTCCCGCCTCCCGAAGCGAACGGGGGTTGGCGTTCGCTGGTGGTGCGCGATCAGGTGCCGAGCCCGTCGCGCAAGAGCGACATCCGCGCTCTCGCCGGTCTCGACTGGGACCGTCTCCACGCGACCTATCAGTGGGCGCGCGGCTTTTCGCCCGAGACCACGCTTCTCGTCCTGCGCCGCGGATGGATCGCGGGCGAATGGGGTCCGGGATCGACGCACTTCGTGGCCTCGGTATCGAAGTCGCTCACCGCTCTCGCTTTCGCGCGGATGTGTTTTCTTTCGCGCGATTGGCGCTGGGGAAGAGTGGTGGAACCGTCGACGCCCGCATGGACGGCCTTGCCTTCCAACTTCGAGCAGAGCGACCCGCGCAAGAGGAGCATCCGTCTCGAGCATCTCTCGTCGATGACCTCGGGCCTCGCGCCCGACGACGCTCCGTACGCCCAGACCTACACCCCGGATCGGGTGCTCTGCCAGCCCGTCCTCGCCCCGCCCGGAACGGTATGGTCCTATTGCTCGGCGAGTTCCGATCTCCTCGGCATGGCCGTGCAGACGGTGACCCGCCGCTGTCTGCGCGATTTCTTCAACCAGGAGATCGCGCGACCGCTCGGAATGTCGTGGACCGATTGGGACTTTTTCGGCCCCTACAACCGCGCCTGCTGCGCGGCGCGGCTCAACGCGCGGGACCTCGCGCGCGTGGCGTACTTGTTGCTGCGACGGGGGCGCTGGCGGTCGGTCGACGGTCGGCTCGTTCAAATTCTCGACGAGCGACTGGTCGACTTTCTGATCCGTCCCTCGCCCGTCGCTCGTTCCTGCGCGTTCCGACCGACGACGAATTCGCCCTTCCCCGTCCCCTCCGATTCGCAACTCAATTACGGCAACGGTTTTTGGACCAACGCCACCCGCTCCACGCTCGGCTGGGCGGTACCTCCGGATGCGTTTTACGCGCACGGTTACGGCGAAACCCTGGTCGTCGCCGTCCCCTCCCTCGATCTCGTCGTGGTTCGGTACGGGTGGGGCACGAACGTCCTGCCGAGCTTGAAGCGCGACCTTCTCGCCCGCATCGTCGCGGCCGTGGTTTGAGCCGGCGATCGGCGCCCCCGCATCGTCGGCCTTGCCGGCGCCGGCGCTCCGTGATTAATCCCTGACCGTTCGGTCAGGGAATGGCGCGGGGCCGCGGCGGCGAGCCGGACCGGCGGCCTCCGGGAGGCGGGGATGAGCGAGCCCGTGCGCATCGAGCCGCGCGAAGGCTTCTGGCGGATCGTCCTCGACCGCCCGGAGCGTCTCAACGCCTTCGACCGCGCGACGCACGCCGCGCTGCGCGCCGCGCTCGACCGAGCCGCCTCCGACAAGGCCTGCCGCGCTCTCGTCCTCGCCGGCTCCGGGCGGGCCTTCTGCGCCGGCCAGGATCTCGCCGCGGTCGAGGGCGAGGCCGATCTCGGCCGGCTGCTGGCCGAGACCTGGAACCCTCTCGTCGCGCGGTTGCGCGAGCTGCCCCTTCCCACCGTGGCGGCGGTCAACGGGATCGCCGCCGGCGCCGGGCTCTCCCTCGCGCTCGCCTGCGACATCGTGCTCGCCGCGAAAAGCGCCCGCTTCTTCGCGGCCTTCTCCAAGCTCGCCCTCGTTCCCGACAGCGGCGCCTCCTGGCTCCTGCCGCGCCTTCTGGGTCCCGTGCGCGCCCGCGCGCTCGCGCTTCTGGGCGATCCGCTCTCGGCCGAGGAGGCCGAACGTCTGGGCCTCGTCTGGCGCGCGGTTCCCGACGAAGAGCTCTTGCGCGAAGCCGAAGCGATCGCCGGCCGGCTGGCGGAAGGACCCACGGCGGCGCTCGTCGCCACGCGCCGCCTGCTCGACGCGGCCTGGTGGCGCGACCTGCGCGCGCAGCTCGAGGAAGAGGCGCGGATGCAAGCGGAGCTCGGTCGGATGCCGGATTACGCGGAAGGGGTGCGCGCCTTCCTCGAGAAGCGCGCGCCGCGCTTCGGAGAGCGGCCGTGAGCGGGAGCGAGCGCCCCTCGGTGGAGGCGGTGGCGGCGGCCATGTGGGCCGAGGACCGCGCGAGCCGCGGGCTCGGGATGGAGCTCCTGGAAGTGGGCGAGGGCCGCGCGACGCTCGCCATGCGGATCACCGAGAGCATGGTCAACGGCCACGGCATCGCCCACGGCGGCTTCATCTTCGCCCTCGCCGACAGCGCCTTCGCCTTCGCCTGCAACTGGACCGGCGAGCGCACCGTCGCGGCGCACTGCCAGATCACCTATCTGCGCCCGGCGCGGCTCGGCCAGCGCTTGATCGCCGAGGCGGTGGAGACCTTCCGCGAGGGACGCAACGGCATCACGGACGTGCGCGTGCGCACCGAAGAAGGCGAGACGATCGCCATGTTCCGCGGCCATTCGCGGACCATCGGCGGCAGCATCCTGAGCGAGGAGAAGAGCCCATGAGCGGCGCGCGCAGGCTCGGGCCGGCGCCCGACCCGGCCACTCTCGATCCCATGGAGTGCGCGAGCATCGACGAGTTGCGCGCTTGGCAACTCGATCGGCTGAAGTCGACCTTGCGACGGGTCTGGGACAACGTGCCCTATTATCGCGCGAAATTCGAGGCGCACGGTGTCCATCCCGACGATCTGCGCTCCCTCGACGACCTCGCGAAGTTCCCCTTCACCACCAAGCAAGACCTGCGCGCGACCTATCCTTTCGGCCTGTTCGCCGTTCCCCGCGAGGACATCGTGCGCATCCACGCGTCCTCGGGAACCACGGGCAAGCCCACGATCGTCGGCTACACGCGCCGGGACATCGACATCTGGTCGGAAGTCGTGGCGCGCTCGATCCGCGCCTCGGGCGGCAGGCCCGGGATGATCGTCCACGTCGCCTATGGCTACGGCCTGTTCACGGGCGGGCTCGGAGCGCACTACGGGGCCGAGCGGCTGGGGTGCACGGTGGTGCCGGTCTCGGGCGGCATGACCGAGCGTCAGGTGCTCCTCATCGAGGATCTCAAGCCCGACATCATCATGGTCACCCCGTCTTACATGCTCGCGATCCTCGACGAGTTTCACCGCCGGGGCAAAGATCCCCGCGCCTGTTCGCTCTCGATCGGGATCTTCGGTGCCGAGCCCTGGACCGAGGCGATGCGCCGCGAAATCGAAGACAGCTTCGACATGCACGCGGTCGACATCTACGGTCTTTCGGAAATCATCGGGCCCGGCGTGGCCAACGAGTGCGTCGAGACCAAGGACGGGCTGCACGTCTGGGAGGACCATTTCTATCCCGAGATCATCGATCCCGAAACCGGAAAAGTCCTGCCCGAGGGCTCCTTCGGCGAGCTCGTGCTCACCACGCTCACCAAAGAGGGCATGCCGGTCGTCCGCTACCGCACGCGCGACCTCACGCGCCTCCTGCCCGGCACCGCGCGGCCCTCGATGCGCCGGATCGAGAAGATCCGCGGGCGCAGCGACGACATGCTGATCGTCCGCGGCGTCAACCTCTTCCCTTCCCAGATCGAAGAGCAGATCCTCGCCACCGACGGGCTGGCGCCGCACTACGAATTGCGGGTGACGCGCGAGGGTCGGCTCGATACCCTCACCGTTCGCGTGGAAGCGGCCCCCAAAGCGGCATCGCACGAGGCGCGCCGGATCCTGGAGGAGCGTCTGGCCCATCATATCAAGAGCGTGATCGGCCTCACGTGTGCGGTCGAAGTCGTGGAGCCCGGGGCGATCGAGCGCTCGACGGGCAAGGCCAAGCGCATCGTCGATCTCCGCCCCAAGGACTGAGGCGCGTGGGACGGCGTCGGTCGGCCGACTACGAGGCCAAGCGCAGACGCATCCTCGAAGTGGCGGCGCCGCTCTTCGCTCGCCACGGCTACGATCGCACCTCGCTCGCCATGATCGGGGCGGCGGCGGGGGTGGCGAAGTCCCTCGTCTACCACTACTACCGCGACAAGGACGACGTCCTCGCCGATCTGTTGCGTCGGCATCTCTCGGAGCTCGTCGTCGCGGTCGAGACCGCGGCCGCACCCGACGGCCGACCGCCGGAACGGCGCTTCACCGAGATGGCCGTCGCGCTTCTCGAGCGCTACCGCCACGCCGATGCCGAGCATCAGGTGCAGATCGCGCACCTCAAGCTCCTCCCTCCTCCGGTGCGCGAGGAGCTCTTGGAGCTCGAGCGGCGGCTCGTGCGTCTGTTCACGGAAGCCCTTCTCGCCGTGGTTCCCGAACTCGCCGACGACAAGCGCCACCTCAAACCGCTCGTCATGAGCCTGTTCGGAATGCTGAACTGGGCCTTCTTGTGGTTCCGCGAGGACGGCCCTCTCGATCGTCGCGGCTACGCCGAGCTCGCCGCGCGTCTCGTGCTCGACGGAGCCCGCGCGATCGCCCGCGAGCGCGCTCGCGCCCCTCTTCTCGCTCAAGCGGCGTCGTAATCGACGGCGAGGCGCCGGGTCTTCGGTCGGCTCTGGCAGGTGAGGACGAAGCCCGCGGCGAGCTCCCAATCGCGCAGGGAATAGTTGCGGTCCATCGCCACCGCGCCCTCGGTGAGCCGCGCCCGGCAGCTGCAGCACATGCCCGCGCGACACGACCAGGGCGCATCGAGCCCGGCGCGCAAAACCGCCTCGAGCACGGTCTCGCCTTCGGCGATCGGGATCTCGCTCGTGATCCCGTCGAGGGTGACGCGGATGCGCGCGATCGCCGGCTCGTCTTCGGCCACCGGAGCGGCGCGGGGCGCCGGCGCGCCCTCGGGCGGCGTGAAGCGCTCGACGAGGATCTTCTCTTCCGCCACGCCCATCGCGCGCAAGGCCGCAGCGGCCTCCTCGGGCAGACCCGGCGGGCCGCAGACGTAGACCGCGTCCAATCGCGCCGGCGGAGCGAGCCGGGGCAGGAGGGTCTCGAGATGGGCGCGGTCGATGCGACCGTGGAGGACGGGGAGCTCGCACGCCTCGCGCGAGAGCAGATGGACGAGGGCGAAACGCGCGAGATGGCGGTCCTTGAGATCCTCGAGCTCCTCGCGGAACATGACGTCGCGGCTCGTGCGGTTGCCGAACAAGAGCACGAGCCGGGAGCGCGGCTCGCCTTCGAGCAGAGCCTTGGCGATCGCGAGGATCGGGGTGATCCCGGAGCCGGCGGCGAGCGCGAGAACGGTGCGCGCACGCGCGGGATCGGGGGTGAAGGTGAAGCTGCCCTCGGGTGGCAGCGCCTCGAGGACGTCGCCGGGGGCGAGCTTCGTGTTCGCCCAGGTGGAGAAGCGCCCGCCCGGCACCCGTTTGATCCCGACCCGCAGCACGGCTTCCCCGGGGCCGGCGCAGATCGAATAGCTGCGCCGGATCTCTTCGCCGTCGAGGACGACGCGGAAGGTCAGGTGCTGGCCGGGAAGGAAGCGGAAGAGCTCCTTCGCCTCGGGCGGCGGGGCGAGGGTGACGGCGACGGCGTCCGGGGTGAGCCGCTCGATCGCCGTCACGAGCAGGGGATGAAAACGCGCGCGCCGGCTCATGGCTTTCTCCGGCCCTCCGAGCCCGCGGGCTCAGAGGCACTTGAAGCGGTGGAACGGCTCGCGGCAGCTCCGGCAGCGCCAGAGCGCCTTGCACGGGGTGGAGCCGAAGGGCGCGAGCTCTTCCGTGTCCTCGCTGCCGCAGTGCGGACAGGCGACCGGTGTTTCGGCTTCGCCGCGCCGCGGCGGCGGGGCGATCCCGCAGCGGCGCAGCGCCGCCCGCCCTTCCTCCGTGATCCAGTCGGTGGTCCACGCCGGGCTCAGGACGAGGTTGACGCGCGATCCGCTCAATCCCGCGGCCGCGAGCGCCGCCTCGACCTGTTGTTTGATGAGGTCGGTCGCCGGGCAACCCGAATAAGTGGGCGTGAGGTCGACCTCGACCGCCCCGTCGGCGGCCAGGCGGACCGTCCGCACCATACCGAGATCGGCGATCGAGACGGCGGGGATCTCGGGATCGACGACCGAAGAGACCGCCTCGATCGCGCGTTCGAGCCGTTCGAGCGCGTCGTTCGTCACCACCGGGCTCCCGGATAGGCGCGCTGGAGGTGCTGCATCACTGCGAGCATGTGCCCGAGATGCTCGGTGTGGACGCCCCGCAGCCCGCCCGACTGCATCCACACCGCGGGCGGCCGGGGCAGACCGGCCTCGCGCAAAAGGCGATCGACGGTCTCCTCGAAATTCGGGCGGAGCGCTTCGGGATCGGGCAGCACGCCCGCCTCGATCATCGCCCGGCTCACCGCGTCGACTTCGAAGAACTCGCCCGTGTAGGGCCAGAGCGCATCGAGCGCCTCGCGCGTGCGCCGGTGGCTCTCCTCGGTGCCGTCGCCCAGGCGCACGAGCCACGCCCCCGCGTGGCGCAGATGATACGCGAGTTCTTTTTCGGCCTTGGCGGCGACCGCGGCGAGGGTGCGATCGGTGGAATTCGCGGCACGCCGCCAAAAAGGATGGAAGTAGGCCGAAAAGAGCGTCTGGCGGACGATCGTGAAGGCGAAATCTCCGCGCGGAAGCTCGGCGATGAGATAGTTGCGGAACTGGGGAGCGTCCCTGAGATAGGCGTAATCGTCTTCCGTCCGTCCCTTGCCCTCGAGTTCGGCCGCGTGTTGGTACAGAAGCCGCGCCTGACCCAGGAGGTCGAGAGCGATGTTCGCGAGCGCGAGGTCCTCTTCGAGCATCGGCGCGTGCCCGCACCATTCCGAGAGCCGGTGCGAGAGCACGAGCGCCGTGTCCGCCAGGCGCAAAATCGCGGTCAGATGCGGCGTCTCCTCGACCCGGATGGTGGTCACGCCTTCGCCTCCCCCGCGCGGATCTTCACATGTGCCCGACTTCCTCGGGGATCTCGTAGAAGCTCGGATGACGGTAGATCTTGGAGGCCGTGGGCTCGAAGAGGGAATCCTTGTCGGCCGGATCGGAGGCGGTGATCGCCGAAGAGGGCACGACCCAGATCGAGATCGCTTCGCCGCGACGGGTGTAGGTGTCGCGCGCCGCCTGCAGCGCCATCTCGGCGTCGGGGGCGTGCACCGAGCCCACGTGGCGGTGGGCGAGGCCGGTGCGCGCCCGCACGAAGACTTCCCAAAGCGGCATCGGCTGTTCGGCCATGGCTCTCACTCCGCCGCCAGGCGCTGCGCCCGCTCGCGCATGCGCCGCTTCTCGGCATGGGCGATCGCCGCCTCGCGCACCCACCGTCCCTCCTCGTGGGCCTTGCGCCGCGCGGCGAGCCGCTCGCGGTTGCAGGGACCGAAGCCCGCGATCACGCGCTTGAACTCGTCCCAGTCGATCGGACCGTAGCGCCAGTGCCCGGTGGCCTCGTCGTAGCGCAACTCGGGATCGGGGATCGTCAGACCCAGATAGTGCGCCTGCGGCACGGTGGCGTCGACGAATTTCTGCCGCAGCTCGTCGTTGGTGAAGCGCTTGATCTTCCAGCGCATCGATTGCTCGGTGTGGACGCTCTCCGAATCCGGCGGACCGAACATCATGAGCGCCGGCCACCACCAGCGGTTGAGCGCGTCCTGGGCCATCGCCTTCTGCTCGGGCGTGCCGCGGCACAGGGCGAGCATGATCTCGTAGCCCTGGCGCTGGTGGAAGCTCTCCTCCTTGCAGATGCGGATCATCGCCCGCGCGTAAGGGCCGTACGAAGTGCGGCAGAGCGGGATCTGGTTCATGATCGCCGCACCGTCGACGAGCCAGCCGATGCAGCCGATGTCCGCCCAGGTGAGCGTGGGATAGTTGAAGATCGAGCTGTATTTGGCTTTGCCCGAAAGCAGCTGCTCGTAGAGCTCCTCGCGACTGACGCCGAGCGTTTCGGCCGCCGCGTACAGATACAGCCCGTGGCCGCCTTCGTCTTGGATCTTGGCGAGAAGCGCCGCCTTGCGCTTGAGCGTGGGCGCGCGGGTGAGCCAGTTCCCCTCGGGCAGCATGCCCACCACCTCGGAATGGGCGTGCTGGCTGATCTGGCGGACGAGCGTGCGCCGGTAGGCCTCCGGCATCCAATCGTTGGGCTCGATCTTTTCCTCGGCGTCGATGCGCGCCTGGAAGGCCGCGAGCTTCTCGGGATCCTCGACCACCCGCGGGCCGTCGATCCGCTCGTTGAGCGCCTGGGTGTACACCGCCGCCCCTCCCTGCTGACGGCGAATACGTTACGAAATTCGGCGACTTCCGTCAAGTCCTGTAACACGAACTCGCCGCGGCGAACGGCGCGAGATCCGCGAAGCGGGCGAAGAGCTCCGAGCCGGGAGGCGGCAGCGGCCCCCGGGCGTTCGTGGCATGGGCGTCGAGCCAGGCCTCGGAAGCCGGCAAGAGACGGTGCCACAGCCGCGCGCACAAGGCGCGCGCTCGGGTTTGCGGCCAGTCGGAAGGGAGAAGGGCGGCGGGCAGAAGCGGGTCTTTGAGCAGGATGCGGCGATAGTCGTGGATCAAAAGCACCCGCGCGACCAGTGCCGGAAGCGGCGGCACGGGCGCGGGATCGGCGAGGGCGGGTTCCCAGCCGGCGAGGAAGCGCCGGTACCGCTCGGCGATCGTGGCGAGCGGCCAGGCGAGCGCGGCGAGCTTCGGCCCGTCCCCGCCGAGCGCCTCGGCTTCGAGCCGCAGGAGCCCCGCGAGCTCGGGGATCGGGCACGCGCGCGGCGCGACGAACAGCGTCGGCGCGAGCGCCGCGAAGCCGGCCTCCTCGAGAGCCGCGCGCGCCCGCTCGCGCTCCGCCTCGGGCCCGATCAGGACGAGAAGCAGCCGCCCGTCGCCGTCCTCGGGGGGCGGACCGTAGATCCGCCGGCTCGCCTCCGCGAACGCGCTCTCCGCGCTCCGCGCGAGACGATAGAAGGCGTTGCGGCCGATCCGCCGGCGCTCGAGCCAGCCCTCGGCGGAAAGACGCGAAAGCGCGGTGCGCACGACCCCGTCGCCGATCCCCATGGCGGCCATGATCGCCAGGAGCGAAGCGAGCGAGAGCTCGCCTCCGCGCGGCAGGATCGCATCGCCGAACAGCGTGACGACGAGCGAGCCCGTCCGGTGCGGTCCGTCGTGCAGCGCGGAAAGCCGAGCGGCGAGCCAATGCGGGGTCGCGATCACGGGACCCGCCGATGGCACGGAAGACATCCGCGGAAAAGCTCCCTTGCATCGCAGCCTCCGCGCGGCCATCGCCCTATGCTGCCGCGGCGCCGCGACGGCGCCGCCGATGCCGCCTTCGCCGAGGACGCATGGAACACGAGGCCCTGCCGCTCGCTACCGCCGACATCCTGCTCTACCTCGCCGCCGCCGGGGTCGGGGTGCCGCTCCTGCACCGCCTCGGCATGGGTCAAGTGGCGGCCTTTCTGCTCGTGGGCGTGCTCTCGGGTCCGCACGTCGCGGGCCGGCTCGCCCAGTTCGCGCCCTGGCTCGGCCTGTTCACCTACAAGGATCCGCACACCCTCGAGCGTTTGGGCGAGCTCGGCGTGGTCTTCCTGTTGTTCACCCTCGGGCTCGAGCTCTCGCTCGACCGGCTGGCCGCGCTGCGCCGCTGGATGCTCGGCCTCGGCAGCCTGCAGGTGCTGGTCACCGGCGGCGCGATCGCCGCCGTCGCGTTCGCCTTCGGCAATCCGCCCGCGGCCTCGGTGCTCGTCGGCTCGAGCCTCGCCCTCTCCTCGACCGCGGTGGTCATGCAACTGTTGATCGAGCAGCGTCGACAGACGAGCGAGGCCGGACGCATCGCCTTCGCCGTGCTCCTCGCCCAGGACGTGGCGGTGGTGCCGATCCTGTTGCTCGCCGGGCTGTTGACCGGCCTGGTCGTCGCCGATCCCTGGGCGGCGCTGGCCGAAACCGTGATCCTCACCGCCCTCGCCTTGGCTTCGCTGTTGCTCTTGGGCCCGCGGGTCGTGCGCCCGCTCCTGCGCCTGGCGAGCCGCGCCGGTGGCCGCGAGGTGCTCGTCGCGGCGGCGCTTCTCATGGTCATCGGCAGCGCCTCGCTCACCGCCATGGCCGGGGCCTCGCCGGGCCTGGGCGCGTTCATCGCCGGCGTGTTGTTGGCGGAAAGCGAATTCCGGCACACGATCGAAGCCGACATCGAACCCTTCAAGGGCCTGCTCCTCGGGCTCTTCTTCGTGATCGTCGGCACCACCGTCGATCCCCTCGCGATCCTGCCCGAGCTGCCGACGATCCTCCTTTCCGTCTTCGGCCTCGCCTGCCTCAAGGCGCTTCTTCTCTTCGGCCTCGGGGCGATCCTCGGGTTGCCGCTTTCCATCGCCCTCGAGGTCGGGATCCTCCTCGGTCAGGGCGGGGAGTTCGCGCTCGTGGTCGTCGCGCTCGCCCGCGACGGTGCCCTGTTGTCGGCCGAGGCCGCGCGCTTTCTCGTGGCGGTGATCCTCGTCTCGATGCTCGCCACGCCGCTCCTCGCGCGGCTCGCACCGCGCGTATCGGCCCGCTTGCGCCCGGCGGTGGCGCGCGAGGTTCCGGGACTGCCGCCCGTGAGCGAGCAGCTCGGTCACGTGGTCGTCGCCGGCTTCGGCCGCGTCGGCCGCACCGTGGCGCAGCTCCTCGAGGAAGCGGGCATCCCCTGGCTCGCGCTCGATCTCGACCCCGAGCGCGTCGCCGAGGAGCGCCGGCGCGGCCGTCCGGTCTTTCTGGGCGACGCCGGACGGCCGGAGATCCTCGCCCGCGTGCGCGTCGACAGCGCCCAGGCGCTGATCGTCACCCTCGACCAACCGGCCACCGCCGAGCGCACGGTGAGCGCCGCTCGTCGGATCGCACCGGCGCTGCCGATCGTGGCGCGGGCCCGCGACGCCGCGCACGCGCGACGGTTGTTGGACACCGGGGCGGACGCGGTGGTCCCGGAGACGGTGGAGGCGAGTCTGCAGCTCGCCGGCCGCGCCTTCGAGATGCTCGGCCTGCCGGCCGAGGAGGTGCAACTGCGCCTCGCCCGCGAGCGGGATCTCCTGCTCGCCCCCGAGGCCGGCTGAGGGGCGAGCGGCCTCAGCCGAGGGGGACGGCGAGCCGACCGGCCAAGTCCTGGATGAACTGAAAGGCCACCCGTCCCGAGCGGGCACCGCGCGTGGTCGCCCATTCGAGCGCCTCGCGGCGCAGGACCTCGGGCTCGACCGGCAGCCGATAATGCTGCGCGTACCGCGCGACCATCTCGAGATAGGTCTCCTGCGAGCACGGATGGAAGCCGAGCCAGAGCCCGAAACGATCGGACAACGACACCTTCTCTTCCACCGCTTCGGAAGGGTTGATCGCGGTCGAGCGCTCGTTCTCGATCATCTGCCGCGGCATCAGATGCCTGCGGTTGGAGGTCGCGTAGAAGAGCACGTTGGGCGGCCGCCCCTCGATGCCCCCCTCGAGGATGGCCTTGAGCGATTTGTAAGACGTGTCCTCCTGGTCGAAGGAGAGATCGTCGCAGAAAACGAGACAGCGTCGCGGGCTCGCCGCCAGGATCTGCAACAGCCGCGGCAGCGTCTCGATGTCTTCGCGGTGGATCTCGACGAGCGCGAGCGCGCGGGGCCGTTCGGCGTTGACCTTGGCGTGCACGGCCTTGACGAGCGAGCTCTTGCCCATGCCGCGCGCCCCCCACAACAGCGCGTTGTTCGCGGGCAGGCCGAGGGCGAAGCGCCGCGTGTTCTCGAGCAGGATCGCGGCCACCCGATCGATGCCGCACAGAAGCTCGAGCTCGACGCGCGCGACCTTGTTCACCGGGCGCAGGCGACCGGAAGGCTCG
Source organism: Geminicoccaceae bacterium (assembly GCA_025062095.1). Taxonomy (GTDB): domain Bacteria; phylum Pseudomonadota; class Alphaproteobacteria; order Geminicoccales; family Geminicoccaceae; genus JANXAZ01. The sequence goes on from JANXAZ010000035.1 coordinate 27,225, forward strand.
AAAACGAAGGCGTCCGCCGCGTCGAGATCGACCGGCGCGGGGGGCGGCGGGGCCATCCGCTCGAGGGCGGCGGCGATGCGCCCCAGAAGAGCACGGAGATCGGCATCGGTCATCGCGGCTCGGGCCCGGCTGACGGCGCCAACGGGCGGTGCTGCTAGCCGCTCGGGGCGGGCGGGGCAAGCCGCCTTTCGGGCCGGCCCGGTTGCGCGACCGCCGCGCCCCGCTATAGTCCCCCGGCGATCGGCCCCACCAGCTTTCGAGGAGCGCCTCCTTGATCTCTCCGGCTTTCGCCCAGGCGCAAGGCGCCGGTGGCGGCGACGTCTTCGTCTCGCTGCTCCCGCTCGTCTTGATCTTCATCGTCTTCTATTTCCTGCTGATCCGTCCCCAGCAGCAGAAAATGAAACAACACCGGGCGATGCTCGACGCCCTCAAGAAGGGCGATCAAGTGCTCACCGGCGGCGGCATCTTCGGCAAGGTCACGCGCATCGATCCCGACGGCACGGTCATGGTCGAGATCGCGCAAGGGGTGGTGGTGAAGGTGGCCAAGGGCACGATCAGCGACGTGCTCACCAAACCCGCTCCCGCGGCGCCCGAAGGCGCCGCCCCGAGCGGTCCGCAGCCCGGCTCGGGCGGCCTCCTGAGCCGGTTCTTCAAGCGCTCGTGAGGGTCGGATCCGCGTGCGTCAGCCCTCCTGGAAGTTCGGCCTGGTCGCGGGCGCGTGGGTCTTCGCCCTTCTCGCCCTCGTCCCCAATCTCGTGAGCCGCGACATCCTCGACCGGTTGCCGGGCTTTCTTCCGCGCAACCAGATCGTGCTCGGTCTCGATCTCCAGGGCGGATCGCATCTGTTGCTCGAGGTCGAAGCGGAGGCGGTGATCAAGGACCGTCTCGAACAGCTCGTGGGCGAGGTCCGCTCCGCCTTGCGCACCGCGCGCATCGGCTACCGCGGGCTCGGCATCCAGGACCGATCGGTGGTCCTGCAGCTCACCGAGCCGGCCCGGCTCGAGGAGGCCTTGGCCGAGCTCGGGAAGCTCAACCCGCTCTTGCCGGCGGCGGGCTTCGGCGCCGGCACCGTGCGCGAGCTCGTGATCGAAGGCGAGCGCGACGGCCGCATCCGGCTCGCGCTCTCCGAGCGCGCGCGCGACGACCGCGTCTCGGCGGCGGTCGCCCAGTCGCTGGAGGTCGTGCGGCGGCGGATCGACGAGCTCGGCACGCGCGAGGCCTCGATCCAGCGCCAGGGGGCCGATCGCATCCTCGTCCAGGTGCCGGGCGTGCGCGACCCGGAAGCGATCAAGCGGCTCCTGGGCAAGACGGCGCGGCTCACCTTCCACATGGTGGAGCTCGGCGTCGACCCGGCGGAGGTGCGCGCCGGGCGCGGACCGGCCGGCCTCATGGTCGTGGAATCGGCGGACCGCGTGGGCCCGCGCGAATATGTCTTGCACCGACAGGTGGAGCTGTCGGGCGAGAGCCTGGTCGACGCCCAAGCCACCTTCCAGAACAACGAACCGGTGGTGAGCTTCCGCTTCGATTCCCAAGGAGCGCGCAAGTTCGCGCGCATCACCCAGGAAAACGTCGGCAAACTCTTCGCCATCGTGCTCGACGACAAGGTCATCTCGGCACCGCGCATCCGCGAGCCGATCCTCGGCGGCTCGGGCATCATCTCGGGCAGCTTCACCCCGGAGAGCGCCAACGAGCTCGCCGTGCTCTTGCGCGCCGGCGCGCTGCCGGCGCCTCTGAAGGTGATCGAGGAGCGCACGGTGGGACCGGACCTCGGCGCCGACTCGATCCGCGCCGGCACGATCGCGGTCGTCGTCGCATCCGTCTTGGTCGTCTGCTATATGATGATTTATTATGGCATTTTCGGTCTGTTCGCGAACGTGGCTCTTCTATTGAACGTCATCCTGATCCTCGATCTCATGACCTTGCTCGGGGCGACGTTGACCCTGCCGGGGATCGCCGGCATCGTGCTCACCATCGGCCAGGCCGTCGATTCGAACGTGCTCATCTACGAGCGCATCCGCGAGGAGGCGCGCGCGGGCCGCACGCCGCTCGCGGCGATCGACGCCGGCTTCGGCGAGGCCACGCGGACGATCGTCGACGCCAACCTCACCACCCTCATCGCCGCCGCCGCGCTGTTCTACTTCGGCAGCGGCCCGGTCAAAGGGTTCGCCGTCACCCTCGGCTTCGGCATCCTCGCCAACATGTTCACGGCCGTGACCTTCACCCGCGTGATGGTGGAATTGTGGTACCGACGGGTGCGGCCGGCGGCCATCCCGCTCTGAGGATCGCAGCATGCGGCGCCTGCGCCTGGTCCCCGACGACACCAAGATCCCGTTCTTCCGCTACCGCTGGATCGCCTTCGTCTGGTCGTTCGTGGTCCTCCTCGCCACCGTGGTGCTCGTGGCCACGGTCGGGCTCAACCTCGGGATCGACTTCAAGGGCGGCATCCTGCTCGAGGTCCGCACGCCGCAACCCGCCGACCTCGCCCGCATGCGCGCCGCCCTCGGCCGCCTCGACTTCTCGGACGTGGCGCTGCAGGACGCGGGCAGCGACCGCGACGTCCTGATCCGGGTCGCCCTGCCGGAAGGGGGTGCCGAGGCCCAGCGCCTGGCGATCGAACGGATCAAGGCCGAACTCGAGCAGACGATCGGGCCCGGCATCGACTACAGGCGAGCCGAGTTCGTAGGACCGCGGGTGAGCCGGGAGCTGCTCGTGGGCGGCATCTACGCGGTGATCATTTCCCTTGTGGGTGTGCTCGTCTATCTCTGGTTCCGTTTCGAATGGCAATACGGCATCGGGGCCCTCGCCTCGCTCCTTCACGACGTGAGCGCGGCGATCGGGCTCTACGCCGTGACCCAGATCGAGTTCAACCTCGCGAGCCTCGCCGCGCTTTTGACCATCGTCGGCTATTCGCTCAACGACACGGTCGTGATCTACGATCGGGTGCGGGAGAACTTGCGCAAATTCAAAACCATGCCGATCGAGCAGCTCCTCGACCGCTCGATCAACGAAACGCTCGGCCGTACGCTCTCCACCTCGCTCACCACCCTGCTCGCCCTCCTGGCCCTGTTCGCGATCGGCGGCGAGGTGATCCGCGGCTTCACCATCGTGATGATCTTCGGCGTGTTCGTCGGCACCTATTCGACCATCTACATCGCCACCCCGATCCTGTACTATTTCAAGATCCGTCCGACCGCGGCCGCCCCGGTCGCGGCCGGGCAAGCCGCGCGCTGAACGCGATGGAGATCGTCCGCCTCTCGAGCCCCGATCGGCCCTTCGTGCGCGCCTGGCACGCGGGCGGCTTCACGGTTGGCGAGCGCCGCTACACCGGTTCGCTCCTGCTCTTGCCCGATCGGGTGGAACCCTGGCGGCCGATCGATCCCGCAGCGCTCGCACCGCCCGATCTCGAGCCCCTCCGCCCTTGGGCGGGCTCGGCCGTCACCCTCGTGGTCATCGGCACGGGCCTGCGCTCGCAGCGGCCCTCGCCCGCGCTCTGTGCGGCGCTGCGGGGCCTCGGCCTCGCCTTCGAGACGATGAGCACGCCGGCCGCCTGCCGTACCTGGAACCTTCTCCTCGCCGACGACCGGCCGGCGGCGGCGCTGCTCGTGGCCTTGCCCTGAACGCTCCCCCTCCTCGCGACCGCGACGGGGCGCGTCCCGGGAAGCGATCGAAGGCGCAGGGATCGCCTCCTTTGCACCGAAACCGCCTCGATCGCGGCGAACCGGGCGGCGGAACGTCGGCGGAGCGCACGGCCGCTGCGAAATCGGCCCCCTCGCGCGCGGCCGAGCGGGAACCGGCGGTGCGCGGGTGTGGTCTCGCGGCGCGCCGGGCCGGAACGACGCGCAGAGCCCGGCGTCCGCGCTCGCGATCGGCCGGTGCCGCGCGGGATCCGCGGCTCGGATGCGCCGAAGAGACGCGAACGGCCGCGAGCCTCTTCGCGGTTCGGACACCGCCGCGATCGCCCCCGAGCCGGTGCGGACGGAGAAGCGGCCGGTGTCGGCTGTTCGGCGAATCGACCCCGGCCACGCCGGTCCGCCGGAGGGAGCACCGTCGCCGGGCGCGGCCAGTCGACCCGCGAGCGCTCGCTGCGGAGCCTTTTTCCGCGGGATGCTCCTCGCGAGATCCGCGCGACCTCGCGGTGGGTCCGTTCCGCTGGCGCGCCGCGCCCTCGGCGGTTCCTGGTCGACGACGCTCTCGGATCGACCGAAAGCCTGGGTCGCCCGTCGGGAGGGGGGGCGCGGCTCCATCGGCCCGCCGCCGCGACCGAGGCACCCGCCCCGGTGAACGCGACGCTGCGGCGACACCCGCGTTCGGCTCCGACCGCGTTTTCTCGGACGACCGCGGCACCGCGACCGCCCGCGGCTCGCGGCGTCCCTTTTTCGCGCGCGGGCTGCGCAGAGATCCGGGCGGCCGAGAGGGGGCAGAAGTCACCGAGACCGCTCGATCGAGACCGACCCGCGGTCGGAATGCTCCCGGCTCGGCACGGACGCGACGCGCGGGCGACCGCCTGTTTCGTGAGGGGGTCGGGACGCGGCCGCGGGCGAGCCGCTCCCCGGTGGGGGCGGACGAGAACGCGGTGGCGCGGCATCGGGCGAGTCGGCCCTCGAGCGGATTTGCGCGGACGGCCGCGAGAATCGCGGACGCGAACGACCCGGGACGGCTCTGTCCCGAACGACGCCCGGGCACGAGCTCCGCCTCCTGCGGGAGGCGGGAGCGGCGCGCCCCGCCCGCTCGCGGGCGGAGCGGCGGTCGGAGGGCGACCCCCTCGATGCGCGCGAGGTCCCGTGGTGGCTCGGCGGGCTCGCGGGGCTTGAGGGCGGTCGTGGTCGCGACGGCTCGAAGCGACGAGGGCGCGCGGCGTACGCTTCGGATACGCTCGCTTGCGGCCGTGCCGCGGGGCCGGAGGCGAACACGTCGCCCCGCGCTTCTCGCCTGTCGATCGCGACGAGCCCCGAGACGGAGCCGCGCACGGTCGGCCCGGTCGGCGCGCCCGCGCGCCGAGGCGACACCGCGCCTCGGGATCCGCGGGCGCTCGGGATCCCTGCGGCACGCGATGTCGCGCCGTCGAGCGATGCGCCTCGCCACTCCGGACCCGTCCCTCGCCGGCGGGCTCGCGGAGCCTCTCGCTTCGGGCGTCGGCCGCTCGCGCTTCGGCGTCGGGCGGCTCGCTCCTCGGATCGCGCGGGCGCGGTCGGCCGCGGCTCCCCGTCGCGCGCGCCGGGCAGCCCCGAGCCGCGCGTGGCCGCGCGGCCCGCCGCCACTGCTTCGGAGGGAGCCTCTGTGCGCTCGCCTCCGCCGAAGCCCGCGGGCGGTGGGGACGCCCGGTGATCGCGATCCCTTCTCCGGATCGCGCGCTCGGATCCCGCGAGCGCCGGGCAGGCGGCCGGCCTGCTCTCGGCCGGACCGAACGTCGCTCCGCACGGGAGGAAGCGTCCGCGCGGCCTCTCCGCTCCGCCGTCGCGTGCTCGCCGGCTCTGTCCGGGCATCCCACGGCTTCGGACCGAGGTGCGCCTGTTCTTCGGGTCGCTCGGGCCGAG
>JANXAZ010000036.1 GCA_025062095.1 Geminicoccaceae bacterium
GAGAGTCAGCCGATTCCGGTTTCTGGACCGATACGGGCGCTCGGCCTGGCCTTGCGGAGGCAGCTCCGCACGAATTCGAACAAATGGTCGATGAGATGGACGTTGGTAGCGGTCTAGAAACACCGTCTACGGACATTGAGCTGGTTTGTCGCCAGCGCGCACTGGACGCTATTCGCAGAGATCCCCGGTTTATTTCGCGGCTACGAAAAGAAGGAGCGTGGTGGTTGGATATTCAAAAGAAAATTTATGCGAACCTGAAGGACACGATCCATGGCGAATGGGACAAAGCTTTTGAGCTCGTGCCATGGGTCCTGACTCAGCTCTTCGGTCCTCAAAATGACGGATGGCGTACAGAGAAACGTATTGATACGCACGGTGACCCTAAGGCGTACGTAATCATAACCGCGATCAAGAAGTGACAGAGGGTCGAGGCGACAATGAGGACCGTCAGCGGCACGCGTCTGGTGGCAGTCTGTCCTTATTTCACCATGTTTCCTCCCTCTTTCCCCTCGTGTGTGATCCGGAAAGGCCCGACGCCGTCGGCGGTGCTCGATCCCTTCTGTGGCCGAGGCACTACGAATTTCGTCGCGCGCTGCCTCGGCGTCCGAACGGCGGGGATCGACGTCTCTCCCGTCGCCGTCGCGGCGACGGAGGCCAGGCTCGTGCACGTCGCGCCCGAGACCCTGATCGCGGTCGCGAAGGAAATCGTGTCTTCGGCTCGCTTCCGCGACGATCCCCCGACGGGGGAGTTCTGGGAATGGGCCTACCACCCGCGAGTGTTGGACCGGCTCTGCGCTCTCAGACGAGCCTTGGCGAGCGAAGAATATCCGCCTCCGGTCCGGGCCGCGTTGCGCGGGATCATCCTCGGAGCGCTCCACGGTCCGTTGCAGAAGACCAAGCGTTCCTATTTTTCCAATCAATGTCCCAGGACCTATGCTCCGAAGCCCGCTTATTCCGTGAGGTTCTGGAAAGAAAAGGGTCTTCGGCCTCCCGAGGTCGACGTCCTCCGGATCATCGCGGAGCGAGCGTACCGCTTCTACGGCCAGCCGATACCGACGGTCTCCGGTGTGGCCCTGCTCGGAGACAGCCGCGAACCTGAGACTATCGATCGGGCGGGCGACCTCGTCGGGCCGTTCGATTGCATCGTGACTTCGCCTCCTTATTATGGGTTGCGAACTTACGTCCCCGATCAATGGTTGAGGAATTGGTTTCTCGGCGGCCCTCCGCAACCCGATTATTCGTACGGATCTCAGATTTCGCACAGGAGCTTGGGTCGATTCATGGCCGACCTCTCCACCGTTTGGCGCAACGTCGCCCGCCATTGCGTACCCGGAGCTCGACTGGCCCTTCGGTTCGGAACGATCGGCGATCGTCCCCTCGACGATCCCGCGGGCGTGATCGCGGAGACCCTGAAAGACACGGGCTGGCGTATCGAAGCGGTGCTCTCGGCAGACGATGCCCGGCGCGGCAAACGTCAAGCCGACACCTTCCAGCGGCGCCGATCTTCGCCGCGAAAAGAGATCGACCTCGAGGCCCGTTGGTGTCCCTAAAATGAAAATCCGCACGAGGCTTCTTCGGCGCTCGAGACGCCACCCCGACGATCCGCGGGCGACTCTCGGAAGCGTGCCGATCGTGCAAGATGCGATCGCGCGGCGAACGATCGAGGAGACGCTCGCACCGTCGCGACGACAGTTCTTCGAGTGCGCGGTCGCGGGAGCCGTCGATGATCCGCTCGGTTCGTGAGACACCCGCTGCGGCCGCCGTCGTGATCGCGATACGCCGCCCGCCCCGCGCGGCCGCGCTTTCTTTTCGGCACGACTTCCCGCCTCGGCCACGCCGACGCGCGCGGCCGCCCCCGCTTGACCGCCTCGCGCCCCGCGCCGATCCTTCCCGCGGGGGAGGCACGTCGATGCGCGATCTTCTCACCTTGGGCCAGATGCTGGCGGTGCACGCCCGCCTGCGCCCGAACGCGCTCGGCGCCCGCGACCTCGAGCGGGCGCTGAGCTTCGCCCAGTGGAACACGCGCAGCCGCAAGCTCGCGAACGCCCTTGCGGGCCTCGGACTCACCAAGGGCGACCGCATCGCCGTGCTCGCCTACAACTGCCTCGAATGGCTCGAGATCTTCGCGGCGGCGGCGAAAGCCGGCCTCGTCGTCACCACGCTCAACTTCCGCGGCGTCCCCGAAGACCATCTCTTCGTGATCGAGGACGCCGAAGCCGGCCTTCTGATCTGCCAAGCCGGCCTCGAAGGCGCGATCGAGGCGATCCGCGACCGGCTCCGCCTGCCCCCGGACCGCTTCGTCCTCTTCGGCGCCCCGCCGCCCGCCGGCTGGCGCTCTTACGAAGATCTCCTCGCGCGCGGGGCCGATCGCGAGCCCGAGGTCGCCGTCGCCGCTTCCGATCCCTGGACGCTTCTGTACACCTCGGGGACCACCGGCAAGCCCAAAGGGGTGGTCCGCAGCCACCGCGCCGCGGCGCTGCTCTCGCTCGTCACCGAGATCGAGCTCGGGTTGCACCGCGAGGACGAAGCGCTGTTGGTCATGCCGCTCTGCCACGCCAATTCGGTCAACTTTTTCTGCGCCTTCACCTATTGCGGCGCGGCGGTGAGCGTCTATTCGCGCAAGAGCTTCGATCCCGCGCATTTCCTGAAGACCTTCGCCGAGCTCGGCGCGAGCTTCACCTCCCTCGTCCCCACCCAATACGTCATGCTCCTCGAGCTCCCGGCGAAAGACAAAGAAGGCCTGCGGCTGGATCGCGCGAAAAAGCTCATGATCTCTTCCGCGCCGGCGCGCGAGGAGACCAAGCGCGCGGTGATGGAGATGTTCCCCGCCGCCGGCCTCTTCGAGCTCTACGGTTCGAGCGAGGGGGGCTGGGTGACGATGCTCCACCCGCACGAGCAGCTCGACCATCTCGGCACGGTCGGGCGCGAATGCGTCGGCACCAAGCCGATCCGGTTCCTCGACGACGCGGGGAACGAGGTGCCGGACGGCACGCCCGGAGAGCTCTTCCACGCCACACCGTACACCTTCGATTACTATTGGAAACGCCCGGATGCCACGGCTGAAGCCTTCCGCGGCGAATATTGCACCGTGGGCGACGTGGGGCTCAGAGACGAACAGGGCTACATCCGCCTTCTCGACCGCAAGAAGAACATGATCATCACCGGCGGCGAGAACGTCTATCCGGCGGAGGTCGAGCAGGTCCTCGCGCGCCATCCCGCGATCCGCGAGGTCGCGGTGATCGGCCTGCCCGATCCGCTCTGGGGCGAGCGCGTGCACGCGGTCGTGGCGCTCCAGGAGGGCGCCCGGCTCGAAGAGGGCGAGCTCCTCGACTGGGCGCGGCCGCGGCTGGCCGGCTACAAGCGCCCGCGCTCGTGCACCTTCCTCGCCTTGGAGGAGTTCCCGCGCACGGCCACCGGCAAGATCCAGCACCGCGTGCTGCGCGAGAAGATCCTCGCGCGCGAGCGGCGTTGATCGCGGCGCTTTCACCGCACGAGAAGGAGACGCCCGTTGGCCGCCACCGATCTGAACACCGATCCGCTGTCGGTCGCCGCGTGGATCGCGCGTTTTTTGAAAGCGCGCGGCGTGGACCGCGTCTTCGGCCTTCAGGGCGGTCACATCCAGCCGATCTGGGACCGGGTCTTCCGCGAGGGTATCCGCATCGTCGACGCCCGCCACGAAGGCGCGGCGGTGATGATGGCGCACGCCCATGCCGAGCTCGCGGAGACGGTCGGCGTGGCCCTGGTCACCGCCGGACCCGGGGTCACGAACACCGTCACCGCCGTGGCGAACGCCGCCCTCGCCCGCGCCCCGGTGCTCGTCATCGGCGGCTGCGCCCCCCGGCCGCAGGCGAACATGGGAGCGCTCCAAGACGTCCCGCACACGGAGGTGCTGCGCCCTTTGACCCGCTTCGCCCGCACCGCGCGCGTCCCCGAGCACGTCGTCCGCGAGCTCGACGAGGCCTGGTCGCGCGCTCTGGGCGACGGAGGCGAACCCGGCCCGGTCTACGTCGAGATCCCGACCGACGTACTGCGCGCGCGGGTGCCCGAGGCCCTCGTCTCGGCCGATTGGCTTCGGGCGAAGCCGCGCCGGCGCCTGTTCCCCGACCCGGCCGAGATCGCCCGTGCGGTGGACCTCCTCTGGTCCGCGCGCCGGCCGCTCGTGATCACCGGCAAGGGCGCGCGCGCCGCGCGCGCCGAGCTCGTCCGTTTTCTCGATGCGACCGGTGCGCTTTATCTCGACACTCAGGAAAGCCGCGGTCTCGTCCCCAAGGAGCATCCGTCCTTCGTGGGCGCGATGCGGGGGCGGGCGATGGCCGAGGCCGATCTCGTCTTCGTCGTCGGCCGCAAGCTCGACTATCAATTGGGCTACGGCTCGCCCGCGGTTTTCCCGAACGCGCGCTTTTTGCGACTCTCCGACAACACCGGCGAGCTCCTCGACAACCGCCGCGGCGAGCTCGACGTGCTCGCCACCCCCGCGCTTGCGCTCGCCGCGATGGTCGAGGCGGCGGGCGATCGCGAACCCGCCACCGATCGCGGCTGGACGGGCGAACTGCGCCGTCGCCACGAAGAGCGGGTGGAAGCCGGCTCCGGACGCGCGGTCCCGCGGACCGGATCGGACGGCAAGATCCACCCCGCCTTTCTGTTCGCGGCGCTGCGCCCGAGGCTCGCCTCCGACCACGTCGCCGTCGCCGACGGCGGCGATCTCCTGAGCTTCGCCCGCATCGGGCTCGATTCCCCGACCTATCTCGATTGCGGTGCCTTCGGCTGTCTCGGGGTCGGGGTCCCCTTCGCGGTCGCGGCCGCGCTCGCCTTTCCGGGCCGGCAGGTGGTCGCCGTCACCGGCGACGGCGCCTTCGGTCTGCACGCCATGGAACTCGACACGGCGGTGCGCCACGGGGCGAAGATCACCGTGATCGTCTCCAACAACGCCGCCTGGAACATCGAGCGCTACGACCAGGAGACGAACTACGGCGGTCGCGTGGTCGGCACCCTCTTGCGCCATTCCGATTACGCCGGGATGGCGCGGGCGCTCGGCCTTTTCGCCGAACGGGTCGAGCGCCCCGAGGAGCTCGGCCCCGCTCTCGACCGGGCGCTCGCGAACCCGCCCTCGCTTCTCGACGTCGTGACCTCGCAAACCGCCGTCTCCTCCGATGCCGAGAAGGGCCTCGGCTTCGTTCCCGACTATCAGGCGCTTATCGCCTGGGACGAGGCGGAGCGCCGGCGGCGAGTGTCATGAGCCTTTCGGCCGATCTCTCGGGCAAGGTGGCGCTGGTCACCGGCGCCTCCTCCGGCCTCGGCCTGCACATGGCGCGAACCCTCGCCCGCGCCGGGGCGGCGGTGGCGCTCGCCGCCCGCCGGCTCGAGCGGATCGAGGCCGAGGCGCGGGCGCTTCGGGCCGAAGGTCGGCGCGCGGTCGCGGTGCCGCTCGACGTCACCGATCCCCGGAGCGTGGAGGAGGGCCTCGCCCGAGCGCGCGCGGCGCTCGGCACCGTCACCGTCCTCGTCAACAACGCCGGCATCGCCCACACCGACCGCGCCCTGGAGCTTCCTCCCGCCACGTTCCGTTCGGTGCTCGCCACGAATCTCGAGGGCGCCTTCCTGGTCGCGCAGGCCGCCGCCCGGGCGATGATCGAGGCGAAGGTCGGCGGCAGCATCGTCAACGTCGCCTCGATCCTGGGCTTCCGGGTCGCGGGACGGGTCGCGGCCTATGCCGCCTCCAAGGCCGGTCTGGTCCGGCTGACCGAGGCCCTGGCGCTCGAATGGGCCCGCTTCGGCATCCGGGTGAACGCCCTCGCGCCCGGCTATATCGAGACCGATCTCAACCGCGAGTTTTTCGCGAGCGAGGCCGGCAAGGCGATGATCGCCCGCGTCCCGCAGCGTCGACTGGGGCGGATGGAAGACCTCGACGGCCCGCTTTTGCTCCTCGCCTCCGACGCCTCGGCCTACATGACCGGCACCACGATCGTGGTCGACGGCGGTCATCTCGTCTCGAGCCTCTGAGCCCGCGGCCGGCCCGGCACGCGCCGTCGGGAGCCCGAATCGTCGGCGCCGGACGATCCCGAAACCGGGAGCCGTGCGGACAGGCCACGACCCTCCGCCCGGCGGTCGGATCGCCGGCGCCGCCCGTGGCACCGGTCCGACGGCGGCGGCCGTGAGGAGACGAACGAAGAGATCGAACCAGAGCATCGAGGAGCGCACGGGCACCTCGGTCGGTTGCGCGCGATCCCAGCGCGGAACGGGTCAACGGATCCTTTGCGCCGCGTACCCGAGCCCCGGGCGCGACGAGGCCCGCTCCCGCGGCTTCCCCGACACCTCGCCGCGTTCGGCCGCGCGCCGCGCAGGGGCGCGCGCAGCGCCACCGAACACCGCGCGCGCCACGGCTCGGCGCCGCGCCTCAGTGCCCTCGGCTTCCCTCGAGCCGCGTTTCGATCAGGATCTCGCTCTCGAGCGTGCGATGGACGGGGCAGCGGTTCGCGATCTCGAGCAGACGCTGCCGCGTCGGCTCGTCGAGGTCGCCCTCGATCTCGATCACCCGCTCGAAGCGATCGATCTTGCCGGTCTTCGTCTCGCACTGCGCGCAGTCTTCGGCGTGGATCTTCGCGTGCTTCACCGCGCAGCGGATCGCACCGACCGGAAGGCCTTTGTGCCGAGCGTACATGCGCACCGTCATGACGGTGCAGGCGGCGAGCGCCGCGGCCAACAGCTCGTAAGGGTTCGGCCCCGTATCCGTGCCTCCGGCCGCGATCGGCTCGTCGGCCGAAAGGCGATGGCGTCCCGCCACGATGTCGAGCGCGAAAGGACCGCGCCCGCTTTCGCACGCCACGACGGTTCCGTGCGGGGGATGAACGCGGACGCGCGCCGCTTCGCTCGCCACCGCTACCGCCTCCTCTTTTCTTTCGCGCCTTCTCAATCGCACACCGTGACCGGGACCTGATAGCTCGTCGTCGTCCAGGTCGGGCTGCAATAGGGACCGATGCAGCCCTGATAGGTCGGATGCGTCACGAGCCGCATCTCGACGCGGCACCGCTTGCCGCCGGCCTCGGTGTCGCCGGACGGGGCGGAGGCCGTCGGCCGAGCGGACTTCTCGCCGCGCGCCGCCGCCCGCTTGGTCTCCGCTTTGCCGCTCGGCTCGCGGATCGAGCCGATCATCGCCTCGAAGCCCGGTCGCAGCCGCTCGGTCGCCTTGCGATCCTGCGCGGTGAGCATGGCGAGAACGGTCTGCTCGCCGAAGCTCCGCGCCGCCACGAGCGCCGCCGCCTCCGCCCCCTGCGCCCGGATCGTCACCGGCTGCACGGGATAGCTCGCGCCCCCCGGGGCCGCCACCCGGACGGGCTTGCCGCGCTTGTCGACCCGCTCGACCACCTTGCGCAGCTCGCCGATGTAGACCTCGATCGCTTTCTCGAGGCTCTCCTCTTTGCCGTCGACGCGGAGCATCTGCAGCGCCCCGACCGTCCGGCCCTCCTCCTCGAGCTCGAGCTGGAGATAATCCTCCTGCGCTTCGGTGACCGACCAACCTTCGGCGAGGGTCATCGCGAGCTTCCCGATCCGCGCTTCCCCGGCCGCCACCGGCTCGATCGCCGCGAACAGGACACCGGCCAACACCACGACGAGACACCGCATCGCTCCCTCCGCCCTTCCGCGCCCGGCGCTTTTCGGGCCAGCATGCCGCAACGGCGCGCGCGAGCAAGCGCGGATCGCTTGCCGGATCGGTCCGTTTCCCGGATGCTCGGGAAGCGAGCGGAGGAAGGAGCGATGACGGCGGCGCGCCGGCCCTGGGTCCCGGATCGGCTGGAGGACCGGATCTCCGCGCGCATCCGGCATTTCGCGCGGCTCGACGCCGACGCGCTCGAAAGCGAGCTCGAAGCGCTCCTTTGCGCCCACGAGGCCTGGCACGACCGGGCGTGTCTCAATCTCTACGCCGGGACCAACCTCCTCAACCCGCGCGCCGCCGCCTTTCTTTCGCGCAGCGTCGCGAGCCGCCCCTCGCTGGGCTGGCCCGGGGACAAATACGAGACCGGCCTCGCCATGGCCGAGCAGATCGAGATCATGGCGCAGGCGCTCATCTGCGCGATCTTCCGCTGCCGCTTCTGCGAGTTCCGCGTGGCCTCGGGCTCGCTCGCCAATCTCTACGCCTTCATGGCCACCTGCCGGCCCGGGGATCGGATCATGGCCTTTCCCGAGAAGGCCGCGGGTCACGTCACCCATCACGCCGCGGGTGCCGCCGGGCTCTACGGCCTCGAGGTCCACGAGGTGCCCTTCGACGACGCCGCCTTCACCGTCGACCTCGACCGGCTGCGCGCAGAGGCCCGCCGCGTCCGCCCCAAGCTGATCGTCCTCGCCGGCTCCTTGAACCTCGTCCCGCACCCGGTCGGCGAGGTGCGCGCGATCGCCGACGAGATCGGCGCCTACGTGATGTACGACGCCGCCCACGTATCCGGGCTCTTGGCCGGCGGTTGTTTCCAGGACCCGCTCGGCGAAGGAGCCCATCTCGTCACCATGTCGACCTACAAATCCCTCGGCGGGCCTCCGGGCGGGCTCGTGCTCGCCGACGATCCCGCGCTCGCCGAAAAGCTCGATCGCATCGCCTATCCGGGGCTGACCGCGAACTTCGATCTCGCCCGCATCGCCGCGCTCGTCGTCGCCCTCCTCGACATCGCGGCGTTCGGTGCGGCGTACGCGCGGGCGATGATCGCGAACGCCCGCGCGCTCGGGGAAGCCCTGGCCGCCGAGGGCGTGCCGGTCGTGGCACCGGCCGAGGCTTTTCCCACCCGCTCGCACCATCTCGCGATCGATGCGCGTCCGTTCGGCGGCGGCACGCGCGCCTGCCGCGCGATCGAGCCCGCGAACATCCTCGCTTCCGGCATCAACCTGCCGCTTCCGCCCGTCTCCGGGGACTTCAACGGCATCCGCCTGGGCACCCAGGAGATCACGCGCCTGGGCATGGAGCCCGAGACGATGCGTACGGTCGCGCGCTTGTTCGCCGATGCGCTGCTCGCGCGGCGCCCGCTCGCTTCCGTGCGGGCGGAGGTGGTCGCGCTGCGCGAAAGTTTTCAGCGGCTGCACTTCGTGCGCTGAGCACGGCTGCGGCGCGAGGGATGGTCGCCGGGTGCGGGCGCGCGCATATAGGGTCCGTTCGCCGTCCCGGAGCCCGGAATGCACCTCACCCTCGCGCCCTCGCGCCGCGGAGCGTCCAGCGATCTCGAGGTCATCGGCCTCGTCGGGCTCGCGCATCTGGGCAGCCATTTCTTCCACCTCGTCCTGCCCCCGCTCTTCCCGGCGCTGCGCGAGGCCTTCGCGGTCAGCTGGACCGAACTCGGCCTGTTGATGACCGTCTTTTTCGTCACCTCGGGCCTCGCCCAGACCCCGGCCGGCTTCCTCGTCGACCGCATCGGTGCGGTGCGCGTGCTCGCGGGCGGCCTCGCGCTTCTGGGCGCGGGCGCGCTCCTCGCCGCCTCCGCCCCCTCCTTCGTCCTCCTCTTCCCGGCCGCGGCCCTTCTCGGCCTCGGCAACAGCGTCTTCCATCCCGCCGACTACGCCATCCTCGGGCATCGGGTGGCACCGGCGCGGATGGCCCGGGCTTTTTCCGTCCACACCATCGGCGGGACGATCGGCTGGGCGGTCGCGCCGGTGGCGATGGCGGCGCTCTCCACCGCCTTCGGCTGGCGCAGCGCGCTCCTCCTCGCGGCCTCCCTCGGCCTCGGCCTCTCGCTCCTGATCCTCGCCCGCCGCGGCGAGCTCGAGACCCCGTCCCGGCGCGAGCGGCTCGCCGCCGACGGCCGTCCCGAGGCCTCGGCGCTCGCGGTCCTCGCGAGCCGTCCCGTGCTCTTGTGTTTCCTCTTCTTCGCGCTCCAGTCGACGGGCGTGATCGCGCTGCAGGGCTTCATGCCCCTGGCGCTCGGCAAGCTCTGGGGCACCGAGCTCGTGCTCGCCGCCACCACCGTGACCGCCTTCATGGTGGGAAGCGCGCTGGGCACCGCGGCGGGCGGCGTCCTCGCCGACCGCCGACCGAACCGAGAGGGGATCATCGCCTTCGGCCTCGGCCTGGCCGCGCTCGCCGTGCTCGTTCCCGGCCACCTCGCCCTGCCGCTTCCGCTCCTGTGGGCGGTGGTGGGCCTCGCGGGGGCGCTTCACGGTGCCACGACCCCTTCCCGCGATCTCCTCGCCCGCGCCGCCGCCCCGCCCGGGGCGACGGGCAGGGTCTTCGGCTTCGTCTATTCGGGCCTCGATCTCGGAGCCACCGTCGCGCCCGCGATCGCCGGGCACCTGATGGACGCCGAGGCGCCGCGAGCGCTCTTCTGGCTGGTCGCGATCGCCACCGCGCTTTCGATCGTCGCCGCCCTCGCGGTGCGACCACCGGCCCCCGCGGCCGCGCCGTCGATCGGCCTCGGAGCCCACCGATGAGCGCGGTGCGCGGCGCGGCGGCCGTGCTCGCGTTCTTTTCCCTCGCGCGCGCAGCGGCGGCCGCCGAGCTTCCGGGCGGACACGTGCTCTTGCGCGATGCGGTCTCCGACGACGGACGCATCGTCGCCGCCTTCGCCCCGCCGCCGGACGAGCGCTGCTGGCTCGTGCGCCTGTTCGAGCGCGACCGCGGCCGCTGGAGCCCGGTGGCCGAAGCGCCCGGTCCCGAGCGACCGCGCACGGGCGAGTGCGCCCCGGTGGTGGGGGTGCTCGCCGGCGACGGACGAACGGTGGCGGTCTACGCGCCCTGGCAGGCGCGCCTCGTCGTCTTCGAGCGCGAGGGGCGGATCATGCGCGAAAGCGGCCGCATCGAGCTCCCGGGCCGCATGGGCAAGCCCTTCCCGCCCACCGGCCAGACGCTCGCCGTCGCCCGCGACGGCACCGCCGTCTTGGTGGGCGCGCCGCACCACGACTGCGTGCTCGCCGTTCCCGAAGACGCGTGCGGGGTGGCCCATCTCTTCGCGCGCGCGGGGCGAGAGTGGAAGGCGGAGCTGCGCGTGCCGCGCCCGGCCGACTCTCGGGCCACCGACCGCTTCGCGCGCACCCTCGCCCTTTCCGGCAACGGCAAGGTGGCGATCGTGGGCGGACCGGGCTCGTGGGAACGCGCCGGACGGCTGTGGGTCTACGAGCGCGCCCCCGACGGCGCCTGGGATCTCGTGAGCACCCTCGATTCCCCCGATCCGCGCGATCTCGAGTTCGGCGGCGAAGTCGCGATCGACGACACGGGCGAGATCGTGGCGGTGGGGGCCGAGCAGAAGGTGCTGATTTTCCGCAGGCGCGGCGACGACTGGCCGCTCGCCGCCGCGCTCGACGGCGACGAGCCCGCGCTCGGGACCTTCGGCGGCGCGGTGGCGCTGTCCGGGACCGGCACGCTTCTCGTCGTCGGCGCCCCGCGCAGCGCCTGCCCGGAAGAAGCCATGGGCGTGCGCTGCGGGGCGGTGCGGCTCTTCTCCTTGCGTCGCGGCGTCAGCGGTCTTTCGGTCGCGAAGGCGGGCGGCCTCGAGCCCGTGGCCTGGGCGGCGATGGCCGATTTCGGCTGGCGGGTGGCCACCGACGCTTCGGGCCGGCTGGTCGCGGTCCAGGGCAAGCTCGCGCATCTGTTCGAGCGTTGAGCGCATCCGCGCGCGCCCGGTCGGCCTTCGGTTGCGACGCTCGCCCTCCGCTCGTAGGTTCCACCTTCGACCACGGAGGGGGGAGCTCGCGATGATCGATCTTTACACCGCTGCCACGAGCAACGGCCAACGCGCCTCGATCATGCTCGAGGCCACGGGCCTTCCCTATCGCGCCCACAAGGTCGACCTCGCCGCGGGCGAGCAGCGCAAGGCGGAGTTCCTGCGCCTCAATCCCGCGGGACAGATCCCGGTGATCGTCGACCACGGCGGACCGGGCGGCCGGCCGCTCGTCCTCGCCCAGTCGGGCGCCATTCTGATCTATCTCGCCGAACGCTCGGGCCGCTTTCTTCCCACCGATCAGAGAAAGCGCGCTCAAGTTCTCGAAGCCTTCATGCAAGTCATGACCGATATCGCACCGGCCAGCGCCGATCTTTTCTACATGGCGAAGGCGACCGAGCCGCCTCATCCCGAGGTCATGGCTTATTGCAAGAACCGTTTCCTTTCGCTTCTGAGCCTCGCCGATCGGCGCTTGGCGCGCCATCCCTGGCTCGCGGGCGAGGAGATCTCGATCGCCGATTTCGCTCTCTATCCGACGGTCGCCGCGCGGCAGGCGATCCTCGACGAGGCCGAGGGTCTGTCGGATCTGCGCCGCTGGGCGCGGACGATGGCGGCGCGACCCGACGTTTCCCGCGGCATGGCGGTTCCGCGCTGATCCCCTTTGTCCACAGGCCGTGGACGAACGCCGCGGACACGAGAGAATTCCCTCGCTCGGTCGAGGAGATGGACGAAAAAGCGGAAGCGACGGAGCATCCTCGGATCGCCGGTCTGTGGATCTATCCGGTCAAGGCGGCGCGGGGTCAGGCGCTCGCCGAAGTCGAGCTCGGTCCTCTGGGCTTCGCTTTCGACCGGCGCTGGATGATCGTGCGCGAGGACGGGCGTTTTCTCACCCAGCGCGAAGAGCCGCGCCTCGCCCGCCTGGTCCCGCGGCTGGAGCCGGATCGGCTGCGGCTCTTCTTCGACGGCGAAGCCCTCGAGCTCCCGCTCGCGGAGCTCGGAACGCCCCTCGAGGTCCGCATCTGGAACGACCGGCTCGTCGCCCTCGCTCCCGATCCTCGCGCCGATCGCGCGCTTTCGCGCTGGCTCGGACGGCGAGTGCGGATCGTCCGCCTGATCGAGGACCGGGCGCGCCCGTGTGATCCCGCCTTCGCTCCGCCCGGAAGTCGCACCGCGTTCACCGACGGCTTTCCCCTGCTCGTGACCAACGAGGCATCGCACGCCGCCCTCGACCGCGCGATCCTCGCCCGCGGGGGCGCGCCCGTGCCGGTGGAGCGCTTCCGGCCCAATCTCCTGCTCGCCGGCCTTCCGGCTTGGGCAGAGGACGCCGGTGGTCGACTGGTCTTCCAAGACGGGACGATGCTCCTGCTCGTGAAACCCTGCAGCCGGTGCATCGTCACCACGACGGATCAGCACACGGGCGCGCGCACGGGCCCCGAGCCCCTCGCCGCCTTGCGCGCGCTCGGCCGCGATCGCCGCGGCGAAGGCCCGACCTTCGGCCAGAACGCGGTACCGGTGCTCCGCGGAGGTCCGGCGCGGCTGCGGCTCGGGCTTCGCGCGACCCTCCGAGCGTGACCGCCCGCCCTCTGCCGCGCGCGGGGCTTCCCCCTTATCTTCCCGGGGGCGATCGAGAAAGAACCGGGGAATCACGGGATGCCGCTGTACACCTATACCTGCCAGAGCCACGGGGTGTTCGAGGCCTGGGCGAAGATGGCCGACTCCGACCGGCCCGTGCCCTGTCCCACCTGCGCCGCTCCTTCGCCGCGCGCTCTCGCCAAGCCCATGCTGGTCAAAGGAGCGAGCGCCGAGGATGGTGCGGAAGCGAGCGAGGGCTGCGGCCTCGAGGGCTGCGGGATGGGAGCCTGCGGCGAGGAGGGATGCTTCGCCGACGAGGGGCACGTCTGCGGCGAGGGTTGCGCGCACTGAGGCGCGCTCGCGCGCCTCAGACGCGCTCCATGAGGCCGGCGACGAAGTCGTAGGTCGCCTCGACGGTGTGCTCGGCGCCTTCGGGTCGGAGCAGGCTCGAATAGAGATTGAAGTGCGAAACGGGGAAGGGGCGCGTCCGGAACAACGATCGCCCCCGAATCCAGCTTCCGAGCCGATCGGAGGGCGGCGGGGTGCGGAAGCGCGCGATCGTCACGTGCGGGTGGAAGTTGCGGCGCTCGTCGGGGATGCCGAGCGAGCGGACGACGCGGTCGATGCGCCGCTTGAGGGCGAGAAGGGGCTCCGGATCCTCCACCCCGACCCACAGCGTGTGCGGCTCGCCGCGGGGCGGGAAGACGCCCAGACCCTTGAGCGCGAGCTCGAAAGGAGGCGCCTGGATCGAGGCCAGCGCTTCGCCGAGCTCTTGGAAGGTCGGATTGTCGACCTCGCCCACGAAGCGCAAGGTGAGATGGAAATCGTCGGGATCCGTCCAGCGCGCGCCGGGCAGCCCGGTCGACATCCGTTCGAGATCGATCGCCACTTCCTCCGGCATGGGAATGGCGATGAAGAGCCGCGGCATGAGAGGCACTCCCCGGCAGGTCCGTGCGCTCAAGCTAGGCGAGGCGGGCGCGCTTGCCAAACCCCCGAGCCTCACCTAAAGGGCCTCGGACCCGTCTCGCGCGTCCCGCACCGCGCGCCGCGCTCGAACCTCTCCCCGCATCCGAGGTCCCGCGTGTGAAAGCCGACGAATTCATCCGCGAGGTCGAGGAGGAGCTCAAACAGGAACGGCTCCTCGAGCTCTGGAAGCGCTGGGGCAACCTCGTGATCGGCGCTGCGCTCGCGATCGTGGTCGGCACGGCCGCCTGGGTGGGCTGGCAGCGTTGGCAGGAGGCGCAGCGGCGGGCCGAGGCCGAGCGGTTCGCCGCCGCCGAGCGCTTGTTCGTCGAGGGGCGCGACCGCGAGGCGATGGAGGCCCTGCAGGCCTTCGCTCGCGACGCCTCGCCCGGGTTCGCCACCGTGGCCCGGCTCCTCGCCGCGGCGGCGGCGGAGCG
The DNA here is from genome assembly GCA_025062095.1 of Geminicoccaceae bacterium. Taxonomy (GTDB): domain Bacteria; phylum Pseudomonadota; class Alphaproteobacteria; order Geminicoccales; family Geminicoccaceae; genus JANXAZ01. Next base: position 14,600 of record JANXAZ010000036.1, read on the forward strand.
CGCGGGCGACGGCGCGCGCGCCGAAGACGCGCTGCAGGCGGTCGCCGACGACCCCGCGGCCGATCCTCTTCTGCGGGACGCCGCTCTCGTCCAGCTTCTCGCGCGTCGGATCGAGCGCGAGGACCCGCGGCTTTTGCGCGCGCGGCTGGAGCCGCTCGCTGTCGACGGCAATCCCTGGCGGCACGCCGCGCGTTTCTTGCTCGCCGCGACCGAGGTGCGCGCCGGGCAGCGGGAAGCCGCCGTCGCCGCTTTGAAGCGGCTGATCGAGGAGGGTACGGCGCCGGAAGGGCTGCGCTCGCGCGCTCGGGAACTTCTGGAGGCGCTCGGCGCCGAAGGACAGCGGGCGACCTCGTGAAACGGCGGGTGGTCTTGATCGGCCTCGGCGTCTCGCTCGCCGGCTGCGGCGAGGGCGGCTGGCTTGGAGAGCGGGAAGCTCCGCCCCTGCCCGGCACGCGCGTCCCCGTGCTCCTGCTCGACGAGGAACCGAAGGCCGATCCGCGCCTGGCGAATCTCGTCGTGGTCCTGCCGGCGCCGGTCGCGAATGCCGACTGGCCGCAGTTCGGCGGCGATCCCACCCACCGCATGGGCCATCTCGCCGCCGCTTCGGACCGATCGCTGCCCGCCTGGCGCGTCTCGATCGGGCGCGGCGCGCCGGGCTCGGCCCGGCTCCTGAGCCCGCCCGTGGCGGCCGCGGGCGTCCTCTTCGCGGTGGACGCCTCCCCGCAGGTGGTCGCGCTCGGCGCCGGCGACGGGCGGACCTTGTGGACCTGGCGACCCGAGAAGACCCGCGTCGACGACCGGGTGGCGGGCGGCGGCGCGGCGGTGTCCGAAGGCGTGGTCTACGTCACCCTTTCGCACGGCGAAGTGGCGGCGCTGCGCGCGGCATCGGGCGAACCCCTGTGGACCGCGCGGCTGCTGGCACCGCTGCGCGCTCCACCCACGGTCGCCCAAGGCTTCGTGCTCGTGCGCACCGCCGACAGCCAGCTCCTCGCCCTCGACGCCGCCACCGGTCAGTTGCGCTGGCGATACGCGAGCGCGGCCGAGCCGGCGGCGATCCAGGGCGGGGCCCCGCCCGCGGTCGCCGGCCGGACGGTGGTCACCGCCTTCCCTTCCGGCGAGGTGACGGCGCTCGCGCTCGACAACGGGCGCCCCTTGTGGAGCGAGGTGGTGGCCCGGCCGCGGCGGACGCTCGCGCTCGGCTCCATCCTCGACATCTCGGGGGCGCCGGTGATCGACCGCGACCGGGTGATCGTGGCCGGCAACGGCGGCGAGGTGGCGGCGCTCGATCTGCGCAGCGGCCAACGGCTGTGGGACGCCCCCGTCGGTTCGCTCGGCACCCCTTGGGTGGCGGGCGAGTTCATCTATCTCGTCACCGAGCGCGGCGAGCTGGTGTGCATGCTCCGCCAGGGCGGGCGCATCCGGTGGGTGAGCCCTCTGAACGAACTCGCGCGTCCGGCCGGCACGGGGGTGGTCTGGACCGCACCCGTGCTCGTCGGCGATCGGCTCGTGTTGGGCAACTCGGTGGGCGAGTTCGCGAGCGTCTCGCCTTACACCGGCGAGGTCCTGGGCAAGGTGGCGCTGGGGGCGCGCATCAGCCAGCCGGCGATCGTCGCCGGCGGGGTCGTCTACGTCCTCACCGACACGGCCGAGCTCGTCGCCTTTCGCTGAACCCGGTTCGACCCCACATCCGGGCCATGCGCACGGTCGCGATCCTGGGCCGACCGAACGTCGGCAAATCCACGCTGTTCAACCGCCTCATCGGACGACGGCGGGCGCTCGTCCACGACCTGCCGGGGGTCACGCGCGACCGCCTGGAGGGCGAGGCCCGTCTCGACGGCCTGCGCTTCCGCGTCGTCGACACCGCCGGGCTCGAGCTCGGTGCGGAGGAGCGGAGCCTGCAGAGCCGGCTCGCGCGGCTGGCCCTGCAGGGCCTCGCCGAGGCCGATCTCGGCCTGTTCCTGGTCGACGCGCGCGCCGGGATCACCGCCCTCGACCGCGAGATCGCCGAGCTCTTGCGCCGGCAGTCCAAGCCGATCCTGCTCGTCGCCAACAAATGCGAGGCCGGAGCGGGTCGGACGGGTGTCCTCGAGGCCTACGAATTGGGCCTGGGCGAGCCGATCGCGATCTCCGCCGAGCACGGCACGGGCCTGGATCGGCTGGTCGCGGCCATGCGCCCGTACCTCGAAGAGGCGGAAGCCGAGGCGCGCGTTCCTCCGGCTGCGGCCGCCGAAGGGGCGGAGCCGGCCGCGGGCGCGGAAGAAGCGGCCGAGGGCGGTCCTCTGCGCCTGGCCGTGGTCGGCCGGCCGAACGTCGGCAAGTCCTCGCTGATCAACGCGCTCTTGAAGAGCGAGCGGCTCCTGACCGGGCCCGAGCCCGGGCTCACTCGGGATGCGGTGCGGATCGCCTGGGAATGGGAAGGTCGGCGGATCGAGCTCGTGGACACCGCGGGCCTGCGGCGCAAGGCGCGGATCGAGGCGCCGCTCGAGCGCCTTTCGGCTTCCGCCGCCGTGCGCGCGATCCGCGAGGCCCATGTGGCGCTCCTGCTCCTCGACGCCGAACGGCCGCTCGAGCGCCAGGACGCGACGATCGCCGAGCTCGCCGTGCGGGAGGGCAAGGCGCTCGTGGTCGCGATCAACAAATGGGACCTGGTCGAGGATCGCCAGCGCCTGCTCGCCCGGGTGCGCGAGGAGGCGGCGCGCCGGCTGGACGCGGTGAAGGGCGTCCGCATCCTGCCCGTCTCGGCGCGCACGGGCTACAATCTCGACAAGCTGTTGCCGGCGGTGGTCGATGCCTTCGAGCGCTGGTCCAAGCGGGTGCCCACGGCTCCCCTCAACCGCTGGCTGCAGGCCGCGCTCGAGGCCCGGGCGCCGCCGACCGTCGACAAGAAGCGGGTGAAGCTCCGCTACGTCACCCAGGTCGGCACCCGCCCGCCGACCTTCGTGCTGTTCGGCAATCCCCCCGCCGCCGAGCTGCCCGAGAGTTATCTGCGCTATCTGGCCAACAGCCTGCGCGAGACCTTCGGCCTCGACGGAACGGTCCTGCGCTTTCGCATCCGAACGAGCGAGAACCCTTACGCCGAAGAACGCGCCGGCTGAAGGACGATCCGCTCCCCGTGCCGAGCCGAGGACGGCGCCAGGAGATCGCAGATCGCACCCGCGTAGAGCTCGGGATCCGGCTGCGCCCGCGGGGGTTCTCCGGGGAAGGCGCGGCGGCGCAGCCGCGTGGCCATGGGACCGGGCTCGACCAGGACCACCCGGATCGGGCTCCGCTCGAGCTCTTCCGCCCAGGCGAGGGCGAACGCCGCAAGCGCCGCCTTGGCGGCGGCGTAAGGCCCCCAATAGGCACGCGGGGCGGAGGCGATCGGATCGCCCACGACGACGCAGCGGGCGGCCTGCGCGCGGCGCAACAGCGGCTCGAGGGTGCGCACGAGGCGCTGGAAGGCGAGCGCGCCCGCGCCCACGACCCGGGCGACCTCGGTCGGGTCCTGGTGCGCGAGAGGCGCGAGCGTCCCGAGCTCGGCGGCGGCGAAAAGAAAGCCGTCGAGCCGGCCGAAGCGGGCGAAGAGCGACGGCCCCAGCCGATCGACCGCATCGCCGTCGAGCAGATCCAGAGGCGCGAGCGTGGCCTCGCCGCCTTCCGCCCGGATCCGATCGTCGAGCTCCTCGAGCGCCCCGCGGCTGCGCGCCAGGAGCACGGGATGCGCCCCCCGCCGCGCCGCTTCGCGCGCGACCGCCGCTCCGAGCCCGCGACCGGCCCCGGCCAAGAGCAGGATCCGCCCCGAGAGCGGGCGTTCGCTCACCGGATCGCTTCCTCGAGCAGGAGCGACATCTGGGCGCCGGTCTCGCCCTCGTCGTGGTCGACGAGCCGGGTCGGATAATCCCCCGTGAAACAAGCGTCGCAGAAAGCGCGCGCCTCGCCCAGGCGTCCCGGCTCGCCCACCGCCCGATAGAGCCCCTCGATGGACAGGAAGGCGAGGCTGTCCACGCCGATGATCCGCGCCATTTCCTCGAGCGAATGGCGCGCGGCGAGGAGCTTGGCCCGCTCGGGCGTGTCCACCCCGTAAAAGCAGGAATGGGTGGTGGGCGGAGAGGCGATGCGCATGTGGACTTCGCGCGCCCCCGCGTTGCGGACCATGGCCACGATCTTGGTCGAGGTCGTGCCCCGCACGATGCTGTCGTCGACGAGCACCACGCGCTTGCCGGAGAGCGTGGCGGCATTGGCGTTGTGCTTGAGCTTCACCCCGAGGTGACGGATCGAATCGGTGGGCTCGATGAAGGTGCGGCCCACGTAGTGGTTGCGGATGATCCCGAGCTCGAAGGGTAGGCCCGATTCTTGGGCGTAGCCGATCGCCGCCGGCACGCCGCTGTCCGGCACCGGGACGACGAGATCGGCTTGCGCCGGAGCCTCGCGGGCGAGCTCCGCCCCGATCCGCTTGCGGACCTCGTACACGCCGCGGCCTTCGACGAGACTGTCGGGTCGGGCGAAGTAGATGTACTCGAAGATGCAAAAGCGCCGGGGGCGGGGAGCGAAGGGCCGCAGGCTCTGGATGCCCTTGGCGTCGACCACGACCATCTCGCCCGGCTCCACGTCGCGCACGAAAGCCGCACCCAGAATGTCGAGGGCGCAAGTCTCGGAAGCGAAGATCACCGCCCCGTCGAGCTCGCCCATGACCAACGGGCGCACGCCCAGGGGATCGCGTACGCCCACGATGCCGTCGTCGAACAGGCCGACGAGCGAATACGCTCCTTCGACCTGCTCGAGCGCGTCGATCAGCCGCTTGACGAGCGTCGTCTTCTTCGAGCGGGCGATGAGATGGACGAGGACCTCGGTATCCGTGGTCGATTGGAAGAGGCTTCCATGCTCCACCAGGCGGTGGCGCAGGCGCTGGGCGTTGGTGAGGTTGCCGTTGTGGGCGAGGGCGAAGCCCCCGAAGGCCATATCGGCGAAGAGCGGCTGGACGTTGCGCAGCGCCGTGGCCCCGGTCGTGGCGTAGCGGGTGTGGCCGATGGCGGCGTGGCCGGGGAGCGATTCGACCACCCAGCGCTTGGAGAAGGTGTCGCCGATGAGACCGAGCGCGCGATGGCTGTGGAAGTGGCGGCCGTCGAAGGTCACCACCCCCGCCGCTTCCTGACCGCGGTGCTGCAGCGCGTGCAGGCCCAGGATCGTGTGCGCCGCCGCGTCGCTGTGACGGTAGATCGCGAAGATGCCGCATTCCTCCCGGAAGCGGTCGTGGTCCCAGGGCAGGACGTCGGCCATGGCGATCCCTCCCCTTCCGCTAGCTCCGCGGCAGAAGCCGCTCGAGCTCGCGCCGTTGCTCGGGCGCGTAGCCCTTGCCGGCATCGGGCCGATGCGCCGTGCCGGTCGCCGCCTTGACCTTGGCCTCGAGTTCGGCCGGCAAGAACGCCTCGACCCACAACGCTCCGCCCTTGATCCAGGGCAGGGCCACCGCCCGTTTGACCCAGTCGGGATGGCGTTCGGCGGGAACGAGCATGGTCGCGAGGATCCAGCCCAGCACGACGAGAAGCGCCCCCCGCGCGAGACCGAAGAGAAGACCCAGCAGGCGATCGGCCGGACCCGGTCCGTTCGCGGCTCGGGCGACGGCACCGGCGAGCAATTTGAGCGCGACAAGTGGCACGAGGAATACCACGACGACCGTCGCGAGATCGACGAGGAGGTCGTTGCCGATCGCCTCTTTCAGGATCGGACGGACCGGCGAAAAGCCGAACCAGGCGCAAGCGAAGGCGCCGATCCAGGCGAGAAGGCCCAAAAGTTCGCGCAGCGCGCCGCGGGCGAGAGCGACGATCGCGGAGAGCCCGACCACCACGGCCACGGCGAGATCGAGCGCGGTGAGAGGAGGAGGCTGCATCAGCTCGCTTTCCGCGCGCGTGCGCGCTCCAGACGTTCGACGAGCTCGACGAGCCGGCTCAGACCCTCGAGCTCCAGCCCGAAGCCCTCGACGAGCGAGGCGGCGGGCACGAGCGCGCGGACGAAGCCCAGCTTTTCGGCTTCTTTGAGGCGCGCCGCGACCTGGCCTACGGCCCGGATCTCGCCCGCGAGGCCGACCTCGCCGAAGACCACGGTGGAAGAGGGAAGCGGTACTCCGAGCATCGCCGAGACGATCGCCGCCGCGACGGCGAGATCGGCCGCCGGTTCGACGATCCGCAAGCCGCCCGCGACGTTGAGATAGACGTCGCGTCCGCCGGTCACAAGCCCGCAACGGACCTCGAGCACGGCCAGGACCATGGCGAGCCGAGCGGGATCCCAACCCACCACCGCGCGTCGGGCGGTACCGTAGGTCGCCGGCCCCACGAGCGCCTGGATCTCGACGAGAAGCGGGCGCGAGCCCTCGATCCCGGCGAAGACGACGCTGCCCGCGATCCCTTCTTCGCGCCGCGCGAGGAACAAGGCCGAAGCGTCGACCACCGGCAGAAGGCCGGTCTCGGCCATCTCGAAGACCCCGATCTCGTTGGCCGGGCCGAAGCGGTTCTTGACCGCGCGCAGGATGCGGAAGGCCTCGCCCCGCTCGCCTTCGAAGTAGAGCACGGTATCGACCATGTGCTCGAGGAGCTTGGGCCCCGCGATCGCCCCCTCCTTGGTGACGTGGCCGATGAGCAGGACGGCCGTGCCGCGTCTTTTGGCGAGCCCCACGAGCGCTTGGGCCGCCGCGCGCAGCTGGCCCACCGTTCCGGGGGCCGCTTCGAGCGTTCCCGTCCACATCGTCTGGATCGAATCGACGACGAGGAGCGCGGGTGCTCCCGGCCGGTCGAGAGCCGCGAGCACCTCTTCGACCTCGGTCGCGGCGGCGAGCTCGACGGGCGCGTGGGCGAGGCCGAGGCGACGGGCCCGCAAGCGGACCTGCTCGATCGATTCCTCGCCCGTGAGATAGACCACGCGCGCTCCGGTGGCGGCGAGCGCGGCCGAGGCTTGCAGCGTGAGCGTCGATTTGCCGATGCCGGGATCGCCGCCCAGGAGCACCACCGAGCCGGGCACGAGCCCGCCTCCGAGCACGCGGTCGAGCTCCGCGATGCCCGTAGAAAGTCGTGCCGGTGGCGTCTCCGAGCCGGCGAGAGGAACGAGCTCGAGCCCCTTGCCGCGCTTGGCGGCGGGGCGTTGCGGACCGGCACCGCTCGGAAGCGGTTCCTCGACGACCGTGTTCCAGGCGCCGCAGGCCTCGCAACGTCCGGCCCAGCGCGGATGCACCGCCCCGCAGGCCTGGCAGACGTACTGCGTGCGGGCTCGGGTCATCGGATGCGCCTCGTCGCCGCGGCGAACGGTACGCGGGCGCCCGGCCCGCGCTCGAAGAGCAAGCCGAGGACCAGCGCACGGCGCACGTCTCCGGGCAGTCCCAGCCGGGCTCGGATCGCGAGCTCGGCGCGCTCGACCGGCTCGAGCACCTCTTCGCGCAGACAACGGCCGGTCGGATCGTGATCCGCGCGCTCGCGTTCTTGGAGTTGGCGCACGATGGTCGCCACCCGCAGCACGGGTGCGGGCAGAACCGGCTCGCGCGCGATCGCTTCGAGATCGCGCAGGCGTCGATGTTCGCAGGCGCGATCGACGTGCGGCCACGGAAGACGAGAGCGCGCCGCACCTCTGGCCAGACGATCGGCCGCGTCTTCGGCGATGGCGTGGAAGAAAGCGTAACGGGCCGTGCTCACCGCTCGCCGCAGATCGGGAAGGCGCGGCCGACGCGGCACCGATCGGACGAGAACGCGCGCGGTATCGAGCAATTCGGCCATCAGCTCACGGGCGAGAGGCGCCGACGACGCGCGCTCGCGATCTTCCGCCCGGCGGCGAAATGGTGACGGAGACGAGGAAAGCGCGGTTCCCCGGATCCGAGCGGACGATCGCGCGAAGACACCTGCGCGGCGGCCGTCGCCGCCGGATCGACGGGCTCGGGAGAAAGGCGGTACCAGACATCCGCGAAGAGCGCCGGCTCCCCGGCCCGGTCCTCGTCGCCCCGGACCTCGACCCGCTCGAGACCGTATCGACCGAGGCGTTCGTGCAGGATCCGCTCGATCGCGCGCGCGAGCTCGGTCGGTGCGGCGTGCGGGCGACGGGCTTCGCTCATGACGCGAATATAATCCGCCGTCCGTCTCCTCGCCAGGAGCACGGGCGGCGTCGCGATCGGTTGCCGCGGCGCCGCGCAAGCGGCATCTTCGCGGCATGCGCAGCGTGTTCCTCTGCGACGGCATCCGTACGCCCGTGGGCCGCTACGGCGGGGCGCTCGCCGCGATCCGGGCGGACGACCTCGCCGCCCTTCCCGTCCGCGCGCTCCTCGCCCGCCACCCCGCACTCGATCCGGAGGCCGTGGACGAGGTGATCCTCGGCTGCGCCAACCAGGCGGGCGAGGACAACCGCAACGTCGCCCGCATGGCGGTGCTCCTCGCCGGCCTGCCGGCGAGCACGCCCGGGGTCACCGTCAACCGGCTGTGCGCCTCGGGCCTGGAAGCCGTCGCACAGGCCGCCCGCGCGATCGCGACCGGGGAGGCGGAGCTCGTGATCGCGGGCGGGGTCGAGAGCATGAGCCGGGCGCCTTTCGTCATTCCCAAGGCGGACGTCGCCTTCTCGCGCCGCGCCGAGATCTTCGACACGACCATCGGCTGGCGCTTCGTGAACCCGGCGATCCGGGAGCGCTTCGGCATCGACAGCATGCCGGAGACGGCGGACAACGTGGCCGAACGGTTCGGCGTCGCGCGTGAGGACCAGGACGCGTTCGCGCTGCGCAGCCAGGAGCGCTGGGCGCGCGCCTTCGCGGCCGGCTTTTTCGCCGACGAGATCCTCCCGGTCGAGGTTCCCCGGCCCAAGGCCGCGCCTTCGATCGTCGACCGCGACGAGCATCCCCGGCCCGAGACCACTCTCGAAGCGCTCGCCCGGCTGCCCCCGCTCAACGGGCCGGGCAAGACGGTCACCGCCGGCAACAGCTCGGGGGTGAACGACGGGGCGGCGGCGCTTCTGCTCGCGAGCGAAAAGGCCGCACAGCGGTTCGGGTTGCGGCCGATGGCGCGGGTGACGGGAGCCGCCGCCGCCGGGGTGGAGCCGCGGATCATGGGCATCGGCCCCGTGCCCGCGACGCGCAAGCTCTTGGACCGGCTCGGGCTTTCGCTGGATGCGATCGACCTCGTGGAGCTCAACGAGGCCTTCGCCGCCCAGGTGCTCGCTTGCCTGCGCCTGCTCGGCCTTCCCGACGACGCCGAGCACGTCAACCCCAACGGCGGGGCGATCGCCATCGGCCATCCCCTGGGCATGACCGGTGCGCGGCTCGTCCTCACCGCCGCGCGCGAGCTTTCGCGTCGCCGGGGCCGCCGGGCCCTGTGCACGGCCTGCGTGGGCGTGGGCCAGGGGGTCGCGCTTCTCCTCGAGCGCGTCTGAGCCCGGAAGAACTCAGGTTCCGACCGCCGCCGGTCGCGCCGAGCCGGCGCGAGGCGGCGCGGCGAACGAGAGCGGCGGATCGCCGAAAAGCAGCCGGGCCAAGCGCGCGAGGCCGTCGTCCGGTCCGCTCGGTCGGCCGCGCGGGTCCGCTTTCGTCACGCTCGACCGCGCGAAGGGAGGTTCGGGGGCCGCCTTCTCCCGCCCTTCGCGCGGCCCCGCGGCCTCGCCCTCGGGTGCGGCCGCGGTCGGACCCGCGGCGGCCACCGGTGCTTCCCCGGCTCCGCCCTTTTGCGCCTCGCCTCCGCGCGCGGGCACCAGGATCGCGCCCTCGCGCAGCTTCTCGGCCAGCCATTCGAGGCGGGCCGGTGCGAGCCAGGGGCTCGGATAGGGCCGGGGCCGGTTCTTGCGCAGCCATTCGAGGTCGCGTTCGGCGCGCTCGCGCTCGGCGCAGAGTTCGCGGCGCAGGCGCGCGAGGGTCGCCGGACCGGGCAGGCGGCGGTCGCGCTCGCCCGCGCGCAAGGCGGCGAGCACGCGGGCTTCGACCGCGGCCAGGGCCTCGAGGCGCCAGAGCACCGCGACCACGGCTTCGACCGCGAGCCGCTCGGCGCGGTCGATCGGCTTGTGGCGCGCGAGCCAGTCGCGGCGCAGCGCGAGGAGCTGCTCGCGCTCGGCGGGGCTCGCGAGCGCGAGGAGCGCGGCGAGAGCGGGACCGGGCTCGCGATCGTCGTGCGCGGGCAGGCGCGCATCGCCGCCCGGTGCCGCGGCGTCGGCCGCGGACGGCGGCGAGGGCCGCGGCGCCTCGGGGCGCGGCGTGGCGAGGGCGTGCGCGTCGCGAGCGAGGGCGGCGGTCATGAGAGGCTCCGCGAGACGAGAGGGCGCGGTTCGAGGAACCGCGACGGCGGTTCGGTCCGTTGATCGGACTATATACCTATCTCACGCAGAAAATCAACCGAGAAGGAAGCCGATCGGGCATTTCTCCGGTCGCGGGGCGACCGAGACGTCGCGGCGCGAACCGAAGGCGCTCCGCGGACGAAGAACCAGCGGAGCCGAGCAGCGTCGCGAAGGCCCGTCGCTTCCGCCCCGGCCGCGGCTTTTCGCGCGCCCGCCCCCGCTCTCCTTCCGGACGTGCGCGTTCCGGCCCGCCGGCTCGTTCGGGGCGGTCGGCTCGGGCGGGGTCGTCCCGGGCCGGACGCTCGGGGAGCCGCGGCACGGCCGTGGTCTCGCCTTCGCTTCCCGGAGCCGGGCGCTGCGCGAAGAGCGCGCGACGAGAACGCGCCCGGCTCGTCCGCGGCCGCGAGAGGAAAGACCGCGCGTCGGCCGATGCGAAGGGGCGACCGGGCGCGGGATGGGGAGCCGCGCCCGGTCGGCGCCTTTTTGCGGGGCCGGAGCCCAAGAAAGCGTTAAACCGCCTCGGGCTCGGGCAGGTTCCCTTCGAAGGCGCAGCGGTAGAGCCGGGCGAGCGCGCGCGCGTCCACGGGCCGCGGGTTCCCCGAAGCCGTGGGATCGCGCTCGGCCGCCCGCGCGAGCTCCTCGGAGGGCGGTTCCGGAACACCGGCGGCCGCGAGGGTCCCGGGGATGCCGATGCGCGCGCGCAAGTCGAGAAGTGCGCGCAGGAACGCCTCGAAACGGGGCTCGAGGCCGAGCCAGGCGGAAAGACGCGCGATCTTGGCCTCGATCGCGGGACGGTTGAAGGCGAGCACGTAGGGCAAGAGCACCCCGTTCAAGAGCCCGTGGTGCAGATCGTAGACCGCGCCCAGAGGGTGGGAGAGGGCGTGGACCGCGCCCAGGCCTTTCTGGAAGGCGGCCGCCCCCATCGCCGAAGCGGCGAGCATCTTCGCACGCGCCTCGAGATTCGCTCCGTCGCGCACCGCCTCGGGCAGGGCCTCGAAGATCAGGCGCACGGCCTCCACGGCGATCCCTTCCGCCATGGGGTGGAAGGCGGGCGCGCAATAGGCCTCGAGGGCGTGCGCGAGCGCGTCCATGCCGGTCGCGGCCGTCAGCTGCGGCGGCAGGCCCGTGGTGAGCGCGGGGTCGAGGATCGCCGTGCGCGGCATCATGCCGGGGTGGAAGACGACCTTCTTGGTCCGGCTCGCCTCGTCGGTGACCACGCCCGCCCGGCCCACTTCCGAGCCCGTGCCGGCGGTGGTCGGGATCGCCACCACCGGTCGGATCCCCTGCGTCCGGGCCCGCCGCCAATGGTCGTCGACGTCCTCGAAGTCCCAGATCGGCCGGCTCTGGGCGACCATGAAGGCGACCAGCTTGCCCACGTCGAGCGCGCTGCCGCCGCCCACCGCCACCACCCCGTCGTGGCCGCCCGCGCGCAATCGCTCCACGCCCTCTTCGACATTGGCGGCGGTGGGGTTGGGGCGCACGCCGTCGAAAACCGAAAAAGCGAGGCCGGCCTCCCGCAACGGTGCGAGCACCTGCTCGAAGAGCGGTCGGCGCGCGAGATTGGCGTCCGTGACCACGAGCGGACGGGCGATGCCCGCCTCGCGGCAGATCTCGGCCAGCTCGCGCACCGTGCCGACCCCGAAACGGATGCGCGTCGGATAGGTCCAAGTCGTCACGAGCGCGGCGAGATCCGACATCGAGCGTCCCCTTCGCGATCCGACCCCGTTCCGTCTAAGGCCCCGCGCGCGAGCGGGAAAGCCCGAGCCCGAAGGTCCAGAGCGCGATCGCCACCGCGGTGGCGAGGTTGAGGCTCGAGACGCCCGGGCGCATGGGAATGGCGAGAAGCGCCCGGGCACGGGCGCGCAAGGACGGCGAAAGGCCGTGGCGCTCGCTGCCGAAGGCGAAGACCGCGCGCACGGGCAAAGGCGCGGCGTCGAGCGGATCGCCTTCGGCGTGGAAGGCGAGGAGCGGGCGGTCGCCGAGCTCGGGCGGCTCCTCGAGGCGCAGGACGGGGATCGCGAAGTGCAGCCCCGAGGAGCCGCGCAGAGCCGCGGGCGTCCAGGGATCCGCGCCACCGAGCGCGAGCACCGCCCGCGCGCCCAGAGCCGCTGCCACCCGCACCACGGCTCCGAGATTGCCCGCGTGCACCGGCCGCTCGAGGAGCACGATCGGGGCCGGATCGGGGTCGTCGAGGAGCAGCGCCGCATCGGGGGAAGGAGGGCGGCGGGCGATCGCGAGCACGGGGCTCGGCGGTGGCGGCCCGAGCGCGGCGAACAGCGCGGGCGGGACGGGCTCGACGAGGGCGCGAAGGCGCTCCACGAGATCGGGGCAGAGCTCCCGCGCGAGCGCGAGCAGCGCTTCCTTGTCGGGGCTGACCGCGAGCTCGACCTCGGCACCGAAGCGCAACCCGTGCTTCAGGGGATGCAGCCCGTCCAGGCGCAGCCGGCTCGGATCTCGGGCGAGCGCGGCGAAGCTCCGTGCGATCGCGGCGCTGCGCGCCGCCTCGGGATCGGGCGGAAGAGGCTTCGGCATGGGATCGCCGGGTCGCGTGCGGCCGCCGCGCACCATGCCGCGCGGCCGCGCGCGCGTCAGCCCCGCGCCTGCACGACCGACGGGCGAGGATCCGTTAACCTTTCTCCCTTACAAGGACGCGGGCCGGGGGCGGACTTACGGGCGGCCGCGAAACCGGCTATCGGCAGACGCGGGGACGCGGGGTCCTCGGGAGAAAGGCGATGGCGAAAGGACGGTTCGTCTTCCTCGTGCTGCTGCTCGCGGCGGCCGGGGCACGAGGCGCCGAGGATCCGGTGGTGGCGGTGGTCGACGGCGAGAAGGTCCTGCGCTCGGAGCTCGAAGCGGCGCAGATGGCGCTGCCCGAGCAGTTCCGCCAGCTGCCGCTCGAGACGATCTGGGATCCCCTTTTGTCGCGGGTCATCGACCGCCGGCTGCTCGCGCGCGAGGCGGAGCGGCGTCGGCTGCACGAGCGGCCCGAGGCGAAGGCCGCGATCGAGCGCGCACGGCGCGAGATCCTGGGCGATTTCCTGCTCGAGAGCGTGGTCGCCGAGAGCCTCACCCCGGAGCGGCTCGAACAGGCCTATCGGATCGCCTCCGCGCAGCCCGGTTTCGCCGTGGAGGAGGTGCGCGCCCGGCACATCCTGCTCGGCAGCGAGGCGGAAGCCCGCGGCGTGCTCGCCGAACTCGCCAAGGGCGCGGATTTCGCGACTCTCGCCCAATCCCGCTCGCTCGACCCCTCGGCCAAGGAGAACAAAGGCGATCTCGGCTTTTTCCGCCGCGAGGCGATGGTCGAGCCCTTCGCCGAGGCCGCCTTTTCCGCCGAGCCCGGGACCACGCTCGCCGATCCCGTGCGAACGCGCTTCGGCTGGCACGTGATCCGCGTCGAGGAGCGGCGCAGCGTGCTCCCCACCCTCGAAGAGAAACGGGCCGAGCTCGAAGAACGGCTCGCCCGCGAGGCGATCAACGGTCTCGTCGCCGAACTGCGCGCCCGCGCCCGGGTCGAACGATTCGGGCCCGACAAGGCGCCGCGGGCGAACTGAAGGGGCGCGCCGTGGCGGAAGTCTTGTCGCGTTCGCCCCTCGCTCCCGAGCGGTTCCCCGAGATCCCGCCGGTTCCGGGCGTGCGCTTTTCCGCCGTCGCCGCCGGCATCCGCTACCGGGACCGCCTCGATCTCATGCTCCTCGAGGTTCCCGAGGGTTCCTCGGTGGCGGGCGTGCTCACCCGCTCGGCGACACCGGGTCATCCCGTGCTCTGGTGCCGCAAGCATCTGCCGCGCGGTCGGGCGCGGGCGGTGATCGCGAATGCCGGCAACGCCAACGTGTTCCGCGGCGCGGAGGGCGATCGGGCGGTGGAGGCGGAAGCGCGGGCGGTGGCGGCGGCGCTGCACTGCCCGGTGGAAGAGGTGTTCGTGGCTTCCACCGGCGTCATCGGCGAGCGGCTGCCGGTCGAGCGGATCACCGCGCGGGTTCCCGAGCTCGTGCGCTCCTTGTGCGCGGACGGGATCGCCGAGGCCGCGCGGGCGATCATGACCACCGACACCTTCCCCAAAGGTGCGTTCGCGCGCTGCACGATCGACGGCGTGCCGGTCACCGTCGCCGGCATCGCCAAGGGCTCGGGCATGATCGCCCCCGACATGGCGACCATGCTCGCGTTCCTCGTCACCGATGCGCGCCTGCCCGCATCCGTGCTCCAGCCGCTTCTCGCGGCCGCGGCGGATGCGAGCTTCCACTGCATCACCGTCGACGGGGACACCTCGACCTCGGACACGCTCCTCCTCCTCGCCTCGGGCCGCGCCCCCCACCACCCCGTCCTCGACCCCCGCGACAGCCGACTGGCGGGTTTCGTCGATGCGCTCGCGGCCGTCTGCGGGGACCTGGCGCTCCAGGTCGTGCGCGACGGCGAGGGGGCCCAGAAGCTCGTCGCGATCACCGTCGAAGGCGCGGTCGACGACGCCTCGGCGCGGCGGATCGGCCTGACCGTCGCCAACAGCCCGCTCGTCAAGACGGCGATCGCCGGCGGCGACGCCAATTGGGGCCGGGTGGTGGCGGCGGTGGGGCGCGCGAAAGAACCGATCGAGCCCGAGGCGCTCTCGGTGGCCTTCGGCGGGCATTGGGTGGCGCGCGACGGCGCCGCCGTGCCCGATCTCGACGAAGCCGCCGTCTCGGCGCATCTCGCGGGACGAGAGGTGCACATCGCGCTGGTGGTCGGCCGCGGACCCGGCAGGGCGCGCGTCTGGACCTGCGATCTCACCCGCGGCTACGTCGACATCAACACCGCCTACCGATCGTGAGCCCGAGCGCGCGACCGAACCGCGATTCGCGCGCGCTTCGCGCCCCCGACCCGGGCGGGCCGCGCGCGAAGGGACCGCGGTCGGATCGGCGAGCGAGCGGAAGCCGGGGAGGCGCGAGGGTGCGGCGATCGGGCGCGCCTTCCGCTCCGCGGCCGCGGGCGATGCGCCCGTCGCCCCGTCGGCCGAGAAGCCGCGGCCGGCGGAGCGAACGCGTGCGAGGGCGGGGATGGCCGGCGTTCGGCGCACGGCGCGGTGCGGCCGGCCGCGAGCTTTCGAGCGCGCCCCGCCGAGACGCGCGAAGGAGGAGCACCGAAGTTGTTCGGGGATGCCTTTTTCTCGCGCTATCCCGCCCGGCCGTCGGAGCCGGCCGACGGACGCGGTCGCCGCGGTGGCCGAAGACGATCGGCCGAAGGACGAAGGGACGGTCCGGCGGTTCCGCGCGCGGCGCCGCCGGTGCCCGCGACGCCGCGGCGGAGCGCGGGATCGGGGTGCGGTGGCTCGGCCGTGCCCCGGGGAAGGCGTCTCGGAGCCCGCCGAGGGCGAGCATCCGGGGCCGGTCGGTGACACCGGGGGCGGGAAGAGGACGCTTCCGGCCTCGGTGCCGAGGTCGCGGCGGGCCGCGGTCGGGCGCCGCGTCTTCGCCCCCGGGGACGCGCCGAGGGCTCGGTCCGGCGACCGCGCCGCCTCGGCGAGGGCGGGGTCGTGGGGGGGCACCGCGAAAGGCGGCCGCGCGGGCGAGTCCGCGCGCGGCGCCGGCGGCCCGGGTACGCGGGGTCGAGCCGCCAGCGACGGCCCGGGACCGGGAAGGGGAGGAGCGATGAGCACCGAGCCCGACGAACCGTGCGCGCGGCCGCTCGTGGTCGTCGTGGCCTGCGCGCTCGTGGACGAAGACGGGCGGGTGCTCGTCCAGCGCCGTCCCGAGGGCCGGCCGATGGCGGGCTTCTGGGAGTTCCCGGGCGGCAAGCTCGGCTCGGGCGAGAGCCCGGAAGCCTGCCTGGTGCGCGAGCTCGAAGAAGAGCTCGGGATCGCGGTCGATCCCGCCTGTCTCGCCCCGCTCGCCTTCGCGAGCCATCCTTATGCGGATTTCCACCTCCTCATGCCGCTGTGGGTGTGCCGGAAGTGGAAAGGCGAGCCCGAAGGGCGCGAGGGCCAGGAGCTGCGCTGGGTGCGCCCGCGGGGCTTGCGGGCGCTTCCCCTTCTCCCCGCCGATCTGCCTCTCGTCCCGTTCCTCGAGGATCTCCTGGGGCCCTGAGGACCCCGCTCCGGCGCTGCCGAAGGGGCGTGCGCGGACGCCCGGGTCGGGCCGGTGCCCGGGCCGCGGCTTTCGCGCGAGCGAGCCGACGTTCGCGCGATCGGAAGACCCGCTCGCGACGTCGCGAGCGCCGTGCGCGCCGCGCGTTCGCGAGCGGAGGCGGACGCCCGCGGTGCGGCGCGCGCGGGTTCCGGG
>JANXAZ010000037.1 GCA_025062095.1 Geminicoccaceae bacterium
TGCCGGTGCCGATCCCGCGACCCCGGGGTCTGGCCGGCCGTCGCGATCCCGCCTTCGCGCCGATCGTCGAGGCGATCACGCGGGTGTTCCTCGAACGCGGCGTGTTGCACGGAACCGGTCGGACGCGCCTGGCCGTGCTCGAGACGGGAGCGCGAAACGAGGAAGGAAAGCGAAGATGAGCTTGTTCGGCGAAGGGGTGATCGCGATCTGGTCGGATATCCGCGAAGACGGGCTCGAGACCTTCTACGCCTGGCACGACAACGAGCACGTGCCCGAGCGCGTCGGGATCCCGGGCTTCATCCGCGGCCGCCGGTACGTCGCGGTGGAAGGCAGCCCTCGATTTTACATGCAATACGAAACGGTGAGCCCGCAAGTGCAGGTCGGCCAAGACTACCTCAACCGGCTCAACGACCCCACCGAATGGACCAGGCGCACGCTCGCCTATTTCGAGAACACGACCCGCAGTCTCACGCGCAAGGTCTTCAGCCAAGCCAAGGGCGACGGAGCGGAGCTCGTCGCCGCCGGCGTCGATGCGCCCCGAGAGGCGCTCGCGGCGCTGCGCCGGGTGCTCGTGACCGGTTTTCTTCCCGAGCTCTACCTCGATCACGCCGTCCAGGGCGTGCACTGGCTGGAGACCGATCGCTCGGCTTCGACCATCGAGACGGCCGAGAAGCGGGGTCGGCAGGTGGGCGTGTGCGACGCCGTCGTGCTGATCGAGACCACGCGGCCCGGGCCGGCACGTGCCGCGCGCGGCCGCCTCGAAGAACTGCTCGGCGCGGCGGAAGGGGTCCGGCTCGTCGTCCCGCCCGGGCATTGGCGGCTCGAGCATCAGAAGGTCAAGCTCTGGCTCTGACGGTTTCGGCTCGGGCCGCTGCGGGTTCGAACGGCGGAACCTTCGAACCGGGTGACGGGGATACCGCGGAAGGACCGACCAGCGCGCGACGGTCCGGGTTCCGCGCTTTCGTTCGGCTCTCTTCGCCGTGCGCTCGCGCGCCGCCCGCGATCGTTCGGTGCTCCGGTCTCCGCGCCGCACGACCGGCGCGATCGGTCGAGCTTCCGAGCCCGGCTCTCTCACGGGGTACGTTCCGAGCGTGCGGGCTCGACGTCGTATCGCCCGCCGCCCGCCGATCCGCCCGGCCCCCGCGCGGGCGCGCGGCACCCCCGCGAGGCCGCGACGGGCGTGCGAAGGCGGGCTCGTGCTTTCGCACCTGGATAGTGAACAAACGCATTGCGTCTTTCTACCAATAGTTTAATCGTTTCCTCGCCGCCGCGAGCGCCGCGCACGCGAAGCGCAATCCGGGGCGGAGGCGCACGCGCGAAGCGAAAACGGGGAACCGAATGGGCGAGGGTCGGCATCCGTTGGAGGAGCTGCGCGAGGCGGAGCGACGCTATCGCTCGATTCTGCGCGCTCTCCACCGCAGAGGCGAGAAGGCGACCGCTTGGGAGATCGGGCACGATCGGGGCGAAGGCCCGGCTCCGGGTTTGGCGGAAGACGGCCGGGCGTATCGCGCCGATCGCACTTTCGCCATCCCCGGGCCGAACGGTCTCGTCGCGCGCTTGCTCGACAACGCGCCGGGGGCGGTGGAAGACGCGGAGCTTCTGCAGATCCTCATTTTTCTCGTGTCGCCGCGAGCCGCCGCCGACGACATCGCGCAGCGCTTGATCGAGCGGTTCGGCAGTCTCGGTGCGGTCCTCGCCGCCGCGGAACCGGATCTTCTCGCGGTGCCCGGAGTGGCGCCGGAGGTGCCGCGGTTGTTCCGTACCGTGCGCACGACCCTCGCGCGTCTGCTGCAAGAGCCGCTGCGACAGCGTCCGGTCATCGGCTCGTTCAACGCTCTTTTGGATTATCTCACGATCACCATGCGCGACGAACCGGTCGAGATGGTCAGGATCTTGTTCTTGGATCGGAAGAACCAGCTGATCAAAGACGAGATCGTGGCGCGCGGCACGGTCGATCACACGCCTCTCTATCCGCGGGAGGTGCTCAAGCGCTGTCTCGACCACGGCGCATCGGCGATCGTGCTCGTGCACAATCATCCGAGCGGCGATCCCGAGCCTTCCGAGGTCGACATCCAGCTCACCCGTCAGCTGTGCCGGGCGTTGGCCACCTTGGAGATCGCCCTTCACGATCACGTCGTGATCGGTCGCGGCCGCTGGACGAGCTTCCGCGAGCGGGGCTTCTTGTGAGCGGGCGGACCGATGGTCCCGCCTATCGCGATGCGGCGCCGAACGCGGCGAGGGCTGAGCGCGGGCTCGGCTCAGCCGAGCTCGATCCACCCCTCCATGACCGGCACCGCACCGCCCGCGACCCGCGCCTCGACCACCCGCCCGGCTTCCTTGCGGGCGTGGGCGGCGAGGAAGGAGGGGCGTCCCATCTCCACGCCCTGCTCGATGTGCCAGGCGAAATCGCCGTCCGCCTTCGGCTCGACCGCCGCGAGCAGACCCGCGAGCGCGGCCGCGGCCGAACCCGTGGCCGGATCCTCGGGCACGCCCAGGAGCGGAGCCAGCATCCGGGCGCGGATCTCGATCCCGCGCACCCCGGTGGCACGGGTGAAGAGATAAACCGCCGGCTCCGGCAGCGCCCGCGCCGCTCGGCCGTCGAGCTGCGCGCGGGCGAGCGCTTCGCGCGCGACGAGCTCGACGACGAGGAAGGAGAGGCCGCAGGAGACCACGCAGGGCGCGGGGCCCTCGGCGACGAGATCGACCGGCTCGAGGCCGAGGGCGCGGGCGATCGGCTCGGGATCGAGGCGCGGGCCGTGGCTCGGGCGGTGCGGCGCGACGAGTTCCGCCCGCACCGCCCGGCCGGCCTCGAAGGCGATCGTCACCGGCACGGGACCGGCGAGTTCCTCGAAGACGATCCGCGCGAGACCGTCGCGCTCGGGGGCGATCCTCCCGAGCCGGGCGAGCGCGATCGCCGCCCCGATCGTGGGGTGACCCGCGAAGGGGATCTCGCGCGACGGCGTGAAGATCCGCAGCCGCGCGAGCCGATCGGGCTCATCGGGCGGGAGGACGAAGACCGTTTCGGGATAGCCGAACTCGCGGGCGACGAGCTGCATCCGCGCGGCGTCCAGGCCCGCCGCCTCGGGCAGGACGGCGAGCGGGTTGCCCGCGAAACGACGATCCGTGAACACGTCGAGCGTGAGATAGCGCGTGCGCATGAGACCGCTCCTGCTCCCGCGGCCGCCCGAGCGGCCGCCTCCGACCTCCGCTCAATCGGGCCCGAAACAGCACACGAGCTTGACCCCCACCACCCGCCCCTCGCCCGAGCGCGCATCGACCGGCGCCGTCCCGGCCTGAAAGCGGGTCGCCAAACGCTCGGCGGGCAGACCCCGGCGGGCGAGCCCCTCGACCACCACGGCGAGGCGCCGAAGCGCCTTTCCCCACGCCTCGACGTCGACCCCGCGCTCCGTGACCGCGCGCGCGGAGAAGCTTTCGACCAGGACGACCCAATCGCGTCCGGCGGGGATTCGCGCGATCGCCGCGGCGAGGTCGACCACCGCCCGCTCGAGCTGCCCGCGCGCCCCCGAATCGAGCTCGGCCGAGCCGGGTGCGAACTCGATCTCCGCCGCGAAGGGAAAGCCGCCCGCATGCCCGGCCTGCAACACTCGCTCGAGCTCGGCTACCGTTTGCGCCCGATACGGGGTGCGGGTGTCGGCCCGCACGGCCAAGGCCTCGGCCAGGCGCAAGGAGAGCTCCTCGATCTGGTGGTCGCGCAACGCGAGCCGGCGCTCCGCCGACCACCACAGCGCGAAGAGGCCGAGCGCGACGAGCCCGAGCGCGAAGAGGAGCGAGGGCCAAAGAAGCCGGCCGCGCTCGCGCGGGACGAGCCGCGGTGGCCGGCGCGCCAGGCCGGCGGCCGCGGCTTTTTCCGCTCGCTCGCGCGTGCGCTCGAAGCCCGCGGCGTCATACGCGCGCCGACGCTCGGGATCGCGCAAGGTCTCGTAGGCCTCGACGAGCTGCGCGAAGCGCGCTTCGTCGGCGAGCGGGCTTCCCGAATCGGGATGGTAGAGCCTGGCCTTCTCGCGGAAGGCGGCGCGGATCTCCTCCGCGCTCGCGCTCCGGCGCACACCGAGGGCGCGATAATAGCCTTTGGGGTCGTCGACGGCGTCCATCGCGTTTCCGGATCGCGCCACAGGCTCTATAGGCGGCGCCGGCGACGACCGGCAACGGCGCGGGTCGCGCGTCGCACCCGGGCGCGCGCGTAGCCCGCGCCCGATGGCGGAGCGGTCTTCGGGGAGCGATCGCACGCGTGGGTGCATCGAGCCGAACGCGAGCCGCGCGCGGCCGGCCGCGCGACCATCAGCGCAGCCGCGTCTACCGCTTCGAGGAAGAGCGGATCTTTCCGGGCCGCGACGCGCTCATGGACCTCGACGCTTGCCGGGCGCTCGTCGATGCCGTCTTTCGCTGGGCGGAGGCGGGCCGCGTCCACGAGCCCGACTGGGCGCCGCCCAGGGTCACCGACGGCCGCGGCCGCCGCCACGCCTGCGGCTCGCGCGCGGTCGTCAAACTCCCGCGCTGGGCGCGCACGGCCCCGGTCGTCCTGCACGAATGCGCCCACGGCCTCGCCGGCGACGGCCACGGACCGCGCTTCGTCGCGGCGTACGTGGCCCTGCTCGAGCGCTTTTTGGGGATGGACGGGGCCGGTTTGCGGGCCGCGCTCGCCCGAGCCGGCATCGCTTGCGGCGAAGCGCGCTGGTCTCCCGAGCGGGGGCTGCGCCTGAAGAGCCTCCCCGCTCAGAGCGGGGTTTCGCCGCGAAAGCGCAAGAACGGTTCGACCCGGCCCCCGCGGCCGAAGACGAAGACCTCGTAGACCTCCGGTTCGGGGCTCGGCATCCCGGGCGAGCCCTCGGGCATGCCGGGCACGGCGAGACCCGCGACCCACGGCGGGCGGTCGGCGAGAAGGCGGCGGATGGCGAGCGCCGGGACGTGGCCCTCGATCGAAAGATCGGCGAGCCGCGCGCTGTGACAGCCGGCGAGGGCCGGTGGCACGCCGAGCCGCGCCCGAACCGGTGCGAGATCGGTCACCTCGCGCAGCCGGGTGGCGAAGCCCTCGGCCTCGAGATGGCGCGCCCAGAGATCGCAGCAGCCGCATCCCCGGAGCTTCCAGATCTCGATCGCGCCCGAAGCGGCGCGCACCGCCGCGGGAGCTGCCAGAGCCGCCCCGGCGAGGACCAGGAGGAGCCGACGACGGCGAAGAGCGACCAGGCTCACGAGCACTCTCCTTTTCTCAGAAAACTTCGACCACGCCGAGCATGCCCGAAGCCGAATGCTCCAGCACCGTGCCTTGAAGCGCGAAACGGCCCGGACGCTCGGGCGACAGCGCGATTTCGACCCGCTCGCCGGGGCCGAGGAGAATCGTATCGCGCCAAGCATCCTCGGTGCGACCGTCGCGCGCGAGCACGCGGAAGGCGTGACCGTGCAGGTGGAGGGCCACCGGTACCAGGGTGCGGGCGCAAAGCGCGATGCAGTGGCTGCGCCCGCGCGCGAGCCGGAGGATCGGCGGCGCCTCGGCGAGCTCGTTTTCGGCCGCGGCACGGCCGTTGAGCATCCAGAACAACCCGCGCGCGGAAAGCCGCCTCAGGGCCGCGGGCTCGGGCGCGGGCAGCGCGGGCGGCGGCTCCGGGGTCGGAGGACGCGCGCCCGCGAGCACGGCGAGACCGCCGTCGATCACGAGCTCGTGGCGCTCGGCGCGCGCGAGATCGGGTTCGGGGAAGACCGATCCGGGAAGGGAGGGCGGAGGGTGCGAAATGGGGGGGGGGGAGAGGGTCGCGGGCGATCGCGAAGGAGGCGAGCCGCGCCGAGCCCTCCCCTTCCCCCTCGTCCAACAGATCGATGCGGCCGAAGCGGATCGCGGGAACGTCGACGACGAGGTCGGCGCGCATCGCCGGGGCGAGGACGAGGGGCCGCTCCAGGGGCCGCGCCGGCAGCGGCCGGCCGTCGAGCGCGAGCAGCCACGCCTCGGCGCCCTTCAAGCGCAGCGCGAAGATGCGGGCATTGGCCGCGTTCAAGAACCGCAGGCGCAGCCGCTCGCCGGCCGCGACCTCGAAGCGCGGCGCGATCCGGCCTTCGACCGTGACGATTTCCCCGATCGCCCCCCGGCTGCCGGCTTCTTGGGGCCCGAAGCGGACGCGATTGACCGCCCCCGGACCGAGCCGCCAATCGTCGAGGACGAGCGCGAGCTCGCGGTCCGCCGGATAGGGTTCGGCTTCCTCGACCACGAGCAATCCCGCCAGTCCGCGGCCGACCTGGCCAGCGGCGCGGAAGAAGGGGCGGTACGAGAAGGTCCCGGCCCGGCCGAGCGGGAAGACCAGACGCGCGCGCCCGCCGGGCGGAACCTCGGGGGCGACGGGAAGCGGCGGGTCGCGGGCTCCGAACGGCAGGGGCGAGCCGTGGACGACGAGCGAGGTCGGCTCGGGCAGGCCGTTCTCGAGCTCGATCGCCAGCCCTTCGCCTTCCCGGACGCGCAAGACGGGCCCCGGCACGCGCCCTTCGTAGGCCCAGACCTCGACCTCGGGCCAGCCCTCGCCCAGAAGCGCGAGCCGAGCCGGCGCCGCGCGCAGCCGGACGGGAAGCGCCGCGATCCCCGCGACCGGCGCGCGGGCGAAAGGCAGACCGGCGAGCCCGCCCACGCACGCCCGGCGGGAAAGGGCGCTCACGCAGCGGTCCCGAAGTCCGGCCGCCAACGGGCGAGCCGGAGCGCGTTGAGGACGACCGAAAGCGAGGACAGCGCCATGGCCGAACCCGCGACCGCCGGTGTCAGAAAGCCGAGCGCCGCGAGCGGCAGAGCGAGGAGATTGTAGAGGAAGGCCCAGAAGAGGTTCTGCCGGATCGTGCGCCGGGTGGCGCGGGCGATCGAAAGCGCCGCCGGCACCAGCCGCGGATCCGGACGCATGAGCGTGAAGCCGGCAGCGGCGATCGCCACGTCCGTGCCGCTGCCCATGGCGATGCCGAGGTCGGCGGCGGCGAGCGCCGGCGCGTCGTTGATCCCGTCGCCGACCATGGCCACGGTGCGCCCGCGCGCGCGCAAGTCGCGGATCGTCGCCACCTTCTCCTCGGGCAGAAGCGGCGCGAACACCTCCGCGATCCCGAGTCGGCGCGCGACCCGCTCGGCCACCGCGCGCCGGTCGCCGGAGAGCAGGACGATGCGCAGCCCCCGCGCTCGCAGCTCGGCCACCGCCTCGGCCGCCTGCGGGCGGAGCGCGTCTTCGAAGGCGAGGAGCCCCGCCGGTTTCTGGTCGATCGCCACCCAGGCGAGGCTGCGGCCGGCCCCCGCCGCGCGGGACGCGGCTTCTTCCAGGGGCGCGGTGTCGATCCCCGCCTCGGCCAAGAGCTCCTCGCGGCCGATGCGCACCACCCGGCCGTCGACCCGCGCCACGAGCCCGAGGCCCGGGCGAGCCTCGAAGGTCTCGACGGCGCAGAGCGCGAGCCCGCGCTCGGAAGCGGCGGCGAGGGTCGCGCGCGCGAAGGGATGCTCGCTTCCCTGCTGCGCCGCCGCGGCCAGGCGCAGGAGGCTCTCGGGATCGCCCTCGAGCGGCCGGACGGCGACGAGCACGGGGGCGCCGCGAGTGAGCGTGCCGGTCTTGTCGAAGGCGACGGTGTCGACCGCCTGCGCCCGCTCGAGCGCTTCGATGTCGCGGACGAGGATCCCGGCCCGCGCCGCGGCACCGACACCGGCCACGAGCGCCGCCGGCGTGGCCAGCCCGAGCGCGCAGGGACAGGCGATCACGAGCACCGCCACCGCCGCCGGCAGGGCCTGATCGAGGCCGTGACCGGACAGGAGCCAACCGACGAAGGTGGAACACGCGATCGCCACGACCACGGGCACGAAGACCGCGCTGATCCGATCGACCAGGCGCTGCACGGGGGCCTTGCCGATCTGCGCCCGCGCGACGAGCTCGCGGATGCGGGCGAGAGTGGTGTCCTCGCCCACCCGTTCGGCGACGCAGCGCAAGAGCCCCGTGCCGTTCAACGAGCCGGCGATCACCCGATCGCCGGGCCCGCGACGCACCGGCAGGCTCTCCCCGGTGAGCAGCGATTCGTCGAGTTCGCTTTCGCCCTCGCGGATGCGGGCGTCGACCGGCACGCGCTCGCCGGGCCGAACGACGACGAGATCGCCGATCGCGACCTCCTCCACCGCGACCTCCACCTCGCGGCCGGCGCGCAGGATGCGGGCGCGCTCCGGGGCGAGGCGGGCGAGCTCGCGCAGCGCGCGCGAGGCCTCCGCCTTGGCGCGCGCCTCGAGCCACCTGCCGAGGAGCACCATGGTGACGACGACCGCGGAGGCCTCGACGTAGAGCCGGCCCGCGGCCGCCTCCCCGAGCGCGAGCCACAGAGCCAGGCTGTAGGCGTAGGCGGCGGTGGTCCCGAGCGCGACCAGGAGGTCCATGTTGCCCGTTCCGGCGCGCAACGCCCCCCAAGCCGCGCGGTAGAAGCGCGCACCGAGGACGAACTGCACCGGTGCTCCGAGCAGGAGCTCGAGCCAGGGCGGAAGGTGCAGGTGCCGTCCGGCCGCGAAGGCGGCCATCGGCAGAAGAAGCGGCAGGGTGAGAAGCAAAGCGGCGGCGACCGCGAGGGCCTCGCGCGCGCGCACCGTTCGCTCCGCCGCCTCCGCACGCTCCGCGCCGCGCTCCGAGGGAGCCTCGGGGGCGGCGTCGTAGCCCGCCTCCCGGATCGCCTCGACGAGGCGGAAGACCGTGACCGCCTGCGCGAGATGACGCACCTGTGCGCTCTCGCTCAGAAGGTCGACGGAGGCTTCGAGCACGCCGGGGACGCGGCGCAGAGCGCGCTCGATCCGGCCGGCGCAAGACGCGCAGCTCATGCCACGGATGCGCAGGCACGCGGTCCGCTCGCGCACGCCGAAGCCGGCTTCGCGGATCCGGGCGACGATGGCGGCGGTCTCCGGTGCCTGCGGGCCGAGGACGAGTTCGGCCCGCTCGCCCACGAGGTCGACGGCGATCCCCTCGATGCCGGGCAGATCGGCGAGCGCGCATTCCACCCGACGCGCGCAGGCCGCGCAGGTCAGGCCGACGAGCGGCAGAAGGAGCCGCTCGCCTGCGCGCGTTCGCTCGGCTTCGAGGCGCGGCTCGGCCAGCACCTCCATGTGCCTCGCTCCTCCGCCGCGGCGCGCCCGCTCGCCGCGGAGCCGGGGCGACGGTGTCCGCGCGGGCGGCCGCCCGGGACCCGACAAGGTACCCCCGGCGCGCGGCCGCGGCAACACGGGCGCGTTTCGTCGCCGGATACGCAGCGATGTGCGTTCGCGCCGGGGACGCGTCGCCGACCTCTCGACCGCCCCGCCGGGCCCGCGCATGATGCGCGGGGCTGGGGGAGGAACCGGCGATGGCGACCGCGCGCACGGCCCGGCGTGGGGCCAAGTTCGACCTCGAGGAAGCGGTCGCCCAAGCCGAGGCGCGCTACGTCGCGGCGCATCCGAAGAGCCGTGAAATCTTCGAGCGCAACCTCGAGGTCATGCCCGGGGGCAACACCCGGACGGTTCTCTTCTTCCACCCCTTCCCCGTGGTGATCGCCCGCGGGGCCGGCGCGCGTCTTTTCGACGTCGACGGCCACGAATACGTCGATTGGCTGGGCGAATACTCGGCCGGCCTTTACGGACACAGCCATCCGGTGATCACGGCGGCGATCCGCGAGGCGCTCGAGGAGGGCATCGCGCTCGGCGGTCCCAACCGCTTCGAAGGCGCCCTGGCGGCGGAGCTCTGCCGCCGCTTCCCCTCCTTGCAGCTCGTCCGCTTCTGCAACTCGGGAACCGAGGCCAATCTCTTCGCGATCTCGGCCGCGCGCGCTTATACCGGCCGGCCCGCGGTGATGGTGTTCGAAGGCGGTTATCACGGCGGCGTGTTTCATTTCCGCGCCGGCGAAGGAGCGATCAACGCGCCCTTTCCCTGGGTCGTCGCCCCCTTCAACGACCTCGACGGCACCCTGGCGCTGCTCGAGGAGCGGGCGAAAGAGCTCGCGGCGGTGCTCGTCGAGCCGGTCCAGGGCAGCGCCGGAGCGATCCCGGCCGAGCCGGCCTTTCTGCGGACCTTGCGCGAGGCCTGCACGCGCCACGGGATCTGCTTGATCTTCGACGAGGTCATGACCTCGCGTTCGAGCGCGGGGGGTATGCAGGCGCGGCTCGGCGTCACCCCCGATCTCACCACGCTCGGCAAATATCTGGGCGGCGGGCTCGGGCTCGCCGCCTTCGGGGGCAAGGCGGCGATCATGGCCCAGTTCGACCCCCGCCGGCCGCGCGCGATCCCGCACGCCGGAACCTTCAACAACGCGGTGCTCGCGATGGCGGCGGGCCTCGCCGGGCTCGCCCGCGTCGCCACCCCCGAAGTCCTCGACGCCCACTTCGCCCGCGGCGAGCGGCTCAAGGCGCGGATCAACGCGCTCGCCGCCGAACGCCGGGTGCCCTTCTGCTGCACGGGCGCGGGCTCGATCCTCGCGCTGCACTGCCGCAGCGGCCCGATCCGCTCGGAGCGCGATCTCGGGCCGTCCGAGCGGCGCGAGAAGCTGCAGCGGCTACTCCACTTCGAGCTGCTGGAGCGCGGCCATTATCTCGCCCGCCGGGGCTATTTCACGCTCTCGCTGCCGCATACGAGCGAGGACGAAGAAAGCCTCCTGAAGGCGCTCGGCGAGTTCTTCGCCGCGCGCCGGCATCTTCTCGCGGGATGAACGGCGCGAGCCCGCGCCGCACGCGGCCCGAGCCCGGCCCCGGCCGCGGTCGCGACGCGGGCGCGGGAGAGCGCGAACCACCCGCCGCCCGCCCCGCGCCTCGCTCGAGCGCACGCACCCGAAGCGGGCGCGGCGGCTCGTCGCACCGCGCAGGCCGAGAGCCGAGGCCGGGAAGCCGGGATCGTCGCGCTCCCCGGCCGAGGGCGCTCACTCCGCCGCCACGGCCAAGGCCGCACGGCCTTCGGGCGAAAAGGCGAGCCCGCGCTCGTAGCGCCAAGCGACGGTCCCGGTTTCGTCGAGGACGAGCAGGTGAATCCAGCGCTGGTCCAAAAGCGCGCGCAATTCCTCGTGGCGCGCAACGATCGCGCGGATCGCTTCGACCGGTGCCTCGACGAGCACCGTGAGCCGCAAGGGTTCGTGGATCAAGCGCGCGCCGTCGTGGACCGACTGCCAGGGCAAGCCGACCCTGAGATCGCCCCCGTTGCCTTCGAACACGCCGATCCCGCCCACGACGTTGTGCAGGAGCTTGTTGCCGCCGCCGAAGAGCGCGGGGGCGACGACCGAGCCGTAGTATTGGAGCGCGATCCAGGAGGCGACGATCACGGGTGCGGTGAGGACGAGCTCGAGCGTCGCGAAATGCGGATCGCGCCGCCAATCGTATTCGTGCAGGAACACGCGACCGCCTAGCGCGAGGCCGCGGCTGCGCGCGCGGGGCGCGGCGATGAAGGCGGCGCAGCCGGCGAGACCCCATTCGGGCCGGACCTCCGACCAGTCGCGGCCGCGCGGCGGAAGGTCCTCGGGCCCTTTCGCACGCGGCAGGGCGAGCGCCCGCTCGGCGCGGGCGAGCGCCCCCGCCCGTTCGAGCCAGCCCCGGACGCGCGCGATCGCCTCCCGGTGCGCGGGGAAGGCGTGGTCGAGGAAGAGGGTGACCCGATCGCTCGTCGTGTCGTGGAGGCCGGCGAGGAAGAGCGTGTCCTCGGGGATCGCCACGCCTGCGGCCGAAAGGCCGGCGCGGACCTCGGGGTCCCGCAGAAGCGCCGCCACCAGGCGCGCGCTCTCGGCCCCGTGATGACCGCCGCAGGCGCCGCACGCGAGCGCGCTCGCGTGCGGGTTGTTCGTGACTCGGGCGCCGTGGCCGACCAAGAGGACGATCGGGGCCAAGGGCTCGGGCAGCGCCATCGCCTGCAGGATGGCCTTGGCGAGGGCGACCTTCTGTTCGCGGGACAGCGGCGGGTCGAAGACCGGAGGGGGCTCCTCGGCTTTCGGCCGGACCCAGCGCAGCGCGTCGGCGAGGAGCTTGCCGGCGTAGAGCGGCCCCGCCGCTTCGACGAAGGCGAAACAGGAGATCGCCGCCCGCTGGAACCGTCCCCAGGCCCGCTTCGCCCGCGCGGCGATGCGCCGTTCGGCCTCGTCCTCGGCCGGTGCGCGGCTCTGGAGCGCGGGCGAGAGGAGCACGGGCAGGTGATGTTCCACGACGTCCGAGCCGCAGCCGCGGTGGGCGAGCGGAACGCCGAAGAAGCCGGCGAAGCCGGCGGTCGCGATGGCCGGATCGAGGGATTCGAGCGCCCGCCGGAAGGGCTCGGAGCGCACGTCGATGCAGAACACCGCTTGGAGGGCGGGCCGTACCGGCCGCACCGCCGCCACCGCCGGTAGATCGGCGGCGAGCCTGCGCTGGAAGGCCCGCTCGGCCGCCTCCTGGAGGATCGAATCGACGATCTCCGCCGGACCGGGAGCGATCGGCGCGGCATAGGCCCGCCCGACCTCGGCCCAGAGCTCGGCGATCCGCGCCCGCTCGCAGGCGAAGAGCGCCTCCTCGAAAGCGGCGCGAATCGCGAGCAGCACGAGCGCGGTGTCGTCGGATCCGCCGCGTCGCGCGGCTTCCCAACCCGGCCGCCGGGCGAGCTGGGCCCAGCCGGCGATGCTCGCCAGGAGGGCGTGGAACCAGTTGGCGAGCGCGGCATCCGGCATGCCGAGCGCATCGGCGGCGCGCAAGAGCGCCCGCTCGGGCCGATCGGGAAGGCCGGCCACCAAGGCCGCGAAGCCCTTCAAGCCGAGGATCTCCGGGACGAGATCGCGGCTCGCCCAGGCCCGCCAGGAGGCCCAGGCGTCCTGGTCCGGCGGCAGCGACCAGAGGGCTTGCCCCCGGTCGAAGAACGCCGCCGCCCAGGCGCCGATCCGCTCGCGCACGAGCTCCGGCCAGTCGATCCCCGAGGCGTCGGAGGCGAGCTCGGCCACGGTCGGCAGCTTCGCCGGCGGCGGGCTCGGGCTGCGCGCGGCGGCGAGAAGAGCCGCGAGCGAGGGCGGCCGGCCCGGCTCGTTACAGGCGGCGAGGGCCGCTTCCAGATCCTCGGGGGCGATCTCGCCGGTCTCGATCCGCTCGAGATACCAGGAGCGCGGCATCGTCGCGCGCACCCCCGCGATCCGACCGAGCCGGGCGGCGACCCGCGCGAGCGATTCCCCGGCCTGGCCGAGGAAGGGGTTGACGGCGACCGTGGCATCCAAGGGCCAGGCGGGCGGGACGGCGTCGATGGCGGCCGCGGCGGCGTGCAGGACGGCACCCAGGCGAGGCGGGACGATCTCGGGCATGCTCATGGTCGATCTCCGATCGTGGCGGGGGCGCTCACGAGACTGCGGGGTTGTCGCGGGCGGCTCGCGGCCTGCGCAGATCCCCGATCAAGCGGTCGACGAGCGCATCGAGGTACAGGCCGTTGGCGAGATGGACCCGGATGCCGGAGGCGGCCGGATGGTGGGCCCAGTGCGGCAGGGTCGTCTGGGCGAGCGCCACCCCCGTAAAGGACGCGATGACGAGCGCCATGAGCGCCCAATCGAGGGTCGTAGGCGGAGGCGGCGGCGGCAGCGCACCGGCCGCGAGCCAGGAGGCGAGGTTCTGGAAGCCGAGATAGCCCAACCCGGCGAGGAGAGAGGCGCGCGTCGTCTTGCGGGCGAGCGCCGCGGGTGCCGCCTCGGCCAGCCCTTGCGCGAGCAGATACGCCACGCCCAGGACCAGGACTCCGCCCAGGACGATCGCCTGCGCCGGCTTGTCGAGGAGGAGCTGGAGCGGGACGAGGGCGAGGTAGACGAGCAGGGCCGCGGCGCCGGCGAGTGCGACCGCCTTCGCTCCGGGCACGGCCACCGGGCCCGGCCGGCGCTGGGCGGCCACCACCTCGACGGCGCTGCCCGCCGAAAGGAAGGCGTGCGCCTTGTAGAGCGAGTGGGCGACGAGGTGGAGGAGCGCGAGCGGCCAGAGGCCGAGCCCGCACTCGAGCATCATGAAGCCCATCTGGGCGACCGTCGACCAGGCGAGCGCGGTCTTGATCGCCGGTTGGGTCAGCATGACGAGGCTCGCCACGAGCGCGGTGAACCCGCCCACGAGGACGAGGGCCGCAAGCGCACCCGGCGCGAGGGTGATCAGATCGGCGAAGCGCAGGAGCAGGAAGCCGCCGATGTTGACGATCCCGGCGTGGAGGAAGGCGGAGACCGGGGTGGGGGCCTCCATCACCCGCACGATCCAGCCGTGGAAGGGCAGCTGGGCGGTGCGGACCAGGGCGGCGAGCGCCAACAGCCCGGCGGCGACGAGCGCGGCGGGCGGCACCGCGCCCTCGCGCGCCGCGGCCGCGATCGCGCCGATCGCGCTCGTCCCGAAGCTCCAGGCGAGAAGGAGCAAGGCGAGCGCCAGAGCGCCGTCGGCGATCCGCGCCACGAGCCGCGCCTGCCGGGCGGCGCGCCGGGCTGCGGCCGCTCGGGATAGAAGAGGAGGAGGCGGCCGAGGCCGGCGCCGATGGCGATCCAGGCCGCGAACAGGACGAGAAGGCTGCCGGCCTGCACCAACAGCAGCACGCAGGCGAGCGAAAGCGACATCCAACCGGCGAAGGCGCCTTCGCGCGGCTCCCCGTCGAGCTGGACCCGGGCGTAGCGGACGACGACCCAGCCGACGAAGCTCACCAGAAGGAGCAAAGCCACCGAAAGCGTATCGCGGGTCACGGTCAAGAGCAGAAGCCCTTCGCCGAACCCGATCGTGCCCGGCCCGCGCAGGAGGAGGAGCCCTGCGGTCGCGATCGCGATCAGCAGTGCCGAGGCGGCTGCGGCCTCGGCGAAAAGCGGGATCGGGTGCGGGCGCGGGCCCGGTCGGAGCAGGCCGGCGAGGCCTGCCGCGGCCGGCAGGATCGGGGCGAGAAAGGGCAGGAGGTCGAGGCTCATGCGGGTCGCTCCGCGAGGGTCACGTCCGCCGAGCCTTATCCAGGCAGAAGATCCTCTTGAAAATTACAATGTTTTGCTCGATTCGTTCGATCCGATCGAACGATGAGCCTGAACTACCACCATCTGCGGCTGTTCCGTGCGGTCGCGCTCGAGGGCAATCTCACCCGCGCGGCGCACAGGCTCGGGCTCTCGCCCTCGGCTCTCTCGGCGCAGCTCAAAGCGCTCGAAGAGCGGCTCGGGCACGCGCTCTTCGAGCGGCGCGGGCGCGTCCTCGTGCTCAGCGAGGCGGGTCGGATCGCGCTCGAACACGCCGAGGTGATCTTCCGCACGGGCGAGGATCTCGTGGCCACGCTGCGCGGCCACGGCCGGGCGCGCGCGCTCTTGCGCGTGGGCGCGCTCGCCACGCTTTCGCGGAATTTTCTCGTCGGCTTCCTGAAGCCGGTGATCGGCCGCGGCGAGGTCGAGGTGGTGATCCGGATCGGCAGCCAAGCCGAGCTCTTGCGCGGGCTCGAGAGCCTCGCCTTCGACCTCGTCCTCACCACCCTGGCGCCTCCGCGCGAGCGCGGCTCGCGCCTCGTGGTCCATCGTTTGGCCGAGATGCGCGCGAGCCTCGTCGGCACGCCCGCCCGGCTGGGCCCCTCTCCGCCGCCGCTCGAGACCCTGCTCGCGCGCGAGCCGCTCGTTCTGCCGACGCCCGAAACCGGGCTCCGCACCGCCTTCGACGCGCTCGTGGCCCGGCTCGAGCTGCGCCCGGCGATCGCCGCCGAGGTCGACGACATGGCGACGATGCGGCTGCTCGCACGGGCCGATGTCGGGCTCGCGCTCCTACCGCCGGTGGTGGTGCGCGACGAGCTCGCCCGCGGCGAGCTCGTCGAGGCCGCGGCGCTCCCGGAGATCGTCGAGACCTTCTGGGCGATCGAGCTCGGCCGGCGCTTCGCGAGTCCGCTCGTCCGCGAGCTTTTGGCCGCCGCCGAGCAGGGTCTCGGGGAGCGATCGCCGCCGACCGTCATCGGCTCGCCAGGCTCTGCCCCGCGGCGTTGAAGGTGTAGCTCAGGAAGTCGCGCAGCGCCCGGGCGGCAGCACCGAGCTCGGCGCCAAGTCGCCGGACGAGTCCCACGTCCATGGTCGGCACGGGTTCGGCCGGGTCGCGGGTCTCGAGCCGCAAGCCCGCGCGCGACCAGGGCCGAGAGACCGTGTCGGAGCGGATCGTCACCCCCGTGCCGGCCGCCACCGTGCTGCGGAACGCCTCGACGGGCCTCGTGCGGAAGACGACCTCGGGCATCCAGGGCGTGCGCGCCCAGGAGCGCCGGGCGGCGAGCTCGGCCTCGTCGACGGCGAGCACGACGTAACGCTCGTTGGCGATCTCCTCGAGCGGCACGGAGGCGAACGCGGCCGCCGATGGCCGGTGGGCGGCCACAAGCGGCGGCGCGAGCGGATCAGCGTCTCGTGGGCGAGCCGGGCGCGGTCGAGCGGAAACCGCGGATCCTCGAGGGCGAGGACGAGTTCGCGTACGCGAGCCGACCCCCTCGCGGACATCCGCGAAGGCGCCCCGGCAGCCGACGGGATCGGCTATCGCTTCCGCGGCGGCCGACCCTTGACCTTCGTGCCGCGCGAGCAGCCCTTCGGTGCCGGCTCCGATCCCTCGAACATCGTCGACGCCGCCTATCCCTACGGCTCGATCCAGGTGCCGGGCGGCACGGAGCCGATCGTGCTCCACCGCGATGCGGTCTCGGGCGGTGGCTCCACGATGCCGGGGACCGTGATCGCGGCGGGCGTGGACTCGATCGGCCAGCTCCGGCCGCATCCGCTCACCCGGACCGTGTCGTGCGACACGGCCGAGACGTTGCGCGCGCGCGCCGAGCGTCGCAAGCTCGCGAACGCCATCCGGGCGCATCCGGCCACCCGAGGGTGCGCCCCGCCGCGCGCTGGATCCCGATCGAACGAGGACAGGATGACCGGAACCCTCGCTGCTCGTCTGTGGCCCGTCCGCGCCGACAACGCCGCGATCCGCGCGATCGTGCTGATCGTCGCGGGTTCGCTGCTCCTCACCCTCTCCGCCAAGGTCCAGGTGCCCTTCTGGCCGGTGCCGATGACCATGCAGACTTTCGCCGTGCTTCTGATCGGCGCCGCCTTCGGTTCCACCTTGGGTGCTCTGACCGTGGCGTTCTACCTCGTGCAAGGCGCCCTCGGGCTTCCCGTGTTCGCCCGCGGCGGCGGGCTCGCCTATCTGGCCGGGCCCACGGGCGGCTATCTCGCGGGTTTCCTTCTCGCCGCCTGGATCGTCGGCAAGCTCGCCGAGCGCGGCCTCGACCGCCGCGTGCTCACCGCCCTGCCGGTGTTCCTTCTCGGCGATCTCGTGATCTTCGTCTGCGGGGTGGGCTGGCTCGCCTGGCTGATCGGCTTCGAGAAGGCCTGGGCCGTCGGTGTCCTGCCCTTCCTTCCCGCCGAAGCGCTCAAGATCGCGCTCGCCGTGGCGGTACTACCCTTCGCCTGGCGCCTGCTCGGGCGCGGCCGGAGCGCGTAAGCGGGGGGCTTTCCCCCGCTCCGCTCACGCCGCGGCCGGCGCCGGGGGCAGGCGGAGGATCGCCCGCGCTTCCGCCACCGTCGCCGGCCTGCGGCCGTATTCCGGGCAGAGCGCGACCACCCGGCGCACGAGCGCGGCGTTGGAGGGCGCGAGCGTGAATTTGTCGAGGCGGACGTTGTCCTCGAGTCCGGTGCGGCAATGGCCGCCGAGCTCCAAGGACCAGCGGTTGAGGGTGATCTGGTCCTTGCCGATCCCCGCCCCCGTCCAGGTGGCGTCCGGCGCCAGACGCTTCAGGGTCTTGATGTAGAACTCGAAGACCTCGCGATCGACGGGCATCGCGTTCTTCACGCCCATGACGAACTGGACGTGAAGGGGTCCGTCGATCTTGCCTTCTTTCTGCATCTCCACCGCCTTGAAGAGCATGGAGAGATCGAAGACCTCGATCTCGGGCTTCACCCCGTACTTCTTCATCTCGGCGGCGAGCCAGTCGACGAGCTCCGGATCGTTCTCGTAGACCCGGTTGGGGAAGTTGCACGAGCCCGTCGTCAACGACGCCATGTCCGGCCGCAAGCAGAGCATGGCGCCGCGCTCGCGCCCCTTCCCCGAGCGCCCCCCGGTCGAGAACTGAACGATCATGCCCGGGCAGTGCTTGCGGATGCCTTCGAGCAGACGCGCGAACTTCTCGGGATCCGAGGTCGGCGTCTCGTCCTCGTTGCGTACGTGGCAATGCACGAGGGCGGCCCCCGCCTCGAAGGCCTCGTGCGTCGATTCGATCTGCTCGTCGACGGTGATCGGCACCGCCGGATTGTCTTTCTTGCGCGGCAGCGATCCGGTGATCGCGACCGTGATGATGCAGGGCGCGGGCTCAGGCATCGAAGAACACCGTCTCGTTCGGTCCTTGCAAATAGACGTCGAAGCGATAGACGACGGCCCCGTCGCGCAGGCCGCGGCGGGCGAGAAGCGTGCGGCGCCGCGATTCCTGCTCGACGAGCGCGAGCACCGGATCCTCGGCGTTGGCCGCGGCCTCGTCGTCGAAATAGATCCGCGTGTGCAAATGGATGTTGATGCCGCGGGCGAACACGAGAAGCGAGCAGTGCGGCGCCTGCAGCCGCCCGTCGGCCATCCGCACGCGACCGGGCTTGACGGTCTCGAACACGAAAAGACCGCTCTCGAAGTCCGCCGCCGCCCGGCCGAAGCCCGCGAAAGCGGGATCCGCCCCGGGATCGCGGCCGGGAAAGAGACCCGCCGCATCGGGCTGCCAGAGCTCGAGGACCGCATCGCGCACGGGCGTCCCGGTGCCGTCGTAGACGACGCCCTCGATGCGGATCCGCTCTCCGCGCGCTCCTTCCCGCGCGAGGCGATGCCAGGTGCGCCCCGGCTCGAAGGGGATGCCGATCACCCCCGGCATCAAACCGATGTGCACATAAGGACCGGCGGTCTGGGACGGCGTCTCCTCGAGCATCGTCAGGCTCCTTCCGGTCGGTTCTCGAAAAAGGTCTGGCGCGGTCCGCGCAAGACGAAGTCGATCCGCCAGGCGAGCGTATCGTGCGGCTGGCTCTGCTCCATGTCGAGCTTGGCGACGAGCCGCGCGCGCGCTTTCGGATCCGGAATGCTGTTGTAAATCGGGCAATAGGGCAGAAGCGGATCGCCCTCGAAATAGACCTGGGTGATCAGCCGCTGCACCAGCCCCGCGCCCCACAGCGAGACGTGGATGTGCGAAGGGCGCCAGTCGTTGACCCGGTTGCGCCAGGGATAAGGGCCCGGCCGCACGGTGCGGAAGCGGTAGGAGCCGTCCGCACCGGTGAGCGTCCGCCCCACGCCCCAGAAGTTGGGGTCGAGCGGGGCGAGGTAGGAATCGTTGACGTGCCGGTAGCGGCCGGCGGCGTTCGCCTGCCAGATCTCCACGAGCACGTTCGGAACGGGGCGCGCGTCCTGGTCGAGCACGAAGCCGAAAAGGACGATCCGCGGCCCGATCGGATCGCCGTCCACCCGGCCGTTGACCAGAAGATCGTTGTCCGTGGGCCGGATCGCGTCGTGCCCGAAGACCGGTCCCGTGAGCTCGCTTTTCGTCGCGGTCAGGGAAACGAGCGGCAGCCGCGGCGATCGGTAGACCGAGGTCTTGTAGTCCGGGAAACAGGCCGGCGGGTGCCGAGCCCGATCGCGCGGGCGTATCGCTTCCAATCGATACTCCATCCTCGTCCCTCCCCCTTCCTCGCGGTCGCGGAGGCCGCTGCGGCTCTCGCGGCGAGCGAAAGCGTTTCCTCGGCGAGACGTCCGCCGCGGGCGCAGCCGAACGGATCGCGACCGCGCGCGGGATCTCGGCGATCGCAGCCGGACGCGGGGCATCGTCGCGGCTCGCACGCGGGGACGCGGCGGGCTCCTTCCGACGCCCGCGCACGGCGCCAGCCGCGATCGCGCGCCGAAAACGACCGCACCGAAAAAGCCCCGGCCGGTACCGAACGGCTCTGTCGGCCGTCCCGTGATCGAGCGCCAGAGTCCGGCGTCCGACGCGGCGGTCCGGACGAGCGCGCGATGAGGGCGTCCTCGAGCACCGTGCCCCGAACCGTACCGTTTCGCCGGAAGAGATCCTCGCGCACCCGCGCCTCCCCGCCGTCGATCTGGTTCCTTAGCCCAAGAGCGCGCGTGCGGCCATTGACGAGCGCGGCGGCTTCGATAACCGATCGTTCATATCGGGGAGGAAGCCCGTGACGGCGCTCGACCCGCGCATCAAACTCCGTCATCTCGCCTGCTTCCTCGAGGTCGCCCGTTTCGGCCAGGTCGGACGCGCGGCCGAGCAGCTCCACGTGACCCAGCCGGCGGTCTCCAAGACCCTCAAAGAGCTGGAAGAAGTCCTGCGGACCCGGCTGTTCTCGCGCACCCCGCGGGGGCTCGTGCTCTCGCCGGCGGGAGAGCGTTTCCACGAGTATGCGGCCACCGCCCTCGCCGCCCTGCAGGAGGGGGTGGCGAGCGTCCGCCGCGAGCGCGCGACCGCCGAGACCGCCCTGCGGCTGGGCGCCCTTCCGACGGTGGCGGCGCGACTTCTGCCCGCCGCCGTCGACGAGCTCGTGGCCGCGCGGCCCGACGTCGTGGTCGACCTCGCGAGCGGTCCCAACCGCTTCTTGCTCGAGCGGCTCAAAAGTCGCGAGCTCGATCTCGTCGTCGGTCGGCTCGCCGACCCCGAAGCGATGACCGGCCTCGCCTTCGAGCAGCTCTACAGCGAACCGATGCGGGTCGTGGTCCGCCCGGATCACCCGCTTGTGCGCGAAGAGAACGTCCCGCCCGCGGCGATCGCGCGTTTCCCGCTCCTCCTTCCGGGTCGGCGCGACATCACCCGTCCGCTCGTCGAGCGCTGGCTCCTCGCCAACCGGGTGCCTCCGCCTGCGCGGCGGATCGAGACCGTCTCCTCGGACTTCGCCCGCGCTCTCCTCGCGCGCACCGAAGCGGTCTGGATCATCTCCGAAGGGGTCGTGGCGCTCGACCTCGAGGCCGGGACGCTCGCGGGCCTCCCTTTCGATACCGCGATCACCGCCGGCCCGGTCGGGATGACCACCCGCGCCGACGAGCGACCGGCTCCGGTGGTCGCGCTCTTCACCGCCATCGTCCGACGCCGCGCGGCCGAGCTGCGCCGCACCGGCTCGGCCGGGCATAACGAACCGTTATCGGGTTCCGTCGAACGCTCACTTCCGCCCCGCGGCGGAACCCGTTAGCACGGTCGCGACCGCCGCTTCGGGGAGGCGCGATCCACCGTGAACCGCGCGAGCGTCGAACGAAGCCGCCTCGCCGGCCTCGTAGGCGCCGGCATCGGCCCTTCGCGAACGCCCTTCATGCACGAAGCGGAGGGCGCGGCTTCGGGTTTCCCTTACGTCTATCGCCGGATCGACCTGGAAGCGCTCGGTCTGGGTCTTGCCGATCTGCCCGCGATCTTGGCTTGGGCCGAACGTCTGGGCTTCGACGGGCTCAACGTCACCCATCCCTGCAAGCAGGCGATCGTCGCGCATCTCGACGAGCTCGCGCCCGCCGCCGAGGCGATCGGGGCGGTCAACACGGTCGTGTTCGCGAACGGCCGGCGCATCGGTCACAACACCGACGGCACGGGCTTTCTCGAGGCCTTCCGCCGCGGCCTGCCCGATGTCGCCCGCGACCGCGTCGTCCTGATCGGCGCCGGGGGCGGGGGCGCCGCGGTCGCTTGGGCGCTCCTGCAGGCTCGGGTTCGGCAGCTGCGGCTCTTCGACCGCGACGCCGAGCGCGCCCGGGCGCTGGCCGCGCGCATGGCCGCGCGCTTTCCGGACCGGGGCCTCCTCTGCGTGGGGGATCTCGCCTCGGCCCTCGCGGATGCCGACGGGCTCGTCAACGCCACGCCCGTGGGCATGGCCGCGTATCCCGGCAGCCCGGTACCCTTCGAGCTCCTTCGCCCCGAGCTGTGGGTCGCGGACATCGTCTACTTCCCGCTCGAGACCGAGCTGTTGCGCGCCGCCCGCGCCCGCGGCTGCCGCACCCTCGACGGCTCGGGCATGGCCGTCTTCCAGGCGGTCGAAGCCTTTCGCCTGTTCACCGGACGCGAACCCGACGTCGCGCGGATGTTCCGCCATTTCGAGGCGGCCGCGCTCGCGACCGATCCGAACCGAGGAGGCTCCCGATGATGGTCCACCGACGTCATCTCCTGTCCGGCGCCGCCGCGCTCGGCGCGCTGTGCCTGGTCCGTCCGGGCGCGGCCCAGGACTTCCCCGCCCGGCCCCTCCAGGGCACGATCCAATGGGGCGCGGGCGGCTCGACCGATGCCGTCACCCGCGCGGTCGCCCCGATCGTCGAGGAGAAGCTCGGCCAGAAGCTCGTGCTCACCAACCGTCCGGGCGGCACGGGCGTCATCGGCATGCAATACGTCCATTCGCAGCGCGCCGACGGCTACAACATCCTCTTCGGCGCCGAGAACCCGATGCTCTACGGGGTCCTCGGTCTTTCCGAGCTCTCCTACGACGACTTCTACCCGCTCGTGCTGCTCGCGCGCGGCACACCCGTCCTCGTGGCGCGCAAAGACGCCCCTTGGGCGGACGCCAAGGCCCTGATCGACCACGTCAAGGCCCATCCGGATACGGTCAAGATGGGCGCGACCGGGGTGGGCGGTCTGCCTTTCGTCGTCCACGCGATGCTCGCCGCCGAGGTCCCCGGCTTCAAGGTCACCCAAGTCCCCTTCGACGGCGACGGGCCGGCGCTGACGGCGCTCGAGGGCGGCCACGTGGACTTCATGGCGGCGGTGTGGGGAGCGGCGCGCGAGCGCATCCGCGCCGGCCGCATCAAGGCTCTGGCGGCGATCGCCACGGAGCGGATCGAGGGGCTCGACGCCCCGCCGATCACCGAAACGCTGCCCGGCTTCAAGAAATATCTGCCCTGGGGTCCCTTCTTCGGCGCCTTCGTCAAGAAGGAGACGCCCGGACCGATCGTCGAGAAGCTCGAAAAGGCCTTCGTCGAGGCCGCCAACGACCCGCGCTTCAAAGAATTCTGTGCGAATTTCGGCGTGGTTCCGATGGGCGTTTCGGGGGAGGAAGCACGCAAGTTCATGAACCGCTGGCGCTCGATCACCGCTTGGCTGCTCGCCGACGTCGGTGCCGCCAAGAACGATCCCGCCAAGCTCGGCATCCCGCGCCTCTGAACCGCTCCGGGCCCGGCCCGCGGGCGGCCGGGCCCGTCCCGCTCGGGAGGCGATCCTTGACGCCCTCGCGACCGCGCCGTCCCGGCGAGCTCGGCCTCACGCTCCTCTTGATCGGGAGCGCCTTTCTCCTCGGGCGCGAAGCCTACCGCATCTCGGGCTTCGCCGGTCCCTCCTCCCCCGGCTTCGGACCGCTCGCCGTGGTCGCCGTCGTGCTCGGCGGACTGGCGATCGAGCTTCTGCGCATCCTGCGCCGCCGCCCTCCCGAGCGCGAGCCCTTGGCGGTGCGCGTACGCAGAATCGGACACGAGATCCTGCCGCTTCCCGTGCTCGTCGCGATGGCGCTGCTCGTCGCCTATGTGACGGCGCTCGAACCCTTGGGGTTCGTGTCGTCCTCGATCCTCTTCTTGACCGCGGCGATGCTCTTCTTGTTGCGCGGGCCCTTGTCGCGGCGGCTGCTCCTGGCCGTTCCGGTGGCAACGGGCACGGTCGCGGCGATCCGCCTTCTCTTCCAAGAGTTGTTCCAGGTCCTGTTGCCCTGAGCACCGCGAGGTTCGTCTATGGAGAAGGCGCTCGGCTATTTCCTGATGAGCTGGGTCGATCCCTATCTCTTTTTCTTGGTCGCTCTCGGGACCCTGGCCGGGATCTACGTCGGTGCCATACCGGGCCTTTCGGTGACCATGGCGGTCTCGATCCTGATCTCCTTCACTTATGCCTGGGACACGAACGAGGCGCTCGCCCTCATGGTCGGGATCTACATGGGCGGGGTCTACGGCGGCTCGCGCACCGCCATCCTCTTGAACATCCCCGGCGCTCCGGCGGCCATCGCGACCGCGCTCGACGGCTATCCCCTCGCCAAGCTCGGAGAGGCGGGACGCGCGATCGGGGTGACCACCGTGGTCTCCTTTCTGGGCGGGTTCGTGGGCATCCTCGCGCTCGCCTTCGGCGCCCCGCTCGTCGCCGAGATCTCGCTCATGTTCGCCCCGCGCGATTACATGCTGTTGGGGATCATGGGGCTTCTCCTCGTCGCCTCGCTCTCCGGCGAATCGCTCCTCAAAGGCGTGATCGCGGGCGCGCTCGGCATTCTCGTCTCGATGGTCGGCCTCGATACGATGAGCGCCCAACCGCGGCTCACCTTCGGCTCGAGCGCGCTTCTGGGCGGTGTTTCCTACGTCGCGGTGATGATCGGCATGTTCGGAATCGCCGAAGCCCTCGTTCAACTGCACACGATCGGGGCTCCGGTGGTCAAACAGCGCGTCGATCGCGTGGTCCCCGCCCTTTCCACCGTGCTGCGCCATCTGCCCTTGACCTTGCGCGCCTCCGCGATCGGGGTGTGGATCGGGGCGCTTCCCGGGACGGGCGGCGACATCGCCGCGCTCATGGCCTACGATCACGCCAAGAAGAGCGTGAAAAACCCCTCCCGTCCTTTCGGCCAGGGTGCCTACGAGGGGCTCGTCGCCCCGGAAGCGGCGAACAACGCCGCCGTGGGCGGCGCTTTCATCCCCATGCTCACCCTCGGCATCCCGGGCGATGCGGTGACCGCGGTGATCATTGCCGCGCTCTTCATCCACGGGCTCAGGCCCGGCCCCAATCTCATGGTCGACACTCCGCACCTGTTCTGGTTCACGGTCGGCAACCTCACCCTCGCCAACTTCTTCTTGCTCGTCTTCGGACTCACCGGGATCCGGCTTTTCGCCAAGATCGTCGAAGTGCCCAAGGCGATCCTGTTGCCCATCGTGGTCGTCCTCTCGGTGGTGGGCGCCTACGCGATCAACAACAGCCTCACCGATGTCTACTGGGCCGTGGGCTTCGGGATATTCGGTTATGTTCTGCGCGTCTACGGCTATCAGCTCGGGCCCGTGGTGCTCGGCGTGATCCTGGGCCCGATCGTGGAATCGAACTTCCGCCGCACGATGATCGCGGTGCGCGAGAGCTGGACCGGCTTTCTCCTCGAGCTCGTCTCGCACCCGATCACCTTCGTTCTGCTGATCGGCATCCTCTTGAGCGTGCTGCGCGGCACACCCCTCTGGCCGCGGCTTTCGGCCAGGCTGCCCCGCCCCTTCTGACCCGCCCGCACCGGCCTTGCTCGGCCGGCCGTGATCGGGCAGGGGATCGATGCGGGCTTCGCCGGCTGCGAGTGCGGGAGATCGGACCTGCGCGCGTTTCCTCCCGTCTCGGTCGCACGCGGTACCG
This sequence comes from Geminicoccaceae bacterium, assembly GCA_025062095.1. Classification (GTDB taxonomy): domain Bacteria; phylum Pseudomonadota; class Alphaproteobacteria; order Geminicoccales; family Geminicoccaceae; genus JANXAZ01. Next base: position 25,230 of record JANXAZ010000037.1, read on the forward strand.
GCGCGTTCGGCCTATGGGACGCGCTCGCCGCCCTTCTCGTGCTCGGCGTGTTGTTCTTGCTCGCCGAGTTCGGCCGCGAACTCGCCGAGCCCGCACCGGAGCCGACCCCGCTTCCGCTCGATCCGCTGCTCCTCCCCGGCCTGGCGTTGCGCACCACCTTGCGCATGCTCGCGGCCTTGGCGCTGTCGCTCCTGTTCACCTTCACCTACGCCACCTGGGCGGCGAAGAGCCGGCGGGCCGAGCGTATCCTGTTGCCGCTTCTCGACATCCTCCAATCCGTCCCGATCCTCGGCTTTCTCTCCGTCGCCACGACCGCCTTTTTGGCCCTCGCCCCGGGTCGGGCGCTGGGCGCCGAGCTCGCCGCGATCTTCGCGATTTTCACGAGCCAGGCCTGGAACATGGCCTTCAGCTTCTACCAGTCGCTGCGCACCGTGCCCGCCGAGCTCGACGAGGTCGCGCGTTCCTTCCGCCTGACCGGCTGGATGCGCTTCTGGCGACTCGAGGTTCCCTTCGCGATGCCGGCGCTCGTCTGGAACATGATGATGTCGATGTCGGGCGGCTGGTTTTTCGTCGTCGCGGCCGAGGCGATCACCGTCGGCGAGACCACCGTGGTGCTTCCCGGCATCGGCTCGTGGATCGCACGCGCGATCGAAGAGCGCGACCTCGGGGCCGTAGGCTGGGCGCTCGCGACCATGGCGGTGGTCATCTTCCTCTACGATCGGCTGCTGTTCCGGCCGCTCGTGGCCTGGGCCGAGCGGTTCCGCTTCGAGCAGGAGGCCGGAACGCCGCTCGATCGCTCGCTCGTCCTCGAGGCCCTGCGCCGCTCGCGCCTCGTCGCGCTGGCGACCGCTCCTTTGGCGCGCGCCTGGCGGGCCGGCTACCGGCTTTCCGCCCGGCTCGCCCGGCCGGCCGCCGGCGATCGGAACGACCCGCTCGTCTGGCTCGACCGCGCGGGCGTGCTCGTCCTCGTCCTGTTCGGCGCCTACGCGGCGGGCACCGCCCTCGAGACCGTCGCGGCCTTCGAGCCCGGCGAGCTCCTCCGCGCCGCGGCCGCCGGGTGCCTCACCCTTCTGCGGGTCGTCGTCCTCCTCGTCCTCGCGAGCCTTTTGTGGGTGCCGGTCGGGGTCTGGCTCGGGCTGCGACCCGAACTCGCGCGCATCGCCCGGCCGATCGCCCAGATGCTCGCGGCCTTCCCGGCCAATCTCCTGTTCCCGCTCTTCGTCTCGGCGATCGTCGCCTGGCGGTTGGACCCCGACGTCTGGCTCGCCCCGCTCATGATCTTGGGCACGCAGTGGTACGTGTTGTTCAACGTCATCGCCGGGGCGGCGGCGATCCCGCGCGAGCTGCGCGACGTGGCGACCAACCTCCGCGTGGGCGGCTGGCTCTGGTGGCGGAAAATCGCTCTGCCGGCCATCGTGCCCTATTATCTGACCGGTGCCATCACCGCTTCGGGCGGTGCCTGGAACGCGAGCATCGTCGCCGAGCTCGCGAGCTGGGGCGGCGAGCGCCTCGAGGCGCGGGGGCTGGGCGCTTACATCGCCCGTGCCACCGAAGACGGCGATTTCGCGCGGATCGTCCTCGGGGTCGCGGTCATGAGCGCTTTCGTCGTGAGCATCAACCGGCTCTTCTGGCGGCCCTTGTACCGCTGGGCCGAAGCCCGCTTCCGGCTCGGTTGAGAAAGCGCGATGGACGTCCTTTCGCTGCTCGAGCTCCGCGGCGTCGCGAAGAGCTTCCGCAAACCCGACGGCGGCGAGCTGGTGGTGCTCGACCGCATCGACCTGGAGCTGCGCGAAGGCGAGATCCTGGGCCTCCTGGGACGCTCGGGCTGCGGCAAATCGACCCTTCTGCGGCTCGTCGCCGGACTTGCGCGGCCGAGCGGCGGGACGATCCGCTGTCTGGGGCGCGAGGTGCGCGAGCCCCCCGAAGAAGTGGCCATGGTCTTCCAGACCCCGGCGCTCTTCCCTTGGCTCACCGTGCTCGAGAACGTCGAGCTCGGGCTCGAGGCGCGCGGCCTGCCGCGCGCGGAAATCCGGCGACGAGCGCTCTCGGCGATCGACACGATCGGCCTCGACGGCTTCGAGAGCGCCTACCCGCGCGAGCTCTCGGGTGGGATGCGCCAGCGCGTCGGCTTCGCCCGCGCCCTCGTCGTCCATCCCGCGATCCTGCTCTTGGACGAGCCCTTCTCGGCTCTCGACGTGCTCACCGCCGAGACCTTGCGCTCCGACTTCCTCGATCTGTGGTCCGACGGCCGGCTGCCGACCCGCGGCGTGATCCTCGTCACCCACAACATCGAGGAGGCGGTCGCGATGTGCGACCGCATCGTTCTGTTCGCGAGCAATCCCGGCCGCGTCGCGGCAACGATCCCGATCGCCCTGCCGCGGCCGCGGGACCGCCACGACCCCGCCTTCCGCGACATCGTCGAGCGCATCTACGTCGAGCTCACGGCGCGTCCGCCCGCGGCGCGGCCGGCGACGGCACAAGGGCTGCCGGGGACCGGGATCGGCACCATCCTGCCGCGGGTGTCGAGCAATCTCTTGGCCGGTTTCCTGGAGGCCCTCGCCGCCCCGCCCTTTTCCGGCACCGCCGATCTGCCGGTGCTCGGCGAGCGGCTCGGCATGGCGATCGACGATCTCTTCCCCATCGCCGAGACGCTGCAGATGCTCCGCTTCGTCGAGATCGAAGGCGGCGACATCCGCCTCACCGCCGAGGGCCGACGCTTCGTGGCGAGCGACACGGACGAGCGCAAGGCGCTGTTCGCCCGCGCTCTTCTCGCCTTCGTGCCGCTCGCCGGACACATCCGCCGCGTCCTCGAGGAGCGGCCGGGCCACCGCGCGCCGTGGAGCCGCTTCGCCGAGGAGCTCGAAGACCACATGACCCCCGCCGCCGCCGAGCAGACCCTGCGCGCGGTGATCGCCTGGGGGCGCTACGGCGAGCTCTTCTCCTACGACGACGCGACGCGCACCTTCGGCCTCGAGAACCCGTGAGCGGCGCGCGGGGTTGACCGCACCGCGCGCGCCCCGCAGGCTCCTCGCGCGCACGCAGCAGGGGATCGCGCCTTGGACCTCGCCGTCGGTTTCGCCCTCGACGATCTCCCCCCGGAGATCGTGGACGGGCTCCTCGCGCCGCCGGCGGCGATCGTGGTCGACGTCACCAACGCCTGCAACCTGCGCTGTCCCGTTTGTCCGGTGACGATCGCCATGACCCGGCCGCGCGGGCTCATGTCGCGCGCGGTCTTCGAGGCGATCCTCGCCGACTTCCGCGATCTCCCGCACAAGCCCGAGCTCTTCTTCAACTTCTCGGGCGAGCCCACGGTCAACCCGCTCCTTCCCGAGTTCGTGCGGCTCGCGGTCGAGGCGGGCCACAAGACCTTCTTGTCGACCAACGCGACGCTCTTGTCGGAAAAGCTCTCCCGCGCGCTTCTCGAGGCCGGGTTGCACCGCGTCTATCTGTGCCTGGACGGCTTCGACGCCGAAGCCCAGGAGAGCTACCGGATCCGCTCGAACTTCGCGCGCACGAAAGCGAACATCGAGCGCTTCGTGCGGCTGCGGAACGCGCTTTCCCCCGGTCGGCCGCTGTGCGTGCTGCAGACGCTTCTGACCCGTTTCTCGGAAGGTCAGCGCGAAGCCATCCTCGCCTGGGCGCGAGCGATCGGGATCGATCGCGTGCGCTTCAAGAGCTTTTCCCTCGGCAGCTACACGAGCGCGCGAGAGAAGGCGGCGGCCGAGCGCTTCTTGCCGCGCGATCCCGCCTTGCGCCGGCATCCGGAAGACGACAACCCGGCGCCTCCGACCTGCGGCGAGCCGCTGCACTCCCCCGTGGTCTTCTGGGACGGCCGGCTGGGCCTGTGTTGCATCGATTACGACCAGAAGGTCGCGATGCCCTCGATCCTCGAGCGCGGCTTCCTCGCCGCGTGGAGGTCGCCCGAGGCCGTGCGCGCGCGCCTCGACGGCTATCGCAAGCGCCACGCCATCTGTCGCGGCTGCGCCTACAACGCCGCCGCCTTCCGCGGCTATCTCGTCGACCTTCGGGCACCGAACGCGCTTTCCGCCGCGGACGGTCCCGCGTGAGCCGGCGCGTCCGGCGACCGCCCTACACCGCCTCTGCCGTGCTTCTCCTCCCCGAAGCGCGTCTGCCGCTTTCTCCGCCGGAGAGGATGGAGGGGCGCGAGGGCCCCCGGCGCGCGCGATCCTGCGGCCCTTCGCTGGATCGGCGCCGTCAGAGGTGGCGTGTCTCGATGTCGCCCCAATGCTCGCGGAGATATTCGGCCACCAGACGCCGATGGCATCGGTGGGGCTCGTGTTCGCTGCACAGAAGGCAAGCGTGATCGAAGAGAGCGCGATCGAGCTTTTCTTGGATCGCGCGTTCGCGCATCAACGCCAGGAATTTCCGTTCGTAATCCTCCCAGCTGCCGCCGCGCTTCTTGTATCCGTCGAGCATCTCGCG
>JANXAZ010000038.1:0-6087 GCA_025062095.1 Geminicoccaceae bacterium
ACGAGCGGCACACCACCTCCTCGACGGGTCGAGCGCGTCGATGCCGCGAGAATGTCCTCGCTGCTATAAGCGCGGGCAGAAGAGGGTGCGGTGTTGCGCGAAGCCACGCCCCGAAAGCACAGCCGAAAGCATATTCCGGGACGGCCGATGCTTGTCTCTGCGACCGGGCCGGTCTATCGGGGCGGCGGACTGCGGGGCGAGGTGCGGGCGTGCTGCGCGCCACTTACGACTGGATGATGCGGTTGGCCGCGTCACCGCGCGCCGATCGCGCTCTCGCGACCGTCGCTTTCCTCGAAAGCTCGGTGTTCCCGATCCCACCGGATGCGATGATCGTGCCGATGGTGCTCGCTCGGCCGGAACGCGTCTGGCGGATCGTCGTGATCGCGACGGTGGCTTCCGTATCGGGCGGCCTTCTCGGCTACGCGATCGGTTATTTTCTCTACGAGGCCGTCGGGCGGTGGATCATCGAGCTGTACGGCTTGTCCGAAAAAGCCGAGCAATACAGGCTCGCTTACGCCGAATGGGGCCTGTGGATCATTCTCATCAAGGGATTGACCCCGATCCCTTACAAGCTGGTCACGATCGCGAGCGGCCTCGCCGCGTTCGACATATGGGTGTTCACGCTCGCCTCGATCGTGACTCGGGGCGGCCGTTTTTCGTTGGTCGCGGCGCTCATGCGCGCGTTCGGCTCCCCGATCCGGCGGTTCGTCGAGGAGCGTCTGACGCTCGTCACCACCGCGTTCGCTGCCGCCATCATCCTCGGCTTCGTCGTGCTGCGCTATCTTTGAACCCGAGGTGTGCAGCGCACGGGAGCCGCGAAGTGCGGGTGACGGGTCGGGGCACGGCATCGGACGCGGGGGCGAGAGAGCGCCTCGCTCTGGCGTTGATCGCACTGAGCGGGATCGTGGCGCTCGCGACGGCCTTCGGCCTCGAGTATCTCGGCGGCTTCGTCCCATGCTCGCTGTGCATCCTCGAGCGCTGGCCGTGGGCCGCGGCGGTCGTCGTCGGAGCCATCGGCCTTCTCAGCGGGCGGGCGCGACTCGCGCTGCTCGTCGCGATACTCTTTCTGCTCGGCAATACGGGGCTGTCGGCCTACCACGTCGGGGTCGAGAGCGGCTGGTTCGAGCTGCCCGGAACCTGCGCCGCGGGAACGGTTGCGAGCTCGATCGAGGAACTCCGGGCGCAACTGTTGAACGCCCGGCCCACCTGCGATCGGGCGGCTTTGCGCGTTCTCGGGCTCTCGTTGGCGGGCTGGAACGGCGTCGCCGCGGCCGCCATCGCGACTTTGGCGGTCGGCGCGTTGCTCTGGGGGCGCCGTCCCGTGCTCAGCAGCTGAACAAGACCGCGCCGCGCGCGTAGCGCAGCACGTGGCGCGTAGCTCCGCCCAAGACGAGCTCGCGCAGCCGCGCGTGGCTGTAGATTCCCATGACCAGGAGATCCGCACCCAGTTCTTCCATGCGCGCGAGGAGTTGACCGCCGGCGTCGGTCTCCTCGGCGACGCGTCGACCGCGGGCCGCGACACCGTGGCGCTCGAGCATCGCTACCGCGTCGTCGAGGCTCTCGCCCGCTTCCTCGCCGATGGCGAGCAGCTCCACTTCGAGAGCGCTGGTCAGAAACGGCAGAGCGTCTTTGAGCGCTCGGGCGGCTTCCTTGCGGCCGTTCCAGCCGACGAGGACGGTGCGGCCGAGGTCCGGAACGAAGCCTTCGACCGGGACGAGCAGCACCGGACCCCCGGCCGAGAGCGCGGTCTGCTCGATGGGCTGAAGAACCAGGGCATCCAGGCCGCGCGCTTCGAAGCGAGGGCCGATGGTGAGATCCGCGGTGCGCGCGATGCGCGCGAGCCGCTCACCGGGATCGCCCTCGAGGTGGCGCCAGATCGCCCCCGAACCCGGTTCGCATACCGCGTTGAAGGTGGCCTCGAGCCGCTCGGCCACGGCTTTCGCGGCTTCGCGTTGGACTTCGAGGATCTCGGGACCGACATAGGCCGCACCTTCTCCGTAACCGACGGGGACGACGGGCGGAGGGGTGACGTGGACCGCGATCAGACGTGCGCCGAAGCGCTGGGCGAGAGCCAAGGCGGCGCGCAGGCGGGCCTCGTTGCTCGGGTCGTCGACGAGCTGGAGGACGATCGTGCGATAGGTCATGGGGTTCGGATCCTCGGTGTCGATCGATCGCTCGCGCTCAACCTAGCAGTCGCCAACCGGCGGCGATACGGCCCGCGGTGGTAAGCCAGCACATGGCGGCGAAGACCCAGGCGAGGACCGGAAAAGCGCCCGGGAACAGGCCGACGACGACGAAAAAGGCGATGGTTTCGCTGCCCTCGGTGAGCCCGCCGAGATAGTACAACGATTTCTTGCCTCGGGCTTCGGTCGCCAGGCCGCGGCGGCCGGCCATGACGGCGAAGGCGAGAAACGAGCTTCCGGTGCCCATGAAGGAGAAGAGGAGAAAGGCCGCCGCCGGCCCGTTGCCGTCGGGGTCGGCGACCGCGAAGGCCCAGGCCATCCCGGCATAGACGATGAAATCGAAGACGATGTCGAGGAAGCCGCCGCGATCGGTGAGTCGGGTTGCGCGTGCCACGGCGCCGTCCAATCCGTCGGCGAGCCGATTGGAGAGGAACAGCGCCACACCCGGGACGAACGCCCCCGCGGCGGTCAGCCCGACGGCACCGAGCCCGAGGAGAAAACCGAGAAGGCTCAGCTGATCGGCGCCCACGCCGTGGCGAGCCAACCGAGCACCGATGCGATCGAGCGGCGGGTCGATCAATCGCCGCAAGCGGGCGTCGAGCATGCACCGAGGGCGCCGATACGGTCACGGGCGGCTCTGGCGCGGCTCGAACGGCACCACCCGTTCTCGTGAGGCCTGATCCGATCCGGAAGCCGGGGGACCGGTTTCGGCTGCGACCGTCTGAGCCCCGGCACCGTTCGCCTGAGCGGGCAGGAGAGCCTCCTCGCGCCGCATGCGGCCGGCGACGGCGACGCCGATGGGGATCGAAAAAACGTAGAGCAGCGCCAGAAGCGTGAGCGTGAGCCAAGGCTCGGTGACGAGAAAGGCCATCACCAGACCGGCGATCGCCAGGGTCGGAACGATCTGGTCGGGTTCGAGGCGGAGCCTCTTGGCCGAAAAGGTCGGGACCCGGCTCACCATCAGGATGGCGACGACGACCAGGACCAGGGCGTTGAGGAGCCAGCTCTGCGACCAGGGATGACCGAAGGCGAACCAACTGATCATCGGGGACAGGGCGAGGCCGGCGGCGGCCGGTGCGGGTACGCCGGTGAAGAAATGTTGCATCCAGCGCGGTCGTTGAGGATCTTCGGATTCGATGTTGAACCGCGCCAGGCGCAGGGCGCAGCACACCGCGAAGACCATGGCGACCGCCCAGCCGAGCCCGCGCATGGGTTGAAGGGCCCAGTAATAGACGAGGACGGCAGGAGCCACTCCGAAGTTGAAGAAGTCGGCGAGGCTGTCGAGCTCGGCACCGAGCTTGCTCTGGATGTTGAGCAGGCGCGCCGCCCGTCCGTCGAGACCGTCGAGAACCGCCGCGGCGATGATGAGGGCCACGGCGAGATCGTAGCGCCCGTCGAGCCCGTAACGCAGCCCGGTGAGCCCGGCACAGAGGCTCAGAATGGTGAAGAGATTGGGCACCATGTGGAGCAGCGGGCGTCGTATCCGCTGCCGATGTCGCCGTCGGTTGCGCAGCATCATGTTACGCGTCCTCGCCGCACCGCACGGAGTTCGCCGAGTTCGGCCAGGATGGTTTCTCCGGCGATCGCACGCTGGCCGGGCAGGACGAGCGGCGTCGTACCCGAGGGCAGATAGACGTCGCACCGGCTGCCGAAACGGATGAGGCCGACACGGTCCCCCGGCCCGAGCACGGCGCCGGGTTCGGCGAAGGGCACGATCCGTCGAGCGACGAGACCGGCGATCTGGACCAGGCCCACTCGCTCTCCGCGCGGCGTCTCGATGAGCCAGCCGAGCCGCTCGTTCTCGTCCGAGGCCTTGTCGAAAGACGCGTTGAGGAACTTTCCCGGACGGTAGACGCGCGCCAGGACGCGACCGGGGACGGGCGTGCGGTTCACGTGGACGTCGAAAACGTTCATGAAGATGCCGACGCAGGGGAGCGGTTCGTCGCCGAGACCGAGTTCCGGGGGCGGTCGGCGCGGGCCGACGGCGATCACGCGACCATCGGCCGGGCTCACGACGAGCCGAGGATCGTCGGGCGTCACGCGGCTCGGATCGCGGAAGAACCAGGCACACCAAAGGGTGAGGGCGAGCCCGGGCCACAAGAAGAAGGGCGAGAGCCACGACAACAGAAGCGTCGCGGCCAGGAACGCGGCGACGAACTTCCAACCCTCGCGATGCACGGGCGGCACGAGCTTCGGCAGCCGCGTCTCAGCCGCGATCATGATCGGTTCCCGTCGCGCCCCGGGGCAGCGCGTCCTCGCGGAAGAAGATCCCGTCCATCTGGAGCTCGCGAGCGCTTCCGGGTTCGACATAGCCCGGAAGGAAGAGCCAGGGAACATAGCCGAGCCCGGCCATGCGGTCGATCATGCCGCGCCAATCGGTCTCGCCCTCGTACAAAGGCACGAGCGAGAGTTCGAGTTGCACCCCGACGATCCGCGGCCAGAGCGCGGCGGCACCGTCGAGGACCGCGGCTTCGTACCCTTGCACGTCGAGTTTGAGGAAGATCCGCCGCCAGGGGCCGGAGCGGACCGGTTCGAGCTCGTCGAGCCGGATCATCGGAACCGACACGCGTCGAGAAGAGCGCAATGCCGGAGACAGTCGCGCGAGCACGGGACCGGGGGCCAGAACGGAACTCATGTCGCTTTCGGCGAACACGTGAAGCGCGATTTCCCCGGTCCGCGGACCCAGAGCGAAAGCCGGGGCCACCGTCCACAGCGGATCGGATGAAGCGCGTCGCGCGAGCCGGGCCCGCAGCTCGGGTATCGGTTCGATCGACAAGATCGGGCCGCGCCATCCAGAAGCGCGCAAAAGGCGCGCGTATTGACCCTCGTTGGCACCGCCGTCGACGACGAGGTCCACCGCGAAGCGTTCGAGCGCGTTGACGAGCCGGCGCGCAGGCTCCCGGGCCTTGCCCAGAGGGACGAGCTCGAAGCCCAAGCGGCGAGCGAACCGACGCAGGAGCTTCACACCACCTCCGCGAGCGCGAACACGTCGACGGGCTCGCTCACTCCGCGCAACGGGAAACGACCGAGAGGTTCGAACCACCCGGCGGCGCAGGAACAGAGCGCGGCGAAGCCGGCGGAGAGCAAAACTTCCCGGTCGAGTTCCTTCGCGAGCTCTTGCAGGCGGGCGGCGACGTTCACCGCCGGACCGATCACGGTGAAGTCGAGCCGCGTCGCCGTTCCGATGTTCCCGTACATCACGTCGCCCACGTGGAGCGCGAGACCGAAGCGCAAGGCTTCCCGGCCGGCCTCGTGGCGCTGCCGATTCAAAGAGCGCATCGCGCGGCGCGCCTCGATCGCCGCCTCGAGCGCCCGCGCGCAGGCCGCGTCTTCTTCGAGGGGAAAGATCGCGAGCACGCCGTCGCCCATGAACTTGAGGATCTCGCCCCCTTTCGCCTCGATCGGGGTCGCGGCGGCTTCGAAAAATCGGTTCAGCAAATCGATGACGGCATCGCGTGGCTCGCGCTCGGCGAACCCGGTGAACCCCCGGAGATCGCACTGCCAAATCGCTGCCCGGACGGTAGTGCCGCTGCCGCGCCGGATCTCGCCGGCGAGGATACGCTCGCCCGCGTGGCGGCCCACATAGGTGTCGAGGAGTGTTCGCGCGATCCGGCGGTTGAGGCGGATTTCCACCGCCATAGCGAGGATCGGCAAGAGTTCGGCCAAGGCCCGGATGTCCTCTCCGGAGAAACCGCCCGCGCGCCGCGTCGCCCAGGTCACCGCGTGACGCGTGCCGTCCGTGAAGGTCATCGGCATCGCGAGGTAATCGGTCATGCCTTCCGCGCGCAGCTCGGCGTAAATCGGGAACTCGGCCGGCACGGGGGCGGGGATGTCGAGCCGTTGCCGAATCGCCTCGGCCCCTTCGAACAGAGCGCGCACCGGGCTGTGGCGGAACGCCGGAAGA
>JANXAZ010000038.1:6185-28535 GCA_025062095.1 Geminicoccaceae bacterium
GGGTCGAACGCGCGATCGGTATGCCGTCCAGGACCAGATGCTCGCTCATCCGTGCGAGCAAGTCTTCGAGAAACCGTTCGCGGCGACTGTGCTGCGCGAGCCAGGCGAGCGTGCGCAGCCGGATTTGCGGCCAGAGATCGGGGACGGCGCTCATTCTCGCGTCGTCTTTTTAGTGTCGATCTGCAAGGAGATTTCGGTCAGGCGCTGCGTCGTGTGGTGAAGACGAGCCGCGAGCTCCTGCATGACCTCGACAGCGACATGAGGGAACTGAGTGACCAGGTTGAGAAAACCGTCTTTGTCGATCTTGAGCGTGTGCACGCGCGACGTCGCGACGACGGTCGCCGTGCGCGGCACGCCGCAGAGGATGGCGATCTCACCGACGATATCGTTTTTGCCCAGACTGGCGACCTTCACCCGACCTTCGGGAGTCTCGACGAGGACATCGGCCGTTCCCTCAAGGAGGATGTAGGCGGCGTCGCCCGGCTCGCCTTGCCGACAGATCACCTCGCCGGGTTCGAAATCGACGTGTTCGCTGGTAAACGCGAGGAGTTTGAGCCGAGCCGGCTCGACCTTGGCGAACAGCGGGATCGCGCGGAGTGCTTCGACGTCGCGTCGCAGGGTCATGTCCTGCTCTCCTCTTCAGCCGGCCGCCTCGAGCGCGGTCGCGGCGCTCGCCCGTTTCGCCACTTCGCCGAAAGTGCCCTGGGCGACGACGCGGCCGCGTTCGAGGACCACCACGCGATCGAATAGATGCGCCGCGGAAGGATCTTCCAACGACCAGATCACGCTGCGGCCGCGCATGGCTCTAAGAATGGCGGTGCGCACCGTCTCGCGTTCGGCGGCATCGAGAACGGCGGTGGCCTCGTGCAGAACGAGGATTTCCGGTCGGCGGAAAAGTTCGCGTGCTATCGCGAGTTTCTGGCGTTGGGGTAGGGAAAGGCGGGAACCGCCGACGCCGCACTCGGCGTGGAGGCCGATCTCGATGACCACGTCCACGAGGCCCCTTTCCTCGAGAACCTCGGCGAGCACAGCGGCGACTTTCTGATGGGCTTGTGGCTGCCCGTAAGCGATTTTGCCGAAGAGGACGTTTTCTTGGACAGAAGCGGCCGGATTGTAGCGCTCGGGATCGAAGAAGGCGACCGCGCCCACGAGACCGGGAGGAAGGGTCTGGCGGAACCGGCGCCGCGCTCGCAGGATGCGCGCCTGCAAGGTCTCGTCGACGAGCCCAAGGCGATGGCGCGCGACGACGAGTTTGAAGGGAAGCTCCAAGAGTCGTTCGCGTTCGTTCGGCTTCAGGCGCTGCAGACGATCGATCGACGCCCGCCCCAAGATCCGCTTGAATTCGGGCAGGTCCTCTGGCGCTATGAACGCGAACCGACGGTAATATTCATGATCGCGAGGAAGATCGGAAAACAGCTCGACCATGGTTTCCGCCAGGCGGTAGCCGACGCGCATGAGATCGTCGACCAGGCCGAGCTCGGCGAGGACCGATCGAACATGAGGATGAGAAGGCAGATGTTCAAGATCGAACACGTTTCCGAGGGGTCGCCCGAAAAGCAGGTTTTCGGCGACCGTGGCGTTGGTGTTGTAACGATCGGGATCGAACGGTTCGACGAGCCGCGCCAGCCGTTCGTCGGAGGCGAGCCGTTCGCGCATCGCTCTGCGGGCCTCCAGCAGAAGCGAGGCGAGCTCCTCGCGCCCGGGTGGCAAGACGCCCCGAAGTCCGAAGGCGTAGACGTCTTCGGCGAGCGCGACGGCGCGCAGCACGCGGATCATCGCCGATAGCCGCTCTTGCGGCGAGCGAAGCCCGACCGCCTCCCAGTCGACCCACTCGGCGTCCGCCTCGTCGGCGGAGTTGCCGGATGCCAGCGCCTCGCGTCGTTCCCGCAGGCGGCGAGCGCGGGAAGCTTCCGCCCCGGGCGGTGGAGCGACGGGGCGTTGCTTGAGCCCGTAGAGGAGATTGTCGGCGAGGGTCCCGGTGAGCAGGGTCGGCTGGTTGCTCACGTAAGCGAGCTTCCGGGCGAGGCTCGGTTCGGGCAGGTCGTGCAGAACGACCCCGTCGATGGTGACTTTGCCGCCGCTCGGCGTCACCAGGCCGGCGAGAACGAGGGTCAACTCCTCGCGTCCGCTTCCCGCCGGACCGACCAGGGCGACATGGGCGGGCAGGGCGATCTCGAGATCGATCCCTTCGAGCGCGTGTTCGCCGCTGTCGTCCTTCAAGCCGAGGTCGGTGACTTTGAGGACGGCGCCGGAGAAAGAGGGGATGCGTTCCGCCTCGCCCACCACCCGCTCCACTGGTTGTAGGTTCGGGGGCAGGAACTGGCTCACGGTCTGCTCGTACTTGACGCGCACGTCGTACAACGTCTGATAGTAGGTGAGGAGCTCTCGCCAGGGCGCCGAGAGATCCTTGTGTGCCGCCACCACGGCGACGAGCGATCCCAGCGTGATATCTCCGCGAATGACCAAATATCCTCCGATCGAGAAAAAAAGAAAGGGTCCCAACTGGGCGATGAAGTTGTTGAGGAATTTGATCATGAACTTTTTCTTGTAAATAGCGAAACGGATCCAAAAAATCGTCCCGAGTTGCTCGGAGAAGCGGGCGAGCTCGTAGCGAGCGGTGCCGTGGGCGTGGATCTCGCGTATCGTGGAGCAGGTCTCGCCGATGCGCTCGGCGTTGCGGCGAACCTGGCGGACCCGTTGCTTGGCGAGCTCGTTGACCTGGCGTTGGAGCTTGGGGATCAAGTAGATCTGAACGGGGTAGAGGACGATCGCGGCCAGCCCGAGGATCGGGTCTTGCACGAAGACGAAGACGAGGATGGTGAGCAACGTCCCGCCCTGAAAGGCGGGGACCGCGATCGCGTCGCCGACGAAGCCGCCCAGCGCTTCCGTCTCGGCGTTGATCATCTGGACGAGTTCGCCCTGGCTCACCTTTCGGAAATGCGACAACGGGAAGCGCAAGACATGTTCGTACAATTGATACCGCAGACGGCGGAGCATGCGTTCGGCGACGATGCCGGCATAGACGTTCAGAACATATTTGAGGAGCCCACCGATCAACACGAGGAGCAGGAACAGGCCGCACAGTGCGAAGAGATACCGGGTGCGCTCGACGTCCCATCCGAACAGGATCCAAGGGCCGTCCGGATCACCCAGTGCCTTGTTGATGATGAGCTTGGGTAGCTCGAGCGAATAATAGAGCGGCGGGAACGACAAGATGGTGAGGGCGAGGATGAGCAACTGTTGGCGCCAGCTGTACTTCAGGATGAAGCGAAATATCGACGGCTCCATGTCGCTTCTGCACTCGCACTGCCGAACTCGGTCCCGCTCAGATTAGCGACGCGGCGCGCGCGCAGCCAGCGGTTCCGCTCGGATTCACCCCTCTGCCCGCGGACCGCGCCAGCGCGGCCGCCCGCCCCCGCGCGGGATCAGGGGGAGGCGCAACGAGGCCCGCAGGCCGCCTTCGGGCCGATTGGCGAGCGTGACATCACCGCCGTGGGCACGAGCGATGCCCCGCGCGATCGACAGGCCGAGGCCGACACCACCGGTCTCGCTGGAGCGCGAAGCCTCCAGGCGCACGAAAGGCTCGAACACCTCTTCGAGCTTGTCGGGAGGGATCCCCGGCCCGTCGTCGTCGATCCGCACGACCGCGTCCTCGCCCTCGCGCAACAAGGCGACCCGGGCTCGCCCACCGTAGCGGACGGCGTTTTCGATCAAGTTGCGGATCGCGCGCCTGATCGCCGCGGTGCGGATGCGGGCGACGAGCGGCTCGCTGGCCACGAGCCTGACCTCCCAGCCGAGTTCGGCCAGATCCTCGATCGTTCCCTCGATCAGAGCCGAGAGATCGGTCTCGCGCACGGGCTCTGCCTCCGCCTCTTCGCGCGCGAAGGCCAAGGTGCTCTCGACCATGCGCTGCATCTCGTCGAGGGTTTCGATCATCCGTTGCTTCGCTTCTTCGTCCTCGAGCAGCTCGACCCTCAGGCGCAGACTGGTGATCGGCGTCCGCAGGTCGTGACCCAGTGCGGCCAACAAGCGCGTGCGGTCGGCGATGAAACGGGCCAACCGCTCTTGCATCCGGTTGAACGCCGCGATCGCGCGGCGCACCTCCTCCGGACCGCGTTCCGCAAGGGGCGGGGCGGGCTCGCCGCGACCGAGCGTCTCGGCGGCCCGCGCGAGTTCGGCGAGGGGGCGGGTGGCACGGCGCGTGCCGACGAGAACGGCGAGAACGAGCAGGCCGGCGAGGATCGCGAGCATCGCCGCATACGGGCGCGCGAAGGCCGGGACCACGGGGCCCGGCGGGCTGCGCGCGTTGAGCCAGCGACCGTCGGACAAGGCGATCGAGATCGCCGCGATCGCCCGCGGTCGACGCCAGGGCTTGGTCTCTTCTTCCTCTTCCTCGCCGAACAGGCGTGCGTCGCGAGAGGCGAGTTCGATCCGGATCGCACGTGGAGAGACGCCGAGTTCGCGGGCGAGGCGGCGGACGAGCGGGTGATGGGGGTTCGCCTCTTCGCCCACGATCGGTCGACGATCGATCGCGAGGAGCAAGGAAGAGGAACCGAGGGCGCGCAGGACCGCTTCGTGTTCTTCGGGCCGCGTCGCGGCCAAGAGCCGAACGGCCGGCACGAGCTGCTCGAGCAGCCGCTCCCGCCCGAGCCGCGCGAGAAACCAGTGGCGCTCGTCCGCGAAGACCCACCAGGCCACGAGCTGGGCGCTCGCGACCGCGAGGAGCACGAGAGCCACGAGCCGGCCGGCTAACGTTCGCGGCCAGAGGCGGATCACGCCCTTTCGACCTCCGCCTCGAAACTGTAGCCCCCGCCCCAGTGCGTGCGGATGAGTTTCGGCTTTTTCGGATCCCGCTCGATCTTGCGGCGCAAGCGCATGACCTGGTTGTCGATCGCCCGATCGAACGGCGCCGCCTCGCGGCCGCGGGTGAGATCGAGCAGTTGGTCGCGCGAGAGGACCATTTTGGGATGCTCGAGAAATGCGGAAAGAAGCAGAAACTCGCCGGTGCTCAGCGGTACAGCGACACCGTCTTCGCCCACGAGCTCGCGACGGCTCACGTCCAGGATCCAACGGTCGAACTTGAAGCGCTCCGCCGCGGGGCGGCCGCGTCGCGGAGGCAATGCGTGTGTACGCCGCAAGACGGCTTTGATGCGCGCCAAGAGCTCACGCGGGTTGAAAGGCTTGGTCACGTAATCGTCGGCACCGATTTCCAACCCGACGATGCGATCCGTTTCTTCCGCCAACGCGGTCAACAGAACGACGGGGATGTCGGTCTTGGCGCGGAGCTCCCGACACAGGGAAAGACCGTCTTCACCCGGCATCATGATATCGAGAATGACGAGGTCGATCGCCGAGGTCTGGAGAATGCGGCGCGCACTCTGAGCACTCTCGGCGACGCTCACCCGAAAGCCGTGCTTGCCCAGATACCGTGCGAGGGGCTCGCGGATGTCGCGGTGGTCGTCGACGACGAGAAGGTGGGGTTCCGGATCCATGCGCATGGCCATACAACGCTCGCTCGGCTCGCGGCATCGCGCTCGTTGTAACGACGTGTCGCGCCCTGCGTGCTCGCACACCATTCGCGACGCAGGCGCTTCTCGGCCGACAGAAGGGCGCGACAGAGGGCTGCTTCAAGTCCCCTCGCGAACGTTGCGGAGACAATGACGATGACCCACGGGACAAAATCCCTCGATCGCCCGAGCAGCGACGGACAGCGTCGCGGGCTCGCCCTCGTCGCGGCGGGCGCGCTCCTCGCCGCAAGCATCGTGTGGGCGGGAAACGCACTGGCCGATCGCTGGCACGGTTGGGCCGGGCACGGTTGGTTCCCGGGAATCGGGGCGGGCGGCCTGCTCTTCGACCAGCTCGATCGCGACGGCGACGGGCGGGTCGCGCGCGCCGAGATGGAAGCCTATCGCACCGAGCGGTGGAGAAGCGCCGACGGGAACGGCGACGGCCGCCTCGATCAGCAGGAGTTCGAGACCTTCTGGCTCGAGGTGACACGACCCGTGCGCGTTCGCGCCTTCCAGTTCCTCGACGCCGACGGCGACGGCTCGGTGACCGCGGTCGAGTTGCAACGTCCGACCGACCGGCTCTTCTCGCGTCTGGATCGCGACGGCGACGGTTACCTCGCACCCGCGATGCCTGTCGAGCGCGAGCGGATGCGCGAGCGACGGGAGGAGCGCGGGCGCGGCCGCGACTGAACGGAGGCGAGGATCGGGCGGCGGGTCGGGAACCGCCGCCCGGTCATCGCGCCGCGTTGGCATCGCCGGTCGATGCGCGGATAAGCTGGTCCCGTCGCCGAAGGGGGGACCGGCCATGAGCCTCTATCGCAAGATCTGGCAGCGCAGCCTCGAGGATCCGGAGGGCTTTTGGGCCGAGGCGGCCGAAGCGGTATCCTGGGAGCGCCGTTTCGATCGCGTTCTCGATCGCTCTCGCCCGCCCTTCTATCGATGGTTCGAAGGGGGGCTTCTGAACACCTGCTGGAACGCCGTCGACCGCCACGTCGCCGCCGGACGGGCGAACCAACTCGCACTAGTCTACGACAGTCCGGTCACGGGCACGATCCGCAAGCTCACTTACGCCGAGTTGCAGGCGGAAGTCGCCCGGTTCGCGGGTGCCATGGTCCGGCTCGGCGTGCGCAAGGGCGACCGGATCGTGATCTACATGCCCATGGTTCCCGAGGCGGTCGTCGCGATGCTCGCCTGCGCCCGGATCGGCGCGATCCATTCGGTCGTGTTCGGCGGCTTCGCGAGCCACGAACTCGCCAAACGGATCGACGACGCCAAACCCGTTCTCGTCGTCTCCGCCTCTTGCGGGATCGAACCGGGGCGGATCGTGGCCTACAAGCCCCTGCTCGACGCGGCGATCGAGCAGGCCGCGCACAAGCCGCGACATTGCGTGATTCTCCAGCGTCCTCAGCTCGAAGCGAGCCTCGTGCCCGATCGCGACCTCGACTGGAACGAGGCCGTATCCGCGGCCCATCCGGTGGATTGCGTACCCGTCGCGGCCACCGATCCGCTCTACATCCTCTACACCTCGGGTACGACCGGGCAACCCAAAGGGATCGTCCGCGACAACGGCGGCCACGCGGTGGCACTCCTTTGGAGCATGCGCAACATTTACGCGGTTCAGCCGGGAGAGGTTTATTGGGCCGCCTCCGACGTCGGCTGGGTCGTCGGGCACAGCTACATCGTCTACGGGCCGCTCCTCAACGGCAACACGACGATCGTTTACGAGGGCAAACCGGTCGGTACACCCGATCCCGGTGCTTTCTGGCGCGTGATTTCCGAGCACGACGTCAAGGTCCTGTTCACCGCGCCGACCGCGTTCCGTGCGATCAAGAAAGAGGACCCGGAAGGTCGCTACATTCGAAAATACGATCTCTCGCGTTTCCGGGCCTTGTTCCTCGCCGGCGAGCGCTGCGATCCGGACACGCTCTTGTGGGCGCAAGCCCAGCTCGGCGTGCCGGTGATCGACCACTGGTGGCAGACCGAGACCGGCTGGGCGATCTGCGCCAATCCTCTCGGTATCGAAAAACTGCCCGTGAAGCCCGGTTCGCCCACGGTCCCGATGCCGGGCTACGATGTCCGCGTGCTCGACGAGGAAGGGCGCGAATGCTCGCCCGGCCAGCTGGGTGCGATCTGCATTCGCTTGCCTCTGCCGCCGGCGTGCTTGCCCACGTTGTGGAACGCCGAGGAGCGTTTCGTTCAATCCTATCTGTCACGCTACCCGGGTTATTATTTGACAGGCGACGCGGGGTTCAAAGACCAAGACGATTATGTTTTCATCATGAGCCGGATCGACGACGTGATCAACGTCGCGGGTCACCGGCTCTCGACCGGTGCGATGGAAGAAGTGCTCGCCGCGCACCCGGCGGTAGCAGAGTGCGCGGTGATCGGCGTGGCCGACGAGCTCAAGGGCGAGGTGCCGCTCGGGTTCGTGGTGCTCAAGGCGGGAGTGGACCGACCGCACGCCGAGATCGAGAGGGAGTTGATCCAAAAGGTACGCGAGGAGATCGGTCCCGTCGCCTCCTTCAAGCTCGTCGCCGTCGTCACGCGGCTACCCAAGACGCGCTCGGGTAAGATCCTGCGCGGCACCATGAAGAAGATCGCGGACGGCCAGCCGTGGACGATGCCCGCGACCATCGACGACCCCGCGATCCTCGACGAGATCGCGCAAGCGCTCGCCCGATTGGGCTATCCGCGTCGGAAGACGGACTGACCGTGCCGTCGGACGGGGCCCGTCGATCGGAGCCTCGACGGCTGCGACGACGCGCCGCACGTTCCGAGGCGAGGCGGGGCCCCGCTTGCGCCCGCGCATGGTTCCGGTAGTTTGCAAATAAGAAAAGTTTGGGAGGCGCTCCACCTTGGCCGGTGCATCCGAAGACGGCCAAAAAGGTCCTCTGTGCCCGGGCGATACGACAATCCCGAGGCTTCTGGAGGGGCGTTGTCTATCGGTTCAATGGCCGGGCGTTCCCTGCCGGGCCTGTGCCGAAGCGTGTCCGACCGGCGCCGTCGAGGTCGGGGAGCGCAGCATCGGCATCGCGCTCGATCGCTGCCTGCGCTGCGGTCGATGCGCGGCCGCCTGTCCCACCGAAGCGTTGGCGATCGCAGGGTCCGAGCCCCTTCCCGAGAGCGTCGAGCGGATCGAATGTGCTCGGGTTCCGGCCGCGTTCCATCGGCCGGGGACCGCGGTCGTGCCCTGCACGGGCGGGCTTTCGCCGAACGTCCTGCGCGCCTGGCTGGCGAGGACGACCGACGGGTCGCCGATCATCGTCGACCGGGGATGGTGCGCCGAGTGCCCCGCGGGCGGGACAGCCGAGCCCTGGGCTTCGGCCGTGGCGCAGCTCGCCCGCGAGACGGATCGACTCGGATCGCCTCGGCGCGTCGTCGTCGCACGAGAGCCGCTTCCCTCTTCGGTCGCCGGACCGCCGCCTTCGCCGCCCCGCCTTCTCGCCGCCAAGCTCGACCGCCGCGCATTGTTGGGCGGCGTGGTGCGGCGCGACGAGCCCGAGCGAACGCATCGGATCGAGGCGCGCGGCAGCGGGCGGCCGCGGCCGGTGGAAGCCGTCGCCTTGCGGGAGCGGGCCCGCCGCCTCGCTGCGCTGGCTGCCGACGGCCGAGCGCCGGCGTCGCTGTTTCCCGAAGTCGTGGTCGCGGACAGCTGTCGCGACAACCGTTTGTGCGCCGCGACCTGCCCCACGGGCGCGCTCCTCCTGGAACTCGAAGAAGAGACGAGTTCGCTTCTGTTCGATCCCGAGATCTGCACCGGCTGCCGTAGTTGCGTCGAGGTCTGTCCCACCGCTTCCCTCGCTCTTTCACCCGCGGGCGAAGCCGAGCCGGTCCGAAGACGAGTGCTGCGGCGCCGCTCGCTGGTGCGCTGCGTAGTGTGCGGTGCGCGCTATCACCCGCTTTCGGCGAGCGGCCGATGTCCCACTTGCGAGAAAGACCACGAGCTTCTGCGCTTCGTGCACCACTGGGTCCGTCGCGCGAGCGTGACGGACGAGCCGCACGAGCCTTCGCACGGAAGGGAAGGGAGGTCGACGTGAGCGGAGAACATCTCGCGAGCACGACCCGTCGCCGATTCCTGCAGGCCGCCGGGGCGGGGTCGGCGCTCGCCATCGCCGGACCGAACGCCGGACCCGAGGGCGTCGCGCCGGGCGAAGCCCGGGCCCAGGCCGCGGCGGCGACCAAGATCGTCAAGAATATCTGCCACCAGTGCCCGGCGCGCTGCGGAATCGACGTGTACGTCACGAATGGCCGGGTGCACGCGATTTACGGCACTCCCGATCATCCGATCTCCAACGGCAAGCTCTGCCCCAAGGGGCCGCTCGGGATCTACGTCCTTTACGATCCCGACCGCTGGAAGGGCCCGATGCGGCGCACGAACCCGAAGAAAGGGCGCAACGAAGATCCGAAATTCGTCCCGATCAGCTGGGACGAGGCGCTCAAGGTCGTCGCTGATCGCCTCAACAATCTGCGGGACCGGGGCGAGAGCCACCGCTTCGCAATTCTTTACGGGCGCGGTTGGGGTGCGTCCTGCGCCGGGCTTCTGGGGACGTTCGGCAAACTCTACGGATCGCCCAACGTGCCGATCGGGCATTCCTCGATGTGCTCCGACGGCTCGATCGTCGCCAAGCAAGCTACCGACGGCAACGCCGGCTACAATGCACACGATTATCGGCATACGAATTACATCTTGATGTTCGGCTGCGGCTTCCTCGACGCTTTCCGACCCTATAATTACAACATGCAAGTATGGGGTTACATCCGCGGCGACAAGAGCCCCAAGACGCGCGTCACCGCGGTCGACGTGCACGTGAACACCACCCTCGCCGCGGCCGACCGTGCGCTTCTGATCAAGCCGGGAACGGACGGCGCGCTCGCCCTCGCGATCGCCCACGTGATCCTGACCGAGGGTCTCTGGGAGCGGTCCTTCGTCGGCGACTTCGTCGACGGCGTGAACCGTTTCAAGACCGGCCAGACCGTCGATCCGACGACCTTCGAAGAGAAGTGGGTCAAGGGTCTGGTCGAATGGTGGAACATCGAGCTCAAGGACCGCACGCCGGCCTGGGCGGCGAAAGTGACGACCCTGCGCGAGCGGGACATCCTCGCCACCGCGCGCGAGTTCGGCAGCACCCGTCCGGCCATGGCGATCATGGAGCGGGGCGCCCACGCGCACTCCAACGGCATCTACAACGCCATGGCCATTCACACGTTGAACGCGCTCGTGGGGTCGCTCTTCGCCGAGGGCGGGCTCATGTACCAGATGCCCCCGCCTTACGGTGCTCTGCCGGCGAATGCAGACGACTACTTGGACGAGTACGCCAAGAACGGGCCGTGGAAGCAATATCCGCGCATCGATCTCAAGGGACATCCGGACGGCTATCTCCTCGCGAGAAACATGATGCAAGACGTCGGCCCCAATCATCTCGCGGGTCGGCCGTACAAGCTCGACACGATTTTGTTCTACTGTACGAACCCGATCTGGACCGCGCCCAACGGACAGGTCTGGGAGCAGGCGCTGCAGGACGTCTTCGTGATCGACACCTCGCCGTTCCCGTCGGAAACGAGCCATTTCGCCGATCTGATACTTCCCGATCACACCTATCTCGAGCGGCTGCAGGACGCCCCGACTTACCCCTTCGAGGGTTATCCGCTGACCCAGTTGCGCGTTCCGGCGGTGAAGCCTCTGTACGACACAAAGTATTTCGGCGACACCATTATCGAGATCGGCAAGCGTATCAAAGGGCCCATGGGCGAATACTACAAAAAGTTGGAAAGCGCCGAGAACGTCATCCGCCATCTCGCCAAGGGCTTCGAAAAAAACCCGGGCGACAACGGCGTCGACAGCTTCGAGAAATGGGTCGAGAAGGGGGTCTGGTACAAAAAGCCCTATCTGTGGCGGCAGATCCGCGGGGAATTTTACGAATGGGACGGTAAAGGCTACAACAGGCGGATGACGCCGGAGGAGGTGAAAGCCAAGCTCCTCAAGACTCCTTCGGGCAAGTTCGAGATCCGGTCGGGGCTGCTCGAGGCCAACGCCGACTGGATCGCCGCCAAGACCGGCCGCAACAAGGCCAATCTCATGTTCCCGATCTGGGAGGAGCCGAAGCATCCGGGCGGTGGCGATCTCTATCTCGTGACGCCCAAGCAGGCGCTGCACGCGGAAGGACGCGGTCACAACATTCCGATGGTGATCGCGCATTTCCAGCCGATCGTCGGCGGACGTGGCGAGGCCTTCGCCGAGATCCATCCCGAAACAGCGCGCCAGCGCGGAATCAAGGACCGCGACTGGATCAAGATCCGCTCGAGCGTGGGCGAGATTCGCGTGCGGTGTCGTTATTACGAAGGGGTCCGACCCGACACCATCGTTCTGCCCATGGAGTGGGGGCATTGGCGGGCCGGCCGGTGGTCGATGGCGGTGCCGGGAGGTCACTCGGGTGAATGTACGGTGAACCAGTCGGACCGCATCACCGGCCAGTGCAATTATTACACGACCAAGGTCACGGTGGAGCGCGCCTGAGGCAGGGAGGGACGTCCATGACCAAGTGGGGTATGGTGATCGATCTCGAAAAGTGCACCGGCTGTCAGGCGTGCACGACCGCATGCGCGATGGAGAACTCGCGCCTACCGGGAGAGTCGTGGCAAGACGTGCTCTTCTACCACGAGGGTACCTATCCCAACGTCAAGCTCTCTTGGCTGCCGCGACCCTGTATGCAATGCGAGAATCCGTCTTGCGTCGCGGTATGTCCGACCAAAGCGACCTACAAAACGGAGGACGGCGTCGTCCTGGTCGACTGGGACAAGTGTATCGGTTGCAAATATTGCATGATCGCCTGTCCCTATGGCGTTCGCTTCTACATGGATGAAAAGCCGGTCGTGCAGCCGGACCTGCGCGAGGTGTTCCCGGGCGACGGGGACCGGATCTGGAATCCACCGTACAAAATGCCCGACCATCTCGAGGACCGGAAGAAAGGTATCGGCATCCAGCCCAAGGGCGTGGTCTCCAAATGCACGTTCTGTTATCATAAAATCTCGAAAGCACCCAAGGGTGTCGCCGACCTCGACGAGGACGATCCGCAAACCAGAGAATACGTGCCAGCGTGCGTACGTGTCTGTCCGCCCAAGGCGAGGTATTTCGGGGACCTCGACAACCCGAACAGCAGAGTGAACCAGCTGATCGCCGACAAGCGGGGGGTGCGGCTCAAGGAGGAGACCGGGAACAAGCCGCAAGTCTACTACCTGGCGGGCGGCGGAGCGCCCGTGATCCCCGGCGAGCGTTCGCGGGGACGCGGTTGAACGGGGGAGAATGAGCCATGGCGACTGCGACGACCCTGCGAGCGGCTTTCAAGCCGTCTCCTTACCTGATCGGCTCGGCCGTCCTTTTCGTGTTGGCGTTCGTGTATGCCATTTATCTCGAAGTGACGCTCGGGCACGTGGCGTTCAATACGACGAACTACGGCGTCTTCTGGGGATTCCCGATTGTCGCTTATGACTATTTCTTGCTGACCTCGACGGGCTTGGCTCTCGTCGCTTCCTTGCCCCTGGCGGTGGGCATCCGCTCCTGGGACCCGGTGGCCAAGCGCTGCGTTTGGCTCGCGATCGCCGCGCTCGTGGGCGGCGTGGCGATCCTGTTCTTGGAGCTTCCGCATCCGTTGCGCGCACTTTGGGCCACGCCGATCAACTTGCAGACGGCGTCGCCCCTATTCTGGAAAATCTTGTGCGTGGGCGCTTACACGATCGTTCTCGCGCTCCTCGCTTACGCCTTCGGAGCGGGGCGGGGGCCTGCAGAGGTCCCGCGCATTCTCGCTGTTGTCCTGGGCTTGCTCGCCCTCGCGATCACGTTGATCGCGGGATCGGTGTACGGGATGTTGGTCTTCCGACCTTTCTGGTTCGGAAGCGAGCTGCCCGTTGTATTCCTCATCGAATCCTTCATGGGCGGCATCGCATTTTTCATCTTTTTCACGTATGCCGTCCACGGGTTCGTGGCCGACAACCTGTCCGAGAACACGCGCCGGCTGTTGGCGGGGCCGCTCGGGATCGCGGCGGCGACCGCGGTCTTCCTTCATCTGCTTTTCGTCCTGACCCGGACGGTGACGGGTTTGTGGAGCTACGGGGAGGGCATGGAGGTCTGGCGGTACACGATCGCGCAGCCGCTTTATTGGCTCGCTCTGATCGGCGGAGGATTGGTACCGCTTGTCGTCTTCGCTCTGCCTTCTTTGCGCGCTCAGCCCTGGCTGCAGATGATCGGGGCGTTTCTCGTGGCCCTCGGGCTGCTCGCGAGCCGTTACGAATTCATGATCAACGGCCAGCTCGTACCGCCCTTCAAGGGCAGTTGGGCGCCGCCACTTCTCGAATACGCCCCCTCGCAGCTCGAGTGGGTGCTCCTGTTCGTCGGAATCTTCCTGGCGAACACGATCTATGCGGCACTCGAGAGCTGGTCGTCGACCCGCGAGAGGTGAACCTCGCTCGACTTCCGTGTCTCTCGGGGGCGGCCGGCCCTCGGCACGACGGGGCGGCCGCCCCTTGTCCGAGGAGATCGGCTCGCTTGTCCCCGAGATCGCCGGCGGAGTTGCGCCTTCGCACAGATTTGTGGCTCACGCTCGCGCGCGCATGGATGGTACCATCGGATGCGCGGTTCTGCGCTTCCTTCTCGGCCGATCTGGCGGCCGATCTGCGCGCGATCGCCCGCGAGATGGGGCTCGAGGCGGAAGCGATCCTGCGAGAATTCGAGGAGTCGGCACGGAACCTCGGAGATCCGGTCGAACTCCAGCGTCTTTACGCCGCGCTCTTCCTCGTGCCTCCGGCGCCGGTCGCACTCAACACGGGGATCTATCTCGACGGCACGCTGTTGGGACCGAGCGAACGCGAACTCAATCGAGTATACGAGCGATTAGGTTTCCGCCTCGATCCTGGGTTTCGCGACCTCGCGGATCATCCCTCGGCGCAATTCGAGGTTTTGGCGGCTCTCTTCGAGCGCGCGGCGCAAGCGCTCGCGCGAGGAGAAGAAAACACGGCGCGCGCATTCTTGCGCGAGGCGGGAGATTTTCTTGCGGCCTACCCGAGGCGATGGATCACTCCTTTCGCGGCGGCTCTCGAGCGCAGCTGCAGCGAGAGGGGCTATAACCCCTGCTATTTGTGGCTCGCCCGTTTCCTCTGGCTCGCGATCGATCACGAGCTCGTTCATGGAGAGGCGGGATGGCACCTGGAGGAGAAGGTCGCACCGCGCGCGGTCGAAGACGGAAACCGCGTGCTCGGTGCGGAAGATCTCGCGGAGATCGCGATCCGGTTGGAAAACGCGGGCCTGAGCTTCGAGCATTTGCGTTCGATGCCGGAATGGAAGGAGGAGAGCTATCGCATCCGACGCACCCTCTCGCTAAAGAACGATCGCGAAGATCGCTGAGGGCGAACGCGGGCGCGAGACGACACCGATCTCGGCCGACGCCGTGCCGGGGCGGGCGGGGGCCGTCACAGTGCCGTCACGGTGCGGACTTAAGCGCGTGTTCGTTCGAGGAGGCTCGAAGGATGGAACCGAGGCAAGCCGTCCGGGCTCTGGCCGCCCTCGCGCAGGAGACCCGCCTGGCGGTGTTCCGGCTCTTGGTCGAGGCCGGGCCGAACGGACTGAACGCCGGTTCCATCGCGGCGCGGTTGCGAGTGCCGCCCTCCACCCTGTCTTTCCACCTCAAGGAGCTCGATCGGGCCGGGCTCGTGCGGTCCTGGCGTCGCGCGCGACTCGTATTTTACGCTGCCGAGTTCGAAACCTTGCGCCGCCTTTTGATGTTCTTGACAGAAGACTGTTGCAGCGGGCGATCCGAGATCTGTGGTGACGTGGTTCGTCTGGCAGAACAGGTGACAGACCGGGCAGAGACGCGTCTACCCGGCGTGGTATCCGGGAAAATCTGCGGTGAGTAAGCACTACAACGTTCTGTTTTTGTGTACGGGTAACTCGGCGCGCTCGATCATGGCCGAATGCGCGCTCAATCGCTGGGGCAGCGGTCGTTTCAGGGCCTTCTCCGCGGGCAGCCGGCCGCGCGGAGAAGTCCATCCGATGACGATCGAGATCCTTCGGCGGCTCAATTACGACACGACGGCACTGCGATCCAAGAGTTGGGAGGAGTTCGCGAGACCGGGGGCGCCTCCGTTGGATTTCGTTTTCACGGTTTGCGACCAGGCAGCGAAGGAGCCTTGTCCGGTGTGGCCGGGGCAACCGATGACGGCACACTGGGGGGTCGAAGATCCGGTCTTGTTCGAGGGATCGGAGGAACAAAAATTACGCTATTGGCTGAAAATCTACACATACCTCGAGAACAGGATCAAGATCTTCGTCAACCTCCCGATCGAGGCGCTCGACCGCCTGGCTCTACAACGGCGTTTGGACGAAATCGGCAAGACCACGCCTCCCGACACGGCCCCGGATCTCTGACGGGCCATTCCGCTCTCCCTACGGCGAGAGACGCCCGGGGGCATACAGGAAAGGACGTCCACGGCCGGCCTCGCCGCGGCGCGCGGACGCTCGGGCTTCGCCGAGGGCGGGGCTCGCACCATTCGGTCGAGAAAGAGCGCCGAGCTTGCGGGCAACGTCGGGATGAGGAGGAGGTTCGATGCGCAGTGCGGAGCGGCGAACGAAAGTTCGCGGCGCACCGGTCTTCCCGCGGCCGACCAGAGAGAACGGCGCCCCTTTGTCGTCCACCTCGTTGGACCCGTACCGAAGCAGATCCGCTTCGCGGATCGAGAGCCGAGCGGCGGCGGCGAAACGGCGTTCTCGCCGCTCGCCGCCGCGGCGAAGGTGCGACCCCGGCGCGATCGAACTGCAGCCGAGCGGGACGAGGCTTCATGGCGAATCGGGTGCAGCTGTGCGTTCGGTTGCGGTCGGAAGGGACCGACGCCTTTTCAGTGAGGCCGGGAATTCGCGGGGTTCTCCCCCCGGTCCACGCGAACGCGACGTGGACCTCGAGAGGGCGAGGCCGCTCCGGATCGTGCTTCTCGAAGCCGGGGAGCGCTCGGGCTCGGTCGGGATGCGCGGGGCCGATAGCCGAGCTTCCGAGGGAGCGACGAGCCCCGCGCGACCCGAGCGCGGAGGCAGCGCTCCGATCGGTTTCGCGACGGCCGGGTCCAGACAAACGGTCGCGCCGGACGCTCTCGACGAGGGAGCGGCGATCGCGACTCGACGCGCGAGCTTCGACCGGCGTTTTTCTCGATGCCTCGGCCGCGTGAGAGGCGACGAAGACGCACGCTCGCGCGCGAGGTCACCAAACGAAACGTTCGATCAAGAAATCGGGCACCACCCCGTAGGACCGACAGAGCCGCTCGAGTGCGAGGCGCCGTTCGTCTTCCGCCACCCGAGGCCCGATCTCGGCCGCGTGGATCCCCGAAGTGACGAGGCAGGTCTTGATGTTCTGCGCCGCCGCGCCCTTCACGTCGTGCTCCAGGCTGTCCCCGATGGCGAGGATGTCTTCGCTGCGCAGATCGGGTAAAAGCGCGCGGCAAGCCTCGTAGACAACAGCGAAAGGCTTCCCGACGTAGATCACGCGTCCGCCCGATCGTTCGTACATCGCCGCGAGTTTTCCCGGTGAATCCACGAATCCGGAAGGGCTCGGGGCGACGCGATCGGGGTTGGAACAGACCAGAGGCAAGCCGCGCACCCGCGCCGCTTCCAACAGCCAGCGCCACGCCTCGGCCGGCTTTCCCTCAAGACCCGAGACCAGGAGGAAATCGGCTTCCGCGACGTCGTCGACGAGATCGAGATCGAGCCCGGCGACCGGCCCGAGATCGCCGCCAATGGAGAGCAGCAAGCAGCGTCGACCGAGCTCGGTCCACGGCGGACCGGGGCGGTCGCGAAGGGCGCGCCAGGTGAGCTCGCCGGAGGTGAGGATGCCGGCGAGACCTTCGGTCGAAAAGCCGAGCTTTTCGAGCCGTCGGCGGTTGTCGTCCGCGCGCCGGCCGGAGTTCGACAGCAAGACCACGCGCGCCCCTGAACCGAGCAAGGCTTCGAGAGTCGAACGGGCATCGGGCAACGCGCGCTCTCCATCGTGCAGCACACCCCATTGGTCGAGGAGAAATCCCCGGAACAGCTTCGCGAGCGGCGCCACGCCCTCGACGATCCGCATCGCCCGTCCGACCCGACTGCAGTTGCGCGACCGGCTCTACCTAGGCGATGGAACA
The DNA here is from genome assembly GCA_025062095.1 of Geminicoccaceae bacterium. Classification (GTDB taxonomy): domain Bacteria; phylum Pseudomonadota; class Alphaproteobacteria; order Geminicoccales; family Geminicoccaceae; genus JANXAZ01. The sequence continues at coordinate 23,846 of JANXAZ010000038.1, forward strand.
GAGCAGAGCAAGCGCCGCATACGCGAACGAGCCGGATCGGGCCGAGTGCGGCCCGATCCGGCCGGCTGTCATTCTGCTCGGTTCACCGGCGACTCGGGGTCGAACAAGAAGGCGAGGATGTGTCGGATATCATCGATCGACAGGATCTTGTTGGTTCCGAAGCGCGGCATCGTCGAACACGCGACCGTCGCATTCGGATTGTAGATTTTGATGTAAGCTTCTTTGATCGCCTCGCGGTCGTAATCGCGCAGCTTACCGTACGCCTTGAGCGAAGGGCCGAGAGTGCCGTAAGAGAGTTCGGTGGGCGACATTTCGTGACAGGCGTAACAATTGCCCCCGACCTGCCGTTTGGGATCGTCGCCCATCCTCAAGCCGTAGCCGTTGAGAGACAGAGCCTCGCCTTTTTTCCAGTCACCGAGGAAATTTCCGTCCTGCGGAAAAACGATCGAATCGCGAGCGAGTTTCTCGATGTGAGCGGCGACTTCGGGAGGAGGTTCGTTCCGATATTCCGTACACAATCTTTGTGTCTCGTCCTGATCGATGCGCGCGCGCAGCTCGGGAGGCAGCTTGTCGTAACGGAATCCGTCCCGGACGAGCTGTTCGCGGCGTTCGGTGGAGATCTTCGGCAGACCCGGTATCTCCGCAGCGAACGCGCCGGAAGCCGACAGCGCCAACAACGAGGCGACGAGCAGACGGCGCATGGTCGTTCCCTTCACCGCTTGATGCCCGGAACGGCGAGCTCGCCGCCTTCCGCGTTCTTGGTCAGCCACATAATGAGGGCGACGCTCAGATCGGATCCGTAGTCCAGGTCGGGCATGCGCATCTGCCACAGACAATCCCACATTCGGTGTTGCATCGTTCGCAGCGTTTCGTGCGAGACGCGGTAGGTCGGCCAGGAGGTCATGGCGCGTGCAGCGTCCTGCTGACGCGTCATGTTGCCCAGTTCTTGAAGCCTGATCCGCCGCCCGTCTTGGCTGTGGCAGGTGGAACACGAGAAATCGAAATAGGAGCTTCGGCGATAGAATACGGCTTCGCCCAGCGCGTAAGCTTCCTTCTCCTTGGGATGCTCGAGAGGAATTTCGAACTTCATGCCGGAGGACTTTTCGGCGACGTAAGCGACGAGCGCCTCCATATCCGATTGCCCTCCTCGCTTGGAGAAGGCTGTCTTCTTGATCGTCGCTTCGTCGAAGCCCTGGAGATGGACCATACACCAAATGAGCCGCGTCTCGAGATCCATGACGCGGTCGGCGTCCGGAAAATAGCGCGGAAGCCGGGCATAGGCTCCCTCAACCACTCCCGGCCCGAGCCCGAGATCACATTGCTCCAGGGAAGCGTTTTTCGGTCCGCGCTTCTGGTGCCACAGGACTTCACCCCGATCGACGAAGAGATAGCCCGGATTGGCAAAAGGATCGGCGAGCAGCCGGCGATATTCCTCGACCGGATTCTCCGATTGCGCCCAGGCACAGGTGATGAACCCTGCGGCGACGGCGATCGAAGCGAGCGTGGTCCGCACGCTGGCACCCTCCCTTCTTCGACGAGCCCCCCGGCTCCACGGATATATGAGCCTCTACTGTTTTAGAGATCGCAAGGCAAGAGCGTCTTTCGCGGCGCACCGGATCCGCGCGGGAGCGGCCGCGGAAGCCGCCAGCGGTTCGCACCCGTCCGCCGGTTCCGACATTCCCCGCGGCCGCGACGCTGGTTCCCGGCGGCACGGCTCCGTTTCGGGTTCGGCGATCGGTCGCGACCGGAGGCTCCGACTGCGCGGCGAGCCGCGCCGATCCGATCACGCTTGTGCCCGTTCGCGCCTCCGTGCCGGTCGGGCCTCCGGAAGATGAGGGGCGAGGTAGCGGCCGGTGTGGCTCTCGGGCACGCGCGCGACCAGCTCGGGAGGGCCTTCGGCGACGATCCGTCCGCCGCCCGAGCCGCCCTCCGGTCCGAGGTCGATGATCCAATCGGCCGTCTTGATCATCTCGAGATTGTGCTCGATGACGATCACCGTGTTTCCCTGATCGACGAGCGCATGAAGGACTTCTAGAAGTTTTCGGATGTCTTCGAAGTGGAGACCCGTCGTCGGCTCGTCCAGGATGTACACCGTCCTCCCGGTCGCGCGTCGCGACAGCTCCTTGGCGAGTTTGACCCTTTGGGCCTCCCCGCCGCTCAGAGTCGTCGCCTGCTGACCGAGGCGGATGTAACCCAATCCCACCTTTTGCAAGGTTTCGAGTTTTTGACGTACAGCGGGGACCGCTTCGAAGAATTCGGCTGCCGTATCCACCGTCATCTCCAGGACGTCGGCGATCGACGCACCCTTCCAGGTGATTTCCAGCGTTTCACGGTTGAAACGTCTCCCTTTGCACACGTCGCAGGTTACGAACACATCGGGCAAAAAATGCATCTCGATCTTGATGACCCCGTCGCCCTGACAAGCTTCGCAGCGTCCGCCCTTGACGTTGAAGCTGAAGCGGCCGGGCTTGTAGCCGCGTGCCCGAGATTCGGGCAGCCCGGCGTACCAGTCGCGGATCGGCGTGAACGCGCCCGTATAAGTGGCCGGGTTCGAGCGCGGCGTGCGTCCGATCGGGGATTGATCGATGTCCACCACTTTGTCGACGTGCTCGAGGCCGCGCACGGCCCGCACCTCTCCCCCTTGCACCCGTGCGCCCGTGAGCCGACGCGCGAGAACCGGATAGAGGGTATCGACGACCAACGAGGATTTCCCGGAGCCGGATACGCCGGTCACACAGACGAACAGCCCGAGAGGGAAGCGGACGGTGATGTCCTGGAGGTTGTTCGTACGGCAGCCCTCGAGTTCGAGCCAACGGTCCATCTCTGGTGTGCGCCGGCGCGCCGGCAGCGGAATGCGCCGACGGCCCGAAAGATACTGCCCCGTGAGCGAGGCCGGCTCGCGCATGATTTCCTCGGGTGTGCCTTGCGCCACGATCATCCCACCGTGCACGCCGGCACCCGGCCCCATGTCGATCACGTGATCGGCGCGGCGGATCGCATCTTCGTCGTGTTCGACGACGATCACGGTGTTGCCGAGATCCCGAAGGCGCTCGAGCGTAGCGAGGAGCCGATCGTTGTCGCGTTGGTGGAGGCCGATGGACGGCTCGTCGAGGACGTAGAGCACGCCCGTGAGGCCGCTTCCGATCTGAGAAGCGAGGCGGATGCGCTGGCTCTCTCCGCCGGAAAGGGTGCCCGAGTCGCGCGCGAGCGTGAGATAGTCCAGACCGACATCGACGAGAAATCCGAGGCGTTCGCGGATCTCCTTGAGGATCCGGCTCGCGATCTCCTGTTGTTTGGGCGAGAGCTTGGCCGGCAAGGCCGAGAACCATGCCGCCGCCTCGCGGATCGAAAGATCCGCCGCTTCGCCGATGTGTTTACCGTCGATCTTGACACAGAGCGCTTCGGGCTTGAGCCGGTAGCCTTTGCAGGCCTCGCATCGGTTCTGAGCCATGTACCGCTCGAGTTCTTCGCGCATCCAAATCGACTCGGTTTCGCGCCAACGACGCTGCAGATTGTGGACCACGCCTTCGAAAGGCTTGTTGGTCCTGATGCTCCGCAGCCCGTCGTCGAAGGCGATCGGAATCGGCTCCTCGCCCGAGCCGAACAGGATCACGTCCCGCACGCGTTTGGGGATCTTCTTCCACGGCGTGTCGGGATCGACACCGAAATGACGGCAAATCGCGATCAAGACCTGCGTGTAATAAGGTACGGTCTGCGAGGACCAGGGCTCGACGGCGCCATCAGCGATGGATTTATCCGGATCGGGGACCAGAAGATCGGGATCGATGCGCAAGAGCTTGCCCAGCCCGTCGCACGCTGGGCAGGCGCCGTAGGGATTGTTGAAGCTGAACAGACGCGGCTCGATTTCCGGTAGGGTGAAACCCGACACGGGACAGGCGAATTTGGCCGAAAGGACGATGCGCTCGCCCGTGTCCGCGTTCTCGACGACGGCGATCTGATCGGCGAGTTCGAGTGCGGTCTCGAGACTGTCGGCGAGCCGCTGAGATTGATCGAGAGCGACGACGATCCGGTCGACGACCACTTCGATCTCGTGTTTTTTCTTCTTGTCGAGCGCGGGAACTTCTTCGATATCGTAAAGCGCTCCGTCGATCTTGACCCGCTCGAACCCGCGTCGCTGCAGTTCCTGGAGTTCCTTGCGGTATTCGCCTTTGCGACCGCGCACGATCGGTGCGAGCAAATAAAGGCGCGTACCTTCGGGCATGGCCAAGATCCGGTCGACCATCTGCGAGACGGTCTGCGCCTCGATCGGCAAGCCGGTCGCCGGGGAGTAGGGCACGCCGACGCGCGCCCACAACAACCGCATGTAATCGTAGATCTCGGTGACCGTACCGACGGTCGAGCGAGGATTCCTCGACGTCGTCTTCTGTTCGATAGAAATCGCCGGCGAGAGTCCGGTGATGAGATCGACATCCGGCTTTTCCATGAGTTCCAAAAATTGCCGTGCGTACGCGGAAAGCGATTCCACGTACCGACGTTGACCTTCGGCGTAGATGGTGTCGAACGCCAACGACGACTTGCCGGAGCCTGACAGCCCCGTGATCACCACGAGCTTGTTGCGCGGGATGTCGACGTCGATGCCCTTGAGGTTGTGCTCGCGGGCACCGCGGATGCGGATGAACTCGTCCATGAATCCCCTGAGCGACGCCCCGGCCGAACACGGGGGCACGAT